>CAZPGE010000012.1:0-5805 GCA_964586255.1 uncultured Candidatus Saccharibacteria bacterium | reverse complement strand
GGGGCGGTATTCCCTTCTACAGATATACCACAGGATTAGCGGGATGGGTCCGCGTAATGATATCCGTCTGAAAGGTATTTTTCTTCCTCGGCAGCGCGATTCGCGAAGACCTCGTGGATGGCGTCGAGGGATGATTGACTGAAGACTGGTGCTGCGTTCTGTGGTGGTGTACCGATGACGCCGCCACGGACGACCGTATCGAACACGAACGCGTTCCATACCACGATGACTGCGAGCACAATAATCGACAGGATGAGCAGCATAATCCAGTCTCGCTCGGGATCAATGGCTGAAAGCGAGTGCATACGTTGTTTGAGACGATCGAAGAAGTTCATGGTCATGGAGTGCGTTTGGTAGTGGTCGCTACCGGCGCTGAACCGACAGTGAGCGAGAGGCTTGCTTGCCAGACGTTCTCATCGCTCTCATTCACGGACAGCTTCGTTATCGAGAGGTCATAGGGCGCATATTCGACCGCACCGATCGTACGCATGACGGCATCGAACGTGCCGGTAATCGAGAGTGTGAGGAGTAGGAGCGGTTGCGCAGTTGAGCCAGCGGTCGATACAGAAAGGACTTTCACCGTCGAGTTTTCCCGAGGACCGAAGCGTTCCAGTGTCGTGATGAATCCTACGACACCGGACTCTGGTACGAAATAGCTCCGCACCTTCTCCTCATCATCCGCTATCTCGGCAAGTGCAGCCCGAGCCGAGGCAATACGACTCACGTTTTTATTCGCCTCCTCGATGCGCGTCTGCAGATCAGCTACCCGCTGGCTCGCTCGCGAGACAGCGGCATACCAGAATCCGTACGCGGTCGTCACTACTACACCGAGTACGAGTATTGCTATGAAATGTATGAGTGGAGATCTCATGGTAGGAGCGCGACAGTGATTGTGAAGCCGATATCAGTATCTTTCGCGTAGACGGACACTGGTAGCGTCGCGGAGATGACTGACGGCATCCCTTGCAGGGCAATCTGATACGCGCGCAGCGCGTCACGTGTCGCCGCTGTTCCAGTGACGAGCAAGGTGCGGGATTTTGCTTCCGGGGTATACGTAAGACCTGAGAGCGCTATGCCCGGACGCGGAATCTCGAGTACCGAACGCATCGCGACGCTCGCTGAGGGTTTCTTCGAAAGAGCGATGAGCGCAGCCGCATCGCTCGCTAGAGCAGAGAGGCGTGCCGAGAGCGCCACCTCGTCAGATGAGGCGAGCGAGGTCGTGATATGCGCGAGGCGAGTCTCTTTCTCTTTGGCGCTCCCTGCAAGATAGATGTAGGTCGGCATCAACAGAAGAGCTGCAACCCCTATGAGCGCGGCGACAAGGATGCTTATGACGACACCGAGACGGAAATAGTACTCTCGCACCAAGAGATGGCGCCGAGACGGTGGGACAAGATTAGTGAGTCGGTTATGCATAAGCCATAGGATGATCACGGAGTGCGAGCCCGATCGCAGTGGCGTACGCGAGCGACTGCGTGTAGTCGAGCGACGGAATCCATTTCTCGCGCGGCGCGAAGTTTGTGAACACATCCCCCGCAGCGACGGGAATCTCAAGAGCACTCTCGAGATACTCCGGCAGACCCCGCACGGAAGCATTCCCACCGACCACAAGGACTCGCGATACTGGAGCATACCGCCCCCCTTGCGCGGCACGTTTCTGCCAATAATTGAGATGTCGCGCTATCTCATCACGGATCGCCGACACGGTAGAAAGCATGGCTGCAAGGTACTCCTCATTCCCGGGAGTCGACACGATGCCTCGTTCTGCTTTCACCTTGCGCGCTTCGGCCTCGGTCACGCCGAAATATTTCTGCACAGCAAGCGTGAGCGCGTGGCCACCAATGTTAATGGTGGTCGCGAAACGCGGCACAGAGTTCGTCACGATTGCGAGTTTCGTGGTCGTCTTCCCAACGTCGATAATGAGCACCGTGCTGTCATCATTCATCGGCAAGAGTGCGCGAGAAGAGGCAAACGTCTCTCCTTCGAAGGCGCGTACGCCAATCTCCGCCTCGTCGCAGATGGCCAGCGTCTCGTCAACAATGCGTCGCGCGAACCCGACGCCGGCGACGAGCGTCTCGCCCCCTTCCGCATGACCGACTTCCACAAAGTCGAATATCGTCTCTTCCGGCGGGAGCGGGACGAATTCATCCAGATGCTGCTCAATCGCGGTACGCCATTCGGATTTGTTGCGGCCAGTCGCAGTGGTCTCGAACAGATAGGATTTCGATTCTGGCAGCGCGACATTCGCGGTGGAGATGCCGGTCGCTTCGGTGGCAGAGATGAGCGCTTCCATGACGGCCTCATGGTCGACAATCTCGCCATCGGTGAATGCTCCTGCCGGAAGTCTCGTCTCCACATAGCTTGCGAGGGTGAGGCCATCAACAGTTTCTGCGAGACGCACCGCCTTCACTCCGCTCGTGGAGAGATCGATGCCAGAAAGCGGCAGCGCCATATACTCTGGTGGCGCGAAAAGAGCACGCAGGCGTTCACTAAAAACGAGAGACATGACTGTAGTATAGTCGATTTTTCCGGCGCACCGACACTACGAAGCCGAATTAGTGTGCACTCGTACCGGGAGGGACTTCCCGATCAGGCGCGAGGAACGCAAACGATTCCGCTTCCCCCACAGCGAACAGCATGCCGTTACTCTCAAGTCCGCGTATCGTACGCGGTTCGAGATTCGTCACAAATGCGAGCTGACGCCCCACAAGCGTTTCTGGTTCAGGAACATATGCAGCAATGCCGGAAATAATCTGCCGCAGACTTGGCGACCCATCAGCCCCAACTTCATTGAAATCGACGGTGAGCCGAAAGAGTTTGTCAGTGTCCGGTACACGCTCGGCAGTACGCACCGTACCCACCTGTACGTCTATCTTCGAGAACTCTTCGATGGTGATGCGTGGCTTATTCATGATTCGTACGGGAAAGATAACTGGTAAGGATAAGGGCGGCAGCGCTGTCGTCTATGACTTTGCGCTGTTTCGGGGAGCGTGACTTCGCTTCTTTCTCTGGGGCGCGGAGCGCTTCAGCACTCGTGAATACTTCCGACTCATAGAGCACTGGAATGCCCGCCCTTGAGGTGAGCTGGTCGCCGAGCTCGTGCGCGCTCCGGGCGATAGGATTCTCTCCGCCCTCAAGCGTGCGCGATTCGCCTATCACCACCGCGCCCACGTTCTTCTCGGCAATAAGCGTGCAGAGCTCGTCGACGAGCCGTGGCGTATTCGACACTATGGCATGAGGAAACCCCATGGTTCCCGCCTCGTCAGAGAGCGCGAGGCCGATCTTGGAGCTTCCGTAATCAACGCCGAGATATCGCATGCCTAAAGTGTATGGTATATAGTGCATCTATGCACTACTTCCCGCTGATGTACGCTTCTTTCTCCTCGGCCGCTATGCCGTTCTTGCCGTCGTTCCTCGTCCCGGTCCTGCCATTCCTGCCTCTCATCATCCTGTGGTCTATCATCATAAAGGGCTGCGCGCTCTGGCATGCCGCCCGTGGCGGCCAGGTCGCATGGTTTGTTGCCCTCCTCGTCGTGAATACGCTTGGCATCCTTGAGATTATCTACCTCATCTGGTTCCGTCCCATGAAGTCTGATACAGTCTCGTCAGCGTCGCCGAAGTTGTTCAAATAGTTGGCTCTAGTGCGGAGAGGTGGCGTGGTATACTGGAGTAGTGGCCGAGCAACATAAAAGAAACCCGAACACTGTATGTTTTGCTTGCGCAAAGCCGATTTATAGGCGGCCTGCTGAGATAGCCCGCGGACGAGTCTTCTGTAGTCAAAAATGTTATGGAGTCGCAAACAGAGTAGAGACTCCGTGTATCATATGTGGAACGTCTATTCAGGCATATAAAAATGCAAAAACATGTAGCAGAGCCTGTGCTAACAAGAATAGGACCGGGATCCAATACAAGTTGGGCAGACCAAAGAAAGATAAAGTCTTAGATCAAAGATCTATAAAATTACGCGTCTTCGCCTCAAAAGGAGCAGAGTGCGAAAGGTGTGGGTATGCTAAAAAGGAAATCTTAAATGTTCATCATAAGGATAGAAATAGGAAAAACAATGATCTGAGTAACTTGGAATTGCTCTGTCCCAACTGTCATGCTGAAGAGCATTATCTGAAAGGCAGTTGGCTTAGTAACACGTAAGTTGGTTCCATTGCGGAGAGGTGGCGGAGCGGTCGAACGCGCAAGTCTTGAAAACTTGAGTCCTGGAAACGGGACCGTGGGTTCGAATCCCACCCTCTCCGCAATGGAACTAACTTTTCTGTCTAAGACGGGGCCTTCCTTGCGATTTCGAATCCCACCCTCTCCGCAGTGGAACCAATCGTTGCATCAAATGCTGGTGCTATACTTTTCACATGGCTACAAGCGTGATTGTGGAATGGGAGGGACGCGAATATGATCATGATCCCAAAAGCACTGATTGGTATTGGGCGCTCGGCATCGTCGCGATCGCAGCTACAATCGCATCGATACTTTTCGGCAATTTCCTCCTTGCAGTCCTTATCGTCATCGCGACCGTAGCAATCGCGCTCCACGCGGCAAAAGAACCACCGATTCACAAGTTCCAGCTCCTCGATACGGGGCTCATGATTGGCATGGACCTGCACCCCTACGAGCGCATGCACTCATTCACCGTGCTTGAAGACATCGACGGGGAATATCCTCCTCTGTTGTCTATCAAGACGGCCAGCTGGCATTCGCCACACCTAGTCATCCCCCTTCAGGGAGTCGACGCCGACATGATATACGCGCATTTCCTGCATCACGTCGACGAGGCCGATCACCCGCATACGTTCAGCGATCTGGTGGCGGCGTGGCTTAGATTCTGATATACATTCAGTAACGCCCCCGTCGTTCAACGGATAGGACGCGAGCTTGCGGAGTTCGTAATCGAGGTTCGATTCCTCGCGGGGGCACCAAAAGGAAAAACGGCAGCAATGCCGTTTTTCCTTTTGGTGCCCCCGAGCAGGTCTGGGAGACCTGCGTCGAGGAATCGAAGACCTTGCGAGCATACTTTGCGATTTCCTGAAGCAAAGTATCCGCAAGGTGTACTGACCATGTAATGGTCGATAAGCGTAATCGCGGTCCTCGCGAATCTTTACTTTTGTTCTTAAATGCCCTACTGTCGCATTAGATTAATACGAGCACAATGCTCTGGAAAGGAAACCATGAGAACACAAACTCAACCGGAGCGAGCGAGCAATGACGAGCAGCTCGTAAAAACAGCGGCGGTGCGGGTCCTCCGAATCATGCACTACCCCATTGACGAGGCCAGGAGAAGCGCCCTACAAAAGGCGTTCGGGAATGTGGAAATTACCACCCTTTCCGAATTTCGGTTCGGCGACGATCCGGCGGCCGAAGTGCTCGAGCTCGTTCAACAATTCGGGGATGTGGTAGCCGTCGAGCTCGTTGGACCAACCAAGGTTCTCGCGAAGATCACCGCCGAAAAGAACCGCTTCGACGGAATCCGGTTCATCAAGGCGGAGTTCGTCCGGGGCGACATGGGAAGACCTGCTGCCATGGGACTGAGTCCTACCACAGGCGAGGACGTTCTCCTCTTCGATCACTACGAGGTCCTCGAAAAGGTGGAGTACGTGACATCTCTGCTGATTCGCGACTGACCGTCCAGTCACGAACAAAGTCCGCCCGCGCTTGGGCGGACTTTACATTTCAGTACACCCATAAAATACGTTCGGTGATGGTAGTCACAATAGAATGAGGAGTATAGTATCGAGACGCTCTCGTCGTTCAACGGATAGGATAGCCCCCTCCGAAGGGGCCGATGACGGTTCGATTCCGTCC
>CAZPGE010000011.1:0-7886 GCA_964586255.1 uncultured Candidatus Saccharibacteria bacterium | reverse complement strand
AGTTCGGATTGGGGTCTGCAACTCGACCCCATGAAGCCGGAATCGCTAGTAATCGTGGGTCAGCTACACCACGGTGAATACGTTCTCAAGCCTTGTACTCACCGCCCGTCAACTCAGGGAAGTTGGGAGTGCCCGAAGGACCTCCTCGAGAGGTACCAAGGCAAACTCAATGACAAAGAGTAAGTCGTAACAAGGCACGGGTAGCGGAAGCTGCTCGTGGATTCATTCCAAAATTGGACGCTGAACCTCTCGCAAGAGAGCGGAAGCTGATAGTCGATACTTGCTCTCCGCCAAATGGCGGAAGCGAATTAGGAAATGGCATTCATCCTTAAATGATGCCTGACTGATCGGGAAAGACCGATTGTTTGGACGAAACAAAAGAGTGTGTATTTTGCGAGTGTGTGAACGTGCAATCTAAAAAAACGCCGACCCTAATGGGCACGGTGTTTTTTTGTTTTGCCGGGTAGAAAGGCGCTATACTGATTTCTGGCAGCAGAGTGACTGCCATTCCTTGAGGGAGGAGTGTCATGAATCTGAATCCGTTTAACCGACCATTCTACGATGGTCGTATCGTTCGGCGTCGACACCGGGGTGAGGCACGTGGGTACAATCCCGCGCTGCTCGCCGTGCAGCTCGTGGGCGCACTGGTGGCTCTGGTGGTCCCGGCCGCCATCATGGCGCTGTACACCAAGCCCGAGGACAAGAAGCCCTTGAAACAAGCGTGAGGCACACGATGTGCCCACCATACAGCCGGGTTCTCGCGAACCCGGCTGATGCTTTTCTATATGAGCTGTAGCTGTGTGCGCAGCTCGGATATGTTGTAGAAGATATTGCGGTGCCCGAAATACGAGGTGTTTTTGAGGATTTCAAACACTTGTTCGCGCACGTATATCATCGAAATTCGCATATGCTGCTGCTCCCACTTTTCTATATACTCTTCGAGTATTTCCATACCACTGATGTCGACAAAATTGACTCCCGACATATCGAGTACGAGATTCTTTACCTGGTCTCCTTGGTGCGTGTGTGATGCGATGATCCCGTCGACCTGCGTAAGCGCTTGGTCGGTGTTGGCGTAGTAGAGCGATACGCCGACGCGGACAATCACGACCCCCGGGAAGATACGCACCTGGTCGTTTTGGATGGTGCTTAGCAAGACTCTCTTCTCGACATCGATACCGACTTCGGATACGTGTGAACCCCATACCATTTGTCGGATAAAGACCAAGAGTGCGACCACCATACCGGTGAAAAGTGCATCCTCAGGCTTCATGACGAAGACCATGCAGAAGGTGAAGAGCGCGACGAGCCCGTCGGAGCGCGAAATCGCATACATTTCGCGTATCCGTCTGATATCTATAAGTGACACGGCAGAGAGAATCACGATAGCCGCGAGTGCGGTGAGCGGTAAGTAGAAAAAGAGAGGAGTGAGAAAAAGTATCGTGGCGAGTGTCACACCAGTGCTTACGACCGATGAAAAGCTCGTGCGTGCACCCGCCTCCCTATTTATCGCGCTGCGCGTAAACGAGCCACTGATAGGGTAGCCTTGAAAGAAGCTTGCGACTACGTTGGCCAAGCCTTGTCCGACGAGCTCTTGGTCGGTGTCTTGTCGTTCGCGCGTGCTACGGGCAAGTGTGGCTGTGTTGGCATGAGTCGCGACAAACGCAACGAGCGCGAGCACAGCAGCTTTGGGCAGCAAGAGCGCGAGCGAGTTTACGCCGATAAAGGGCAAGACGAGATGCGGTAGGCCCGACGGGATTTCACCGATGATTGCGACGCCGTGGAGGTCGAGTCGCAGACCGTATCCCGCAAGAATTGCGAGTAGAAGCACGATGAGAGCGCTCGGAAAGGAGTGGGGCAATCTTCGAAAAAGGACGAGAATGACGAGCGCGCCGATACCGAGCGCAGTCGCTATGGGCGAGAGGTGCGGCAGCGTTTGGACGAGGTTCAGGATATTTCGGAGAACGATTTCCGATGAGGGGAGAGAAATCCCTAAAAGTGTCGGGATTTGCGATATGACGATAAGGACCGCCGCCGCGCTCGAGAATCCCGCGATGACTGAGTGAGGGACGAGGTGAATCATAGAGCCGAATCGGAAAAATCCGAGGAGGAGATATATGAGCCCCGTAAGAAGTGCGAGTGTGGCGGCGAGGCGGATGAAGTGCTCGCTGCCGGGAGGCGCGAGTGAGACGAGGGAGGTAAAGGTGAGGAGGCTCACCATGGCGACGGGTCCTGTCGAGAGTTGGCGCGAAGAGCCCCACAGCGATGCGATGCATCCGAAAAGCGAAGCGTAGAGGCCGTATACAGCCGGAAGTCCGGCGATGAGCGCGAAAGCCATTGCCTGTGGTATCTGGACTACAGCCACTGAGATTCCAGCCACCATGTCACCTTGGAAGTCAGTGCGCGTGTACGCTTTATGCTGCCGCAAAAAAGTGGGCCTCAGCAGCAATAGTGCGGATGATATTCGTGAGATTGCGGCCTCTTTCATGGGAGTAAGTGTATACCCGCGAAAGTGGCGGACAATCGCGGTTTTTGTTACTATCGCCCGTACACAACAAATGCGTCCGTAGCTCCGGTGGATGATACAGTCGCAAGTGTTGGTCTCGATTCGAGGCTAAGATTCTGTAGGTAGGTTCGATAGAAATGCGTCCGTAGTTCAGTGGTAGAACGCTGTCCTGATAAGACAGAGGTCGAAAGTTCGATTCTTTCCGGACGCACCGAGTGAAACGAGGTAAGGACGAGCACGCCAAAGGCGTGCGTGAAGAATCGAACGCCGGAGCGATGTCGCGCGAGCTCGCGCGACCGCGAGGCGAGAGGCGCGGAAGATTCTTTCCGGACGCACCAAACATAAAAATGAAATCGGGTCCAAAGGACCCGACTCAATACGCGAAAAACGCGGCGAAGCTCAGAACCACTGGTAGCCGTCGAGGCTTTTCACACCCGACGACATCCCGGTGGCGTAGACACCGAGAATCGAGAACGACCGACGGATCTTCCAGCTCAGCTTGTGGCGACGAGTGTACCGCATTGGAGTCTGCCTCCCTGTATGCGGAGCGCGCGAATGCCGCTCCTTCCTCAATAGTCACGCTAATCCGTTAATGTGCAAGCATACACTGTGCATTCGTAAAATCGGGGCAAAAACGTATAATACGCCCATGAATTATCGTGTATCGGGCGGCAAGACGCTCTCCGGCTCGGTGCAGACCAATATCTCGAAAAATGCCGCGGTAGCGCTTCTTGCGGCCTCGCTCCTCAACCGCGGCGAGACTGTCTTGAAGCGCATGCCGCGTATCGAAGAAGTGAAGCGCCTTATCGAAGTGATGGAGAGCATTGGGGTCAAGATTGTGTGGGAGGAGAGCGGCGATATTCGTATCACACCGCCAGAGAAATTTGATCTCAGTAAAATCAATCAAGAGTCCGCCGGTCGCACGCGCTCTATCGCGCTTTTTATCGCACCACTCGCGCACATCCTCGGCTCTTTTGACCTGCCGGCTCCGACAGGCTGCGACCTGGGAAAGAGAAATCTCGGCGCACACATCGATGCGCTCGCTAAGCTCGGTATCGAGATAAGCGGCAACGAGGAGACACATACGTACCACGTAGAAGTCCGTGAGCGGAAAGCCGCCCACATAATCATGTACGAGGCATCGGACACAGGTGTCGAGAATGTACTCATGGCCGCCGCTAAGATTCCCGGCACGACCACCATCAAATTTGCGTCGGCCAACTATATGGTGCAGGATCTCTGCTTCTTCCTGGAGCGCTGTGGTGTGCAGATAGAGGGTATCGGCACTTCGACGCTTGTGGTACACGGGACCGAATACATAGATGAATTCATAGAGGGACACCCGAGTGAGGACCCTATTGAGTCGATGTTTTTTATAGCACTCGCAGCGACGACGAAATCGGAGATTACCATCGAGCGCTGTCCGATGGACTTCCTCGAGCTGGAGCTCTACACGCTCGGCCAAATGGGACTTCGTTACGATATAGGAGAGCGGTACACATCACACAATGGGAAGACGATTCTTGCCGACGTCAGGATTCATCCCTCAGAGCTCGTTGCGGCACCGGAGAAGATAGCGCCGCGTCCGTATCCGGGAATCAACATCGACAACCTCCCGTTCTTTGTGCCGGTGGCGACACAGGCTACGGGGACGACCATGATTCACGATTGGGTGTACGACGGTCGTGCAAAACACTACATGTTGATGGAAAAACTGGGAGCGAAAATGGAGCTCCTCGACCCGCATCGCGTACTTGTGGTGGGACCGACGAAGCTGTGCGCAGCCGACGTCGAAGCGCCTCCGGCGCTTCGCCCAGCCACGCTCCTCCTCATCGGGATGCTCGCTGCGGAGGGTGAGAGTATGCTCCGCAACGTTTATCCGATAAATCGAGGCTACGCCAACCTCGCGGAGCGCCTCACGAGACTCGGTGCCTCGATCGAATCTGTAGAATAGCGAGGAATCGCGTATGATGCTCTCGCACGAGACACTCAAAAAGATTATCATCGCGAGTTTTGTGGTCTACGGATGCATGGGGCTCTTTGAGCGGTCGGTGCGAGATGGTTCCGAGACGTACCCGTTCTTCTCGTGGTTCTTATTTGCGTATATTCCGAATCCTTCAGAGGAGACGTTTACTGTGGCTTTCCATTCTGTCGGCGACGAAGTATATGATCCTGCACTCGTATTCTCCGAAGCTCGACCGTTGTTCGACAAGATACATCAGTCACCGACGGAGTATATCTACGCGATTCAAGAATTTGGACGGTTTGTGTATAAGGGTCGTACAGAGCTCGCGGAGCAATATCGAGCGTCTTTCGAGCGGATGTTTGGTGGAGAGTCAGCGCAATACGAACTATTGCGCATCTCATACGATCCCGTTGCCCAATGGAAAGCGGGTGGGCATGCGTCGACAACGTCTCTTGGGATGTACGAAACATTACGCTGATGCCTATCATTACTCACATGCGAAATCGGTTGCGGTACCCCTCACTGACGGCGCTTTCTAAGGATATTTCGGTTATGCGCAAAGCAGAGACGCTCGTCATGGCGTTCTACGTCGTGGTGCCCGTCATCGCCTATGCGTTTTTCAGGAGCTGGTCCGTCCCGCTGATGCGCGAGAACTTTGACCCGATATGGCCTCTCTTCTGGTCAGAGGCACTTGCTCTTAGTGATGATGTGACGATTAGCATCATCCGCTCTTCGTTCCTTATCGTGAGCCTCCTCGGAATGCTCCTCTATCGGTATCGGATAGTGAGACTTCTCGTCTTCGTCGGCGTGTGGCAGGCACATGCGTTCGCGAGCTCGTTTGGATCTCCCGTGCACGAGCTCTATCCATGGGTCTATGCGACGCTCATTTTCGTGTTCTTGCCCTCCTTTGACGCGGTGCGTGCGGGATCGGAGAGAAATCGCCGGCTGCTTCTTATCATCTGGTGGGCACAGGCATCACTCATGCTCTTGTACACTATGGCCGGTTTCTGGAAGTTCCACGCCGCATTCGTACAGCTCCTCGCGGGGGAGATGCATGGATTCTCACCGCTTGCCTTTGCATACCAAGTGGCTGACTGGGTACCGAAACTCCAGCAGGAAGCCCCTCTAGCGGCATTCGTAGTCGCGCACCCGCTCATCGCGTGGCCACTCTACGTGGGTTCGCATTTTTTCCAACTCTTTGCTTTCTGGACGATGATACGACCGTCTCTCCAAAAGCTATGGGCGTTTGAGCTGATGCTCTTTCATATCGGTACATTCATGGTCATGGGAATCGAATTCGACCCGTTCATTTTCATCGTGATTGTGCTCCTCTTCTTCTCGCCGTTTATACCCGAAAAACTCACACTCAAACAAATATTTCTTGACCTACCGGTCATCGGGCAGATTGCGGAGTATTACATTGCGCGGCGTAAGAACGCTACCTCTTGATAACGCGAATCTTCTTCGCGGCTATGGCGGCCTTCTTCCGCGCCTCTGCGACTGTCTTACCGAGCGCAGTGACGACCGCCATGCGGCGGTGGCCGGGGGACATCGGTTTGCCGAAGATGCGCACCCACGTATTCGGCTGCTTGAGTGCATCTGCGACGCCCGTGTATGCGGGGGTATCAGTCTTTATTTCCGCGAGCAGAGGGACGCTTGCACCGGGGCGACAGGTGATTTCGGGGATGGGGAGTCCAAGGATTGCGCGGACATGGAGCTCCATCTCGCTCATGTTTTGGCTGGCCATCGTCACCATGCCGGTATCGTGCGGACGGGGAGAGAGCTCGGAGAACCAGACCATATCGCCTTTCACGAAAAGCTCGACGCCGAAGATTCCGCGGCCTCCGCCAGCTGGCGGACTTCCGCACAAATCTTTCACTACAGTGCCCGCTATGTGCCGCGCATTTTTGAGCGCCGTCTTTGACATCGGTTGTGGCTGCCAGGACTCGCGGTAATCGCCATCTATCTGTATGTGCCCGATAGGTTCACAAAAAGATATGCCGCCTGCGTGAGCGACGGTGAGTAGGGTGATTTCGTAATCAAACTTGATAGCACCTTCGACGATGACCATACCTGTTTGTGCGCGTGTGCCCTCCATTGCGTGCTTCCAGCTCCTCGCCAAATCTTGGGGTTTTTTAGCCACGGATTGGCCATGACCCGATGAGGACATGGTCGGTTTTATAAAACAGGGAAAGCCGACGGCCGCGGCACCTGCGTGCAACTCTTCGAGCGAAGCGGCGAATCGGTAGGGCGACGTAGGGAGCTTGAGCTTCTCCGCCGCGAGCTCGCGGATACCACGCCTGTCCATCGTGAGCCTCGCTGCACGCGCGGTGGGTATTACCGTCCAACCTTCTTTTTCGAGCTCGACGAGCGTGTCGGTCGCGATGGCTTCTATCTCCGGCACGATAAAGTCGGGCTTTTCCTTTTCGATAATGCGGCGCATCTCTTTGCCATCGCGCATGTTGAAGACGTGGCTTCGGTGGGCGACCTGCATGGCAGGGGCACCTTCATACCTGTCACACGCGACTGTCTCCACGCCGAATCGTTGTGCCTCGATGACGACCTCCTTGCCAAGCTCACCTGAGCCGAGCATCAGTATCTTTACGGAATTACTCTTGCCCGGCGTGCCAAACTTCTTCATGTCGGCATGATAGCAGGGTATAGTGAGCCGTCTATGCGGCCGAAAATCGTCGTCTTTGCGTCGGGCACTCAAGACGGTGGAGGAACCGGGTTTGAAAATCTGGCAACATCAAAAGACCTAGATGCAGACATCGTGGCTGTCGTATCGAATCACGAGCATGGCGGCGTGCGCGAGCGAGCCGACCGCCTCGAGATTCCATTTCTCTATTTTCCGGGTCCGTATAATGCACAAAACTATTCTAGTATTTTGCAAAATACTGCAATAGAGAAAGGCGAGCTGTGGGTCGCGCTCTCCGGCTGGCTCAAGAAAATCGAGGGACTCGACCCGCGACGTACGTTTAATATCCATCCTGCGCTCCTCTCGTTCGACCATGGCCGGTTCGGAGGAAAGGGAATGTATGGGCAGTATATTCACGAAGCAGTGAAGCGTGCGCTCGATGCGGGAGAAATATCAGAGTCCGGATTCTCGATGCATTTCACGACCGACGAGTACGACAGAGGACCGATATTTTTCGAATATCGTGTGCCAATTGTGAGTGGCATGTCGGCGGAAGACATTGCGTTTGTGGTGCACGCCGCAGAGCACGAATGGCAGCCGCGTATTACCAACATGGTGGTGCACGGTGAGGTATCTTGGGACGGTACCAATCCTTCGGCCCTTAAATATCCGGCTGGCTACCCGTACTTTCCGAAAGGGTGAAATCCGCTACAATGCGCACCACGGGCATGTGGCGGAACTGGTATACGCGTACGTCTCAGAAGCGTATGTCGCAA
>CAZPGE010000010.1:0-9857 GCA_964586255.1 uncultured Candidatus Saccharibacteria bacterium | reverse complement strand
ACCCCATACTGCTCCCTGAGCGCCTCTTCCTTGCCCCTATCGGTCTTGAGCTTGCGGATGTGCCCGCTCAGGCTCGCCTCCTGCTCTCTCAGGTCGTTGAGCTGCCTCTCAGCCTGCTCGCGAAGCGCGCGGGATTCGCGTTCCTTCTCGGAAACACCCCACACTGCAAAGCCCGCGACGACAATCAAGAGAATCAACACCACAATACTGAGTCGTCTCCAAAAGAGTCTCACAAGCGCTGCGTGTCGCTCGCGTATTGCCATTTCGGTATCGTAGCATTATATTGAGGGGACAAAGATATGAGCTTCCTGTTTCATCACCGCACCCGGAAGATAATGAAGATTGCCTGGGGCTTTGTGGCTGTCGTGATTATTTTGGGCATGGTGCTCTTCTTCGCACCGGGCCTCCCCGACTTTATCTTCGGAGCGCTCCTACAATAGGCTCACTCTGCGCCTGTGTCGCGCACCACTTTAAGGAAAACGTCAGGTGGTATCTCTACCGTACCGCGCGCGAGCATGCGTTTCTTTCCTTTTTTCTGCTTATCTCGAAGTTTCATCTTTCGCGTGATATCGCCGCCGTACATATGCTGGGTAACATCCTTTTTCATTGCGGAGAGTCGCCGTGAGGCAATAATGCGCCCAGAGACCCTCGCCTGAATCTTGAGTTCAAACATTTGTCGTGGCAAGAGCTTTTCCAACTTCTCTACCATTGACTCGGCTTCTTGTTGCACCCGCCTCTTCGAGACAATCCTCGCAAATGCCGGAACTGGTTCTTCGGCCACAAGTATATCGAGGCGCATCACATCAGCGTCGCGCATACCTATGAGCTCGTACGAAAGCGACGCATATCCACTCGATACGCTCTTGAGTTTGTCGAAAAATTGTCGCATGAGCTCGCGCAGAGGCATCTTGGCGTGTACCGCAGTTTTTCCGTCGGGAAGCGTCTCTGTATCGCCCACTTCAGCCTCATGGTCGTAGAGGAGCTGTGCGATAACCCCAAGATGCTCTGGGGGCGATATCACCGTTATGTTTGCCCACATCTCGCGCACTTTCTTAGCGAGTCCATCGTCTGGCATGCGAGCGGGTGAATAGACCTCCTCAATCTCGCCGTTTACATGTGTGACTTCATACACGGTCGTGGGCATCGTGACCACAAGCTCAAGCATGAATTCACGACGCAATCTCTCTATGACAATTTCGAGGTGAAGCATCCCCAAGAAGCCACAGCGAAAACCTTTTCCCATGATTCCGGAAGACTCTTCTTCGTATGAAAGCGAAGAGTCCGAAAGCCTCAGTCGCTCGAGGGACTGTCTCAGAAGCGCGAGATCGTCTTGGCTCTCTGGATAGACTGACGCCCAGATAACGGGCGTTGGCGAGCGATACCCGTGAAATGCGGGTCCGGGGTTGCGTACTGAGGTGACCGTATCACCCACTGAGGCGATGCCGGGCTTCTTGATGCCAGTCACGATGTAACCAATCTCTCCTTCAAGAAGCTTGTCACGCGGCGATTCATCCGGCGTCAACACGCCGACTTCTACCGCATTGAACGGCGCATCCGACGCGATGAGCTTGAGCGCGTCACCTTTTGCAATAGACCCACCGAAGATACGACAATAGATGATAACGCCTCGATGATCCGAATACCCGAAATCAAAGACGAGCGCCTGCGACGCGCCGCTTCCTTTGGGAGGCGGGACGCGTTCGACAATCGCATCGAGTATGTCTGGCACGCCCTGCCCTGTCTTTCCTGACGCAGGCAACACATCCTCCTCTTTGCATCCAAGCAGCATCGCGAGCTCGCTTGTAATATCCGCGACGCGCGCTGCGGGCGCATCAATTTTTGAGACAACAGGCACAATCACGAGGCCGAGCTCCTTTGCCACAGAGAGCACCGAGAGTGTCTGCGCTTCGACGCCCTGTGTGGAATCCACGAGCAACACGACACCCTCGACGGCAGTAAGCGCACGCGAAACCTCGTAAGAAAAGTCTACATGTCCCGGCGTGTCGATGAGATTGATGACGTACTCCTCCCCGTCTTTTTGCCAGTTCATGCGCACCGGCTGCATCTTTATGGTGATACCGCGTTCACGCTCCAGATCCATCTTATCGAGCACCTGTGCCTGCATATGGCGAGGCTCGATGGTATGCGTGATTTCGAGCATACGGTCAGCCAGCGTCGACTTGCCGTGGTCAATGTGCGCGATGATTGAGAAGTTTCGTATGTTTTTCGCCATGGCTGCTTATCCTAGCAAATATCTCCTCATCCCGCTGCTTCATTGCATTCCAAGCATCAAGCGAGCGTGGCGTGGTCTTTTTGAGGCTTTTGAGCACGACGGTGCGAGAACTGAGAGATTTCACAGCAGTGAAATCTCGTACTCAAAAAGATCATGCTACCGAGCGTCACTCTTCAGCCGACGAAACCAATATGACTTCGTCCTTTGGCTGCGCCCTCCAGAGTCGAGCACGCACCGAAGCCAAAGTCTCGGCATATTCGCGACTTGCGAGGAAGTGGTACGCAACGCCCGCAGCCACGATACCGCACACGCCGCCTCCAAATCCGGTCAGAAAGACTGCAAGCGATGAGGTCGTATCTGCGAAGACGCCGATGACCGTAAGTCCTATGTATGCCGCTACCGCACCTGCCGCCGCTGCGACGATACTTTCAAAAAACGCTCCCCGTACTTGTGCAATAAAGCCATTAAATCTCCTCTCAAACAAGATTGCCATCAAGAGCGTGCCAAGAAGCGATGATGCCGTGTATGCAAGTGCGAGCCCGAGAACCGCCGTACCAGGGAGATTCTCTACACGAAGTGCATGTTCAATCCAGCTGAGGATGGCAGGCGTGGAAAGCGCTCCGAGCATGAGCGCCGCGAGCGCGAGCGTGAGAAGTGCCATGCAAGCTGAAACGACAAATGGGATAAATGTCCTCCCGGCCGCATAGTATCCGCGCACGAGAAGCAGCATGATGCCTTGGCTCACCAAAGAAAACGCCAGGAGCGCGAATGCTGCAGCGGTGAGTCGTGTGTCGGTCCAGTCGAAAGCACCAGTTCCCAGGACCACGCGCACAATGTACGCGCGAAGTATGAGTATGAGCGCGCTCGCGGGCACCGACCAGAAAAATACGTATCTCGCAGCTGTCGCCACATGCACAATAAATTCACTCCTCTCCCCTCGCGAAAGCGCGAGAGCGAGCGTAGGAAATGCCGCCACTGAATACGATGCACCTATGATGGCGAGCGGCACTGCCTGGAGATTAAAGGCAAACATAAACACCGATACCGATCCGACCGTCAGCGTCGATCCAAGCGCTACGAGCCCCAAAAAAGCTAATTGGTTCATAGAGAGTGCGAGTGCGCGCGGGATAGAGACACGTGCCGTCTCATAAAGCGCGCGAGGCTCCATGAATCGCGGCACGCGTAGGAAATATCCGTCTGAGATAATCGAAGGAAGTTGGATAATGAGGTGCAGAGCGGCACCGAGCACCACGCCCACCGCGAGCCCGCTGAGCCCCCAGAGCGGATACAAGAACACGATGCCTGCGATGATACCTATGTTGTAGAGCAGCGGTGAGAGTGCGTAGATTGCATATCGATGCTGCACTTGCGTAATGGCCGCGAGAATATTTGAGAGACCCAGAAGAATGGGCTGCAGAAGGAGTATCCGCGTCACAGAGACCAGCAAATCAGCGCTCTCTCCCACGTACGCAGGAAAGAGCGCAGAGAGCATGTAGGGAGCAAACAGTGCCGCAATACCGGAGAGAACGATGGCAAGAGTTGAGAATCCGAGAACGATGGTGTCTATGTAATCTCTCTGCTCTTCTTTGCTCCGACGAACAAGCTCTGGAATAAGTATATATACCGAGACGAGCGCACCTGTCGCGACAAAAAGCAGATCAGGTATCCGAAAACCTGCATAGTAGATATCGAGAGTCGTCGATGCGCCGAAAGCATGAGCAAGAAGCCTGTCACGCACGAGCGCTAAGAGAGATGAGAGCAACGCAAACGTGGCAAGCACGTATGCTGCTGCGTGCAATCCGCGGACTTCACTAGAGAGAAACCGAAATGCTCGTTCTGCTATCGCTATCATAGGACACCGAGCATCTGCTCTCTGTTCGATTGTATGATACCCATACGCAGCTAACGCACACTCTCCTCACCCTGCGACGCTCCACCAGCGCGAATATTTTCTATGATACGCGCAAGCGTTGCATCGCCCGGATTTGTACTCGCGGCACGTTCGAGCATGGCAAGAGCGTCTTCGGTGCGGCCAAGCTTCTCATAGCTCAGGCCAAGCAAGAAGAGTGCATTCGCGTAGTTACTCTGGAGCGCCACAGCCTTTTCAAGCGATTGAGCTGCCTCCACATATGAACCCGCATCGTAGAGAATCGCACCGAGGTTATACCAGCTGATTGAATCCTCAGGAGCTATCTGGGCGACGGCCGCAGCGTCTTTCACCGATGCTTCGCGGTTGCCGAGCGCCGCATTCACCTGAGAGCGCAATAAATATGCGGCGGCAAAATTGCCCTTGAGACTGATGGCCCGATCGAGAAGTATGATTGCTTGCGGCAAGTCATCCTTCGCTATATAGAGCTGTGCTCTTTGTACGAGCGGTAGTGGACTCAGTGGATTGTCCAAGGACGCCTTCTCAAAAGCAGCTTCCGCATTTTCAAACGCGCCTTGCACACCCGCACCCGCGAGATTTTTGTAGAGTCCCGCAAGCGCCAGCCAGTTCTGGTAGTCGCCACTGTTGATTGAAACTGCGGCGAGGCCATGCTGAATCGTCGTCTCAAGCGAGACCTGCAAAACTGCGGTCGCCTGGTCGGTCGTATCCCCCGCCGCGACAAGTTCGGCAAGGCGAATAAGGCCGAGCTCAACGGCCGCTCGGTGTGCGCGGTCGTTGTTGGGATACACAAGGAGCGCCGCCTGAAGCAACGAGAGCGCTTGCACTGCGTCACTATTCTTACGATAGACCGCACCGCTACGATTGACGAGTACCTCGGAGACAGTCGCTCGAAGCGTCCCAAGCGAGGCGACGATTATTGCAAGAATGGTAAGCGCGAAAAGCACCGTGCGAACACGACCCATCCACGGCTGGGACGAAAATCCGAGGCTCCAGGAACGTACACCATCTCTAGATGCAAGTACGCCGAGCAAGAGGAATGTGAGTGCTGAAAGCGCGACTGTCGGTACGTACACTATGTGAAATGCGGCAAGGTAGAGCGACCCGAAGAGCAGCGCTGCATGCTCATATGAATTCTCAGTACCTCTGCGGATGAATTTCCAGAGCGCCCAAAGGAGCGCGCCGAGAAGACTCGCCCACGCAAGAAGGCCAAGTATGCCGACGGTCACGAATGTTGTCGGTATAAAGCCCACGCCCGCATTGAAATCGACATCCCAATATTCTGTCGTGTTGACGCCGGCCGGCTTGTACAGACTCCATTGTTTTGTGAATGTGTTCGGTCCCGAACCAAGGAGTGCCGTGCGCGCCCCCACGATTGATTCCTTCCCTATCGCAAAAGTCCCTCGCCACGATGGTCGCACTTCGACTTGGAGGACTTGGAGTTTTGCTGGCAGATTTTGGTATATCGCCGCCCCGAAATACGCACACGACAGTGCAGCAACACCTATAACGACAGCCGTGACCGTCGTGACAACGCTCTGCTTCGAGAACCACGCGTAGAGCGCAAAGAGAATCATGAGTCCCCCAAACGTCATCCACACATCAACCATATTTACGACGACGAGCATGAGCGCAGAGAGTACGGAGAGCGCGAGAGCAAGCCACTTCCAGTACGACTCAAAGAGCGCGGCGTGCCAGAGCGCTACCGTAAAGAATATGCTGAGTCCCGCAATTACACTGACCTCATGCCACGAGCCAAAGACACTCGACGCTGCAGCGGAAAGTACGCCAAGTGAGACACTCGGAACAAGTACATGGAATACTTGCACAAGCATGAGAGCGAGAGAGCTTGCGATTGTTGCACGCAAGAAAATCCGAACGGCGTCTTGCGCGCGAGTGAACGAGAGAGCGCCAAGCAGGAAGAGCGCGTAGAAAAGCACCATGACGCCGACGGTATCCTGTCCGCCCATACCACTGACAAACGACGACGGGGCGGCGCCCGCGACGAGCGCTGAGAGCATGTACACCAGCGGAAGCGAGAGTACCGATAGAGCGAGTACGCTGCGCGGGAAGTGGAGCACACCCTCCCGATAGCGGGCGTATGCATACACACCCGACACTAAGAGTACGCAAAGTGAAACGAGAAGCATCTTAGATTGCAAGATTCCTACCCACGAAAACGGGAGAAAGAATATGGGCAAAAGTAGGAAAAGTGCGATTGTAATATGCGAAATAATCGAGGACGGATTCGTCAGGTTCTTCATGTTCATACAGGTGTCCATCCTACCATAGCTACCAAAACGCCCCCTTTAGAGTGGCGTTGTGGATGAAAGAAAAAAGGACCCTTTTGGGGTCCTTCTTTCATCGATGTCTGCACCGTAAGCCGGATTCTGTCGAGGACAGTCATGTATCTGGGATGGTTGTTGCCAGCCACCTCAAGCGACTCTTCATCTCCGCCAGTTGGCGGACGATGACACGGTCTTGCACGCAGGTAGGATTTTAGCCGTTGCACCCACTGCGTTTCCGTAGTGGCTGACCCTTGCGGGCCCCCTCGCCTCTCGGCTTGGGCGTCTCTGTTCGCATCCCTGGGATTACCCCGGCGGGCGTTACCCGCTACCGTCCTCCATCTTTCTTGCGAAACATGGGCGTGTCCGGACTTTCCTCCCCTCGATTGCTCGCGGGGCGACTGCCTAGTGCAGAACGCAAGTATAGCAAATTGACACAAGCGGTCAAATGTGACATACTGAAATCTGAATATCACCCTTCACTTCACAGCTGAGAGGTCATCATGCCCCGAGTTACCATACGCCGTCATCCGTGCCAAGTGAGCCGCGCTCAGGTCATCGCTATCCGCGATGCTATGCCGGGTATCGTGGCTTCAACTTTGAGGGTGCAGCCCGAGGAAGTGGAAGTGCTCGTTCGCGATTTCGGCGAAATGGATATCAACATCGCTCCATTGGGTATTGATATCCTGACCGGGTCAGGCAGGAAGGATGACTGGCGTCTTAAGCGCCGTCAAGAATTATCCGTCGAGATCGAACGCACGCTGTTCAAGACCGGCCTCATCAAGCGGACATGGGTCAATCGCCGCTCATACGTGTGGCTGATGGTGGTCGGAAGTTCGTTCGTCCCATTCGGCTCACCTGAATTGAGGCGCTAAGCTTTGCGCAACAACAAAACGCCCGGGTAACCGGGCGTTTCATCTTTTTTGTAAAGACTAAATTATTTCGCACGTACCACCGGCACACGCGAGCTCTTTCTTCTGCTCCGTCTCGTCGGTCCTTTCGTAGACGACAAGCTTCGAGTAGTCGATGACCGGGAACTTCGCCGCAAGCTCCTCGTATCGCTTCTTGTCTATCGTCTCGTACGGAGCGAGTTGATACACATGGTTTTCGCGCGGTAGGAACGAGAGGCCGCCGATGATATCCCAGTTTTCGTAAAGCCACGAGACCACTGCGACCCACTCCTCTTCGCCCACCGAGATGGTCGCCGACGGATTGTGCTCGGTCCAGTTGAGTTTCACCATCTTCCAGTACTCAAGCTGCTCGAGAGCGGAAAGGTCGTTTTTAAATATAGAGCCGTTTGGTGCTTTGACCGGGAATTCGAGTACGTAGGTCGTAGCCGCGGTAGGATCCTGTCCGACTTCCGGATACGCCTGCACACCTTGGTCGCGCATCATCTTGAAGAGTGAGTCGGTTGCGGAGATGCGAACGCGGCGAATGTAGTACTGCGAGTGGCGCGGGTGAATACCCGACGAACAGTTGAAGGTCTGCGATACGGTGCCCGACGGCTTCACGCACGTGATAGAGCTCGACATAGGGATACCAAAGCGCTTTGCATACGACTCGTTGGTCTTTATTGCAGCTTCGCGCATCTTCTTCATCACTTTTGCATCACGGACCACAGGGCTATCCCACTGACCGGTGATAGAGACGCCGAGGAGTCTTTCCTGCTCGCAGTTTTCCGTCCATTCTTTTGAGATGTAGTTGAACTTTGTGAGGGTGGACTGATAGGTCCCGAGGAGAGTCGCGAGTCGAGTCTTGCGGAGAAGCGACTTCTCCGTGTCATCGGCACGCGCAATCACTTCGGAGAGATTGCAGAATTGTTTCGACTGCAGGATTATCTCGCCACACGGATTGGTACCCACCTGTCCGATAAAGCCAGTCTTCTTGCCGTGCTTTTTCTGGAGCAGCTTCTGGCGCCTCTCGGGCATGGTCTTCTCAAGAGAACCGCGATTGAAGATGCCTCGTTCGCCCGTGCCGCTTTTCATGAGCGCGACCCACTCATCCATGAGCTCAGCGTTGGTCGGCTTCTGCTCGTAGACGGCCGAGTTGTTGGCGACTGAGCGGTAGGGGTCTGTGAGGAAGAACTGGCCCTTCTTCGCATCGCGTATCTCCACATCGTCGAGGTCTGAGAGGCTTATCATCGCGGTACGGCGCACACCTCCAGCCACCACACACTCACCTATTTTGCAGATGATGTCGTGCGCATCAATATTGTGGAGTCTCCTGCCCTGTCGGCGAAGAATTCTTTCGCGCGCAAACGAAAGCAGTGAGCGTAGTGGCTCGGGGCCCGATGCTTTGCCACCCATCGTCTTGAGACGTGCACCCGCAGGACGAATCATTGAGAAATCAAAGTCGACATCTTTGCCCGAGTACCATGTCTTGAGGCCAAGCGAGAGCGCATCGCACCAGCCCTCCTTTGTGTCGGCTACCACATGCGCAGGAAGCTTTTCGCCTGTCTGTTTCTGTATTTGCGGAAGTTGCTGAATGTTTTGACTCTCTACCGAGTACCCCACTCCACAACCCTGCATCGAGAGGTACATGATTTCAGAGAAATCTTCGAGCTTTACCGGTGCAGTGAATGAACAATTGTAAAAACATGTGTTGCATTTCTTTGCGGGAGCGCCGGCAAACTGCATGGCGCGCATCGATGGCATCACTTCTTGGCTGAGAATCGCCTCGCGAAGTTCGGAGTATTCTTTTTTTGTGAGTTTGTCGCCGAGATTCTCTTTCATGAATCCGATGTAGCGATCCACCGTCTCGATCCACGTCTCACGGCGCTGCTCACTCTCTACCCACCTGGCATAGGTGCGCAGATACACAAACTCGCCGAGCGGATTATTCTTGAAATACTTCTTTGATTCCTCCGCGAGCTTCTTCACATGCTCAGGCACCTCTCCTTGCTCTTTGCGAATCTCCGAGCGCTTGGCACGATAGAGGATGTAGTTCTTCGAAGTCGTCACATAGTCCGAGAGCATGAGCTGGCGCTCGACTTCGTCTTGGCATCCTTCGACAGTCGGGAGGAAGTTCTTGTAGGTCTTGGCGATGCGCATCATCTCTCCGGCCACTTTGTGCGCCACCACTACCGCTTCGTCGTCGGAACCTTCGTTCGACGCGAGCATAGCCTTCTTGATAGCTGAAACTATCTTCTCAAACTCGAGCGGCACGATACGACCGTCTCTTTTTTGAATATTGGGGAGGTATTTTTTGTAGACGCGATACGCCGCGCTCTCAGATGTGGGGACTTTTATTGAGCTCGCTGTCCCTTTGCGAGCGGAGGTCGAATTCGCCATGCGCATAAACCTAACTTCTAATCAGGACGTTCATTGTACGCCCGTCTGCCCTCAAAAAACCGTCGAAAAAGAGTGGATAACTTGATACTCGAAGACGGAACCAAGCAGCGTCGCTGTCTGCGACTGCTGTCGCAGCGCTGCCTCTCGGCCCGTCGGCCTGCGAG
>CAZPGE010000009.1:0-14996 GCA_964586255.1 uncultured Candidatus Saccharibacteria bacterium | reverse complement strand
TCGGGGTACGTTCCTACGTGTTACTACCTCGTCTGCCGGTTGCCTTGCGGCCCCCGTGACTTGCATGCCTTATCCATACCGCCAGCATTCACCCTGAGCTAGGATCAAACTCTAAGTAAAAGAATTAGTACCTCAATCTGTGTTTTGGACGGATCCGCAACAGAAAGAGTAATTCTTACGAATTTGACTTAACTTCTTTTTTAGGATGGACGAAACAAAAGAATGGATATTCTCTTGTCCCTTACTGTTTACTCACGCATGAAATCCTCCTAAGAATTCCATACATGTTTTCTATTTGTGTTCTTGCTTTGCTTGTGTGTTGTGTTCTTACCTGCAGTCTTCAATAAAGAAGACCGCATTGTAATGCGTACAATCTTGTATATTCAATTATCAAAGTTCAACCATCCCTCTCCGCATCGCCACGATGTGGCTGACGGACGCGGATCCGGCACAAGGCCCAAGCGCTAGCGCACATCGGGCAGAAGCCATCAGGAGCGATGGTCGGCACAGTATACCTAGGCGAAAAGGGGAGTCAAGCGAAGGGGCTTTGGCTGTGGAATATGGAGCTATTCTAAGAAAGATGCGCGTCACCAACCGTATGGCAACGCGCTCTGAGGTCTTGATTCCCTGCTCCCTTTTCCTTCGGAAAAGGGCAATTTGGCAGCCCGCTTCGACTGAGTGACATACTGACGACCTTTTCCCGCCTCGTATATCGTTCTTCTCAGCGTACTGCAGGCAGGTATAGCGCGGAGGTCCTTTGGCTGGTTTGACACGCCTATACCCTACGAGCACATTAGAGGGCCAAATCGTTTCTCTCTATGGATTACATCGTGCACGATGCAATACGGAATTCCGTAGAGTTATTAGAATCGCAACTACCTGAAAGTATACGTCTGCCAAGCGCTCAGTCGACCCAGTACCGCAGTACAGGTGGACAAGCAAGGTGCAGGATTGATTTCTACAATCCAACTACGCGCTTCACCCAAAGGGACACGATTCGTGATGACTCTGGAGTCTCGTGTTCCGGCCCTCGCGGCATCTTCAAGACTTCCGGATGAAACTGCACGGTGTACACACGTCTCCCGTACCGAAGTGCACTGAATCGACACGCGGGGCCGGTCGCAAGAAGCATCGCTCCCTCCGGCGCATTTGTGACACTGTCTTTGTGCGCGTATTGCGCGAAGAATTTTTCAGGAAGCGCTGAGAAAAGCGGGTCCTTCTTCCCCTCTTCGGTGACCGCTACTTCGTATGCACCCATCTTGCTCTGCTCTCTGTCGTTGGTCACCATGCCGCCGTGCATCTGCCCGATTATTTGGTGTCCGAAGCACACGCCGAGTGTCGCGATATCGTGCATCATCGCATACGAAATTATATTTTTTGCGCGTGAGAGTATCATCATCGACATTAGCCTCACCGGGTCGCTGTCTGGTCTACCGCCATGAAAATCAAAGTCGGATGACCCGCCGAATATCACACCGTCATACCCTTCGAGTAGTTTCTCTGGCGTCGTCCACGCCAAGTGCTCATCGACGGCCGATAGAAAACCGAGCTCCGCGCTATTGCCAATCGCTCTTTTGAAATTGTTTCTTTCGCGCTCGATACCCTCTTCAGATATCCGTGACTGTACAAGAAGTATCTTCTGCATACCTCCTTATACCCTACTGCTCTGCTCACGCTTCAAAGCCATAGTGGGGAAAAGCAAAGGGCCGCCGGTGAGACACCGACGGCCGCTTGTTGAGATTTCCGAGAGCAATGTCGTCCGCCGACCATCCTAAGCGACTTCTCTAACCTGAATCGTTTCAGGCCGGGGAATTGAGTCCAGGATGTCGCCGAGGCCTTTGCGAACCCAGTCGAAATCATTGTCCCGATAGAACATCGTCTTCGGCCGGTCCGGACACGCACCAGGGCCTTCGGTCGGAGCGTCATACTGCACGAAGGCAAACGGTTTCTCGCTGCCGGGCTCGACGAGCACGATACGCGTATACACGTTCGCGCTCACGACCTGGAAGATCGTTTCCGCAATACCTTCAGGTCCGAACCAACGCCTCTGGCGCCAATCATATTCGGACTCGTCCGTCTCATGGCGATCCGTGTAGCCAAGATTCCGGAGCGCTTCAATCAATTGTGCAATTCTCGCGTCCATGGAGTTACCCCTCTTCGTCGATGTGATAGAGCAGGAAGAGACCTTTCGGCCCCGGTTTCTTTTTCAGTTTGCCGTCAGAAAGAAACTGACGAATCTTCGCTTCTTCCGGAGGGACAGCCCTGCGGTATCTGCTCCAAGCGTCAGACCTTCGCACTTCAGACTTTCTCGCTTCGAGGAAGACGAGCTCCTGGTTGCCGAAATCCGTCGCGGCTCGGAGCACGAGCTCGCCCCAGCAATTGGGGTGTTCGGGGCAGAGCGCTCCCATCGCCGTCTTCAACTCCTGCCGTCTTTGGACGGCGAGCACGCCTGCCGTCAAATCCGGTCCGTCCGGACCGCCGATTACATCAACCATGGTGTTCTCCCTCTCAGCGCTGTTGTGATTGCCGAATTGCCCCGGCTCTTCCAGAACGGTATTTCGTGAAGTCGTCGCCCGACGCGTGAAATCGCCAGTCCTCGACCTTCGTACCACGGCGAGACCCGTTGTGCCATCCTTCAATCTCGGAGCAGATTTGCGCAGAGATTTGCCGAGATTTACCTCGGCGATTGCTCCGTCCTTGGTACTGTTCGCTATCAGCCATCTTTGTTCCCTGCAACTAGCCTATGGATGAATCGTCCACAACAATTGGACCGTTGACTCTGAAATACTCTTACGAAGTCAAAGAACTAATGAATGTGCACCCTCGAAAAGAGAGGAGGCCCCGGTGAGGGGCCTCCTTGTTTCTATATCTTGTGATTTAGAGACAAGCAGAACCCCCACCGGTGTGGCTAAGAAGGAGTCCAAGGAGGAGGCCTTGTGTTTGCTTGTTCGACATACATTGAGAATATCGAACCCCTAGAAACTGTCAAGGCATAAAACAATTCGCCTGCCCCCACGACGAGGGCAGGCTTTGACCGGTTTGATGCGTTCTTTCCCTACCGGCTAGAAGAGGAACGTGAAGTTAGCCGCCTGCGAAGATCTTCCCTGAAATCCGGATGTTCAGGATCCGACAGATGTCCACGGAGTCGGGACATCGTAAGCGGAAATCTCAGCAGCATGTGAAAGTGCTCCGGGTCTTTGAGTGCCGAGTCGAGTTCGGATTCCGACAATCCCTCGATGAATTGGCGGCAACTTTCAACCACCGCGTCACGCTTTTGTGCAATGTCCATCTTCATACGCCCCTCTGAAAGATCAGAACTAAAAAGGACCCCTGTCGGGGCCTTTTGAGTTGATTGATTCGATAGAACCTAACAGCTCGAAAGACCCCTCGCCGGGGAAATAATCGAGATGCTAATGAACGTGCGGTTCATAGCCAAGATGCTACCACCGACACTCTCCCCGTCAACAGTCGCTATCTGAACGCTTCGGCTGCAATAAAGCTTGTGAAATTGAACTTCAAATCTTGGATAGACTCCTCCAAGATATCGAGCTTATAGACCTGTGCCGCCGCTCGCGCCGCGATGACGGCGGTCGATACGGGTAATTTTCCGCTCGCGAGATCCTCCGCTGCTTTAGCAGTATCCACGTATTCCCGTATCTTCACTTTTGGCCATACGCGCCTGAGATACATGCGGCACTGCTTGATAGCTTGGTCGTGCGACGTAATCGTCTTTACCTTTTCTGCCGTGATGCCCTTTTTTACGAGCAGATTGTGATGCACATCCATCTCAAATATCTTCTTTATCTTGAAGCGGTGTCTCGCCATGGCATGCACCGATTCAAGCACAATACCGCCATTGGAATTTTCGATAGGAAAGACGCCGATGTCGATTGAACCATCTTCGAGATGCGCGAGTACATTCTCGGCCGAAATCAGGTAGTCGAGTGTGTACTTCTTTATCCCCGCCTTGTGCGCATACATCCGGCCGGCTTCTTCGGAAAAGCTCCCTCTTGCCCCCATGACACCGATTTTCATTGCTGGAATCCTACGCTCTTGACAGCCTTTTGCAAAGGTATACTCTCTTTCTTAATGAGTACGGTATTCGCATTCGCCGCATATTTCTTTAGCTACTGGAAACAGGGGGCTTTGGCTTTTGCGACACCCGGAAAATAAGGATAAACGCAAAACAACCCGAAGCCCCCTCCCCAAGAGGGGGCTTCGTCGTTAAGAGATGTTGTTTGGAATCTGCCCCGAGAGTCGAGCCAGATTCCAGATTGCATACATCTGGCCAGCTTTGTACCCAATGGAGCTGCGCGTTCTTGCAGCTCTTTTCGCAACCCATACGTGTTTTCGCGTACCAACCAGATGGAGAACGTCATGACTACAGGCGGCTACGGCCTTGCTATCCGTGCGAACGGGGATTCGTTCGCACCTGCGGCCCCGCAGATGTCCCAGCATCCAATCCACGTGCTGATTCTCGTGAGCGCACTCGAGCATCGGACCATCGTGCCGGAAATCTGCCGGGAACTCGAAGCACGCACAATCACGTGCACCATCGTCCACCTGTCGCAGTTTTCCTCCGCCAAGGAGCTTGCGGCGATTCGGCAAGACATGCGCCAGCGGGCGAACTTCGTGCTCATCGTCGACGACGATGGGCTCGACAAATTGCCCGAAATGGTCCGAGAAGAATTCTCGGCGGTACTTCAGTACGCCGAAGTGGACAGGCACCCGATCGGCTTCATACCTCGGTCTGGTGGTTCGGTGGCACTGTTCGTGAGCACCGCGGCGGAGAACCTCTGCCCGGATAGCTCAATACCTGTGTGCCCGAGCACCATTGCCGACCGCATCGGCAAGACCGTTCATCACGTCGGCCAGTGAAAGGAGGGCTCGATGACAAGCAACGGCAAGACCGCGACGCTGAGCAGCTCAACTGCACCACACGCTGACGCAGCGCTCGTCGCGAGGGCGAGGCGATTCTTGAAGCCAGGACAGCCGCTCGGCGCACTGTTCGCTCGTCCTTCCGAAGACGCAAGGCAGTTCCTCCGCTCTCTCGCTCCACGCGAGAGAGCGGGACTCGAGAACACGTCGAGAACCATTCGGTAAGCATCTCCAAGATGCGCCCGAATAGACACGAATAAGGGCGCCGGTTTCTGACCGGCGCCTTTTCTTTTTTTCTATTTTTCCAGAATACTGCGGACCTCCTTTTCCGCGATTTCAAATCGGTGCAAAATATCTTTACAGAATGGATTGAACGCAAACACATCTGCAAAAAGCTGCGAGTCATGCTTTACACTCTCGACTGCATCCATGAAGTAGCCAAAAGATACCGTGTCTATCTCGGTGCGGTCAAAGCCAGCGCGCGCCACTATTTGTCCTACGTAGTGTGTGAGGAAGAGCGATTCAGCGAGATGCCTATCGTGTTGCTCCGATGTCATCTCGACCACGTCAAAACCTATCGTTCGCAAGAACGATATGAGCTCTTTTTTTGAAGACTCCGAAATAGTACTTTCCGCCACCACGATGCGGAATCCGCTGACATCACCGTCTTTCTTCTCATAACTCTCAGGACCCCACATCGGATGTGTTGCGATATAGGGCTGGCTACGAGCTACGCGCCGAAGGACTTCGGTCGTATGCATTTTTACCGTCGCAACGTCAACGACGATGGTATCCTCCCGCATGAGCGGAAGCACTTTCTCGAGTACTGACTCAAAAGCGGATATGGGCACCGAGAGGATTACGGAATCACTCTTTGCCACCTCTGCCAATGTGCAAAATGTCTTACCATCAGGCGCATGCCTCGAGGAATATACCCGCACCTCTATGGAGGGCGCAAAGCGCTTCATAAGCGTCTCTACGAGCCCGCCAAACGCCCCGTAGCCGACAATACCGACAGTCTTGAGCTCCATGGCGGCCAGTGTACCCTACCGTACGAGCAAAGCCCCCGAAAAGGGGGCTTTGAGATATCTTTCGCTCCAGATAGAGATGGCCCTAAGGCCTCTGAACTTCACACTGACTGCCCTCTGTTTCTATTTCGAATGCGCGGGCACGGGGAGTACTGGAACTGCTCTTAAGTGCAATAGTATCACTTCTAAGACTCTTGTCAAGAGCGCCCCTCGTACCCTATTTTTTGGCTCTCCAGCGCTCCACGACGACCAGGAGCGGCGTCGCGAGAAATATCGAGGAATACGTACCCGCTATGATGCCCACAAGCAGCGTAAGTGCAAAGTATTCGGTGGACACCGGACCGAGCATATAGAGTGCAACGAGCGTTAGGAATACGGTAAGCGAGGTGTTGATGGAGCGCACAAACGTCTGGTTGATCGAGCGGCCGGTTGTGTCCGCAAAATCCTCTTTCCTTCCCTTCTCTTCATTGATGCGAAGATTCTCACGCGTTCTATCGAATACCACAATGGTGTCGTGTATTGAGAAGCCGAGAATCGTGAGAATTGCGGTTACGAAGAGCGTGTCTACTTGTACGCCAACATAGTGTCCGAGCACTGCAAAGAAGCCCAGCGGAATAAGCACGTCGAAGCCAAGTGTGATGAGCGCGATGAGGCCGTATATCCAACTTGAAATCGGTTTGGATACTTTCCGGAAGGCAAACGCGATAAAGAGCAGGATGCAGACCAGGACGAGCCCGACGGCGACATACGCTTTATTGCGAAGCTCTACACCGATTGTGGGTCCCACTTCCGAAAGCTGGGAGATGGAGGCGACACTTGTATCCGAGGAAAGAATGCCCGCAAGATTGCCGCGCTGTTCGCTCGTGAGTGTCGCTGCGCGAAGCGTGTAACCATTGTCTCCTGATTCGCGGAGAGAAAAGCCATGGAAACCAGCGTTCTCAAGCTGCTCGATGAGCACCGAGGTCTCTGGGCGGGTGCTCTCATAGCGCACCTCTGCGAGCGAGCCACCGGTGAAGTCGGTACCTGCCTCAAGACCGAATGAGAAGAGCGCACCGAGCGCACCGAGCGCCAGAAGTGCCGAGATGACGAAGAAGATTATTCTGTTGCGGATGATTATCATATATGTGTGCCGGAGCCGAAGAGGAACTTGCTAAAACCTCCCTTCGCATTCACACCGAGCGCGAGCAAAAAAGTGCGTGATACTGAGATAGCGGTAAGCATCGAGACCAGGACGCCGAGGCCGAAGACGAGGGCAAAGCCTTTGATGAGCGATGTGCCGAACCAAAAAAGGATGACGGCCGTTATCATCGACGAGATGTTGGAGTCACGAATGGAAAGCCATGCGCGCGCGAAACCTTCTTGTATCGCATCGTGCGTGTTCTTTCCCGCTGCAAGCTCTTCACGCATGCGTTCGAATATCAGCACGTTGGCGTCTACTGCCATACCTATCGAGAGAATGAACGCGGCGATGCCGGCGGCAGTGAGCGTCACTGGAATCACTTGGAAGAGCGCGAGCGTCACGATGATGTATATGAGGAGTGCGAGGCTTGCGACGAGTCCTGGCAAGCGGTACCAGAGGAGCATAAAGAGCGCGACTGCACCGACACCGACGAGACCTGCAAAAATGCCATCATGCACCGCTTCATCACCGAGCGTGCCTGCTACCGTCTGGGTGGATATAAGCTCGATGGGCACGGGGAGCGCACCGTAGTTCAGATTGCGAGCGAGCTCTTTTGCTTCATCCGGCGCAAAACCACCCGAGATAACTGCTGTGCCGCCCGGTATCGCCTCACGAATAACCGGCACGGAGATTGGTTGTCCATCGAGGAAGATGCCGAAATATCGTCCGACATTATCGCGTGTCATGCGCTCAAATATTTCTGCGCCCTCAGTATTGAAATTGAGCACCACGACAGGCTCATTTGCCATGCCCGGACCGCCCTGAAATTGCAGCTGCGCACTCTCGAGATGTTTGCCCGTTATTGCCGCATCTTCAAATGCGGCTGCGATGGTGCTCGTGGATGCATTTTCCGGAATCTCTGCGTCCTCTTTAAGCATACGGAATTCAAGAACGGGTGTCTCTCCGATGAGCGCGATAGCGCGCTGCGTATCGGTCACGCCGGGAAGTTCGATGAGGAGCCTCTCTTCCGGTTCGCCTGCAAATGCACCCGCCTTTTGCGTCTGGACTATGGGCTCCGCCACACCAAAGAGATTCACGCGGCGTTCTATCGTGTCGCGCAGCGCTTCCATGGAGTCCTTTGCGTCGGCTTCGGGAATAGCGGAGAGGTCGGCACGGTACACGAGTTGCGTACCGCCAGAGAGATCGAGCCCCAGCTTAAAGGGATGCGAACCCGCAATCTGGCCGTTGAATATGTACCAACCGAGGGCTGCCCCAAGGATGAATATGATGAACGCCAGAAAGCGCTTATTTGCCATGCGCAGCAGTATACGCGAGGAGCGAGCCAGTGCAATACGGCTTTACTCCTCGGCTTTTTCGACTAAATCGAGCAAGTTTCTAAAAATTAGCGCCACCGCGACAGGACCAACCCCACCCGGGACCGGGGTAAAGACGGTGGCTTTCTCAGCACACGCCTTGTCTGCGTCTCCCCGAATCTCCCCGCCAAGCTCCGAGGCTCCTGCGTCGATAATCGCCACACCTTCTTTGATGTGCTCGGGCTTTACGAATCCAGGATTACCGGCGCCACATACGATAATATCGGCATCTTTGAGATCCTCGATATTTCCTTCGTCGAGCGTAAACATCGAGACTTCCGCACCAAGAGAACGCAAGAGTGCCGCGGAAGGTGCGCCGACAAGTCTGCCGGCGCCAATGACCACGGCTCTCTTGCCCGCGATTTCAACGCTCGCTCGATTCAACATCTCGACGACGGCGAGTGCTACGGGTGCGTGCACGGGCCGCTCCGACTCGGGAATATCCGGATTGATGGCATCGACATCTTTGAGGAGCGGAATTGCCGCGAGTGTCGCATTGGTATCGATATCAGCGAGGAGCGGGAGCTGTACGATAACGGAGTCAGTTCGTGATGCGAGTTCTTTTACTTCTGCGATTGCGGAGGCAGTGTCCGCAGAATCAGCAAGGTCCACTCGTTCCATCGCAATATCGAGTCGCTCCGCCGCACGCCGTTTGATGCGTACAAAAGACTCGATGACAGGATTCGCACCACTTACGATTATGCCCAGTGTGATGGGACGCTTTATGTGTTCGCGCCTCGCTGAGAGCGAGGCGTAGATGTCGTCGGCAATAGTCCGACCATCGAGTATCATACTATTCCGAAAATCTTTTTAAGCTCCTCGATTCCTTCCTCAAGCGTGACCGCAGGCTCCCAGGTAAGGAGCTCCTTGGCCCTGCGATTGTCCGCCTGCGAGTCATGCGACTCTACGCGAGGAGGACCATATTGGATACCTTCTTTCCCTCCGTTAATCAGCTCCGCGAGGTATTGAATCGTGACATTTCTCCCCGCTCCGAGGTTTATCACCTCGCCTTTGCCTACTGTGGCGCTCTGCGATGCGAGGATGTTTCCATTCACGATGTCGCGAACATGCGTATAGTCACGCGTGATAGTCCCATCGCCAAAGATGGTGAGCGGCCTTCCCTCCTTGCGTGCAAGAAGAAACGCGCCCACTGCAAGCGCATATGGTCCAACGGGATCAAGTCGTGGACCATACACGTTGAAATACCTGAGGCACACCGTCTCGACACCATAGATGCTCGGCCATATCTTTGCAAAAAGCTCGCCCACATATTTTTGTAAGCCATATGGGTTTACGGGATTCGCTATCATGGATTCTTCGAGAGGTAACACGACCTGGTCTCCATACGCTGAGCCGGATGATGAGTAGACAACCCTGCGCACTTTCGCCTTTGCGGCAGCGTCAAACACGGAGACGGTCCCGGTTATGTTGTTGTCCGTGGTCTCGACGGGGTGCTCCACTGAGTATGGGACACGTGGTATAGCCGCAGTATGGAACACAACATCCGCACCGACAAAGACAGGTACGAGCGCGTCGGTCGAGCGGATATCCAGCTCATGGTAGGTCGCTTTTGGATTGATGCGATCCTCATGCTTCCCTCCGACGTAGTTGTCGACCACATGAACCTCTTTACCCTGCCCTATGAGCGCATCAACAAGATGAGAGCCAATGAAGCCCGCACCACCAGTAACGACTACTTTCTCAGACATATTTCCATCTTACCAGAAGATCAAGATCCTCTCGCGGTGAGCGCGACGCGTACGGTCTGCAAGATGATAAAGACGTCGAGGAGCAGCGAACGATGCTTGAGGTAGTAGAGGTCGTACGAGAGTTTTTCTTTCGTCTCAGCCACATCGGCACCATGATGCGGATGTCTATCATGTCGAAGCTGTGCCCACCCAGAGAGGCCCGGAGAGACGAGATACCGCGCGTTGTAATACGGGATTCGGGCACTGTACTGCGCCGCAAGCGCAGGGAGCTCTGGGCGCGGACCCACGAGAGACAGGTCGCCCCGAAGCACATTCCAGAGCTGCGGCAACTCATCAATGCGCAGAACGCGGAGTATGCGGCCAATCCTTGTGACCGTCAGTACGCTTTTGCCGCCCTCTCCATAATTCCCTTCATCGTTGCCGCTCATACTGCGAAATTTGTAGACCGTGATGGGCCGCTGGTACTTGCCGACGCGCTGCTGAGAAATGAAAACCCTCCCTCCATCGTCAAGCTTTATGGCGAGCATCACAAAAGGATAGGCCAGGAGCGACGGGAGCCCGATTACAATCGCGCCCACGATATCCATAAGCCGCTTTACCAAGTCGTAGACATTGGACGTACTCACATTGCGGAGTATCCACTCATAATCGATAAGGGAGAGCGGGACTCTGTCGAAGATTTCCTGATAGAGCTCAGATGCTTCGACGAGCGCAAAGCGATTCTTTTGAAAGGCAGCGTCGTAGATAATCGGCAATGCGGCAGATACTGCCTTATCAGAGAAGTCCGCGACGAGAAATGTGACATCTTCCTCACCTGCGACGCGACATGCTTTCTGAATGACCTCATGAGACGGGACTGTCGCTGTGTCGACTACGTAGTCAAATGAGAACGTCGCATGCGGATCGCGACCAATCTCCTCTGCAAGCGTCATGGCATCAGCGCCATGCGCTATGAGAACGCCTCGAAGTTTCTTTGAGCGCGGGAGGCGTGTGAAGATGACTCCGCGCCATGAGAATACCAACGCAAAGGACACGATAAGGTAGAGCAAGAGTATGGTCTTCGGCGAGAGTCCAAATGACGGGATGGAGAAGAAGAAGATTGCCGCTATCATCATATTGATGATTTGCGTATAGAGAATCGTGGTTATGAGCCGACTGCGGAAAATTCGTGTGTGTTTGCCATACAGTCCTGCAAGGAAAAATACGCCCACCCATGCGGCAAAAAGGAGCGCAAACGGCCTCAGGTGTAACAAGAAGAGATCGGTCGAGGGCACCTCAAGGTAGCGTGCGGCAAGCGTGAGCCATAGAGAAGCCACGAACACTACGACGTCCCCTGCAAGCAGGAGCAAATACTCTCGTTTGGGCACCAAGGTCATATTTTCATGTATCATGGCATCGACCCCCGTATGAATCAAGAAACGGCTCAAAACCGCAAAAAAGTACTCTTTGTCGTCACCAAGTCCAATCTTGGCGGCGCCCAGAGATACGTCTTCGATCTTGCGACCGCACTACCCAAGGAAACATTTGATGTGATGGCACTCTGCGGCGCCGCCCAGGACTCCAAGAACGCTGGGCCACTCATCGATATGCTCAAAAATGCGGGTATCCGTACAATCTTTATCCCGGAAATGACACGAGATGTCCGCACTCTCAACGACATCCGCGCTTTCTTCTCCATCGTCCGCACCATACGTGCCGAGCGCCCTGACATCGTCCATCTCAACAGCTCAAAGGCAGGCGGTCTTGGCGCACTCGCCGCGAGACTCTCGCGGGTGCCTCGCATCGTCTTTACGTCGCACGGCCTTGCCTATGATGAACCCCGTTTTTTTCTATCGCGCATTGCTATCGTATTTGCGACATGGGTGACCTTTCTGCTCAGCCATCGGGTCATCTGCATATCCAAAGACACAGCACGCCGCGCCGCGCGCCTACCCCTCTGCGCGAAGAAAGTGAGCCTTGTATACAACGGATTGCGCTCATTCGAGATTCTTGAGCGCGAACAAGCCCGATTACAACTTCTTTCCGTTTGTCCTGACATTCCTACGGATGTGCCGTGGATAGGGACCATATCTGAGCTCGTACCAAACAAGGGACTTTCGTACGCGCTTAAAGCCTGTGAAATTTTACGTAGGTCTGGCGAGCGCTTTGTATTCCTTATCGTTGGTTCAGGCGAACTCCAAAAGTCTCTTGCAACACTCATTGCAGAAAGAGATCTTACCGAACACGTGCGACTGCTCGGCTATGTGGCACATGCATCAAAGCTGTTGAAGGCATTCGATATTTTTACTCTCACATCACGCAAGGAAGGTCTCCCGTATGTGCTCCTCGAGGCGGGTCATGCAGCTCTCCCTGTTGCCGCGACAAATATCCCCGGTATCAACGATATTGTGAAAGATGGAGAGAGTGGCGCACTGTGCCCCACAGACGACCCTGAGCTTTTCGCGCACTCACTCTCAGAACTCCTTGAGCACGAGACGCTCCGCATACGTTTTGGATCCAATCTCGCGAAAACAGTCGAGACTGATTTTACATTCGAGCATATGGTGTCCGGGACTATGGCTGTCTATCGAGACTAGATGGCACCGATAAGCTCCGTTTCATCTCTTGCGCGAACCGTCACTCGCGCATTGCGTCGCATACCCATGAGCATTCCGAGCGCCGCAAATTCTGTAAGCAGGTGAGAGCCACCGTAGCTCATGAGCGGAAGTGTGCTTCCTGTTATTGGCAGAAGCCCCATGTTCATACCCGCGTGCACGATAAATTGCGAAAAAAAGTAGACTGCGATTCCTACGGCAAAAAGCGATGCAAAGTTGTCACTCGCATAGAGTGCATAGCCCAATATTCTGAAAATGACGACACCGAACAAAAGAAATAATATGATGACTCCGAAGAATCCCCACTCCTCCGCATATGCCGCGAAGATAAAGTCCGTCTGATACTCAGGGAGAAATTGGAGCTTGGACTGCGTTCCATACCCTACTCCCTTACCGACTAATTCTCCCGAACCGACAGCGATAGTCGATTGGTATGCGTTGTATCCGGCGCCTCGAATATCGGCGAGCGGATGTAGAAATGTCATCACGCGAGCTTTTTGGTAGTCGTGCAGACCGTACTGCCATGCGAGGCCGGAGATGATTGCGCCCGCGATGAAAAGCGCCGCGAGGTGTTTCCACGATATGCCGCCGACGAGCACCATGCCAAGCCAGATGGAGAAAATAATTATCGAAGAGCCAAGATCAGGCTGAAAAAAAACAAGTATGAAGAGTGCGAGCGCATATGCGCCAGAGAGAATAATGTGGCGAATATGTTTAATCTCTATGTGCCGTCGTGCAAAGTATTTCGCGAGCACAGCTATGAGCACGACTTTGGCCGGATCGGACGGTTGAAAAAAGAAAATACCAAGGTCGAAGCGATTCTGCGAACCCATGATAATCGAGCCAAATGCGTATATGAGAGCGAGTAGGGCGAGTGTCCCCACGTAGAGCCCTACGATGATTGGGGTTCTGCGTAAAAAACCGTACTCCGGTATGCTCGTAATAAAAAAGGCGGCTACTGCGAGACCTATCCATAGAAGCTGCCGCTCAAAAAACGCGTTCTCTACCGAGAATGACCGCATCGTGGCAAGACCAAGGAGCGCGATGGTCACGGCTGCGGCAAGCAATATCCAATCGATATGCGCGAGGGCCCGCGCTCGCTCATGCAGAGAACGTACGGACATCATAGTATCTATTGACGCAGCTCGGGCGCAGAGAGCGGTAGAATCATCACCCTGCCGACCGTCACGCTCAGAGGCGTCGGCCACGTAAAGATGACCTCTTCGCGCTGGCCAGGGAGGAGAAAAGAGAGCGCTGTCTGTGAGGCGGTAAACGCATTGCCCGCCGGGTCGGAGATGATAGCGACAAGCTTGATGTTCCGACGCTCTTTCACCGAAGTATTTTGTATCGTCGCCGTAAGTCGCGGTATCGTATCGGTGTCCGTGAGCGTCGTGTCTTTAATCACGAGTGCTGAAGACGTGTCGATGAGCCTTTCCCACTGGGGCGTCTGTATAAAATCGAAATACGTGTGGGCCACGACGCGACTCCCCGTCTCAATCCCTCCTTCAAATACTGCTGTTACCGATCCGGGCATGACGTATGTCACGCCCTGGCGTTCCGTGACAAGCACGTTGCGCTCGTCGTACATACGGAAGCGATACTTCACTTCGCGCACGCCTGCTTCTGCATTGGGATTTTGCATGTACGCCACCGCGCTGTATGTGCCTTCGCGCACGCGAAACGCACGTGTCCAGAGAAGTCCCGGCGGCGTCAGCGCTTCATCATCGAGAAGCGGGCACGGTCCCCCACGGTCGACTTTCGTCTCTCCCTGATTCTGTAGACCATCATTGCACGATGGCGGAATCGAGAAATACCAATACCCGAGTGGCCCGCCTACGACAATCAAAAAGAAAATGAACACACCGATGGCGTATGCGGTCTTGCGTCTGGATGCCCATGACATGCCTCTATTGTACGCGATTGATGCTTCAACAAAAAACACCCCTGTGATGGGGTGTTTTTTGTTTTGAGCACTCTGTGTTGGCGCCGACCTACTCTCGCCTTACGACTACCATCGGCCATGAAGAGCTTAACTGCCGTGTTCGGAAAGAGAACGGGTGTACCCTCTTCTGCAAAGCACCAACACAGAATGCTCAACCCACCGGATTGGTGGAGGCACTCTGCCTACTCATTATACGAACAGCGATTACATCAAAGAAAGAAGCGTTTGGTCTCATCCTTGCGGATGTACTACCAAACAATAGCGCGACTCCCACAATTCCTTTCAGGAGTTCTGTCGGGGAATTAGTACACCTCGGCTCAACACATTACTGTGCTTCCACCTAGTGCCTATC
>CAZPGE010000008.1:0-25446 GCA_964586255.1 uncultured Candidatus Saccharibacteria bacterium | reverse complement strand
TGTGCGCCCAGTAGGATTCGAACCTACGACCGTTCGCTTAAGAGGCGACTGCTCTACCAACTGAGCTATGGGCGCAAACATAACCGCGTAGAGCGGTTACGGGAGATTGTACACAAAAATTCACACTTGCGAAGCGTCATGCGCGGCTTCAGTGGGGTTGGGCTTGCGCCAGTTTTGGAAGAGTATCGCCACGACCCATAGCACAATAAATGCGACGACGAATTGCGGACCAATCACGGTGAGCGCGGCCTCGCCGAGCGAATACCCCACTATGGTCCAGAAGGTGTCCCAGAGCACGGTCGCGGCTATTGTGTAGAGGATATAGGTGCGAAATGGCATGTGGAGGATACCCGCAGCGGTCGAGGTAAGTGCGGCGAGATTGGGATGCCAATAGGTCAGGAAGACCGCACGCGGACCGTAATACGTCAGCTGCTGCTTCGCCTTGTCGAGAGCTTCTCGAAAGCCGAGAGCTGATAGAAGCTTGTACCATCCGTATTTGCCGACGAAATAGTTGAACACGTATGCGAGAAGTAAGCCCGCCGTCGTCACGGCGAACACCTCGATGAGCTGGACATAGTCGTTGCCCGCTAGAAATACACCAAGCACGATGACGAAGCTCCCGGGGAAATACCAGCCTGCCAGAAGGACGCCCTCAATAATCGCGCAGATAAAAATCGTGAGCAGTCCGTACCTATCAAAATACACCTTTGCGATTTCGACGACTTGCTCTGTTGGCGGCAAATCGAGCAGCGTCCAGACGACATAGAACGAGGCTAAGGCGAGCAAGCCAAACAGAGGCAGCCAAATCAACGAGACAAGGTCGCGTATTTTTTGCATGTGCCGGGGGTGGGAATCGAACCCACATTCCTTACGGAACACGATTTTAAGTCGTGCGCGTCTCACCATTTTCGCCACCCCGGCGTGCGGCTAATCTTAGCCCAATTTATGATAGAGTACACGACGTTAGTCTGCGTTGGCCACATGGCGAAGTAGCAAGACAGTACGAGCGGCCTGCTCAAACAGTTTCTTTGCGCTACGGGTGGGGCCGTACGATAATAGATGTTCGCCGGCCACATGGCGAAGTAGCAACGCGGCGGTCTGCAAAACCGCTACTGGGTGGGTGCAACTCCCACTGTGGCCTCAAAACGAAGTTTTGCCCGTGGGAGTTGCAGGGCGGAGCGATGCCGAGCCATCAGGCGAGGCCGCGAGCCGGGGTCGCGAAAACGTGCGCGCGACGGCGCGTGCGTTATTCGTGACCAACTCTCCCACTGTGGCCTCAAAAACGAAGTTTTGTCTGTGGTATCATCGCGTGCATGCAAATCTCCGCTGCGCCGTCTTTCTGGCAGCGCATCAAGATCATCGGTCCGGGCTTTATTTGGGCCGCCGCGGCGATAGGGAGCGGGGAACTCATCATCGCTTCAAAAGTCGGTGCTGAATACGGGCTCGTGTTTGTATGGGCGCTGTGGCTCGGTATCTGGCTCAAATACTGGATTCAAAAGGGGATACTCGACGTCACTATTCTCACCGGAAAGCCCGTCGTAGAGCTTTGGCACGCAGGGAAATTCGGGACGGCGTCATCGTTGTACTGGCTACTCTTTTTTATATTGACTGCGACAGGAGTCTCCGGACTCATAGGGCTATCCGCGTCCATCATGTTTACCCTCATTCCTGCGCTTAGCGTGCAGGTGTGGGCGGTTGTGCTCACCTTCGCGATTGTCGCTATCGCATACACGCAAAAGTACGGGAGTTTCGAGAAGATAATGCTCGCATTTTGCCTTGCGCTCGGAGTCGGAGTCGCCGCGACCGCATTTCTCGCCACGCCGTCACCAGCAGAGCTGCTTACGTGGAGCATACCGACCACAACGGCAGCTGCACTCATTTTCCTCTCGCTTCTCGGATGGGGTGCCGGCTCTGGGCCGGACCTCATGCTTCCGTACAGTTGGTGGGTGACGGAAAAAGGGTATCAGAATCTTACGCTCAATAGTGCAGACGGGAAGAGTCTTGCCGAACATACTGATGCTGATTCCGTCGTAGTGGTCCGCAATTGGCTCAGGCTTGCCAAGTGGGACACCGCGTTCGGATACATCGCGGCAGGAATCGTCGCGACCGTCTTTATGGTGGCAGGCGCCGAAATTCTCGCGCCTCGCGGCATACTTGTCGAAGGTATGGCATCGCTCTCAAGTCTCGCCGCGATATTCACCGAAACGTTCGGCCCGTGGTCATTCTACATATTCATGGTCCCCGCGTTCGCGGCGATATTCAGCACTGCGCTCGGTGTGTTCGACGGAGGTCGCATGGCTATCGCGCACATCGTGCGGATGCTTACAGGAAGGGCGACTGTCCCTCCCGCTCTGATGCGGAGCAATGCGTGGTACAGGGTCTCGCTGATATTCTTCTCGCTCGTTCCGCTCATCCTCTTTCTCGGATTGAAGCAGCCCGTTGCGCTCATTATTGCGGCCGGCGTACTGTCGGCTGTGTCGATGCCTCTCCTCGCCTTCCAGGTATACAGAAGTCTGGTGAGAGATATTCCCGCCGTCTACAGACCCGGCAAGTTTTATCTCGGCAATCTATTGCTGAGTGTCGCAGTGTACGTCTTTTTCACTGGGCAGGCGCTCTGGCAGCTCGCCGACAAGTGGTGGTTCTAAGAGCGCGTGAGGTCGTCGATGCGCTGGCGATTCTTTTCACCATAGTCGATTTCAAAATCAAACGTAGGTAAGAACTTCATCGCCGCGTTCTTCTTCACGTACTCGCGGAAATCGGAGCGGCTGCGCTTGGCGAATTGCAGCACCTTGTCTTCAAACTTCTCAGGGAGCACCGAAAGGAAGATACTCACGTTTTTGAGATCAGGGGAGACGTCGGCGCGCGTCACTGTGACGAGCGATTGGCCGTTGCTCTCGCGCGCGAAGAAATCCGCCGCGAGATGCGCGAGGATTTCAGCTACCTGTATTTGTCGGCGGCTTGGCATACTTAGACAATCTTAGAGGTGAAGCATTCTATAATATCGCCCTCAGCCGGCTCAAACGAGCTCTCAAGCTGCGCGCCAAACTCCGATGGCGCCTCGGCCCGATCGACATTCTGCTTGTTGGCTTGAATGTTGAGGAGCTTTCCTTCACCCACGACGACCTTGCGGCGCACGATACGGACCGTCGAGTTCTTGCCAAGGTACCCTTCGGCGATGGCTCCTCCAAATACATGCTCGTCCTTACGCGAAGAAAATACTTTGAGTATTTTTGCACGGCCCACCACCTCTTCGACAGTACGTTTCGGTTGAGAGCTGCGGAGAAGCTCTTCGATGCGCTCGGTAAGTTTGTAGATGATATTGAAAAATTCGAACTGTACGTTGCGCTCTCTGGCGAGTGGCTCCGCGACAGAGTCGATACCGACGTTGAATCCGATAATGAGTGCGTGCGCAGAGCCCGCAAGCGCCGTTTTTACATCACCCTCAGAGATGTTGCCGATACCCGACTGCACGATAGAGACGCCCGCATACTCATCGCCGAGACGAGCAATCTCTTGCAGAATCGCCTCGAGAGATCCCGTCGCGTCGGCGCGGACGATGACCGGCATGTAGTATCGGCCGCTCGTGGTTTCGCTCGGCCTCGCAGCGGCGGCCGCAAGCGGTGCCATAGCTTCCCGTGCGGCTTCTGCTTCTTTTTTATTTTTATATGCGCGAAATGTCGAGCCGACCGCAGGAAGCTCATCGAAGCCAATCAATCCCACGGGTGTTGAGAACGTGGCTTCCTTAAGTGCCTTTCCGAGATGACTCTCCATGATACGCACCGGTGCGATGGCGCGGCCCGCGAGCACTGCCATGCCGCCGGAGAGCGTCCCGCTGTTGACGATGAGTGTCGCCGCGATGCCGCGCTTTTGATCGCGGTGCGCTTCTATGACATATCCCTCAGCAGGGGTCGATGCATCTGCGCGGTATTCCTGCAGCTCGGCGACGAGAAGAATAAGGTCGAGAAGCTCATCCACTCCCTGGCCTGTCTTTGCCGAAATTGCTGCCCAGGGCACATCACCTCCCATCTTCTCCAGAAATACTTCTTTTTCCATAAGCGACGCCTGCGTGCGGTTGATATCAGCATTGGGCTTGTCGACTTTGTTGATAGCGACGATGAAGGGAATCTTCGCGTCGCGAATCTGCTGCAAAGCTTCCAGCGTCTGCGCCTTTACACCATCGTCGGCAGCCACCACGAGGATGGCGATATCAGCGACGTTGGCACCGCGAGCGCGAATGGCGCTAAACGCCGCATGACCGGGGGTATCGATAAAAGTAATCTTCTTTGCCAGCCCCGTATCTTTTGAAGGGTGCTCGACTTCGTACGCTGCGACATGCTGCGTGATACCGCCGTGCTCACCGGCGACAACATTGGCTTTTCGGATAAAATCGAGCAGTGTCGATTTACCGTGATCGACGTGGCCCATGACCACCACGACGGGAGGACGCTCGATAGACTGTGCAGTGGGTTTTTTCATAGGTAGGTTGCATAGGGCTCCTCAAGGGATGCGTTGGGCCAGAGTATACCCCCAGACCCGTATTTCGGCTACACTAATCACGCATGTGGCCCTTCGGAAAAAAGCGAATCTATATGGATTATGCGAGTGCACCACCCGTGCTTCCCGCAGCGCTGCGAGCGATGGCGGAGGCACACCATCTTATCGGCAACCCAAGCGCAATCCACACCGAAGCTGTCGCCGCTGCAGAAGCGCTTGAAGACGCGCGCACTCGCATTGCTGCTCAGCTCTCAGTGAAAGCGCGGGAAATAATCTTTACCTCAGGGCTTACCGAGTCCAACAATCTTGCACTTATCGGATACGCGCGCGCGCTGGAGCGCACACGACGTACACTCAAAGGTTCGCATTGGCTCGTGAGCGCGATTGAACACACTTCAGTACTCGACTGCTTTGGTGAAATAGAGCGTATGGGCGGGACAGTCGAGCACATCATGCCGGACGAGAGAGGACGCGTCACACCCGATGCTGTGCGTGCAATGCTGCGCAAGGAGACTGTGCTGGTCTCTGCCGGATGGGCCAACAACGAGATAGGCACTATCCAGCAGCTCGGCAAAATACGGACTGTTCTCGAAGCGCACGAGAAGCAGCACGCGACGAACGTGCTGCTTCACAGTGACGCGGGACAAGCGCCGCTGTACCTTCCGAACACAGCCCACACTCTCCGAGTTGACATGCTCTCACTCGGCGGCAACAAACTGTACGGGCCGCATGGCATCGGCGTGCTCTTTCTCTCAGGGAGGGTTGATCTGGTCCGCGCGATGCAAGGCGGGCCGCAGGAGCGGAAATTACGACCCGGAACAGAGAGTGTCGCGCTCGCACGAGGATTCGCTGCGGCGCATGAGGCGATAGCACAGCAGCGTGAAAAAGAGTCGAAGCGCATACGCGTGATTCGCGACGCTATGGCGGCCGAGCTTCTCGCCGGTATTCCCGGACTCGCCATAAACGGTGATTTGGAACATTCACTTCCACATATGCTCAACATCTCTGTCCCAAAGATTCAAAGTGAGTACATCACGCTTGCGCTCGATAAAGAGGGCATAGCCGTCTCGACAAAAAGCGCCTGTCGCGAGGGCGAAGAATCTGAGTCGCACGTCGTGGCGGCTCTCGGCGGGGATTCGCCAGCCTGCGAATGGAGAGCCAAAACGACCCTGCGCTTCTCCCTAGGCGCTGATACAACCGCGCAGGATGCTAAAAGAGCGGCCAAGACGCTCATTCGACTTGTAAACAGCATCCGTTCGTAGGTACGAAAACGACGGGGTGATATAGTTGCCGCAATGGACATCGAGCAACTCAACAAATCTCAGATAGTCCTCCTCACTCTTCTCGTGAGTTTCGTTACGTCTATTGCCACAGGCATAGTCACTGTCTCACTCATGGAACAGGCGCCGCCGGCGATTGCCCAGACGGTCAATCGTGTTATTGAGCGCACCGTCGAGACGGTCACGCCATCGACCGCGAGCGGACAGACTGCCGCCACCGTAGTTACTCAGGAGAAGACCATTGTCGTAAAAGAGACCGATCTCATGTCTCAGGCAGTGCAGAAGGTCTCTCCCTCGATAGTTCGCATTTATAACAACAGCGAAGATAGTCCCGTGTTTCTAGGCATCGGTGTTGTGCTCGACACCAAAGGCTCGGTCGTCACCGATTCAGACGCGCTTGCGAACTCGGATTACACAGTGGCATTGCCTGACGGCGCGCGCATACGGATGTTTGTAAATGCACGCGACGACGACAGCGGCTTCGCATTCCTACAGCCTGCGACCTCTACAGAGGCTGCCCCCGCATGGAAACCGGCCGCTATAGCGAGCGATCGCACGGTTTTGGGAAGCGCGGTCGTAGGTATTGCAGGTAAGTCAATCGTACGCATATTGCCGGGCGTCGTCACCGCTATGCTGGAAGATACTGTTATTGATACCAATATCCCCGCAGAGTCCATATTGCCCGGCAGCATCATCATCAATATGGACGGCAATATAATCGGTGTAAGCACAGGCGCCGCGCGCGCGTCATCATCGTCAGGATTTGTTTCCGCGGTCCTTCTCTTGCCCGCACAGTAGCGCTTCACAAAAGATGCAGCAGACACGTCAAAAAATAATCTCGGCTCGCCGAGATGGAATATTTGTGCGCAAGATTTTTTGCGCTATACTTTAATTTAGCTATGACACCATTCAATAACTACACAACTAAAGCAAAAGAGGCGATACACCGCGCTCACCAGCTGGCTGTTGAGCGTGGCCACAACCAGGTATCAACCCTGCATCTCTTTGCCGCACTCCTTACACAGGAAGAGACCATGGTCGTCCCGATGCTTGAGCAGCTCGAGATAGACGTCACGCATCTCACCGATTCCATACTTGAGCTCATCGAGGGCACCGCAGGTTCGACCGCTGTGTCTCCGTCTTTCCAGCTGTACCTCACGCCGGAGCTCGTCCGTGTATTTGAGGCTGCACCGCGCATCGCCGCATCGTTCAACGACCAGTTCGTCTCGCCCGAACACCTCATACTAGGGTTAGCAGAGCATCCGGGTCCCGCGTCGGACTTGCTTACCCGCTTCCGCATAGACCGTGCGGCACTTGCCCGGATTCTCACAGATATCAAAGAGGGAAAAATCCGTGACACCGACGAACCGAAGAAGCCACGAGCGCTCGCTCGCTTTGCGCGCTCGCTCACCGACCGTGCACGTGAAAACAAGCTCGACCCCGTCATCGGACGAGATACTGAAATCACACGCGTCATCCAGATACTTTCGCGTCGCACCAAGAATAATCCTGTACTCATAGGCGAGGCGGGTGTGGGGAAGACTGCTGTTGCAGAAGGTCTTGCTTCACGCATTGCTTCGGGCGACGTGCCGGAATCGCTCCGTGGAAAGGAGCTCGTCCAGCTTGATCTCGGACTTCTTATCGCAGGCACTAAATATCGTGGGGAGTTTGAGGAGCGACTCAAGGCGGTGATGAAAGAGGTGGAGCGCTCCGAAGGTAAAATCATACTTTTTATCGATGAGATGCACACCATCGTCGGAGCCGGAGCCGCGGAAGGCTCGATGGACGCATCCAATATGCTCAAGCCTGCGCTCTCGCGTGGGGAGCTTCGCGTCATCGGTGCTACGACACTCAAGGAATACCAGAAGCATATAGAACACGATCCCGCGCTCACACGTCGTTTTCAACCGGTATTCGTCAACGAGCCGTCAATCGACGACACGGTGGCGATACTTCGTGGGCTCAAAGAGCGTTATGAGCTCTACCACGGCGTGCACATCACCGATGATGCTCTTGTTGCAGCTGCGCAGCTCTCCTCCCGATACATTACGGAGCGTTTCCTCCCGGACAAAGCTATCGACCTCATCGACGAGGCTTCTTCAGCGCTGCGACTCTCTCTTGAAAACAAGCCGCCGCAGCTCGAGGATGCACACCGAAAAATAATGCGCCTTGAGATTGAGAGGGAGGCACTCAAGAAGGAATCCGAAGAAGGCGAGGGCAAGGCGCGTACGCGTACGAAGTCTATTGAGAAGGAGATTGCAGATCTGCGCGACGCCACTCGTGAGCTCGAAATGAAGTGGAAGAATGAGAAAGAGACACTCACCGAGATAAAGCGTGCCAAGGGCGAGCTTGAAAAAGCTCGTATGGAGGCTGATGCGGCGGAGAGTGCTGGCGACCTCACGAAGACGGCGGAATATCGCTACGGTAAAATACCACTGCTCGATAAAGAAATAGAGACCGCGACGAAGCGGCTCAAGAAGCTTCAGCAGACACGACGCGTACTCAAAGAAGAAATAACCGAAGAAGACATCGCGGGTGTCGTCTCGCGTTGGACCGGTGTGCCGGTGTCACGCATGCTCGAAGAGGAAGCGGCGAAGCTTTCGCGTATGGAGGAAAATCTCCGCGCGCGTATCGTCGGTCAAGACGAGGCGGTGCAAAAAGTGTCCGATGCTATCAAGCGTAGCCGCGCAGGCATTTCCGATCCCAATCGTCCTGTGGGCTCGTTCCTCTTCCTTGGTCCTACCGGTGTCGGTAAGACAGAGCTGACACGCGCGCTTGCCGAGATGCTTTTCAATAGCGACAAGTCACTGATTCGCGTCGACATGTCGGAATACATGGAGAAACACTCAGTCTCGAAGATGATTGGTTCGCCTCCGGGATACGTGGGTCATGACGAAGGCGGGGGCCTCACCGAGCTTGTCCGTCATAGGCCATACTCGGTCATTCTCTTCGACGAAATCGAAAAGGCACATCCCGAAGTATTCAATATCTTGCTCCAGGTCCTCGACAACGGCCGCCTCACCGACGCAAAGGGCCGCACGGTCAACTTCAAAAACACTGTCATCATCATGACGTCTAACATCGGTGCAGAACACATCGATAAGATGTCTGGCCTCGGCTTCGGCAGCGGGCTCTCTGTCACGGAAAACGAGCGCTATGAGCAGGTGAAGAGCAAGGTGATGGACTCGCTCAAGGAGTACTTCCGACCCGAATTCCTCAACCGTCTGGATGAGATTGTGCTCTTCAACATCCTCTCTACGGAGGCGATTCGCGATATCGTCCGGATGCAGATAGAAATCGTGGGCAAGCGCCTTGAAGAGAAGCATATCGGGCTCTCGCTCTCTGATGCGGCGCTCGAACATCTCGCCAAGGAAGGGTACAACCCGCAGTACGGAGCACGGCCACTCAAGCGTCTCATCCAGACCAAGATTCTGACGCCGATTGCCAACATGATGGTGTCTCGCGGGATTATGGAAGGCGGTACCGTGAAGATAGATTACGACGCAAAGGGTGGAATCGACGGCAAGGGCGACTTCAGCTTCGATGTGAAGAAAGGGGCTGAGAGAGAACGCGGCGTACGCGCTCGCGCAGCCTCGAGAGCCTAGCAGCAGAGCCCTGATTGGTGCATAATATCGGCCAGCGCGTCGGTGGCGGAGTGGTCAATCGCACTTGGCTGTAAACCAAGCGACTTCGGTCTGCGCAGGTTCGAATCCTGCCCGGCGCACATGCAGCAAAAAGCACCCTATGGGTGCTTTTTGCGTCGGGGCGCGTGGTAAAATAAACCCATGGTACAGAGGTTTGCCGCCGTGACGATTGTGCTCTTGATGGTGATGTTCCTCTTTGCGCCCGTCATGGTGCTCGGGCAAGGATTGCCCAGTCAGATAGTGCCCAAGAGCTGTACGGACCAGCCGGGCGGATGTCAGTCGATTTGTGACGTGGCACTTCTCGCGCAGAATGTGCTCAATACCGGTATCTATTTGGCGGTGTTCATCTCTGCGCTCCTCTTTGCCTATGCGGGCTGGGAGGCGGTCACCGCAGGGGGGAATGCAGAAAAGATGTCCGCAGCGCGTAGGGTCTTCGCCAATGTGCTTGTAGGGCTCCTCATCATCCTCGCAGGGTGGATAGTCATCGATACACTGATGCGGTCTATCACCAACGCCAATTTTGGCCCGTGGAACAAGATCTGTGAGGCATTCTTGACCCTCTTCGACCACTACTACGCGTAGCGGATTGACGATACGCCCGTCCCTCTGGTATAGTCCCGTCTACATATGTCGCAGGATCAACTCGTACTCATCAAGCACGCCGCCACAGGGGAGGTGTATTGGACGCGCAAAAACAGAAAGCTCGTTACCCGGAAAATCGAGCTCAAGAAATACTCGAAGAAACTGCGCAAGCACGTCGTCTTCAAAGAGGTCAAGAAGTAAGATTTGGAGCCGGGGAAACCCGGCTCTATACTTAGCCGCGTTGGGCGATTAGTTAAATGGTATAACTGCGGTCTCCAAAACCGCCGTCGGGGGTTCGATTCCCTCATCGCCCGCATCTGATGGAAATAGGCACTCCTTTGTGGGTGCCGTTTCCGTCAGGAGGAGGGGAATCGAAAGCCGGAGGCCGACGGGCCGAGGCGGGGTCGCGCAACTTTTCAGCAGAAAAAGTATGCGTGACCGATTCCCTCATCGCCCGCAGCAGATTCCGATATAATGCGAACATGGAACTCCAGGTAGGCGTAAAGGTGCTTCTCAAGAATCCGGATGGCAAGTATTTACTTATGCGTCGTTCGGGCAGTGAAGACATCTTTCAGGGAAAGTGGGACATAGCGGGCGGGCGCATAGAGGCTGGCTCGTCACTGCGGGAAAATCTCGCCAGGGAGATCATGGAAGAGACGGGGCTCACCATGACGAGCGAGCCGCGAGTAATCGGAGCGCAAGACATATTCTTGCCCGAACAAAATCGACATGTGGTACGCGTGACATACACAGGGACTGCAGAGGGCGAGCCGAAGCTCAGTGATGAACATACGGAATACCAGTGGGCAACACTGAGTGAGCTGAAGGCCCTGCCTGTCGAAGAGCTCGATAGATATGTAAAAGCACTTCTGGAGGAGGGTGCTATCTTTTAAATATGAGCAAGAGAAGAAAAAGTATTCCTGCGGAAGCGACCAAAGTATTTTCAGGCGTCATTTTTGACGTGTACCAATGGCAGCAGACGATGTTCGACGGCTCGACCCAGACATTTGAGCGACTGAAGCGCCCGAATACGGCACAAGTAATCGCCGTGGTCGGAGACAAGATACTTATGCAAGACGAAGAGCAGCCAGACGGACTTGGTGCATTCCCGTCGATTCCGGGAGGCCGTTGCGACCCGGGAGAAGAGCCGCTCACTTCAGCGAAGCGAGAGCTCGCGGAGGAGACAGGGTATGTATCCGACGATTGGATGCTGTGGGAGCAGACCGACCCGGTCGGGAAAATCGAGTGGACGGTCTATACCTTTATTGCTCGCCAGTGTCGAAAAGAGGCTGAGCCGCATCTCGATGCGGGGGAGCGCATCACGTCTCGACTCATTACGTTTGAAGAATTCATTATGCTCTCCGACGATCCGCATTTTTATAGCCCCGAGCTCGTCTCTACGCTTTTACGTATGCGGCTTGACCCTGCGAAAAAAGAGCAGTTTAGGCAGATGCTTTTCGGCTGCTAGGCTTTCTTCCACTTTGCTACCGTCGCCACGATTTTCTTCGATTGTTTCGGACTAAACCATTGGATATCTTTGTTGCGTTTCCAATACCCGATTTGTTTGCGCGCATAGCGCCAAATATCGCTCTGTAGCTCTGATTCGAGCTGCTTGCGCGTGATCTCTTTTTGTAGGAAGCGGGCAAGCGAACGGTACTCGAGCCCCAGCTCTTTCATGCGTTTGTACGAAAGTCCGCCCGCATGGAGTTGGCGGGCCTCTCTGACCATTCCGCTTTTGAGTCGTTCTATCAGTCGTCTATTGATGCGCACCTTAAGCTCCGAATCCTCCGGCGCGACACCTATCCAAAGCACGTCATATGACGGAGTTCGTAACTCGGTCATGGGGGTCTTGCGGTGAGCGCGCGCGATTTCAAGGGCTCGGATGAGACGGATTTTGTTGTTGCGCTCGCTTGCGGTGTCCATAGTCTTCGCACGGAGCGGGTCGGCTTTCTTGAGCATGGCGAAGAGTTGCGGAGCGGTTTTTCTTGAAAGGCGCTTGCGTAGCAGTGCGTCAGGAGAAACTTCGGGCAACGAGATGCGCCCCAAAAGTGCATCGATGTAAAAACCGGTGCCGCCGACTACGATAGGGAGCTTGCCGCGCTTCGAGATGTCCTCTGCCGCCGCACGCGCTTTCTTTGCAAAGTCTCCCGCGCTGAATGTTTTTCTCGGAGATGCGACATCCAAGAGATGGTGTGGGACGTTCTGCATCTCTCTTTTCGATATTTTGCCCGTACCGATGTCGAGACCCCGGTACACCTGCCTTGAATCGGCGGAAATGACTTCACCATCGAAGCGGCGTCCTAGCTTGACGCCAAGGGCGCTCTTGCCCGAAGCGGTAGGGCCTACAATGATAAGCACCTTTTCCATGGCGAAACCTTACTTCAAATCGGGTGATTAATGAAGTATTATGCGTTCGAAGCCGGAGTGGCGGAATGGTATACGCACACGACTCAAAATCGTGCGGGGCAACCCATAAGAGTTCGAGTCTCTTCTCCGGCACATGCAAGACGATGATGAATGGCTAGACCTGGTCGACGACAACGACGTGGTTGTCGGTAAACAACTTCGTTCTGACACTCAAGAAAATGGCTCACGGAATTATCGTGCTGTCGCACTCTTTGTGCGCAATAGCAGCGGGGAGTTGTGGATTCCGCGGCGAACTGCGTCAAAGCGGCTTTTTCCTCTCGGATTGGATATGAGCTGCGCAGGCCACGTCGGAAGCGGAGAATCTTACGGGGAGGCTCTCAAGCGAGAAGCCATGGAAGAACTCAATATTGATTTGAACGCACATGATGTTCGTTGCCTTGGCGCCCAGTCTCCTATGGAAGGATTTTCTTGCTTCGGTAAGATATACGAAATATCAAGTGATGAGGCGCCTGCATTCAATTCGGCTGACTTCGTCGAGTACTTCTGGATGACGCCGGAGCAGATAATGGAAAAAGCAGAAGCGGGTGAAGTTATGAAAAGTGATATGCCTCTGCAGATAGAGAAGTTTTATCTCAAGCGTCACAAATAGTGCGCGTGATATACTGCGCCTATGTCGGGCCCGTCGATACAGGATTCCATATTTTGGGTTGAGGTTGAGAAAATAAAGCCCAATCCTTTTCAGCCGCGCAAAACCTTTGATGAGGCGGCGCTCGTCTCGCTCGCGGAATCCATCCGTCAATACGGCATACTCCAGCCGCTCACGGTGACGCGCAAGGAAATAGAGCGCCCCGACCACGGGATTTTCGTAGAGTATGAGCTTATCGCTGGCGAGCGCCGTCTCCGCGCTGCGAAACTCGCGGGCATTCAGCAGGTCCCGGTAGTCATACGCACTGCGGAAGACACCGACCGGATGAAGCTTGAGCTCGCCATCATCGAGAATCTTCAGCGCGAAGATCTCAACGCCCTCGATAGGGCAAAGGCGTTTCGCCAGCTTGCCGATGAATTTGGCTTGCAGCACAAAGAGATTGGTCTCCGTGTCGGCAAGAGCCGCGAATACGTATCCAACACGCTTCGCATCCTCCTCTTGCCCGAAGAGATGCAACATGCGCTCGAGACGGGCGATATAAGCGAGGGGCACACGAGGCCGCTCCTCATGCTTGCGGACAAGCCCGAGGAGCAGCGGACGCTCTACAAAGAGGTGATTGAGCGTCGCCTCACGGTGCGTGACACGGAAGCGCTCGCGCGACGCGTGGCCATCGACAAGGTGAGGCACAAGGCGCTGCTCTCTCCCGACCTCCTCTCACTTGAGAAGCAGCTCTCCGAGAGGCTCGGTACCCGCGTGCGTATAGAACGTAAAGATACCGGCGGGAAACTTTTGATAGATTTCTTTTCACCCGAGGATTTGACGCAGCTCTGCCTCTCACTCACAAAGCCTGAAGAGCAGTCGGTTCCTGCGGCAGTGCCGGAGAGCGCGGATACAGAGCGACCACTCGCGGAAGAAATCGCCGTAGCTCCCGTGGAGGAAAAGGCACAGATGGAGAAGCCAGAAGAGCCGCAAGCGGATTTGTATTCAATCCGCAATTTCTCGCTCTAGAGTGTTAGTTGTTTTGACTGCGCAGCTTCTCTTGCTGTGCGAGAGCGGCACGGATGTGCTTGCGCGCCATGTTGGTCTTGGCAATATCGTGCCATTTGCGCGAAGGTTTTGCCGACGGTTTGGTGACTATTTCCACCATGTCGCCGTTGCGCAATGCAGTATCAATAGAAACCATCTTGCCGTTGACCCTCGCACCTGTCATGCGGTTGCCCAAATCTGAGTGGACCGCGTAGGCAAAGTCGATAGGAGTGGCGGCGATAGGGAGGTCGATGACGTCACCTTTCGGCGTAAAGACGAATACGCGATGACTGAAGAAATCGGTCTTGAGTGTGTCGAGGTACTCTTCGGATTCAGAATCGGTCTGTGCGTAGGCCAGGTCTTTTACCCACGTCGGTATTCCACGGCTTGAGATATCTTCGCCTTCGCCTGAATTCTTCACGGGACCGTTCCCAGGGAAGAATTGGCGCACCCACTCGAGCCCTCCTTTGCCGGTGCGCGCTCCGTGCTGGATTTCTTTGTATGTGAGGTGCGATGCGATTCCGTAGAGCGCTTCGCGATGCATCGCCTCGGTGCGCACCTGCATCTCGAGTGCCCCGCCGTCGCCCGTGTACACCGTGGTATGGATGCTCTGGTAGCCGTTGGGTTTCGGAAATGCGATGTAGTCTTTTATCTTGCCAGGTACAGGGCGCCAATGCGCATGGATGATACCGAGTGCTGAATAACAATCCGCCACAGACGGAAATATGACGCGAAGCGCAAGAATGTCGTGGATGGTGGTGATGTCCCAACCTTTGCGCTCCAGCTTTCGATACATGCTGTATACGCCCTTGATGCGCGCTTCCGTGCGGAAGTTGCGAAGGCCGGCCTCGGCGAGCTCGCGCTTGAGATCGTGCTCCACTTTTTCGAGCCGCTTTTCGTTTTCATTCTTTCGCTCCTTGAGGAGTTCACGTGTTTTTTCGTACTCCTTTGGATACGCATAGGGGAACGCGGCGTCTTCTAGCTCTTGCTTCGCGACAGACATACCGAGCCTGTCGGCAATCGGCGCATATATTTCCAGAGTCTCTTGCGCTATGCGCAGGCGCTTTTCGGGGCGCGGTACATGCTCGAGCGTGCGTGCGTTGTGCAGACGGTCCATGAGCTTGATGATGAGGACGCGGATGTCCTTGGCCGTCGCGGCAAAAAGTTTCCGGAGTGATTCAGTGTGTCGCTCGAGCCCTCGATAGCGCAGTGCGCCGAGTTTCGTGACGCCCTCGACCAGAGAGAGCACTTCAGCACCAAACTGTTCCTCTATCGTGACAGCTGCGAGGCCGGCGTCTTCAATAGTGTCGTGAAGCAGCCCTGCTGCTATCGCATGCGCATCAAGGCCTGCAGCGGCGAGATAGTACCCGACTTCGGCTGGGTGAATGAAATAGGGGTCTCCTGAGTACCTTTTCTGCTCTCCGTGTGCGGTCTTGGAGAGCTCGTATGCTTTCGTCACGAGTGCGACATCTTTCTCGTCCTTGGTGCTCATCGCTGCGAGGATGTCGGAGAGCGGTCGTGCAGTAGCGATAGCCATAAAGTGATACTACCGCTGTACTGGCGGCGGTCAAATGAAAAGGGAGCCTCACGGCTCCCTTGCTTCTGTTTCTGCGGGACTCGTATCCGTTCCGTTTTTTCGAAACGTTTGAAATAGTCGATTTGCATGCGCACGAGCTGGTCTACTAGTCTCGGCGAATAATCGCTGAATCCCGTTGCGCCCATCACGGTATCGACGCACAAAGTCGTCGGGTGCAAGAGTACTGAGCCGCTCGATGACCTGTTCGAAACCATGAGTCGCGAGAAGATTCAGGATGTACACGAACGCGACGGTCCAGAATCCCTCAGGGAAGATAGCGGTCGTGAGGAAGGGTAGCGGCACCAGGTACACGAATTCGAGAAATCCCTCCGCATCGTATGCAAGCGTCAGCGAGATGCCCATGAGCGGAAGAAGAATACACAGACGAATCGCCCACGAATTTTTCCATGCCCCGCGAAGGGAGCCGAGCACATCATCAAGATGCTGCTTCAGGTGTCTCCCGGCTTGCCGAATTGGCCGCTTAATGAACGATGGCAAGTAGGGGAAGACAAACATGACGAGTTGTCGACGCAGTGTCCGCAGCAGTACGCGCCACGCGAATACAGAACCGTATCTCAGCGCAAGACCGCCCATAGAAGTGAGCCAGCCGTACCAGTGCTCAAAGTACCAATACCCTGCAACGCCCAGAAGCGTGCAGAGAAGTGCGATTAGAAGTGCGCGCTTCATGCCACGCTCCATTGTGATGAGTATTGACTCAGGCAACCATGACGCTTGGGCCCATGCCTGTCAACTTATGGAAGATGTTTCGTGACAAGGCGACGGACTACTTCTTCTCCAGCTTATGCGGGTTATGCATCGGACACTGTTTTTTGCTGCATCTTTCCGGTATCGTTTTGGTCCCTTCCATCATGAGGGAGCCACATTCTTTGCAGATTTTCCCCGTAGGGCGCGCTTTTATGGCATTCCTGCATTCTGGGTAGTTGGAGCACGCGAAGAAGATGCCGAATCGCCCGCGGCGCTCCATCATCTCTCCCTTGCCGCATGTCGGGCATGTCACCCCCGTCTTTGTGCGCTCGAGCTCGGCCGGGTCCTGCTTTACGAATTTGCACTTCGGATAGTTGGAGCATGCGATGAATCTGCCGAAGCGCCCCTCACGCTCTATCTGCTTGCCGTCCTTACAGTCGGGGCAGGCTTCGCCGATTTCCTTTGGCGGTGCTATTTCGTTGCCGTCTTCTTTGCGAGCCCCGAGACACTCAGGAAACCTTTTGCAGCTCATGAATCGGCCCGCACGCGAGAGCTTATATTCCATAGGGCCTTTGCAGATGGGGCACGGGAATTCATCGGGCGCGTCGCCCATGCCGGTGATTTTTGGAATCTTCGCTTTCGACTTTACCGCTTTCGTAAAAGGTGTATAAAAATCGCGCAGTGTCTTTTCATACTCGCGCTTACCCTCTGCTATCTGGTCGAGCTCGTCCTCCATCTCTGCGGTAAACGTGTCGGAAATGTACTCGCCGAAGTTCTGCTCAATAAAGGAGGATACGACGTCGCCCGTCGCCGTAGGAATGAGCGTGCGCCCCTGCTTTTCGACATAATTGCGCGTCTCCAGTGTGCGGATGATTGAGGCGTAGGTCGAAGGTCGGCCGATACCGCGCGCTTCGAGCTCCTTTACGAGACCCGCTTCCGAATAGCGCGCCGGCGGTTGCGTCTCTTTACCTTCCGTATTCGCGGCGACAAGCGTGAGCGCATCGCCTGCAGCTACTTTTGGAAGCTCCACATCTTCACCGCGCGCATCAGGGTCGGCTGCGAGCCATCCGTCGAATATCACGCGTGAGCCATTGGCGCTAAAGTCTGGAATAGAATCGCCCTCGACATTGGCTTTGATTTTGGTGCGCAAAATCTTAGCATCGGTCATCTGGCTTGAGAGTGCGCGAGCACGGATAAGCGCGTAGAGCTTCTTCTGCTCCTCGTTGTTGCCGGCTGAGCGCTTCGTTGGGTCGGTCGGGCGGATAGCTTCGTGAGCTTCTTGTGCGCTTTTCGACTTTGTCTTATAGACGCGTGCTTCGGCGTATTTCTCGCCAAATTCATCGAGTGCGGTCTTCACGAGCTTGTCCTGCGCATCTTTGCTGAGATTCATGCTGTCGGTGCGCATGTAGGTGATATGTCCCGCTTCGTAGAGCTTTTGAGCCACACCCATGGTGCGCGAAGGTGAGAAGCCGAGTCGTGTCGAAGCCACCTGCTGGAGGGTCGACGTGGTAAAAGGGCCGCGCGCTGAGCGTGAGGCCTCGGTCTCATCGACCGACTTAACCGACCACTCTTTCGTCTTTGCCGCTTTGAGAATCCGCTCCGCCTCTTTTTCATCTCTCGGCTCTTCGGCACATGTCACGGTGAATACCTCGCCTCCGCCAGTTGGCGGATTCGCTTTGACATCGGCGCTAATGACCCAAAACTTTTCAGGGATGAATGCGCGGATTTCGCGCTCGCGCTCCATGAGGATTCGAAGCGCGGGGGATTGCACGCGACCGGCCGAGAGGCCGTAGCGCACCTTCTTCCATATAAGACCTGAGAGGTCGTACCCGAAAAGTCGGTCCAGGACGCGCCGAGCTTCCTGAGCGCGGACAAGCTCTTCATCTATCTTGCGCGGATTGGCGAGCGCTTCTTTTACAGCCGCCTCAGTGATTTCGTGGAAGACGATTCGCTTGGGCTTCTTGAGTCCAATCGCTTGCGCGAGGTGCCAGGCGATTGCTTCGCCTTCTCGGTCGGGGTCTGTCGCGAGGATGACCTCGTCGGCCTTTTCCGCTTCTTCTTGGAGCTCGTCGATGACCTTTTGCTTCTCTTTTACTATTTGATAGCGCGGCACAAAACCACCCTCGACATCGACGGCGTCTTTGTTGCTCTTAGGGAGATCCCGTATGTGGCCGACCGAAGCACGAACCGTGAAGCCTTTACCCAAGTACTTCTCGATCGTTTTTGCTTTCGAGGGCGATTCGACAATGACTAGTTTCATGACAGGACACAGTGATACGTTATTACAGTACCACATGTCAAATATTCAGATAAAAAGCAGACGTCCGGCGTGACCGGACGTTTTATGATTTTGCGTGCAAGAGAGCCAGCGCAGCAGCTACCTTACAGCCTGCAAGCGGGCAGCCTCCCTGGTGACTCGCTCGCTTCGCATAGAACGCAATCGCGTCGCGACCGCCGCGAACAAACTTGGGGTAGAGAACCAAGTAGTATAGATACGCGTTGACGATGCAGCCGAGCGCTACGAGTATTACGATGACCTCCCACGCCAGGAGCTGTACTTGGATGAACTCCAATTTCGATGGGAGCTGCCCGATCGCTGCCAGGAGTCCACTTCGATACGTAATCTCACTGACGACGTGTTCAACCGCCCACGCCGCAAGATTTGAGACGACGATAATAACGATTGCCGCCGGCACAACGCGCCACATTGCGATGATGCAGAGCATAAAAGCATACATGAGTATATCCCTCACTTTCTTACGATACTGTGCGCGCCGAGCCGCGTACTGTCAACGAATCCGCACTACCCCAAGCTCCTCTACTATCAAGCCCTTTATCTCCATAGTGGAGAGGAGGACATTGGCCTCGGAGATTGAAATATCGAGTGCGGCGATGAGTTCGTCGCGAGGTAGAGGCGACGCTATTATATTGAATACCCGCAGCTCCTCTTCAGAGAGGTCGGTACGTAGCGCAGAGAGGGTTGCCGCACCTTCGCGTGGCGATATACCGAGGGCGACGAGGACGTCTTCGGGAGAGGTGATCGCAGTCGCTCCCATGCGAAGAAACTGGTGCGTCCCTCTACTTTCCTCACTGAATATAGAGCCCGGGACCACGAGAAGTTCTCGATTGTACTCGGTGGTGAGTTTTGCGGTAATCAAGCTTCCTGATTTCCCTTTGGCCTCGACCATGAGCGTCGCATGCGTCATACCGGCCATGATTCTGTTGCGTTTCGGAAACATGTAGTGCATCGCTCTCGCGGTCGGCTGTTCTTCAGAGAGGAGCGCACCGCCTTTTTCAAGGATTTCTTGAGCGAGTGTGTGATTTGCTTTGGGGTAGAGTACGGACCAGTCGAGGCCGGAGCCGGGCACTGCAATCGTGAGTAGTCCCGCGCTCAGCGCCGCTCTGTGCGCCTCGGTATCCATGCCGTAGGCAAGTCCCGAGACGATGATCACCGGGTATCCGCGCAGACCCTCTATGAGGTACTGCACGACCCGACGGCCATATGATGTGCACGCACGCGAGCCGACGACTGCGAGCCATTTATACTCTGGTGGTGGGAGCTCTCCTCTGAGGTAGAGGCGCTTTGGGGCGTCGGGAATCTCGCGCAAGAGGGGAGGAAAGTCACTCGGTACGAGCTGTTTGAGCTCACGGAGCATAATGCTATGATTTTACCACTTAGAGAGTTTCGATATGCTCGATATTAAATTCATCCGCGAAAACAAAGACATCGTCGCTGCAGGCGCGAAAAAGAAACACATCGATGTCGATATCGATGCTCTCATCGCACTCGACGACAGGCGTCGGGCACTCCAGCAAGAAATAGATACCAAGCGTGCTGAGCAAAACGAAGCGTCGAAGCTCATCTCTGCGGACCCATCGAAAAGCCAAGAGCTCATACAGAAAATGACGGGGCTCAAGGAGCTCCTGAAAAAACAAGAGGAGGAGATGCAGGAAATTCTCAAAGAGTGGCGCGCGATGATGGTGAGAGTGCCCAATGTCCCGGACATGTCCGTGCCCGACGGTGAGAGCGATGCAGACAACGTAGAGGTGCGGACCTGGGGCGAGCTTCCGAAATTTGATTTTGCTCCCAAAAGCCACGTCGACCTCATGCTTGACCTCGATATGGCGGATTTCGAGCGCGGTGCGAAAGTCGCAGGTTTCCGCGGATATTTTCTAAAAAACGACGGCGCGAGACTCGTGTGGGCGCTGCAGCGTTTCGTGGAAGACCGCTTTATGAATCGCGAGGGATTCCAACCCATGATTGTGCCATCGCTCGTGCGGCGGGAGCCTTTTATGGGTACCGGATACTTGCCACAGAGTGAGGAAGACCTCTACAAGACGCAAGATGGCGATTACCTGGCAGGTACCGCAGAAGTGGCCACGATGGGGTACTACATGGAAGAGATACTGGAGAAGTCGCAGCTGCCGATTAAATACTTTTCGTATTCGTCGTGCTTTCGACGAGAGGCGGGAAGTCATGGCAAAGATACGAAGGGAGTCTTTCGCATACACGAGTTCGTCAAATACGAGCAGGTCGTACTCTGCGAAGCGAGCCATGAAGAATCCGTAAAACACCATGAGGAAATTACGGCGAACTCCGAGGCACTGCTTCAGGAGCTCAAACTTCCGTATCATGTCGTAATAAATTGCGGCGGCGACCTGGGCCTCGGGCAGGTAAAGAAGTACGACATCGAAGCGTGGATGCCGAGCGAGCAACAGTATCGTGAGACGCATTCGTCATCGTACTTTCACGATTTTCAGACGAGGCGCCTCAACATACGCTACCGCGACGAGTCAGGCGCACTACGCTACGTGCACTCACTCAACAACACGGCGCTCGCGATGCCTCGCGTGCTCTGCCAGATTGTCGAAAACTATCAAAACGCCGACGGAAGCGTCACGGTGCCTGAGGTATTGCAGGGGTACATGGGCAAGAAGCTCATAACGAAAAACTAAATTGCCGCACTAGGCGGCACCACTATGGTCGCGCGTATTATCGATCTCCGAAAAGGAAAACCCGTGGCGCAAAAGACGCGCCCTATTCCTTTTCGACAAACGGATACGAGACCAAAGCGCTCATCACCTCTGCGTACAAAGCGCCGACGTGCGCGAGCACTCGTGGTGGCGCTCGTTCTATTGGCCGCGGCTGCGCTCGCGTACGGCGTACACTTCATCTCATATGCATCGCCGCTTTCGATTCAAAAGATTGAGGTCACGGGTGTAAAGAAAATAGAGCCCACAATCATCGAGTCGTACGTCGACTCACTTCTAAACGACGGCTCGTTCCACTACCTCTCGCGGCGAAATATATTTCTCTATCCGAAAAGCGTGATTGAGCAAGGAATCATTGCATCATTTCCGAGAGTAAAAAGCGCTCGCGCCTCGCGGCCGTCTGCTGTCGGGCAAAATCTAATCATCGCAATCACCGAGCGAGAGCCTTTCGCGCTGTGGTGCGCGGCGGAAGATGATTGTTATGCAATCGACGAAGAAGGATTCGTGTTTACGACGGCAGCAACGACGACGCATGGAGATTTCGCAACGGCGTATACATTTACCGGCGGTATCGAAGGTGCGCCGATTGGCCAGAAACTTATCCCGGGACAATTGCCCTCGGTCCTCGCGCTCCTGCGCATCTTTCAGCAGGAAACCAACCTGGTGCCGACGCGCGTCGATATACTTCCGGAACAGGATTTCTGGGTGACGGTGGGGCAGGATTTCTACGTGAAAGCTTCCTTTGGTCAAGAGCCTGAGACGCTCGCGCGCAATCTCGAGCTCGTACTCTCTTCCGAGGCTCTCCGCGAGCGTATTGCAGAAATCGAATACGTCGATCTGCGTTTCGGAAATCGGGTGTATTACAAGATGAAAGGGGAGGAGCAGAAGAATATTTAAATATAAAAAGGGCGACAGATGCCGCCCTCGAAGTCTTGTGATGCGTCGACTTTGCGACCATTAGCGCCGGTGATTGCCGAGATATTTACCGATTTGATGCAGGACCATCTGGCCGACAGCTTGTCGGTCCCAGCCTTGCACCTCTTCGAGCAGCGCGAGCAGCTCGGAGGAGGGGTTGTCCTCGCATCCAAACGTAACTAAGGTCCGGCCGTTGATACACGTGTCCGACTTTACTGCATCAACCTTTTTGTCTGCCATTGGAGTGTTTCCGCCGTTGGTAGTGTTTTTGGAACCTGTCCGCACGACAGATTCGACTGCACTCATTTTACCTCGAAAGTCAAAGAAGTCAATCGTGTCTGCGTCAGGTCGTGCTATGTTTTTCGCATGGAAAGTTTCTGGCACAGGCTCGAGCGGCCTTTTTTTGTACTTGCGCCGATGGAAGATGTCACCGACGTCGCATTTCGCGCATTGATAGCAAAATATTCGGACCCATCAATACCTCGCGTGATGTACACGGAGTTCACCTCAGCTGACGGACTTCTCCGCGCCGACGAAGATGGCCAAAGAAAGCTTCGTAAGAAACTTGAATTCAACGATGGAGAGCGCCCCATAGTGGCGCAACTCTTTACGGCAAATCCCGAGCACATGGAAGCCGGCGCGAGACTGTGCCGAGAGATGGGCTTTGACGGCTTTGATATCAACATGGGGTGCCCGGCGCGAGAAGTCGAGCGGCAAGGCTGCGGCTCCGCGCTGATCCGCACGCCGGAGCTCGCGCGAGAGCTCATACGCGCTGCGAAAAAAGGCGCAGAGTCCGCCGACCAGCGGATGGCGGTCTCAGTAAAGACGCGCATCGGTTACAACGAGGACGAGCTCGAGACGTGGCTGCCCGAGCTTCTCGCAGAAGAGCCTGATGCGGTCATACTTCACGCGCGCACTCGCAAAGAGATGTCCGATGTGCCCGCGAGGTGGGAGCGTGTGGCGCGCGCGGTCGAGATACGCGATTCACTCAGCTCCAAGACGCTTATCGTGGGCAACGGTGACGTGCAGAATCTCGCAGATGCGCGCGAGAAAATAGCGGCGACGCGCGCAGACGGTGCGATGATTGGCCGCGGGATTTTTGGGAACCCATGGCTCTTTACGAATCGCGGAGAGCCGACTCCACAAGAGCGCATCGCTGCACTTCTTGAGCATCTTGAGCTTTTTGACAAGCTGCTGACGGGGACGACGCACTACGCGACGATGAAAAAACACTTTAAAGCGTACATTTCCGGCTGGGACAATGCCAAGGATTTACGAATCCGACTGATGGAGACGGAGAGCATTTCTGAGGCGAAGGAGATTTTAGGAGCAATGTAACTCACACTTGCGCTTAGTGTATGTTCTCTGTATTGTCGAATCAGTGAATAACCGACAATGTGGAGCTTCCCATGCTGACCAATGCGAATGTTTGCAAGGCGGCCGAGCAGTTGCGTGCGGAAAATAACGTTGTTAACTTCGTTCAGCTTGCAGCAAAGCTTGGCACCAGTGCTTCCAAGGTTCGCTACTTTGTCTCAGTGAGATCAGCCCTTCGCATCAAGCTTGGTTTAGTCGATAAAATCAACTTTCTGTATCCAGGACTTGTGATGCTCTGCGCGAGTTTGGATATCAGGGAGCGAGGTGAAGGTGTGTCCATCGTGTCGCTTGCAGAAGAGCTTGGACGTCCACGATCGACGGTGTCCATGGCCATATCTCGCCATCCTCAGTGGCGAACGAAACTCGGTCTGATGACACAAGGAGAGGCGCGCAGAAGGGCTCGGGAAAAGAAGTATGAAGCTGCGGCACAGAAGCTCTCGTCGCATGGACAAGTTCTCTTTAGTCATATTGCTCGGGAGTCCGGTGTACAAAACTGCCAGATCTACAAAGATTTCAGGAGGAATCCAGATCTGCGTACTCTTCTGGAGCAGTACACTCATCCAGACTGAGGCACGGGAATGCTTTTGACGGTAGCCTCGGTACAAGCTCCCCCTCTCAAGGTAAGAGACGGGGGAGCTATTGTTTTGTATACTTCTCCGCATGAAGAAAGAAGTCCGTCACGCCACGCTGTATCGAGCCTATCGGCCTGCGGACTTTAGCGAGGTTCGTGGCCAGGAGCACGTAGTGGGCGTGCTCGAGAAAGCGATAAAAAACAACAAGGTTGCGCATGCGTACCTCTTCTGCGGCGGGAGAGGTACGGGGAAGACTTCGGTCGCGCGCATCCTCGCGAAGAGACTCGGCGTGTCGGCAAAGGACCTCTATGAAATCGATGCAGCATCGCAAACCGGAGTAGAAAATATTCGCGAGCTGAGGGAGGCGGTCAACAGCATGCCTTTTGAGTCGCCGTACCGGTTCTACATCATCGACGAAGCACACATGCTCTCGAAGAGTGCATGGAATGCATTTCTGAAGACGCTCGAAGAGCCGCCGGCGCACGTGATTTTCGTGATGGCGACCACGGAGCGCGATAAAGTACCGGATACCATTCAATCGCGCTGCGAAATATACACCTTCAAACAACCCTCGCGCGAGGTGCTCGCGCAGATAGTGCAGGATGTCGCCAAAAAAGAAGGCTTCTCGCTCGGAAAGCCGGGTGCCGAGCTCGTGGCACTCCTCGCCGAAGGGTCTTTCCGCGACGCTCTCTCGATTCTCCAGAAAGTGCTTGCGGTATCGAGTGATAAGAAAATCGACATTGAAGAAGTCGAGGCGGTGTCAGGTGCGCCGCGCGGCGAGATTATACGCGCGATACTAGGCTCCTTGATGCATCACGACGCTGAGGCGGCACTCGCCGCACTCGGCCAGGCAGTGGGGGACAACATGGACGCGCGGACTATTGCGAAGCTCTTAATCCATCGCCTGCGAGTGATTCTTCTCATGCGCTACGCGCCTGCGCTCGCAGATGAGCTCGGCAAAGAGCTCTCCGAGACAGATGTGGCATTTGCGCAAGGCTCCGCAAAGCTTCCGAGTGTGAACTCCGATATGCTCCGCGCGCTGCTCGAGGCCTACTCGCGCATGGCGTATGCGGCGGTACCACATCTTCCGCTCGAGCTCGCTATAATCGACATTTGTGAAAAGAGCTCCGAGTCCGCATAATGGTCTCGTTTGGGGGATCGTCTAATGGTAGGACATCAGGTTTTGGTCCTGAGTATCTAGGTTCGAATCCTAGTCCCCCAGCCAAGTAGAGCTAGGTTCAGTGTACAGGGAGCCTCAAGATGTTGAGGCGTA
>CAZPGE010000007.1:0-27305 GCA_964586255.1 uncultured Candidatus Saccharibacteria bacterium | reverse complement strand
CCAGCCAAGTAGAGCTAGGTTCAGTGTACAGGGAGCCTCAAGATGTTGAGGCGTATTTTGCACCCGTATAAGACAACTCGCTTTATGATATGTAAGATTGTGCAGTAGGCACTCAAATCCTATGCGCACAAGAAAAGTACAAGCTCTCAAGAACATTCTGAAAGACTTTTCTCAACCCCCAGAGAAGTCTTCGGGCGGTATGGCATCGTTCAGACACACTTTGTCAGGAAACTACGATATGTGGCGAATAGCGAGATTTCTATTCGCCGAGATATTGAGCTTTAAGGTCTGGGATCAGCCATTCGAGAAAACGAACTGGTCTATACCGTTCAGATATAAAGGCAAATTCAGATGTCGTATCGTTCACGAAAAGTTTGGCTTTCGCGTTTACGTGAGCGGACTTGAAGAAAAGGAAGCTCAAGGCGTGGCACTAGAAATCGAAACAGTATTGCAAAAGGCATTACGTGCCTCAAGTACGCTTATTGAAGAATACGCGGAAGAGGCACTAAAGAAAGGAGAAATTATAGTGACCAACACATTTCGACAACTACGAGAACCGTACGCTTTCTTTCGCAAAAAAGCCTTAGCTAAAGAAAAATTGATCGAGAGGGGTACCAAAGGGAAGATGCCTCATAACTGGTATAAGTTTCACGTTGAAAAGAGTCATTACGAGAACGCAGCGTATTTCAGCTTCTTTAGTTTATTGGAGCATCTGTGCGTCCTTTTTCTAGGCTTCAGAAGTATTCCTGAGAGAAAAGATGTCGGTACTTTTACAAGACTAAAATGGAGTGAGAAGTTTAAATTAATATTCGATATTAACGACCCGGACTTCAAAAGATCCTATGATCACTTCGTTGGACTAGCTCGATATCAGCGAAACCCGGCCGCACACGGCAATACCAATACAGTATTCGATTTTTACCTTACCGGAGCTCGACACAAGATCTCGGTCTCGATCTCAGAGCATCATGTTTCTTTGCCGTGGAGAGATCAAAAGACTAACTTTGAAACACTAGAGGCATTTCTGAAGTTAATTAAATCCCATGCTTCTACAAAGAATATTTACCTCTATATTTCTCAGGGTTTTAATGTGGCATTCTTAGCCGACGGTCTTTCCGAACATGACCTGATTGTAAGTATGAGCCATAGTAATCTTAAAGAATATATAGATTACATGCATCGAATGTCTGACGATGCGGCTAATATGGACTGGTAACACAAATATGAAGGAAAACATAAGAAAGGTGAAGGATCAAAAAACTGTGCGTGTGAATAGTGTGCGAAAAAAAGACGTGCTGAAAGCCGACTTGACGAAAGCGATGAAAGGCGTACTTACCTTTGAAGATGTTCTCAAGCAAGCCAAGAGTCCTAACGTGCTCATCGGAAATGGATTCAGCGTCTCGTACGATGCGGAAAGGTTTTCTTTTACGACTCTTTTGGAATCGGCAGCCAAAGATGGAATCATCGATAAAAAAAGCGAGCTGTACAAAGTCTTTCAAAAGCTTGCCACCGCAGACTTCGAAACGGTTATGAGAGCAATGGAGTCTTCAAAGGAGATAATTGCTGTCTACGGTGGCGACAGCGCACTTCAAAAGAAATTATCGCGTGACAGCGAAGCTCTGAAAGAATATTTGGTAAAGATCATCACTAACAATCATCCTCCTAAATCAACAAGTCTCTCACCCAAGGAAAAGATCGCGTGTGTCACATTTCTTAAGAACTTTTCAAAGATTTATACGGTCAACTATGACTTGCTACTTTATTGGGCTTCGATGCAAGATGCGTCTGGTAACTTTAATGATGGATTTGGCGAGACGGAGGACAGTCTCCACGAGGGTTATGTCGTGTACAAGAACTCGCGTAACTACGCGATGAATGTCCATTATCTACACGGAGCACTTCACTACTTTGATGCGGGAGACGAGATAATAAAAAAGACTTATTCAAAAACGGATATCGTTTTGATGGACCAGGTTCGAGATAGCTTGAAAAAGAACATTTACCCAATATTCATCTCAGAAGGTACGAGCGAACAGAAGTTGACCAAGATTCTCCATAGTGCCTATCTGAGTCATTGTTTTAGATCACTGTCTTCCCTCGGGAAAGATTTGGTGATTTTTGGGGCATCTCTAAAAGAGAACGATAAGCATATTCTAGACGCAATACTTGGAAGTCAGATAAAACGAATATATCTAGCTGTTTCTGACGAGTCTTCATTACCACATGTACGGGCTGCTATAGAAGCACACAACAAGAAGTCTGATGCAAAATATCAAAAAGAACTTTATCTATACGATTACAAGACCGTCAATGTCTGGGGAAGATAAAACTTCACTTTCTTATCTTTGAGCATCATCTTGCTCTTGAAGCATCCCAAAAGTTCTCGCTTTTCAATTATCGAGCCCTCACGCAGTAAATATTTAGCGTAGTTCCGAACATCGATATCGCCCACTTGAATCTTTTCCTTTTTGCCCACCATCGCGGACTGGAACTTCATCATGCGGGTAACTTCTTCATGCATCTTCTCCCTAACCTCAGTCTCGTTCAAATCGACCTGATCCATAAGCAGAACAAACTGCTCGATTAGGTCTTCTTCTCTAATGTATTGTGGCTTGCAATTTTTGTCGCGCGTTTTTGTGCATCCGTAATAGCAATAGCGGTGAATGTTGCCGTTCTTTTGCCTCTTGAACTTCTCGTCGGCACATATGCCAGAACCGCAGAGACCACAGGACATAAGTTTTGTGAAAGCGAATTCTTTCCCCTCAACCTTTATGACATGCGTATTGATTTGTTGCTGTACAAGGTCAAATAGCTCTTTCGTGATGAGCGGTTCGTGACGACCTTTGTACCATTGGCCGCTTTTGCGCGGGTACTCGAAACTGCCGTAGTAAAAATGGTTTTGCAGTATGAGATAGACGTTACTCAGGGTCAGTCCCTTTTTGCCAGTATTCGACTTGAGGTTAATCTCGAATTTAAGCCAGTTGTAGATTTTACGGCCACTCCATTTTTCATATGCGACTTTCTCAAACATCTTTTTAATAACTGGGGCACGCTCCGTATCGACATATACGTACCCGCGTCGATCTGCCCGCTTCTCATTGAGATATCCGACTGGTGCGGGGGCGGGCCACAGTCCCATCTCGCAGCGGGTACGAAGTCCGCGCTTTACATTGATACCTCGATTGTCGTTCTCGAGCTTCGCCTGGCTGCAGAGAATCATTAGTAGAAACTTTTCGTTTGGTGAATTTGAAAAATGCTGACCGTATGTCCGTATTTCGAGAAGACGCTTTTGGTCCATGAGATCTACGAGAGACCCAAGATCGCCAGCATTGCGGCTTAAGCGGTCGGGAGCCCACGTGAGTATTGCGTTGAACCTGCCGCGATCAATGTCAGCGATAAGCTCTTGAAATACCGGTCTTTGACCGGAGTCCTTGGCAGAATGTGCCTCTCGTCGTATGTCGACCACTTCAAGCCCATCGCGCTCTGCTATCTGCAACATCTCACTCACCTGTGAATCGATTGAAAGTGCCTGACGCTCGTCCTGTTCCGTCGATTTCCGCGCGTATAAACAGTATTTTGCCGCGATTGGCGCGGGTACCACTGTTGGGCCTATTTTGCCGATTTGCCCTGCCTGCATGCGTCCATAGGGCCATAACGGTCAGAGTATGCAAGGCATCTCTGGAACCCATTGCGGGCATGTGGACGGCAATTCCGGTACACTGGAGCTTATATGGCATTGATTGACGATTTGCTCGCTGCCACAAAGCAAGAAAGGGAGCGAATAGAAGACCCAAGAAACAGGTCGCGTTATTTCATGTTCGGCAAAAGCCAGGAGTCACGTTCAGGAGGTGCCTACAAAATCCTCTTTGATAACGCTCCGTCACGCGTGTTACTAGATGCAGAAAGGCACGGTTCAAGCGGTAAGGAGTCGATGTTTAAAATCGGAGATGAATTCGTAATGGGAACTATGGGCACAGGTCGCGGCAACAGTGTATTTGTGACAATTCCCGAATCCTTTCTATCTGAACACAACATCGACAGTGAAGTATTCAGCAAGTATACCAATGACGGCATCGAGTATGTGATGGACAATCGTCAGCTTATGGAATTTTCTATCGGATTTCTTGAAAAATGGGGCAAGAATCCGAATCCGATACTCGGCGATCTTGTCAGTAAGGAGAAGAAGACCGATCATTTTCCGGCAATACAACATACGATTTCTCTGTCAGACCTGAACGACTCTCAAAGAAGCGCAATTCAAAAGGCCCTGCAACAAAGAGTGACATTTCTTTGGGGTCCACCGGGCACAGGAAAGACTAAGACTCTCGGTGCGCTTACGAGTGCATTGGTAAACAGTGGCAAGCGCGTTCTTCTCTGTGCGTTGTCGAATAACGCCGTTGACCAGGTCTTGATGAATGTCGTGGGACGCGTCGACGTGCAAAAAACCGGCATTGCTCGTCTCGGTCCCTCGATGGATCGAACGCTTCTCCCATTCAGCAAGGAGGCATTTGAGAACGGCTCCTTTCGATCAAAGCGGTTAGGCATTGGGTGGAAGGACCACATACAAAGTGCTCCGATCGTTGCGGCAAATTTTACCTATCTGACCCTACCGAGGCTCCCGTGGCTCGGTAAATTTGATTACGTAATCGCTGATGAGGTCTCAATGGCGAGTATTCCGTCTCTCGCGATTGCCAGCTTCTTTGCGACTACAGGAGTAGTCCTAGGCGGAGATCCCAACCAGTTGCCCCCAATTTTCCCAGAAGATTCCGAAGAGCCCAATGTCTGGTTTAAAGAAAACATCTTTCATCATGCGGGGATTGGTGACATGGCAGTCGCAGACGAGCGGATGGCCTTCTTGGATACCCAGTATCGTATGCATCCTAAAATCGGCGATCTCGTGAGCAAGATGTTTTACAAGAGTACACTCAAAACTGGAGTGATCCCGAGCGCTGCCGTGAAAGAACCGACACCTTGGCACGACAAGAACGTGATCTTTCTGCACTCGAAAGGGAAAGTGGAGATACTTGCCGGCGCTATTGGTAAAGACGCTGAGCATAAGAAGATCAATAATGCGCACGCCGCCATTATTGCCAAAGAGGTCAGCGATCTGGTGAGTCAAGGCGTTTCTCCTGAGAATATCGGAATCATTGCCCCTTACAATTCCCAAGTTGCAAATATTGTTAAACATCTCAAGGGGAAAGGCGTCCCGAATAACGTCAAAGTATCAACGGTACACTCCTTCCAAGGTCAGGAACGGCCAATCATTATTGTTGACTTTACAGACGACGACTGTGACCCGACGCACCTAACGGCAAAATGGCAGCTCGTAAACGTTGCGCTGTCCCGCGCCAAGGAAGTTTTGATGCTTGTAGGAAATAGGGAGTATCTACTGAACGATGTGTATTTCTCCGTTGCTGAGGTCTCCATGTTTAAGAGTATGCTCGAGGGCTCGCACGTGATCGAGCTCCCAACAGCGAAATAGCCGCATCCCCGCTGTAGGCATGTGGGAACCAGGGAGCGAATGGGCGTATAATTGCGCCGTGGAAACCCCAGCCAAAAAACAGCTACTCCTCGGGGTAATCTTTGTAAGCGTACTCGTTCTTTCCCTGCTCGTTTTGAATTTACTATCCGGTCGCGGTAATTCGTCGCCTTCGATCGCCGAAGACGCGGAGATAGAATTATATGTAAATGATGTAAAGGTTTCTGATGTCAGTACTACGACGGTATCAAGTACGACACTCAGACCAAGCTTCAAGATCACTCTCAACAGGAACTATGACATCCTCGAGATAAAGATCGACGGTCTTGAAGTCGCTTCTGATCCTGAATTGACCGAATTCGCGTCAAAGTCTGCTAGCAGCAAGAGTTTTACTCCAACTTTTTTATTGAAACCTGGAATAAGGAGTATCGAAATCTTGGCAGTAAACGACGATGCAACAGTAAGCAAGAAGTTCACATTCTCGCTCAACCTTCGGGAGTCATTCGATCAATCCATCGCTGCCTCAGAATTTCTTCTAATACCTGATAGCACCTCAGATAACTATCCAGAAGGTTGGGTGGTCAAAGATGGTCGTGTAGTCATGCATGAGGTAGACGGGGCATCACACGCGTCGCTCGCATTTTTGTATCCGTTTAAGGATATCGACCTAACGTTTACTTTTCGTGCACAAGAAACACCACTCAATCTAGCCTTTTATTTTCTTGATCGAGGACGCACTTTCGTAATCGGAAACGGTGGCCTCAGTCGCATGACGCTACTCAGACGTGACGAGAATTCAGTAGACGGCGAACCCTTCCCCATGCAGCCAAATACTTTGTATACGGCAAGGGTCGTTCGAGTCGGTAGCACATACGACCTATTCCTTTCTTCGCGAGCTGGCGATTGGCAGCACGTACTTTCTTTCAATGACGAACTGGACGCTAAAGATGTGGAGGACTCAGTAGGTTTTTCACTATGGCCCGGCAGCAAGGGGGTAGAGATTGATGACCTATCCCTATTCTCTGAAATATGAAAGTTACCGTAGCAATCGGAATTTTTTTGTGGAACCTATATAAATCCGCTTGGGCGTGGGTGAAATCTCACAAGTGGAAATCGATAGGGGTGGCTGCGCTCACCTTTTTTGGGTTTGCTACGAACCTATTGGGTTGGTGGAGCTTTGCGGCAGCCAAGGCGGATGTCAGGGCTATGCTATCTGCTGTCTCTACAAGTCAGGAGAGTATCGAACGAAAGATTGACTCCAGTGAGGCAGATATTCGCAGCGATATAAAAAGTGCAGGGAAAATCACATGCAGAAATCTCCAAGGGGGTGACTGGGTGCTCGACGACTCGGTAGCGACGGAGGGACAATACGTATTTCTAAAAGATGGACAAAAGGCCGGTTCGATACGTTTGTTCGGTTCTTTTGCCGACACCTTCGTACTCAAATTTGTATTTATCCCAAGCGCAGTTGAAGGAACAAATACTGCTTTCTCGATCAAGGATGAACACGAAAATGAGTTGATAATGTCATTTGCCGACGAAATTGGAGTGGACGATTCTGATACGAATTTTGATAACTACAAAGTCACGTTCAAAAACGCTTCTGGTACAAAGGAAATAAGTGGTCCTGGAAACTCAAGAATTGTGCCGTCCGTTAAGAACGATTCCGAGGTGACGTTCCAATTACAAACCAGTCAGCAAGCTTATACGCTTTTTGCGAACGCATTCCTAATTTACACACCAAGTAAAAAACCGAACGAAACAGTTCCACTTGATCTGTTCAAAGAAGAGATACCGTATTTTCTCGATCGCTCGGTGCGGCTACATGTCGGAGTTCGAAGAAATATCGACACATCTCAACCAAAGATTGCGATCGTGGATTGTGAGGTGAAAGAAACCGACTTCTAGCCTCTGCGGGCAGCAGCTTGGCTTGTACCGGGGTTGTGATAGGGGTTGGCGCAGTGGCGAGACGGCGCTATCATGCTCTGTACACAACCAATATTGGCCCGAGAGGGCAACGACCTAAACCTTCGGTAACGGAGGCATGGTCGAGGAATCGCGTTCAACATAGACAACCCGTCATTCAGGGCGTTGAACGCGTTATAGGGGGAAACCCTTATAGGGCCTTCGGGCCTCCTGGTGGCGGGCTTTGTGTTTTCCAAACCCGCCCCGTTATTAGCTAGTTCAGGTTGATATGAACAACGGGGGTATACGCAATTGGATTAACAGTCACAAATTATTAACAGTCGTTGCGCTAATCTTTTTCACGGGGTTGATACAGACGTTCTTTTCTCCAGACACGAGCAGCACGAGCCAGCAAGTCGATTCGACGTCATCGCGACCAATCGCTGAAGCAGAGGCAGAGTTCAAAGACCTCATGGAAACCGGAGGCAAAGCAGGGCTGATCGCATCTTGGGAATTTTCCGAGACCGCGAATGTCGTCTATGTCACGGACGTGTGGTACGGGCAGTCGGCCACATTCAAGAAAGATTTTCTCGCGAAAGTAGCAATGCTGCGTAAAGAAACGCAGGGGTACCGTTGGTTTGAAGTGCGTGATTCAACATCCAACGAAAAGGTCGCAGAGGTCACTTCGTTCTCAGGTTCGCTCGAAGTATACAAATAACCTCCGCGGTTGGTTCAGCTTAAGGTCAAATTAGCGATACCACTTGTGGTCGTTAGTCCGTGAGGGGGAATCACTCTATCGGCAGCTTCCTTGCTGTTGATTATCTTGTATTCAGAACTTTCCTCTAGCTGGTGTTGCCTAATAAAATCGCGTGCGGATTGTGACAAGATTTCCTCAATCCTCGTCGTATCAACATCAGGACACTTATGCGCCTCATCTTCTTTTGGTCTTAGTCTAGGATTGAAATCGGGGTGTCGTTTATTGAGATACCATTTCGCCGTTTGGGGATTATCCATATCTGCCATAATCGCATTCATCCCTCGAATGAATGGCACCTGCTCGGATATTTCTTTGACTCGTTTGAAATCTGGATGCTGCTCGACAAAGTATTCGTATTGGTGGCGCGTGATACCGGCGTAGGCAAAGACGGTCTCTAGCGAATGCCTCAGCTTGAAGGCATCTATGATTTTCTGAACTTTTGAGCGATCCATCCACCAAGCATTCGCACTCTTGTATACGTGGAACTCGCCGAACATAGAGTCGGTAATCGTGTACGCGATTCGACGACGTTTAGACATATAAATTAGCGTATCAGTTTCTAGAGAAATAATATCCACACCCTCGCATTACACCACGAGCGCAGCATGCCACTGCACCTAGTGCAGTAACTTTTCAAAACCTTGCATTTCACCGGAAAACTTCTTGAGAATGGCTGCGATCCAAGCTTTTCAAGCGGACTTTTCCGGCACCTGGTCTGTCCAAGGAGCCTCATTTTGCTACTCTTAAAAGAATCGATTCGGTCGCAGGGTTGCGCGGTTTACAAATCTTCTAGTCCAAGTCGTCCAGTTTGGTATGAGACACACTGAAACTGCGCTCAAATGGATAGTGGAAATACTAAACGAGCTAAAGGCACCTTTTGAAATTGATGGCGGCATGGCCGCGGCGGCTTATGGTGCGAAACGAGAACTTGCGGATATCGATATTAACGTTTCTGAAGAGGACTTTTATAAGATAGTGCCTCTCGTAAAGGAATATATACACTTCGGTCCGCAATGGTTCCGCGACGACCATTGGGAGCTTTTGATGATGACGGTAAAATACGCGGGACAGAATATCGACATAAGTCCAGTGGAGCAGATGAAGTATTTTGATACAGATAAAAATCAGTGGGTACGTTTTCCCTCTGACCTATCCGACACAAGGGTTATGGAATGGATGGGAATGAAACTTCCCTTTATAAACGAAGTAAAGCTGATGATATATAAACAGCAACTCGGTCGCGGCGTAGACAAGAAGGATGTCAAAGGCATGCTGAATCAGCTTGAGGGAAGTGATGGCGACGTTACAGACGCTGCCTGAAAAGGGTGTGGTGCCGTGCGCGCTGATTCCTTCTGTTCTGGATCACATAGTTGACAAGACGCGCGTCATGATACATAATACGGGTTGATTATCTTGGCATCAGACGTAGGAGGTTGGATTGTCAGCAATCGGCATCTGCTTGATATGGTTCGCGTCTTGCGCGTTCTACGGCGCAGTCTTCGCCTTCGGCTATTTCAACTCGACTCCCAACGGCTCATGGCACACTGCCTGGACAGTCCTGCTGCTCCTGGTCGCAGTCGGCGCCACGGAGAGCATCGTGTTGCTCTTCGCGCTCCTCATCCGACGTTGGCTCGGATATCCGGACGAGGAGGTCGGCTGATTCACGCCGAGAAACAAATGGTGAAATGAAGCGGTAGCACTATGCGGCGACCGCTTCTTCATTTTGGGCTACAATAATTCGACTATCTACCGCACATACAAGAAGCTTTGCATGGACCACACACAAAGAGTCATAAATTATTACGAGGCGACGCATATCGACTATCGGGTACTTTGGGCGGGGAGCGGGAATCGGGCGCTCCATTTCGGTTACTACGACGAAAGGGCCAAGAATCATCGCGCATCCCTGGCGCGCATGAATGAAATTCTCGCTGAGGCGGTACATATATCCGGAAGTGATCGTATCTTGGATGCAGGGTGTGGCTATGGCGGAAGTGCTATGTGGCTCGCTGCTACGTACGGCTGTCCGGTAGATGGCGTCACCCTCACACCTCTGCATGCGCAAAAGGCGGAGCGCTACGTCAAAGAGCGCGGCCTTGAGGAAAAGGTGAAGATATTCGAGGGCGATTTCACGGAATTACCGTTTACAGAAAAAAGCTACGATGTCTACTGGGCGCATGAGAGTCTCGTACACGCGTCGAATCTTGACGTTGTACTAAAGGAAGCGGCACGTCTATTAAAACCTGGCGGCAGAATCGTGATAGCCGAATACACGCTGCGGGAGAGTCCTCCACTCGATGATTCTGAAAGAGAATACATCAAGCCTTGGTTGGGCGGGTGGGCGATGCCAAAGCTGTTGACGCGAGGAGAATATACACAGGCGCTCGAAAAGGCGGGATTTACGGATATTCACATGCGTGACGTGACCGAAAATGTAAGACCTTCGCTCAGGCGACTAGAAATTTTAAGCGTCCTCAACTATCCGATAGCACTCTTTATCGCGCCATTCTTTTTCCGAAAGGAGAGGCTGGAGAACTATTATGCTTCGTGGCGACAAATCAAGGCGCTCAAAAAGGGGCTGTGGGCGTATTCTATTATTGTTGCGGAGAGGTCATAATGACTTGTGATGGAAAAAGTCCCGGCGGATCTTCGCAAAGTGCTCGCAGCGGCCCCAAAGGCGGTAAAACTGTGGGACGGGCTCACGCCAATCGCGCGCAGGGATTTTGTGAGTTGGATAGAGTCGGCCAAGCTGTCGGAAACACGAAAGCGACGCGTCGAAAGTATCCCGTCACGGCTCGTATCTGGAAAGCGGCGACCGTGCTGCTACGCGATAGTACCCATGAATCTGTACAGAGCGCTCTCGGGTACTCCGAAAGCAAAGAAGCAGTGGAGCTTGCTCACACCCGATGAGCGCAGGGATTTCGTGAGTTGGGTCAATTCGGTGAAAGATTCCGATGCGCGCAGAGACAGGGTCGAGAAAGCATGTCTCATGCTTGCGGCAGGGAAACGACGTCCATGATGATGTTCTCTAATGTGTTCCTTGTACTGCCTGTACTATTTGCAGCACTGTATGGTGAGTGGCTCTATTTCTTTTTTGCCACTGGCCTCGTGGTATTTTCGCCCCTGTACCACTGGTATAGGAAGCACAGGCCAACTTCTCCGGTGTATCCGATATTTATATGGTGCGACACCGGGTTTGCTGTCGGTGCTTTCAGCTACATGTATTTCTACACGTATTTTTATACACCAGAGCAGTACAAGATTTTCTTACTGAGCGCACTCTCACTTGTAGTGGCGTTCTATTTGTACGGGCGTCGCAAGGATTACGAGCTGCTGCATCCTTGGTTCCACATCGTGGCTCCAATTATATCGTCACTGATTCTTATCTTGACGAATTCGTACTGACGGAGCGCTATGCTTTCTTTACGAATTCGGTCCTCAACACGAGGCCTCGTACACCCTCTACGTTGGCCTCGATTTCCTCAGGGGAGTCGGTGAGGCGGATATTCTTTGCCTTGGTCCCTTTCTTCAAGGTTACACCGCTCCCTTTTACTTTCAGGTCCTTGGTAAGCAAGACCGTGTCACCGTCTTGAAGCAGATTACCGTTGCTGTCTCTGGTTTCTAGCTCTTCTTCCATTTCGATACTATATCAGGCACACATCATCGCCGCGAATTTGAAGTGCGAGAATCCATCAAAGTATGGAATAATCGGTATTCATGAAAAAAGGACCGGCGGCGCACTTTGTAAAGGGCATCAGGGGCACTGATGAGATTCTGCAGGACGGCACTCTGCAGGTGGCTTTCATTGGGCGCTCCAATGTCGGTAAGTCCAGCGTCATCAATGCGCTCACCGGTGTGAAGAGTCTGGCGAAAGTGGGGAAAAAGCCGGGGAAGACGACGGAAATCAACCTCTTTCTTTTCCGGCGGAAATTCTACATCGTCGACCTGCCGGGGTACGGATACGCGCAGGCCACTCCCAAAGAGCGCGTGAAGCTCAAGAATCTGATTGTCTGGTACTTCTCGGCATCGGAGGCGAAGCCGCACAAAGTCGTGCTCGTGCTCGATGCGGTTGCCGGCCTCACACCGTTTGACGAAGACATGATACGAATTTTGCGGAATGAGGAGCACCCCTTTCTCATCGTGGTCAATAAGATAGACAAACTGAAGCAGAATGAGGTACTGGACGTGCTGCGCACTATCCGCGAGCGTGTCGGCGACGTCGAAGTACTGACCTGCTCCACGAAGTCAGGAAAGGGAATCGATGCGCTGTCACTGCAGCTATTTGTATAGCTGTACCAATCAAGGCGTGGTGATATAGTGACGTCGATATGAGTCTCTCGAAAAAATGGCTCGCTTCTATCGCCATGTTGGCGCTCCTCGCTCCGGGGCTTGCTTCCGCAGCTTCCGAATTTCATGCGACGATCAAGGGTGAGATTTCGGCCAAGGGGCTCGTGGTCATGCAGAAGTCGGGTACGACACTCTTCGTCCGCGCGACATGGGAGGATTCTTTCTTACGACTCGTCGTCACCACGAATACGGCAACTGAGATTACAAAGAATTATGGTGAAAAGGCGACGCTAGAGGATATTGAAGTGGGCCATCTCATCGATGTCGATGGCAAGATTGTCACGGGCGGCGAGAGCATAACAATCACCGCGTCAAAGATCCGCGACGTAGCGCTGGTGAGAGAATCGAAAAGTTTCTCAGGCTCAGTGAAGCGTATCGATAGCGTATCGCAAAGTTTCGTACTAGCCGACAAAACGCTCGGCGATGTCACTGTGATCGTCTTACCATCGACCCCCATTGCGCAGGGCAAACGACAGGTACCGTTTTCGACGCTCAAAGTTGGCGATAAGATCATCTCTATTTCAGGTACGTACGACTACTCGTCGAAGATACTGTCGCCGACTGCGATTGAGCTGTACCAGTCGAAAGATGTATTCCTCGCGAAGAATTTTGAAGGTACGCTCAAGAGCGTTTCTGGTACGACGCTTCCGACACAGCTCATTGTATCCGTGGGTGGTACCGAGTATACAGTTTTCTTACCGGCGAAAGGTATCGTCTTGAGCAAGAGTAAATCCGCGACCAGTCTCAAGCGCTTTGCGGAGGGCGATAAGGTTCGCTTTTACGGTGCTATCCGAGAAACGAATCTCTCCGAAGTCGACGCCGAGGTCGTGCGCGACCTCAATTTCTAACCTTTCATCGGTATGGCACTGCCCACGCGCGCGGAAGCTCATGCACTATTAGACCAGTACGTACACGACGAGTACCAGCGTCATCATGGGCGGATGGTCGGCACCGCGATGGAGGGCTGCGCGCAAGCGTTCGGGGAAGATATGGATTTGTGGTACCTGACGGGGTTGCTGCATGACATCGATTTTGAACAGCATCCCACAGAACATCCAGGCAAATCACTAAAATGGTTTCGGGAGTGGGGGTATCCAGAAGAGCTCATTCATGCGGTAGAGGCTCATGCATACGGATACAACGGATTTACGACGCTTCCACAGTCGAAACTCGCTGCGGCGCTTATCGCGTGCGACGAGATGAGCGGGATTTTCTACGCGTACAAGAAAATCAATCCTATCCCATACGCCGATATGAAGGTGAGCTCTCTCCTGAAGCGGCTCAATGAAAAGGGTTTTGCAGCAAAAATCGACAGGCCAACAATCTATCGAGGTGTCGAGGTGCTCGGGGTAACGCTTGAGGACCATATCGCGAACATGATTCGTTTTCTGTCTCGGCTCGAAACATCTTCATGATACGTACATGCATATATCGTTAGGCTGTACGTGGCTTATTCGTTAACAGACACAATTAATTATGGAACTTCTAGCATTTCTCGTACTCGGTGGTCTCGCAGGGTGGATAGCGTCGATGATTATGGGCACCGACGGCTCACAGGGTATCTTTCTCAACGTCGTCGTCGGCGTTATAGGCGCGTTTGTGGGCGGCCTTGTCTTCAATGCGTTTGGCTCATCTGGCGTTTCAGGATTCAACATCTATAGCCTCGCAGTCGCCACTCTCGGTGCAATCGTACTTCTCTGGCTTGTGCGTCTGTTTCGCCGCGCGTAGACCCCGTTTCCATTTAAAACCGGCTCTCTCTACTCATGAAGGGCCGGTTTTTGCTTATCCCCCTTATCCCCTTTGAGGTTAGGCGGCAGGGGATACTATTTTCATATTAGTCGTTCAAGATATTTTGTATGAATGGAATGCTTAATTGCAACTGCTCTAGCGCATGGGGCGGATACGCGCCGCTTATTCTGCGCGTCGCGACAGGCCTCGTCTTTGCGATGCATGGGTATCAGAAACTTACTCAGATGGGAGTCGAGGGTGTCGCCGGCTTTCTCGGCGGCATAGGGTTTCCTCTGGCGAGTGTGTTCGCGGTGATACTTATCGCCGTGGAGCTTCTCGGTGGCGCGGCGCTCATCGTGGGCTTCATGACGCATTGGGCGGCAAAGCTTACTGCAGTCGTGGCTTTGGTGGCCCTCATTACTGTGCATCTCTCGAAAGGTTTCTTTATCTCAAACGGTGGCGTCGAGTTTATCCTCGTGCTCCTCGCCGCTTCAGTATCGCTCATGATAACGGGCGCAGGTGCGTACTCGGTAGATGGTATGCGCGGAAAGTCGGCACAATAGTAATCTCGCGGTGTGTTTCGGAAGCGCCCCGTTCTGCCTTCGCCAGCCGGCGAATGGCGGAGCGGGGCGTTTTTGCATTGTTTGGGTATAATTGCGCAATGACAGATCAAGAGCAATTTCAAAAGAAAGGGTTGCAGCATTTACGTCGCATAGAAAACGAACTCGAAGATATCAAGGATCGCACGGGGAGTCCCAAGCGGCTTTTTCTCAACGGCATGCTCTATGGTGCGGGAGCGTTCGTCGGCGGCATCCTCGCCATTATTCTCGGCGGGTGGCTCCTCTCGATAGCGGGCTTTATACCCGGATTCGCCGAAATCGCCGATATCATCAACGCTGCGATACAGTCCAAAGTTCGCTAGCTCCTTACTCGACATCTGCGCGAGACCATTGTGTAGTGAAAGGCGCCGCTAAGAGCGGTGCTTTTCATTCGTCTCTATACACGTGACCGAAAGGTCGCACCTTAGCAAATAGACATTCAACACTATGAAAAAGAAATACATCATGGCTACAAGCACAGCGGCGCTCGTGCTTATGGCCGGAGCTCCCGCATACGCGGAATCAGGCGCATCATTTATGCACGAGGGTCGACTTGACCTCAACCTCGGAAAAGTGACGCGCGTTCTCGAGCACAAGGACAAGGGCAACGATGAGAAGCGCGACAGAAAGGAGGAGCGCAAGGAGCATGCCACGAGCACTGTGGGCGTCCACGGCTCTGTGACTGCGGTGAGTGGCACGACGATTACCGTACTCGGCAAGAATGACGTCGTGTACACGGTCAACGCTGCAAATGCCGAAATCGAACATGGCACACTCGCCGACATCGCAGTCGGTGACATCATCAAGGTAAAAGGCACCATCGAAGGTTCAGTAATCATTGCGAAAGAAATCGAAGAAAAGGAGATGGGCGATAAGGAGCGAGAGCGCAATGCCATCTTCGAGCGCCTCAACGATCTGCGTGTCGGTATCGTGACAGCGATAACGCCGACCGGATTCACCATCGCGCGATTTGGTACCGGCACCACGACGGTGACGACCAACGCGTCGACTACCGTGAAGGCACCAGGCAAGCATGCTACTTCAACCATAGCAGTCGGTTCCAAGGTGATAGTCGGCGGTTCGACAAGCACGCCGGATTCAATCACTGCCAACTTTGTCCTCGTACTCAATAAGGGTCTTGGGTGGATGAAGCATTGGTTCGGACGCTAGTCTTCCACAAAGTTCAAAGAAAATCGGCGGCCTCGCGGCCGCCGATTTTCTATATTTTCTTTATAGATATCATCCGTCGCGTATCCGTGGAATAATACGCACATGGATGCACGATGGAATCACCTCATGACGCTGATACGTTCGCTCGACAGGCGACTGCGGTGGCTGATTGGTGGCGTGTTCATAGTGCTCGGGCTGCTTGCGCTTGTTACACCACTCACTCCGGGCTCCTGGCTCGTCTTCGTAGGTCTCGAGCTCGTGGGAATCCGCCTCATCGCATGGCCACGCATCATCGCGTGGTTTCGGAAGCGTAAGGAAGCAAAAGGGGACAAAGAGGTATAGGCAGCGCTTTGACAGTAAAGAGAGCAGTGTCATACTTTGCGCATGAACAAGACATACATAGCGCTGTTCGTGAGTATTATCGTGGTGATGGCAGGTGCCCTCTGGTATACACGCACGCCCGACGCTGCGCCGGAGGCAGCGAGCGGAGCATCATCAGAAGAGCCCAACTTTGGCTCCTATGCGTACACCTGTGAAGGCGATATCGCATTTATCATGACCGCTTCGTCAGACATGAGTACTATCCGGATAGAGCCCATCAAAGGGATGACCTATCCGGCGGTCTCGGTGCTTGCCGATTCTCCCACTGATACAGGTCGCCGCTTCCGCAGTGCGGAGTATGAATTCCACGGTCGGGGGGAGAGCGTGACGCTGTACGACGTCGCTCTGGAGAAATCGTATAGCTGTATGCCACAGTCAAAGCCCGACGAGGCACCCTTCAATTTTGGTGATTAGGACAGAGTTCGGGCTCCCGAACGTCTACAGCATATGAAAACAAACTTTTATATTGTCGCGACTGTCATCGTGGCTCTTCTCGCGGCGGCATACATTGTCATGGCAAAGGATGTCCGCCTGCCGTTTGTATCTCTTCCACAAGCATGCACGACAGAGGCAAAGATATGTCCCGATGGCTCCGCTGTTGGCCGCACCGGACCAAACTGCGAATTTGCGGCGTGCCCGGAAACCTCGGACGGTGAATCCGGCATTGTCTCAGGTACGAAAGTCACAGTGATGGTGAAGCTCGGGAAGAGTGTAGAGGCTCTCGGAGAGACCATAGAGCCTCTCAAAGTAGTCCAAGACAGCAGGTGCCCCCGTGATGTGCAGTGCATCTGGGCAGGCACGGTGCAACTCGAAGTCCAGGTGCTTGGTGGTATGGGCCCTGGCACACTGACGCTCGAGCTCGGGAAGCCCGGTACGACCGAGGTCAACGAGATTACGCTCACCGACGTGAAGCCGGCTCCCAAGAGCACGGTGGATATCGCGGATAGCGATTACATTTTTACGTTTGAGGTGACTCGTCGGTAAGTCCGAGATCGGCGAGAAATTGCGCGAGTTCGGTGCCTTCGAGCGGTCGGTATTCACCCGCCTTTAAGTTTCCAAGCCGTACATGCATGATGCGTACGCGCTGAAGCTCTATCGCATCGGTGTGCATCGCAGCACACATACGACGAATCTGGTGCTTCTTACCTTCCGAGAGGGTGATAGAGAATTGTCGTTCGCCAAGGACTTTTATCTTACACTTTTTTGTGACATAGCCACCGATATCGACACCTTTTTCCATATGAATCGGGAAGCTCGGCCGTAAGTTAATCGCGGTTTTGACGCGATATTCTTTTTCGTGCTCGAACTTCGGATTTAGGAGGCGGTCAGTGACGCGGCCATCGTTGGTGAGGATAATCAATCCGTAGGAATCCTTGTCGAGTCGCCCGACCGGGAAGACACCCTCCAGGTCCACTACATCACTGATGCCCTTTTCCTCGCCCTGGGGAGAGTGTGTGATGATGTGGCGCGGCTTGTTGTAGGCGTAGTATCGATACGCTCGCTTGGGCTGCCGCACGGTGACCGTATCGCTCCTTGAGACTTTGTCACCAAGCTTCGCTCGCACTCCATTGATCTGCACCATACCTTTTTCTATAAGCTCGTCGGCGCCTCTGCGTGTCGCGTAGTTATTGAGCGCGAGGTATTTGTTGATGCGCATTGGAAATTCGTCCATACGCCGGAGTATATGCCCATATGCTAGTATCCAAAAATGCTTATCGACGATATCAGGATACAACTCACTGCCGGGAGTGGCGGGCGTGGTGCGGCCGCGTTCAATAAGACGCGTCTGAACCTCGGCCCCGTGGGAGGGGATGGAGGACGTGGTGCCAACATATATTTTGAAGGAGTGCATGATATCAACGCGCTCATGCCCTATGCGGGTCGCAAAGAGATTAAAGGTGAGGACGGAAAGAATGGACGCGGGCAATTCCTCGACGGGCGAGACGGCGAGGACCTCATTATCAAGATTCCTACAGGCACGCGTATCACCAATCTGGGTACCGGATACGTGCAGGAAATGCTCCACCCCGGGCAGCGCATCCTTGCCGCGGGAGGCGGAAAAGGAGGTAGAGGCAATTTTAAGTTTCGCTCTCCAACCAACACCAGCCCCAAGGAATTTGAAGAAGGCCTTCCTGGCGACGTCGTGCCGTACCAGCTTGAGCTGCGCCTTATTGCCGATATCGGTCTTGTCGGCATGCCGAATGCGGGGAAGTCGAGCTTGCTCAACGAACTCACTCGCGCACATTCTCGCGTCGCAAATTATGCATTCACGACGCTTGAGCCACATCTTGGCGCGTACTTCGGCGTCATACTCGCCGACATCCCTGGCCTCATCGAGGGCGCATCGGAAGGGAGGGGACTTGGTGTGAAATTCCTCAAACACATCGAGCGAACAAGGACACTTTTCCATCTTATCTCAGCAGAGTCGGAAGATCCTGTGGCTGATTACCGTGTGATTCGCAAGGAGCTTCAGAAGTACAATCCCGAACTCACAAAGAAAGAAGAGCACGTCTTTCTTTCGAAGTGCGACGCGGTCGAGCCAAAGGTGCTCAAAGCCAAGCTTGCAGCACTGAAGAAAGCGGGGATACATGCGATTCCCATCTCGATAATTGACCCGGATACAATGGAGGCTGTGAAGAAGACCATCAACGCGATAAAAAAGGAGCTTGCGTCGGCATAATGCAGACAGCACCCTGAGGCGGTATACTTTCCTCCATGCAGGACAAGACCCTACAACCCTACTTTCTTCTTGCCATTTTGGGCGGATCGTTGCTCTTGGTCTTTTTTATACTGCAGCCATTCCTTGCGCCACTCGCACTCGCCACGATATTCGCCGTAGTGCTACAGCCTCTCTATAGAGAGCTCAATCTCAGATTCCACGGCAGAGAGTCGCTCGCCTCGCTCGCGACGGTCGTCATCTTTGCGGTAATCGTGCTCGTGCCCGCAGGACTCCTCGGTACGCAGCTTTTACGAGAAGCGCAGCAGCTTTACACGACAGTCTCTGCGAGCGGTGCACACGCAGCGTTTGGGACGCTTCTCGACCGCGGTGCAGAATTGCTCTCCCGCGTGGTGCCCGATGCGCCTGAGCGCGTCGAGAATCTGAGTGCAGATATCGACCTCTATGCGCGAGAAGCACTCGATTGGATTATCAAGCACATGGGCGCCGCGTTTTCGAGCCTGCTCACACTGTTCCTCAATATATTCATATTCTTCGTCGCGCTGTACTACTTGCTGCGCGATGGCTGGCTCCTGACACGCAAAATCGTCGAGCTCAGTCCGCTTTCAGACCGCGATGATTCAATCATCCTCGACAAGCTTGGTCTCGCCGTGAATTCCGTGATCAAGGGACAGCTCGCAATCGCGCTCATCCAGGGCACGCTCACGAGCATCGGTCTCATGATATTCGGCGTACCCAATGCGGTCCTGTGGGGACTGGTAGCAGCACTTGCGGCTCTCATCCCATCTCTCGGTACTGCACTTGTCGTGGCTCCCGCGGTCGCATACCTCGCACTCGTGGGTTCTACCGGCGCTGCAATCGGCCTTGCTCTTTGGGGTGCGACGGCGGTGGGTCTTGTCGACAATCTTCTTGGCCCCAAGCTCATCAGTGCCGGTCTGCACCTCCATCCGCTCCTCGTGATGCTCGCGGTAATCGGAGGGCTTATACTATTCGGCCCAATCGGCCTTTTCCTCGGCCCGATTTCGGTGAGTCTTCTTATCGTGTTGCTTTCGATATATCGCGACGTGACGAAACGCACAGAGGAAAACAGTACCTCCGTGATACAGTAATTTCATGAAATCAGTTATCTCATTCTTCAAAACGAAGATGGGCATCGTCGCTATTGGTGCGCTCATCGTGGGACTTGGTGCGTGGTATGCATTCTCTGGCGGAGGACCAGAATACAAGACCCTCGTGGTGAAATCCGACAATTTCGTGCAGCAAGTGTCGGTGTCAGGGAAAGTCATCCCGGCGCAGGAAGTCGATTTGGGCTTTACGCAGAGCGGACGCATTACGCGCGTGTACGTGAAAGTGGGCGACAGGGTCGCCGCGGGGCGGGTGCTCGCGGAAATCGATAGCGGCGATGTGTATGCGCAGGTCCTACAGAAAGAGGCGGCGCTCGAAGTACAAAAGGCGAAACTTGTCGCGCTTCAGCAGGGTACACGGCCAGAGGAAATCGCGGTCGCCGAAGCTGATGTGCGCAGCGATGAGGCCGTACTTTCTCAGGCAAAAATTGCGCTCGTCGATGCTCTAGGTGACGCGTACATCAAGACTGACGATGCGATACGCAACAAGGTCTACCAGTTCGTAAGCAATCCGCGTACGAATCCGCAAATAAATCTTATCTCTTCCGATTCGCAGGCAGTAGTGGATGCAAACAATGGCCTGATTACTATGGAAGCGGCTTTGGTGGCCTGGTCGCAGGAGCTCAGCTCTATTTCACCTTCTTCAGATCTCACGCCATACGTAACGCGTGTACAGCAGCGTCTCTCGACCGCAACACAGGTTCTCACTACGGTGAGCAAGGTACTCAACAGTGCGTCGCCGACCAACGTGTCACAAGCTACGCTCGACACGTATGCGGTGAACGTGGCGACGGCACGGGCTAATGTGAGCACTGTCAGCTCGGCGATTACGTCCGCAGTCACCGCGCTGCGCAATGCCGAATCGGGCCTTAACGCGTCGAAAAAGACGCTGGCACTCAAGCAGGCGGGCACTGTGCAGGCGGATATCGATGCGCAGGCGGCACAGGTGAAATCGGCTGAGGCGGATGTCGCGAATGCGCGCGCTCAGCTTTCAAAGACTGTTATCACGGCGCCATTTTCAGGCGTGATTACGAGCATAGATGCGAAGGCAGGCAAAATCGTTTCGCCGAACACGCCGGAGATATCTATGAACAGCTCAGCCGCTTTCCAGATTGAGAGCTATGTCCCCGAAGTCAATATCGCGTACGTCAAAGTCGGCGATGTGGCCGCCGTCACGCTCGATGCGTACGGCGAGGAGGTGCCTTTTGGCGCGAAAGTGGTCTCGATAGACCCGGCGGAGACCATAAAAGACGGCGTACCGACGTACCGAGCGCTTCTACAGTTTGACGACAACGACGCGCGCATTCGTGCAGGTATGACGGCGAATCTTCAAATCACCACCGAGGAAAAGAGCGGTGTAATCAGCGTCCCTCAAGGCGTCGTAGCACAGAAGAACGGTAAGAAGTACGTGAAGATACTCGAGGATGAGAGTGTCATCGAACGCGAAGTCACGACGGGTACGACTTCGAGTCTCGGCAATATTGAAATACTCACGGGGCTCGGCGAAGGTGACGTGGTCATCATCGGCGACGCCGAATAACATGTTTTCATCGCTCAACATCCGGATAGGATTCTATCTGGCCATCCGGCAAATACGTCGTGCGAGTTTGTGGACCACGGGTCTTATCATTTTCATAATGATACTCACGTTTCTCAACCTCGTGGTGGTCTCCGGTATTCTCGTAGGACTCCTCCAAGGGGCCGTGGATGCGGTCCGTACAAAATACACAAGTGACGTGATTATCTCCACGCTCGACGATAAGACGTACATCGATAATAGCCAGAACATTTTAGGAATCATAGAGATGCTTGAAGAGGTCGACGTGTACTCGGCACGGTATCGCGAGTCCGGGACCGTCGAGGCAAATTACAAAACGCGTAAGGAGTCGGACAAGGCCAATATCGCAGGCGCACAGGTGGTCGGTATCGATCCGGCAGCGGAGAATGCGGTCACCGGCATTGGCGGCGACCTCATCGAAGGAGAATTTCTAGTGCCAGGGGACTACGACAAGGTGGTGATTGGCAATTATCTCCTGAAGCAGTATTTCCCGGTCGAGACACCGGGGTTTTCTACGCTTGAGCATGTCGGCATCGGCACCAAGATTCGACTCAAAGTGGGCGACGTAACACGCGAGGTCACGGTAAAGGGCATACTCAAGAGCAAGGTGGATGAAATCGCGATGCGCGTTTTTATGGATGATACGCAATTTCGCAGCATGATTGGGCGCAGTGACGGCAATGTGGACGAGATAGCAATAAAGCTGCTCCCCGGCTCGGATCCCGTAGCGGTGCGCGAAGAGCTCAAGCTTCAGGGCGTGGGCCACTATGCGAGAGTCCAGACCTTTGAAGACGGGCAGCCAAAGTTTCTCAAAGATATGATTGCGACGTTCAATATGCTCGGCGCAGGCTTTAGCTCATTCGGTCTTGTCGTCTCTTCCATTACGATCTTTATCGTGATTTTCATCAACGCTCTTACTCGCCGCAAGTTTATCGGTATTCTCAAAGGCATTGGCATCAGTGGGCATGCGATCGAAATTTCCTACATGTTTCAGTCGATATTCTATGCGGTCATAGGTTCCGCTATAGGTCTCATCCTCGTATATGGCGCGCTGGTCCCACTTTTTGCGGCTCACCCGATAGACTTTCCATTTAGCGACGGCATACTCGTGGCGCCGGTGGGCGAGACATTCTTCCGCGTGGGGCTCCTCATCGTCTCCACGCTCATTGCAGGATTCATACCCGCGCTCATGATTGTGCGCAAGAATACACTCGATTCGATTTTGGGACGCAATTAATCCATTCGTATGATTGAAACAAGACAACTCAAGCGCTCATTCAAAAACGGCGACGTCGTGACCGAAGTCCTCAAGGGTATCGACTTCAAAGCAGAAAAAGGGGAGTTCATCGCAATCATGGGACGCTCCGGAGCCGGAAAAAGTACATTCATGTATCAACTCAGTCTGCTCGACGACCCCACAAGTGGAGAGATATATATCGATGGGCAAGAGACACACACAATGACGAATGACGAAAAAATCATGTTTCGTCTCAAGCAGTTCGGGTACGTATTTCAGGATTATGCGCTCTTGCCTGAGCTCACTGCGCTTGAGAATGTGGCACTTCCGCTTCTCATGGCAAAGAAAAGCAAGAAGAGCGCGTACGCACAGGCCGAAGAGACTCTTGTGAAGATGAGTCTCGGTCATCGGCTCCATAATCTTCCTAGTCAGCTCTCAGGCGGTGAGCAGCAGCGCGTGTCGATTGCGCGCGCGGTTGCACACGAGCCAAAGGTGCTCTTTGCCGATGAGCCCACCGCCAATCTCGACAACGAATCCTCGAAGGCAGTGCTGCATATATTTCGTGAACTTCACAAGAAAGGGCAGACTATAATCATGGTGACGCACGAAGAACCTTTCGCGAAAGAGGCGCAGAAGATTGTGCGTATCGACGATGGCCGTGTCCTCTCTATTGAGAATCACGGCCATCGTGCCTGATATACTTGCTTCTCATGCACGCGAATCCGTGGCAGACAGCGAGGGCACAGCTTGAAAAGGCACAGGAGCGGCTGGCGCTATCGCCGCTCCTCTACGCGAGGCTCTCGGAGCCTGATCGTATCGTAGAAGTATCGTTACCACTTACGATGGACGACGGCTCCGTGCGCCGTTTCGACGGATTCCGCGTCCAGCACAACAATATCCGGGGTCCGTATAAGGGAGGACTCCGCTACCATGCCGATGTAAATATGGATGAGGTCAAAGCGCTCTCTTTTTGGATGACCATGAAGAATGCGCTGGTCGATGTACCTTTCGGTGGCGGTAAGGGCGGTATAGCGGTCAACCCGAAAGAGCTTTCAGAAGGGGAGCTGGAGCGCCTCACGCGCGAGTTTGCGCGCAAATTGACCCCTGTCATCGGCCCAGATATCGACGTCCCGGCTCCCGATGTAAATACCAATGCCAAGATTATGGGCTGGATACGTGATGAATATGAAAAAGCGGTCAAAAAGCCATCTCCGGGCGTGATTACAGGGAAAGCGATAGAAAACGGGGGCTCTGAGGGGCGTACTGAGGCCACGGGCCTCGGTGGCAGCCTTGTGCTCGATGAGATACTACGGCTCCAAGGGGACGAGTTGAAGGGGAAAACGGTGGCTATACAGGGTTTTGGCAACGTGGGGAGCTTTTTGGCTCGTTATCTTGAGAAACAGGGCTGCAAAATCGTCGCTCTCTCCGACTCAAAAGGCGGAATCTATATACCGGGTGGCATTCCCGACATTGCAGCTGTGGAGGGGTGCAAGGAATCGAGCGGGGTGCTCGCGGGATGCTACTGCGTGGGCTCCGTGTGCGATATCGAAAATCAGAAACAGCTTGATGGTCGGCACGTGTCGCCGGAGGAAGTACTGAGCCTTCCTGTCGATATCGTGGTGCCTGCTGCACTCGAGAACGCAATCACGATAGACAACGCGCGTGGCATTCACGCGAAGTACGTGCTCGAGATGGCAAATGGTCCAACGACGCAAGAAGCAGATGAGATTCTCGCAGCGCACGGCGTGAAAGTGATTCCTGACATTCTTGCCAACGCGGGTGGTGTCGCGGTCTCATATTTCGAGTGGTATCAAAATATGCACGATGAAAAGTGGGCAAAAAATGATGTGTTCGACAAGCTCGAGGAGAAGATGCGAGCGGCTGCTCGCGCGGTCTATGAAGATTCGCAATCACATGGCATAACGCTGCGCGATGCCGCCTATACGGTGGCCCTCAAGCGCCTCTCTTCATTCACCTAGAGGTGTCACCTCTAGGTGTCGAAACCCGATTTGGCTGCTTCGAGATAATACTCTCGGTAGTCTCTAATGAGGCTCTCCAGTGATGACGGCTCGCCACTAAACAGTTTCAGTGCGTCAGCTCCGAGAAGACCGTTCTCGACCCTCCTGTGCCCATAATAATCGGGAAGACTCGAATACGAGTATGCTCTTAGAGAGGCGAGTAGAGCCTGTCTGTCGCGCACGATGCCCGATTTCCACCCAGGTTCGAAAAGTTCGGCAGCATTAAAGTGAATGTATTGCACCACTCGCTGTGCGTATCGATCGTCCGGAACATGCTTAGAACGAAAGGGTTTGAGAAAAAGATTTCCGACGCGCTTGTTCTTAATATTGAAATACATAGTATAGCCCGTGCCGACCTTCCGCATAAAGCGCGTTATCCCTCCCTCAGTTTCTTCCCGAAGCAAAATATGAAAATGATTCGGCATCAAACTATACGCTCCGATCGTGACCAAGCTACTCGTTCGCTGCCTCTGAAGTACATCTTCGTGGGAGATGTTCAGATTAAATGAACTCCTTTCAATCGACTGCGCGTCATTCGCAAGATACATCAGCTGGACGTATCGCCGATAGTCGGCCTCGGATTCGTACACTACTCTTTTGTCCACGCCTCGCGTATAGCAGTGATACCACTCTCCGTACGCGAAGGGGGTGCGCCTATATATCACCGAATTGTACCGTAGTACCTAGAGGTGACACCTCTAGGTACTGGCATGGGGTGGGCGAGCTTGGCGATTGCGCGGTCGAGAAAAGGCGCTACTATTATGGTTATGCATGCGCGTGTCTCTCTGAGCCTAGCCTTGGTGTTGGTCGGCTTTTTTTGGTTGTCTGGCGTGGCGCAGGCGAGTCATTCGTGGGGTGAATACCACTGGGCGCGCACGGCCAATCCTTTCACTATAAAGCTTGGGGACAACGTAAGCGTGGCCTGGGACAGCTATTTGGCTACCGCGTCTGCCGACTGGAGTCTCTCGAGCACCCTTGATGCGGTCATAGTGTCAGGAAAGGGTGGTAAAACTTGCAAAGCTTCGGCCGGAAGAGGAGAGGTATGCAACAACAAGTACGGCCGCAATGGATGGCTGGGTATCGCGACTATCTGGGTGAGTGGCTCGCACATCACTCAGGGTACTGTGAAGCTCAACGATACCTATTTCAATACTGCCACGTACAACACGCCGGCGTGGAGAAATCTTGTGATGTGCCAAGAGGTTGGTCACATATTCGGTCTCGACCATCAGGACGAGAATTTTACAAATACGAACCTCGGTACGTGCATGGATTACACCAATTCTCCCGAGAGCAGCCAGCATCCCAATGCGCACGATTATGAAATGCTTGAAACTATTTACGCACATCTCGATTCGTCGACAACAATAAGCCAAGTCACATCATCTGTAGCTCCGGCGGAAGATTCCAACAACCAGAAAGCATGGGGAAAGGAGGTCCGCCGCTCGAAAGACGGCCGTGCGTCACTCTTCGTAGCTGAATTGGGCAACGGTCAGAGAATCATTCGTCACGTCTTTTGGGCGGAGCCCCGCGGTAGCCGCGACCACTAAAACCCTTACGAGGCAAGGTCTCTAAACGTCCTAATCTAAGCCTGGAAAGAGGGCGAGCACTGTCCACACCTTTATCCACCCGTAGTCCACCATTTTCCGGCTTGACAGGCGAAAGGGGTAGACGTACGGTTGGCCTGCACTCTACTTCATTAAGCAATGAGTGAAATTTTGTTCATTAATTATTCACTGCGTAAAAGCGATAGTAGAAGCACTATTATGAATTCATTAAAAATCAATATGTTCACTCGTAACGCGTATTTTCAATACTCTCATCGCGCAGTCAGCGTGATAACAGCGTTCACCCTCGTGTTCTCTACGTTTGCATTTGCAATCCCGCAAACCGCAAACGCTGTCGCACTGCCGATGTGTAACGGCTCTACGGCCACAATCTATGTGAGCGGCGGCTTTGTCGTTGGCGGTACGAACAATGGTGCAGCCTACATTGCGGGAACCACAGTCCTCCTCGGCACAAATGCTGCAAACGACATCATCGTCGGCACTACAGATGGAGACCTCATCAATGCAGGCAATGGCATTAATAAAATATGTGCCCTCGATGGTAATGACAATATAACGAGCGGCAGTGGTGCCGACTGGATAGATGCAGGAGAGGGCGACAATATCATTGATGCTGGTAACGGAGACAACACCATCACTACCGCCGATGGAGATAATCAAATCGACAGTGGTGCCGGAGAAGATGTCATCGTAGCTGGAGAAGGCGACAATATCATTGATGCTGGTAACGGAGACAACACCATCACTACCGCCGATG
>CAZPGE010000006.1:0-61826 GCA_964586255.1 uncultured Candidatus Saccharibacteria bacterium | reverse complement strand
GCACGCCCGAGACGGTGAGATTCGTGGTGCTTGCGGTGCCGGAGTAGAGAGCGCCTGAGACTGAGAGGGCGGTCGAGCTCGCGTATGGGAAGGTGTTGGCCGTGCCTGCGGTGGAAGTAATGGCGCTCGTGAACGTATTCGCGCCCGAGAACGTGTTGTTGTTGGCGAGGAGTGTCGACGATGCAGCGGTGATGGTGATGTTCCCCGTGCCGTCAAAGGTGGTGCCGTTGATAGTCCTGCCGGTCTGGAGAGCGGTAGCAGTGGAGGCGTTGCCGGTCACGTTGCCGGTGAGGTTGCCAATGAACGTCGTAAACCAAGCAGTGGTACCGCTGAGGAGTGTCGTGGTCGCATTCGCGAACGTGTTGAGACCGGTCCAAGAATTATTGTTCGCGAGAAGCGTAGAGGAAGCGGCTGTGATGGTGATGCTGTCTCCTCTGCCGAGCGTCGTGCCGTTGATGGTGCCGAGCGTACCGGTGATGTAGCCAGCGCCGACGGAGGTGGTGGCAACCACGGAGCCGTTGGCATTTGTGGAGAGAAGGCCATTTGTGATGTTGGTGATGGCGAAGCTTGTTGTGGTTGCATTTGCGAGTGTCGTGTTGCCTGTTACACCGAGCGTCCCTGCCACCGCGACGTTGCCCACTGAGTCGATGGTCGTTGTCGCGGTGCCACCGAAGTAAGTGGTGCCGAACACGGACAATAGTGTAGAGGACGCACCTGTGGAGAAGGACTGGAGCGCAGTCCACGAGTTCGCGACGTTTGTCTTGGCGTAGTTGGCATCATTGGTGAAATCGGCGAGAGTGACGGTCGTGTAGTCGATTTCACTGTCGGAGACCGTGTCGGCATCGAGCGTGACCACGCCACCAGATACCGTCATGTCGCCCCAATCGGCATTCGCGAAATCAGTCGATGCGATGCTCGCACATGTTGCGACGTATGCAGCGGAAAGTGAGCGGATGAATTGATTGGTGCATGTCTGAGCGGATGCTGCGGCGACGACACCGGACGCATTGGTCACGAGCACAGAAGATGGCACGCCCGAGACGGTGAGATTCGTGGTGCTTGCGGTGCCGGAGTAGAGAGCGCCGGAGACTGAGAGGGCGGTCGATGAAGCGTACGGGAAGGTGTTGGCAGTTCCTGCGGTGGAGGTAAATGCACCGGTTGCGGCAATGGCACCGAGATTGGAGATGGAGAAATATGACGCATTGCTTGAGCTCGCGATGTCGAGGAGAGGATTGGATTGACCGGCTGAGCCCTGTACAGAGAGTTTGCCCCACGGCGTGGTGGTGCCGATGCCGAGGTTGCCATTTTCGCTGAGTCTCATTAGTTCAGTTCCTGACTCATTCCAACTATTTTTTGCAAAGATGATGGCTCTTGTATCAGAATCATCGTTATTTGAATCAATATTGAAGAAGAGACTTCGCGTAGCGTTGATTGCGCTCTGCAGGTTCGTGTTAGCCGGAATGTAGCCGGAGAGAAGGGAAGCGTTGTATAGAAACCCTTTATCAGAGGTGCTGAGAGAAACAGACCCATTACCAACTGTTACCGCGCCATCGAGAGCAGACGTGCCATTAACCTTCAGGTTCCCCGTTGTCGTCGCGCCACCCGAGACAGTGAGACCACTTGCCTGAGTGCCGCCGCCGATGGTCGATGATGCGGTCGAGAGGAGTCCTGCGCTCTTCCAGAGCGTGGATGTCGCAGAGGCCCACTTCACGTAGTCCGCATCGTTGGTGAAGTCGGCGAGTGTGACGGTGGCGTAATCAATCTCGCTGTCCGAGACGGTATCAGCATCAAGCGACGCCACGCCGCCTGAGATTGTAATGTCTCCCCAATCCGCATTCGCAAGATCAGCTGCAGCAATAGACGCACATGTCGCAATACCAGCGCCGTTGAGCGAGCGGACGAACTGGTTCGTACAGGTCGAGCCCGAATATGCAGACGCAGCGCCGGAAGCACTCGTGACGATGAGTGATGACTGGATGCCAGAGACTGTGAGGTTGGTAGTGGACGCTGTAGATGAGTAGATGCTCGTGCCAGTGAGTGCGGTCGAGCTGGCGTATGGGAATGTGTTCGCGGTAGTCGCGGTCGAGGTGATGGCACCTGCGATATTGAGTGCGCCACCGAAGGTGTTGGTGCCGGTCGTAGTGAACGCTCCCACCACCGTCGACGACGCTTGCGAGACGAAGCCATTGGTAAACGTACCGAGGCCTGTCTGTGTGAGTGCACCGAGCACCGAGAGCGAGCCAAACGATGCGGAGGTGGAGAAGAGATTCGTCGAGCTCGCGGTAGTGGAGAAGAGATTGGTGGTGGTCGCATTTGCGAGTGTCGTGTTACCGGTCACACCGAGCGTCCCTGCCACTGCGACGTTGCCCGCAGAGTTGATGGTGGTCGTCGCCGTGCCACCGAAGTACGCGGTTCCAAAATTTGAGAGCACCGTAGACGATGCATAGTCGGTGAAGAGACCGCCGATGACCTGCAGTCTCGCTGAGGAGGTCGTCGCAGTGCCGCCGATGAGCACTTGGTTCGTCGTGGTTGATGGGCGGAGTGCGCTATTGTTGAAAAATGTCCAGTTCACATCCGACCCGCCGCCACCTCCGGACTGATCAGTGCCACATGAGAATTGTTTCGTCGTGGAGTTCCAAAGAAGCTTGTCGCTACTACCAGAACAAGCAGAAAGACCCGCGCCGCTGATTGTCCCGGCCACGATAAGGTTGCCAGCGCTATCTATCGTAGTCGTCGCACTGCCGCCAAAGTACGCCACTCCAGTATTGGAGAAGAGTGTCGAAGAGGCGTTTCCAAATGTCGCCAGACCGGAGGCAGCAAGCGTCGAGCCAAATGTCGCCGCTCCGGTGTTTGTGAATGCTCCCACTACTGTGGACGATGCCTGCGATACGAAACCACCCGTCAGGGTCGAGAGACCGGTCACGCCGAGCGTGCCGCTATTTGTCGTATTCGCAAAGACGGCCGTACCGGTAAATGTCGGGCTCGCAGAGAACACGACGCTTCCTGTCCCCGTCTCATCACTGAGGAGCGCTGCAACCATCGCCGAATTTGAGATGGACGATGACGCAAGTTTCGTGTTGAAAGTTGTCCAATCCGCAGATGTGAGGAAGCCTTTGGTGGAAGCGGATGCGGCCTGGCCGTTGGTGTAGTCGAGCGAGATGTTGCCCGTGGTCGCATCGAAGTCGTTCGCGGTGAAGGAAGCTGCACCTTTTGTGGAACCATCTGCCGCAGCATTTTGAATAGAGATAGTGTTGGCGATACGAGAGAGAGGTGATGAGAATGTGAGCGCACTCTCAAAGTCTGTGCCCGCAGTCGCAGCGATGACGGACCCCCCGGTCGTCGCCTTGAGGATAGAGCCGGAGGCGAGGCTCGAGATTGTGAGGTTGGTCGTAGATGCGGTAGTAGAGAAAATATTCGTGCCAGTGATGGCGGTGGTAGAGGCATACGGGAATGTATTGGCGGTGCCGGCGGTGGATGTAATCGCTCCCGTGATGTTGAGCGCACCACCAAAGGTGTTGGTACCGGTCGTGGTAAACGCACCAACCACGGTGGACGATGCTTGTGAGACGAACCCGTTGGCAAATGTGCCGAGACCTGTCTGTGTGAGTGCGCCAAGCACCGAGAGCGAGCCAAACGATGCGGAGGTGGAGAAGAGATTCGTCGAGCTCGCGGTAGTGGAGAAGAGATTGGTGGTGGTCGCATTTGCGAGCGTGGTACTTCCGGTTACACTCAACGTACCGGCAAGCGAGAGATTACCGCCGCTATCAAACGTCGAGGTGGCAGTTCCACCGAAATATGCCGTGCCAAAGTTTGAAAAATTTGTTGATGAGGCGCTCGCGGAGAAGAACTGGAGCGCGGTCCACGTATTCGCAGCGGACAATGAAACGCCGCCCCCACCAGTAATGCCGAGCGATGATGTAGCTACCAAGTCATAGGCGCCTGACGCGTTGCCGAGGAGGACTTGCCCATAACTTGGGGCGGTGGATGTTCCGGTACCACCCTGCCCGACGCCTAAAACTCCGGTAAGACTACCCGCCTCAACAGAACCTCCAGTTATCGTAGCCCCCGTGATGGTTCCTCCCGAGAAAGTCGAATTTTCTATCGTGACAGAGCCCAATTTGTCGATGTTATTCGACTGGGCAATCATCTGGTAGTTGTTGTTGATTGTCGTGTATCCACCGCCTCCGCCTGAAGAAGCACCCAAAAGACGGCCTGTAATCTGGCTCTCTAGCGTATTCAGACGCTGATTGAGGTAGTCCTCCGTGATACCGCCCACAGCTGAAACGATTCGCTCCGTCTCAACACGGCGCTCCACGACGGTTATGGGAGTTGAATTTAAATTTTGTACGATCGGTGCACTCGATTGCGCGGCGGGAGTTTGTGCGAGCGTCGCACTCAAGGAAGTATTTTGCGTTCCTCGCGCATAGGGCGCAATCTCGACAGACACAGAAGCTCCATCGGTCGGCGCATGTGCCAATGAACTTGTTACAGAGTCCGGGAAGGCAATGGCATAAACCAAATCGTCGATGCCAGAGTTTACTGCGCGTGCGAGATTGCGCACAGTGTCAGGGATAAACGCAAGCGCCGCGCCAGAAACTTGTGCGAGAGCCGCATTGGGATTCTCCGCAGCAAAAAACATCTTCTCTCGCGAGCGCTCGAGGAGCGCGCCGGCTCCTCCTCCCGTGACGCGCACATACACATCCGAGACAGAGGTGGCGCTGCCTTGAATAGAATCTATGGCAAACCGCGCATATGATGGATCGACAAGCGCATACGTACCAAACGTCATGGAAAACGCGACGAGCATCGCGACAAACTTTTGGAAAAACTCCGCAAACGGCGTAAGTGTGTGCACTGGTACATGTATGCTTCCATGCCCGAGTGTCCGCACGACAGCTTCGTGTACGCCCGACGGTGTAGCAAGCATTGAGGGCGCGAAGCGCACCGCACCCTCGCCTCTCGCGAGAGCCTTTGTTTGTAACGCGCGCTGCACATGCATCGCGTGAGACGCAAGACTTTTTGTCGCACGCGCCTCTCTCACGTCACTCTCGACAATGCGCCGTATTGGAATGAGATTTTCGGTCGACTCCTCTGCACGATTCTCTGGAAACACTTGCTGCAAATCAGACGATGTTGGCGACGATACTCTGTGTGCCAACAAATACTCCTTTGTGCGCTCGTTTGAGAGCTGCCCTCTTCGGACCTCTTTTGCGTGACTTTGTTCGACCAGAAAATGCTTGAGAGAATCCTCATGGACGTACCAGTTTTTGCCGATACGTCGCCCCTTCACTTTTCCGTCGCGGCACAAACGTGCGACATAGTCGCGAGAAAGGTCAGCTGCTGAAGAAGCTTCAGCTGCCGAAATGAATCGTTGTCCATCAAAAAAAATTTCGTCACTCATGAGTATCTTTTCATGTGGTCGGGCATGCGATTTATCTAGTATTTTACTAGTCTTTTCGGCTATCGGACGTATAACGGACGTTCATTCGTGTGGACAACATTGAACAAAATATTTATCGGACATTTCTTCGTCCAATACGTAAAAATATTTGGCTGTGCGGAAATATTTTAGCGAAAACGACAACATGAGCTCTCTCTACATCTAAAATAGCCCATCCTCGCTGGCCGTACGTTGTATCTTTGAGATTTGATTAGGAATTACAGCACCGACTCGTCTAAACGAGGTACACAACATAGCCATTTCTCGCGAGTACGGGTCGCCATCATGCGGGCTTACAGCAGCAAATTTGATGTGTGATTCCCAACATGAAGAAAAGGCGCTCACTCGAGCGCCTTTTGTCTCACAAAATCTACCTACCTGTTTCGGGAATACCGTATCTCAGGAGAGACGAGATTTTCAATCATGTCGCCCACTCTCTCAAAGGCAATGGAAGCACCTGCTACCATAGAATCGTTCTTAGGTGCTTCCGAAGAAGAAGAATCTGGGCGAAAAAATGCATAGATCGACTCGGACTTAATTGAAACGAAACCGTACGACACGACGATGACGACGGTCAGAGCGGCCACAGCTTTTACGGCTTTATTTATAGTCATTGCGGATGTGCGCATTCTTCGTGATGTCTGCTTACCCATGCTCCTGACAGGTGTTGATGGGCTCATGCGACGAACAACGCGTATGGGCACCGAGTGCGATTCAGAAGCGACACCCTCCACAGAGGCGGAAGACACCGGCTGCTCTGGTTTAGAGTGAAGTACCGGCATTAAGTGCTGGTCTTCACGTATATACGTTAGATAAGGCTCATGAGCCTGCGCAATCTGCTGGTGTACCGCGGTTGTCGTTTCTAAAGGCCGCTGCAAGCCGACAGACTCAGCCTGGACCACAGCGAGAAGTGAATCCTTTTGTGTTTTATGGGCCAACAAGCCCTCTCTTTCTACGTACCAGCGATTCCCGACCTGTCGCGAAAGAATCTTGCCACCGCGCGCCAGTTGGCCCACGTAGTCGGGATTGTAACCGGTCAGCTTTGCGGCTCTTGCAGCAGAGACGTAATCTTTCCCGTCGAATGACACGATTGTATCGAGCTCTCTTGGTGCCTGGATTGTCTCAGGGAGCTTCGGTGCATAGCCCTCGGCATTGCGCTTATAACCCTCTAAAGAGTCCATAGAGACGTACCAGAGACCTCCTATACGCTGCGCATCGATTAGGCCGGCGCGCGCAAGCTGGCCTACATAATCCTGCGCATACCCGCATGCTTTCGCCGCGCGTTTTGAAGACACGTATGTTTTGTTGCCGAGAACAATCTCATCAGACATGAGATAAGTATATCTTGAGCCACATCTCGGCGACTCGGATTGCCGAGACTTCGGTGGATAAGTGCTGAATCACGCAAACCTACATCAGTGCTTGTTTCAGTAGATCTCTCAGTACGAGCGGGTCGCCGGCGCCACGGAGCTCCTTCATGCACTGTCCCAAGAGATACTCCAGTGCAGATGACTTCCCTGCCCTGTACTCACCAGCTACGCTCGCATTGCGGCTCAAGACAACGTCAACTACACCCTGCAATGCTGCTGCATCGCTCTTTATCAAAAGGTCGTGCTCCTGCGCAACTTCTACCGGCGATTTTCCCTCAGCGATACTCATTCGTAGAACATCCTTAGCCGCGCGAGAAGACACTTTCTGAGTCGCGAGCATTTCTATGAGTATCCTGAAGTTATCGGCCGAAATAGGCATTTCAGCGCTATGCACTGAATCTCGACTCTCGATGTCTCGGACGATTTTTACCAGATCGTTGGCGATATAGTTGCTCGCAAGAATCGCATGCCTGGAGTACTCGCCCGTGCACACTTTGTCGTAAAATGCGCCGAACCGCTCATCTTTCAAAAAAGCATCGGCATCTTCTGGCTTGACGCCCATAGCTATATACCGCGCTCGACGCTCCTGAGGAAGCTCAGGTAGCGTAGCGCGTATATGCGCCGCGCTCATACCCCCAATCTCACTGAGACGTAGGCTGGGCAAATCGGGGTCTGGAAAATAACGGTAATCTGCCCCTCCCTCCTTGATCCTCTGAGCAAATGTCGACTGTTTTGCATCATCCCATCCGCGTGTCTCTTTCACTATCACCTCACCGCGCTCAAGAGCTTCAGTCTGTCTCTGTATCTCATAGCGGACTGCTCGCTCCATGGTATTGAACGAGTTTATATTCTTGAGTTCGACATACGCCACTGAGCGCTCCCCGGGCTTTGCCACAGACACGTTTGCTTCTACACGCATCTCCCCCTTTTCCATATTCGCTTCACTCACTCCCAGCAAGCGCAAGAGAAGTTGGAGCTCGCGGGCGAACTCTCCCGCCTGTTCCGCGCTCTTAATAACCGGCTCGGTAACGAGCTCCATGAGAGGTACCCCGGCACGGTTGTAATCTATCGTAGTCTCACCAGTCACCTCGTCGTGCATTGAGCTCGCTGTATCCTCCTCGAGATGTATGCGCGTTATCTGGACACCGGCAAGCTCTCCGCCTGCAACGAGCGGAAACTCAAACTGGCTCAGCTGATACCCCTTCGGCAAATCTGGGTAAAAATAATTCTTCCGGTCAAACTCCGTATAGTCCGCGAGCGTAGAGCCGATCGCAGTGCCGACGCGCAACACATGGCGAACCGCCTCCTCATTGATTACCGGCAGCGTCCCGGGATGCGCAAGGCACACCGGGCAAATGTTTACATTGGGTTTGGTCTCATCAGGATCGTTCTTGGAGCTACAAAACATCTTCGTCTGTGTACGAAGCTCAGCATGTATTTCGAGGCCAATAGTGGGCTCATAGACAGCCATAGATGCGCAAATCCTAGCAGAGCGGCATACGCCTGTATACGTGCACAACAAAGGTCAGCACGCGAGTGGTCACGCACACGCGAGCATACGGAGCGGCATCGGTCTGCGCATCTCGCATATCGTGCCTCATCTGCATGATGCCTGATTATGTGACGCGATGCGTCCTGCCGTCAGCCCCTCTTAGATATCGTGATCTTGTGTTAATACTCGGCGAAGCGAGCTCGCCGAGATGCGTCGCTATACAAAGCCATCTCGGCAGCCGAGATTACTGCAAATGCGTCGATCATTTCTCGGGCTTGTATGTTTGCGCTCAGCATATGGTCATACAATGTCGTTTACTTTTCGGCATGCCAATCGAATGCGCAGCTTCCTCAGACGCGATGGGCTGCTATTGTGCTAACTCGCGGGCTACAACGCTCATGACGCCGCAATAATATACACGACAATTTGTGAGCTCTGTAAAGAGCTCGTATGTGGGCAAATTTGAACCTACCCAACGATGCGCCAGCCCTCCGAAAGTAGCTGCTCCGCTTTTTTGTATTTCATTTCTTTCGTATCGGTGCCATTCGATATGACGACTTTATCATTGCGACCATATTCTTTCTTTAACGGAGTGTCGGACGTCGCCGTGATCGACGCGACTGCTTTGGTTACTGAGCGCTGCTGAGGCGAAGATGTTTGCGCGCCGGGAGTACTCACAATATTTGGTATAAGAGAACGAACGTGAGTAGCGTACGTCTCCTCCATCGTTTGGAATAATTTCAGTCCTTCTTTCTTATACTCGACGAGCGGGTCACGCTGACCATATGCGCGCAGATTCACACTTGAACGAAGGTACTCCATCGCCTCGAGATGCTCAACCCAGAGGAAGTCGATACCCTGTAGCAATATTCTACGAACAGTTGGAATGAACACGTTTCCAAGCTGCTCTTTTTTCTTGGCAATATCTGCGGTAAATGATTCGTCCGCGGCGGCAAGTCTCTCGAGTTCACTTTCCACCGCTTCCTCACCCCCTGTGAGCAGTGCTCGACGGCGCGCGTAAATACTCTGGCGCTGGATGTTGAGTACATCGTCGTACGAGAGAACATGTTTTCGTGCATCGAAATTTATCTCCTCGATTCGGGTCTGTGCTTTTTCGAGCGCACGCGTAATCATCGAATTGTAGATCGGCTCATCTTCGGGAATGTTAAACGTCCCCATTACCCTCTTGATGACATCAGAGGCAAACACGCGCATGAGGGAGTCTTCGAGGGAAACGTAAAACTGCGTCGCACCAGGATCACCTTGGCGGCCAGAGCGACCACGCAATTGGTTGTCGATACGACGAGCTTCGTGCCTCTCTGTGCCGAGCACAAAAAGACCACCGAGAGATTTCACGTCTTCGTACTCCTCAGGTGTGCCCGGGTTACCACCGAGCTTGATATCGACTCCGCGACCAGCCATGTTCGTCGCTATAGTGACAGCGCCTTTACGACCCGCCTGCGCGATTATCTCGCCCTCTCGCTCATGGTTCTTCGCATTGAGTACTTCGTGCGGGATACCTTCCTGCTTAAAATACGCTCCAAGAAGTTCGTTCTTCTCGACTGAAACCGTACCGATAAGGACTGGCTGTCCTTTTTCATGCAAATCCCGTACCCGCTTTGCGATGGCACGCATCTTTCCGTTCTCGGTCTGGAGAATAAGGTCGTCGAGGTCAGATCTCTGTGCGGGGTTGTTGGTAGGCACACTCACAGTGTTGAGGCCATACACTTTGTAGAACTCCTCGGAGGAAGTGGCTGCTGTACCCGTCATGCCCGCAAGCTTGCCGTAGAGCCTGAAATAGTTTTGGAATGTGATGGACGCGAAGGTCCTCGATTCCTGCTGAACGGCGACATCTTCCTTTGCCTCGATCGCCTGATGAAGCCCCTCTGACCATCTGCGACCTGGCTGAAGCCGGCCCGTGAATTCGTCGACAATGACGACGGCACCATCTTTGACTACATAATCCTTGTCACGCTCGAAAATCGCCTTCGCCCGCACTGCAGTCTCAAGGTGGTGCACCATCTTAATGCCGGCATCTGTGTATATATTGTCTATGCCGAGCGCGTCTTGGGCCTTTTCTATGCCAGCATCGGTCATTATGATCTGTTTGTGCTTCTCGTCCACAGTAAAGTCCTCTTCTCTGACCATCGTACGGGCGATAGTCGCAAAGCGCCCGTACAGAGCCTCAGCATCAGCTACCGGAGCAGAAATAATGAGCGGGGTGCGCGCCTCGTCGATAAGAATCGAGTCAATTTCATCGACAATGGCAAAATTGTAGCCACCGTCTTGTGGCAATCTCTGACGAAGGTTGGCACTCTCGTACTCGAGATTATCGCGCAGATAGTCAAATCCGTATTCGTTGTTCGTCCCGTAGGTAATATCGGCCGCATACGCTTCTTTGCGCGTACAAGGCTTCAGGAAGTCGTGCATGACCTTGAAACCTCCCTCTTTGTCCTGCAGATCCTCCTCTTCTTGCTTGAGCTCCTCCGGTACATGCGACGGGTCATAGATAAACGAGGACTCGTGGTTGAGCACTCCCACCGTAAGGCCGAGCGCATGGTATATCTGCCCCATCCACGACGCATCACGACGCGAGAGGTAATCGTTGACGGTAACCACGTGTACACCTTTGCCGCTGAGCGCATTGAGATACGCCGGAAGCGTGGCGACGAGTGTCTTACCTTCACCGGTGCGCATCTCGGCGATGTCGCCGTTGTGCAATATCATGCCGCCGATGAGCTGCACGTCGAAATGGCGCTGTCCGAGGGTGCGGCGCGAGGCTTCGCGAACAGCCGCAAAAGCCTCCGGCGCTAGGTCTTCGAGCGTCTCGCCTCCTGCAAGCCGCCCTTTAAACTCACTGGTCTTGGCCCTCAGATCCTCGTCGGAGAGAACCTTGAAATCGGGCTCTAGAGCATTGACTGCCGCGACAATAGGCCGCGCCTTTTTGAGCGCCGCAACGTTCGCGTCGCCGAATAATCCTTTCCAAAATGACATCCACGTATCCTACCACCCGCGTCTCTTTGATTCCATTGACGCGAACTAGCGATATTTCAGGCATCAAAAGAAAAGGCCCACACGTCGTTCGCACTTGCGAACGCGCGCAGGCCCCGCCTCGCCTCCCCATTTAGGTGGGGCCCCGTCTCCGGCCGTCTTTTCGTTTTCTCTCAACAAGCGATGCCGAAGCTACGCTTCGGTAGCGAAAGAAAACGAAAAGACCTCCTTGCGGAGGTCTTTTCTAGACACCGATACTATCGGTGTTTCTTTGCCTTCTTGGCCGTCTTCTTCTTTGTGGCCTTCTTCTTTTTTGCCTTTGCCATGGTGGTTATAAATGATTGTGAGTATTAAACTCGACCTTCGCTTCGCGCGCGAAACGCTACAGCGTTTAATTTATTATTACACTCACGCTCGCAATAAATTGTTTTTCGTTTAAATAATGTGGATAACTTTTTTATTTTTTAAACGAGAAAAAAGAGTTGAGAAATATTATGTGAGCGAGTTTTCACTTAAGAGTCTCTCTCAAGTTTCTTAATACAGCGTGACGCTCCAAATAGCTCGTGAATACATCAGTACATTCTTTTTTGTCGCCCGCACACCGAAATGTAAAAGCACCCATTAAGGGTGCCAAAGGCGCATGGCGGAGGAATGAAAAGTGGTTGACCGCTTTTCATCCGGTTCGCGAAGCGAAATGCGCATGTGAGTCCGCCAGCAGGCGGGCGAACAAAGCCATAGGGCGAGCTGACTCGCACCCGTCCGGAGCAACCTTTTGCATTACCAAAGGCGCATTGCGGAGGACGGGTGCGAGCACGCAAAAAGCTTTGCTTTGAAAACCTCTCGGTTTTCAAGACATTCCTACACGGGGAAACTACAGTTTCCCCGACCCCCTTCGTTTTTTTGGAGCTCGCACCCGCCTACGCAAAAGTGCCCCTAAATGGGGCACCAAAGGCGCATGGCGGAGGACGGGTGCGAGCTCCAAAAAAGTGAAAGTCTTATGTGAGTGCCGCCGCCCTCCGCAATACGCCCTTTAGTGCTACTCAAAGAGTACCACTGACGGCGACAATGACAACGCATGGATTGGGTCCGCTGAGATGCGCCAGGTGCTAGGCGCGGGCAGAATGCGGTTCGAGCCGTACAAGCCGTACGGTGAGAATTGCGTTCGGGCGCCCGCAACAACGCAGATGGCGTATAGTCAGCTGGTCCAAATGCAATACCCGCCTTGCGGCGAGTACTTGCACGACTTTCAATCTAAGAGCCACACTTTGTGGCACTCACGAGCGTATTGTAACGCACCCTTTTTACCAACGCAATTATTGGACGACCGCAGTGCCCGCTCGTATTTGTTCAATCACTGGATCGGCTTGTACCGCGACGCCGGGTAATTTGCGCTTTACATCTTCGAGTATCGCAATCGCTTTCGCCGAGTTGCCTGAGAGATAGTGGATTGCAGCCAAGGTGAAGTATCCCTGCACATCTTCGGGATTGGCGCGAACTCCTGCTTCCCATATTGGAATCGCTCTAGATATTTGATTATTCGCGCGATACGCAGCGAGGATACGTGGGTCCGCAGCGTTTCCACTCTCTATATACGGAGCGATGAGCGCTTCCGCCGCTGTTGATTGGCCCAAGCGAATAAGAGCAGCGGCATATTGCATCGCGGCCTCGCGGTTGGATGTCTCGAGTTCATACGCTCGCTTGTAGTACGAAAGCGCAGTGGTGCTATCGCCCCTCACGCCCGCATTCTCACCGAGCAAATACATGATCGACTGTTTTTTCGGCGACAACTCAAGCGCTTTTTCATAGGCGACTTTCGCATTGTCATACTGCCCAAAAGCTGAGTACACAACGCCGATGAAAAGCGGGAATCTCGCATCGAGCGGCGACGCCGCCGCCTGCATCTGCATCTCGCTGATAGCAGTCTCGAAGTACTTTTTCTTCACATCGTCGGACACACCAGAAGAGCCACTCGCCGTGGCTGCCATCTGTGAGAGCTGTTCTCTCGCCTCCTGCATGCCATACGTCCCGAGTTCTATAGACTTTTGAAGAGCGTCAAGCTTCATCAAAGCATCGCTCTGTGGATTGAGTGCACTGAGCAAGAGCCGATTCGCTGCAAGCGCCTTCTGATTCACCGACCATGCCGCGAAGAGCAGTGCTATCGCGCAGAGTACCGCAACATAGGGGAGGACATTCTGTGATAGGGGGCGCGAAGCTGGAATAGCGGGCGCGCCTGACGCCTTGGACGATCTGTGTGCAATAAACGCAAGTATGGTGCCAAAAAGGATGTAGCTCGTCACGTTGTCGAACACAAAGAAATTGTGGACGAAGTACCCGGCAAGAAGACCAGTGAGGATGCTTCGCTCTGCAATCGTAAAACCGCCCGATCGCACGTACGGCTTGCTAGCCTCAGTACTTCCTTCCTCGACGGTCGGTCGCCAAAGAACCCAGAGCACCGCTCCAAAGATTGCGAGGTATGAGAAGAGTCCCATAAAACCCCCAGCCACGAGCCAGTCGAAGACAATGTTGTGCACACGGTCAAACCACGGCTCCTGTTTGTACATGCGTGGGTCGTAGTACTTGTCGAAGACGAGTGCATAGTTCTCCTGTCCCCATCCGAGTAAAGGTCGCTCCTTTACCCCTTCCCACGCCATAGACCAGTTCACAAAGCGAGACTCGGTTGTTTGGTCCGAAAGCGAAATGCTCGCGAGACGCTGCAAGAATCCGATACGCTGCACCCAGGCCTGGTCTTTGACCAGCATGAAAATACCTGTCAGTGCTACGATACCTACTACGACCGCAGCGGAGGCACGCCACACGTTGCGTGAATTTCGAGCCAGAATCAGCATGAGGAATGCCGTCAACAAAGTACCTCCTATGAGCCCGAGCATCGTTCCGCGGGTACCTGTGAGAAGGAGGGCGGCCGTATCGAGCACAATGACGGAGCCATATGCTACGGATATATAGAGTCGCTTCCCTGGCCCTTTCTCCACCCACTGCTGCCCCAGCAGCATGGCAGCAATAAAGACGTGGAAGAGCATGTACACGGCAAAGTAAATTGGGTTGCCAAACGTACCGTCGATTCGGCCACTAAGTCCCGTAACGCCGCCGAGACCGAGCGCAACTTTGCCCGTAACCTGCAACAGGCCATAGAGAGAGAGGTAGGCTGACACGCCGAGCGACGTCCAAAACAGCCATCGCCATAGTTTTTCCGTATTCAACATCGCCGACGCGGCAATCGTATATGCAAGGAGATGTGCGATAGTCACCCACCCGTCCATGCGCTCATAGTTGCTCCAAAGGCTCTTGAATGCGTACGCACCAAAAATATCCGCGAGGCCTATGATGAATACAAAGAGTGCGAGGGCGCCAAGGACGAGAGAGCGGCGCGGTCGATACGCTGGGTTCACGATTGCAAGAGCAAGCCAGGCCGCAGTGGTTATTTCTACCAGTATGCGAAACGCAAAGTTCTTACCGGTTATGTAGGGAAAAAAGAGGGATGACGAGACAATGAGGGCTACAAAAGGGAGGGCAAAGATACCGCCAAGTGCAATCCATCTGAGCGTCTTCTCGAGTGCGGTCATGGTCGGCATTCTATCATGAGCGCACCCGCTTTGTGGGGCGGCCGTGGTCGTCTTCCAGCCGAACAATGTCGTCTTCATCGAAGCGACCATATGCAACCTCGACGACGACACCGCCCCTCTTTGATTCGAGCCGGTGCACTTGTTTCTTCCCTATACACTGCGTGACACCTTTTTTGAGGGCAATCTTAGACACCTTACCTTTCGTATCGTGTACCGTAGCGACCGCATCGCCCTCTACGAGCAGCCAACACTCCGTACGGAAATGATGATACTGCAGACTCAGGCGGCTCTTCGGCTTTATATATATAGTCTTGAGATTCCAGCCACCGCCCTGGTCCCAACCGTAGTATTCCCCCCACGGACGTACGCTGCGCTTTACAGGCCTGCTCGCATTCTGAATCATCCACGAAGAGGATTGTATTTTCCCGCCTGCACCTATATTGAAGACCATGTCGATACCGAGCTCTTGGCACACTGCCGCCTCGGGGATATCCGAAAGTTTCTTTCTATCCCCGCCGTTGGCGAAGATGTGAGGCTTTACCGCGCGAAGCGCACGGATGACACTCGTGTCACTCTCTCCCCGCTTGTGGTCGGTGAGAACGACTTTGTCTACAAAAGGGAGCGACTCGATGAGCTCTTTGCGTTCAGTCTCCGGCATAAACGCATATCCTTTCTTATTCACGAGCCAGTTGTCGTTGTTGACTATCACGACAAGCCTGTCGCCATATTTTCTTGCATCTCTGAACATCCGAACATGTCCAATGTGGATGGGGTCGAAACCACCGGAAACTGCAACCCATCGCGGGCCGTTGTTTGCGCTTTTCTTCGCCGCACCCTTTTTCATGGGGTGCAGTATGCACGCGAGACCTCTCTGTTGCAACAGTTTCCTTGCGAAAGAGGGTGTGCGGGGATACCATGCACAAAAAAGACCCTATGAAAAAAGCGCTCATTACCGGCATTACAGGCCAAGACGGCTCATACCTCGCCGAACTCTTGCTTGAAAAGGGATACGAGGTACACGGCATCATCCGGCGTTCGAGCAGCTTTAACACGGGCCGTATAGAACACATTTTGCAGGACCCGCACGAAAAGAACGTCCGGCTACGACTGCATTATGGTGACCTCTCTGACACGAGCAGTCTGAACCGCATCCTCGAAAAGGTCCGTCCCGATGAGATTTATCATCTTGGCGCGCAGAGCCACGTCCGCGTGAGCTTCGATATTCCCGAATACACGGCGGATGTGGATGCGCTCGGCACGTTGCGTATGCTCGACGCGATACGAGAGACAGGTATAAAGACACGTTTCTACCAAGCCTCGTCATCGGAAATGTTTGGAAAAGTCGCCGAGACGCCGCAAAGCGAGAAAACACCGTTCCACCCCCGCTCGCCCTATGGGTGCGCCAAAGTCTTCGGATTTTGGATAGCAAAAAACTACCGCGAGAGCTACGGGTTGTTTGCCGTCAACGGCATCCTTTTCAACCATGAATCCCCACGCCGCGGTGAGACCTTTGTCACGCGCAAGGTGACGGCCGGCATGGCGCGGATTAAGCTCGGCAAGCAAGAGAAGCTCTATCTCGGAAATCTCGATGCGAAGCGCGACTGGGGGTATGCAAAAGAGTATGTCGAAGGTATGTGGCTCATGCTCCAGCAGGACAAGCCCGACGATTACGTCCTCGCGACGGGCGAGATGCATTCCGTACGCGAACTCGTGGAGGAAGCAGGGCGTATTCTTGGTTTCGATATCATATGGAAGGGAAAAGGCGCGAAAGAACGAGGCGTAGACAAAAAGACCGGAAAAGTACTCGTAGAGATCGACCCACACTATTACCGACCCGCAGAGGTCGACCTGCTGCTTGGCGATGCGTCGAAAGCGAAGAAAGAGCTTGGCTGGGAGCCGAAAGTGACATTCAAAGAGCTCATCAAACTGATGGTGGAAGCAGATCTTGGTGCGCTGGAGAACGAGCCCGCATGAGCAACCTACCCATCGGCGGGAAACTCCCCACAGATCGGTACCGACAGGGAATGGAAGACTCCCCCATCGTCACTGTTGATATTTTGTTTCTGGACGCTCAAAAGAAGCACATCCTGCTCGGACTTCGTGAAAATGAACCATACAAGGGTGAATACTATAGCTTCGGAAGTCGTATGTACAAAAACGAAGATTTCATACAGGCGGCAATACGTATCACCAAAGAAGAGATCGGGATCTCAGTCGATCCGTCCGCACTCACCTATGTGGGCGCGATAAACGAAATAAACGAAACATCAATCTTTGAGGGCGTGAACTATCATGCGGTGGATATATACTTCTATTGTGTCATCGACAGCGCATCGATCGTGCTCGATGAGCAACACAGCAAAACGAAATGGTTCGACCTTGATGATGACTCGATTCATCCGAACGTAAGAACTCGAATCGAGGGTCTGAAAAAGGTCCTCTAATGCCCATATGGATAGAGACGCGAAGATATATGTCGCCGGCCATCGCGGTCTCGCGGGCTCCGCGATCATGCGCGAATTGCAAAAGCATGGCTACAAAAACATAGTCTCGCGCACGCACGATGAGCTCGAGCTTATGGATTCGGAAGCGGTTCGAGCCTTTTTCGAGACCGAGAAACCCGAGTATGTCTTTCTCGCAGCTGCTCGTGTTGGCGGCATTCTCGCCAACAATACGTACCCAGCGGATTTCTTCCGTGAAAATATCATCGTTCAGACCAATGTTCTGCATCAGGCGCATCTCTCTGGCGTAAAGAAACTTCTCTTCCTAGGAAGCTCATGCATCTATCCAAAGATGGCGCCGCAGCCTATCAAAGAGGAGTACTTGATGTCGGGACCGCTTGAGGAGACGAACAGCGCATACGCCATAGCGAAAATCGCTGGCATCGAGATGTGTCAGGCATATCGCCGACAGTACGGCTCGAATTTCATCAGCGTCATGCCGACGAATCTCTATGGCCCGAACGACAATTTCTCTCCCGAGCGTTCGCACGTCCTTCCCGCACTGATGCGACGTTTCCACGAGGCGAAAGGGAAGGGCGCGGCCGAGGTCGTAGTGTGGGGCTCCGGTTCAGCCAGGCGGGAATTCATGCACGCAGACGATCTGGCAGGTGCCTGTGTCTTCCTCATGGAAACGTACAACTACCCCTCTATCATCAATATCGGTACGGGCGAAGATGTAAACATCAAAGAACTCGCTGATATGGTACGGTCAGTGGTCGGGTATTCTGGAGAAATCGTTTGGGACACTTCAAAACCCGACGGTACGCCGCAAAAACTCCTCGATGTGAGCAAGATTCACGCACTCGGTTGGAAACACACAATTCCGCTAGAGCAAGGACTAGCGAGTACGTACGTATGGTTCAAAGATTCGTTTAAAAGCGCATGACGTCTACAAATCTAAAACCTCTCACTGCTCTTGATATTGTCATCAGTATACACAATCAAGAGAAACTTATTCCTAGAGTCCTGGCGGGAATCTTGAATAACACCACCACGCCATTTAACTTGATTTTGGTTTTCGATGGGTGCACTGATGCATCTCAAAGGATCAGCGAACAGTTTCTTAAGGATACCAAGGCCGCTCTTCTTAAAAACCTCATCATCACGACTGCAGAAAATGTCTACGAGCTCAGAGCCAATAATATCGGATTCCGGCTTGCGCAAGAGGAGTATCTCATCACCCTCCAGGACGATGTCGTTATCGAAGAAAAAGGATGGGAACGGCGCTTTACGTACCCTCTTCGCGCTTTCGATGACATCTTTGCCGTTTCGAGCAGAACGGCGCTTAATGTAGAACAAGGAGATAGCGAAGGCACCCCCCGTTACTCTGATTATGCAGCGCGAGAGTTTTTGTCTCTCCCGCGAAATACATTTGCGATTCGTAACATGATCAATCGAGGACCTATTGCATTTCGAACTGACATCCTAAAGAAAATTGGGTATCTCGACGAGCTGTTTGCCCCCGGACAATTCGATGACGCAGACGTTGTACTGCGGGCAAAGATGCTCCACGGAATGAAGTCTGGGGCTTTTTGGATTAACTATCGCTCTGACATCAGCTGGGGGAAAACAAGAACGGCTCCTGGCGTCATGTCGGCACACTCAACAATCCAGAGAAATGCTCGGCTATTCTTCTTACGCCACAACGACTTTTTAACCAGGACAGGAAGAGTGGTCGAGAAGAGAATTATAAGGGAGAAAGATATTGATTACATTACCCGCGATCCATTCCTCAAAAGAAACTACATTCGCCTGCAAGCAGCAAAACGCTTTTTCTTTTGGTATCTTTCCCGCAGATTTGTAAGAACACAAGCTCGAGCAGAACGAGTTGTGCGTCTATTATTTAAAAACTTCAGAGCTATATTCCTTAATCCTCTCCAATAGCCCCGAGCAACACGAGCAGCAATGCCGTGTCATTCTTTCAACGTATCAAGGAAACACAGGACGTCGCTTGCTTCCGGGAGCTCCTCCGTACTTTCTATATCAAGATGATGAATAGCTCCTTCAAACTCCACATTCGCCCCTATATGCTCTGCTACATCTTTCAAAGCAATCGCGTTCTTTCCCCCAATCTCTACAGTGCCCTCCTGATCAAGGTTCGACACTACCCAATCTGCGCAAAAGGATACAGAAATAAAAGAGTAGCGGCTTGCTGCGTTTGCGTAAACCTTCTTGTCTTGCATCATGTCAACAAGCACGCCTTTTTTCATTTCCGCGCCATAGAGTGCCCCGAGGCGGACAATGAGATTGCCGCCAAAATCACATAACTTCTCTGCTGCAGCTTTGTGGCGGCCATACACAGTATCAATCTGACAGCGCGCTGATATAGTGCTTACTTGGACGAATTTCTTAAATTTCCATCCATATAAAAGATTCGCTGTTTTCTCTACTGTTTCTTTAAAATCAATCTCGGGATTACTGTTGGCCAAGAACTTCCCAGATGGCATCGCGCAATTGATGAGTATGTCAAAATCCTTCTCCTTCTTGAGTGCGTAGTTTTCTCTTGTAACCCCTTCTGGAACGTATTCTGAAGAGCGAAGAAGCCGTTCATAGATAACACTCCCTACGTATCCTTGTGAACCCACAACAGCGACCGAACGCATGATTTTGTATGATAGCAGAGATAGCTTGTCCGGAGAATAGCAGTCTGCTAGTATTGCTTTCTTCTTGGAGATTCCTCCAAAGAAAGTAGCTTTCTATGATGAATACAGACATCACAATGAATTTATTGGCGGGTTAAAAATTTGCCGATATGTGATATATTGGCGGTTCCTATATGAAAAAAGCAATTATCAGCGGGGTAACTGGCCAAGACGGCTCTTATTTAGCTGAGCTCCTGCTCTCAAAAGGATACGAGGTGCACGGCCTTATGCGCCGACTTTCTTCCTTTGCATCGGGACGCATTGACCACCTTCACTCAGATCCGCATTTCCATACCTACCACGCCGATCTTACCGATAGCCCATCCATCTCCGGCATCATTTCGGAAGTGAAGCCTGATGAATTCTATAATCTTGGAGCAATGTCACACGTAAAGGTGTCTTTTGAAGTACCTCAGTACACGCTCGAGACCAATACGATCGGCGTGCTCAATGTCCTAGAATCGCTCCGCAAAATATCTCCTAAGACGAGGTTCTACCAAGCATCGTCGTCGGAGATGTTCGGTGTCCCGGGTGCACCAGCGCCATACAATGAGAATACTCCGATGATGCCCCAGAGTCCGTACGGGGTCGCGAAACTAGCGGCTTATCACCTCACGAGGCAGTACAGAGACGGCTACGGAATGTTCGCTACGACGGGTATTCTCTTCAATCACGAGAGTCCAAGGAGAGGAGGCACATTCGTCACCAAAAAGATCAGCAAAGCGGTCGCGAGGATTAAGCTGGGTCTACAAGACTCACTCGTACTGGGCAACCTTGATGCGAAACGCGACTGGGGATGGTCTCCCGAGTTCGTAGAAGCGATATATCTGATAATGCAGCAAGAGAAGCCGGACGTATATGTTGTCGCGACCGGAGAAACTCATACGATACGGGAGTTCCTCGAAGAAGCATTCTCGTACGTGGGTCTTGATTCGGACAAATTCGTCAAAATAGACGACAAGTACAAACGCCCTAACGAAGTGCCCCTCCTTCTCGGAGATGCGTCGAAGATTGAAAAGCTCGGGTGGAAACCGAAAATGAAGTTCCACGAGATTGTCCGGGCAATGCTCGATTACGACCTCGCGCACCCCAATGACAACTGAAATTAAATCAGGAGAAGAGGTCTATGCAATTCACGTAGATCTTGCGTCGATTAAAGAGGGCTCGTTCCCTGCCACGGATCCCGCAGCGACCATCCAACTTCTCCTGATGAACCGCAAGAAAGGCCATGTGGTCGCTAAGCACTCCCATAAGAAGCTCGTGAAAACCACTCAGCAACCTCAAGAAGCCCTCGTAGTCATGACAGGTGCGATCGAGGCTAGTATTTTTGACGAAAAAGGAGACCTTATTGAAAAGATGGATGTCACGCCCGGGCAATGTTTGCTCATCTTGAGGGGCTGGCATGAAGTGCGATTCACTGAGGATGCGCTCGTATACGCATTCAAAGATGGTCCCTTCATGGATGATAAGATCTCGCTATGAAAGTAACCAGCTGTCTTTTGTGCGGTTCTGACGAGCTTAAAAGCGTGCTCGACCTTGGATTCCATCCTCTAGCGGATTTCTTTCTCAAAGAAGACCAGCTTCAAGAAGCGGAGAGACGCTATCCTCTTTCGGTCCTTCTCTGTCAACAGTGCGGACACGGCATGAACAGCTTCGTCGTACCCGCAGAAGTACGCTACCAGGAGAACGACTACAGCTACGACTCCGGTAATTCCAAAATCTCCGTAAAACACTTCACAGACATGGCGAAGGAGGTGAGTGAGCGTGCAGGGGTGCAGAAGGGTGATCTAGTGGTAGATATCGGCAGCAACATCGGCACGCTCCTCGGTGCATTCAGAGATCTTGGAGCAGCAATCCAGGGAGTCGACCCGGCTCCCAACATCGTCGCCCTTGCTGAGAAGAATGGGATTCCGACCATCAATGATTTTTTCAATGATTCGTCTGCAAAAAAGATCTTGGAAAAAGGTCGTGCAAAAGCAATAACGATAACGAATGCCTTCAACCACATTTCCCCGCTTGATGAGTTCATGAATGCCGTGGTCTCAATTTTGGACAAAAGCGGCAGTTTTGTCATTGAACTCCCGTACTTCCGAGAGATCATCAAGAAGAAACATTTCGATGTGGTATACCTCGAGCATGTCTCGTACATTGCGGTGAAGCCTCTGGTACCCTTCTTCAAGAAATTCGGCCTATCCATAACCCATCTTGAGGAAAATGACTACATGAGCGGATCGATTCGAATCTTCGTCGGATATGGTGAAGAAAGTCCACTCGTCGAAAAGCAGATAGCCCTCGAAGAAGAGTCGGGACTCTACGATGTAGATACGTGGAAGAAATTCGCAGCAAGCGTCAGGGACTGCAAGATACATTTGCTGAAAGAATTGGTGGAGGCTCGGTCAGGAGGCGGGAAAATCGTTGCAATCGGTGCAGCTGCCAAAGGAAATACACTCCTCAATTACTGCGGAATAGACACCACACTGATTGATTTCGCCACCGACGCATCCCCTCTGAAAATAGGCAAATATACTCCTGGCTCGCACCTTCCGATTCGTTCTGACGACGCCATAAACGAAGAAGTTACTCACGCTCTCATTCTCGCCTGGAATATCGCAGATTTCTTGAAAAGCAAAATTTCTCCAAAATTCCCTCATTTGAGATTCGTTACGCCTCATGTTATAGAGTAGCCATATGAAAAGAGAAAAGAGAAAGATCGATTTCAAAGACGCTCGCGGAACCATAATGGATATTTTTGTCAAAGAACCGTACCAGCACTGCGTTATCGTGTATTCAAACAAAGGGTCAGTCCGAGGAAATCACTTCCATAAGAAATCCCGACAAGTCGATTTTATGCTTTTCGGCAGCATGCAGGCCTACAGTCGAAAGCAAGGGAGTAAGAAGGTTGAGAAATTCGTGGTCAAACAAAATGATGTGACCCGCTGGGACAAAGGCGAAGCTCATGAATTCATCGCACTGGAAAAATGTGCCTTTTTGAGCTTTGTAAACGGGCCCCGCGGTGGCGAGAATTATGAGAGCGACACCTTTCGCCTGAATATTCCCCTTCACGAACAATTAAAGCGAAAAATCACCAATTGGGAGGTACAGGGTGAATAAGACTGACCGGATTTAATGGATTCCCACGAAATCTAGAACTTTGTCCGTGAATTGGGACCATCCGTGTTTCTCTTCGGCAATTCTCCGGTGTTCACGTGCGTGCGCAAGGAGCGCCTCCTCGTCTTCATTCTGTAAACCTAAAAGAACCCGGACATTGTGATCAGTTTCGTGCGTACGTAGTGTCGCAAGAGTTGGATAGTCATAGCCAGTTTCAGGAGTACATGCGACGGCGAATCCGAAACACATCTGCTCCACAATCGTCGTCGCCTGAGGGTCTGCAGTGCTGACATTTACAAAAATATCACATTCTTCTGCGAGTGCCCGCATAAAGGCAGGCGTGAGGGATGCAAAGCCACGATTCTCCCAGCCGCGCAGCTCTCCCCCGCCGATGTGGATGAATGAGTGTTCCGGCATAGCCTTCGCAATCTGCTCAAGCTGCGGCGTATTTTTGTACCAAGCCGTGTGACCGATATAAAAGTATTTTCTTTTCCCCTTCGGGTTGAAGCCCGTCTTGACCCACTTGTACTCTCTCGCATCAATGCCCATCTTTGTGAGATGTATTTTCCGAAAATCTCCAATATCGGCAAGCGGCGACCGTTCTTTCCAATCGCGCTCCCATATTGCGCCGCCAATAAATATAGCGCCGCCACCCGCTGCGGCATTTGTCTTAAAGAGATCTTTAGCGAAAAGCGAATACTCCGCATCGTGCGCGTACGGCATAATGATGAAGTTCCTGACGCTTGGAAATTCCCGAATGGTCCGTGACGTCACGGAATCGGGATCGTCCGTGTGCGACCTTTGAGCACCGAAGCCGCCACGAGGTACTGGTTGGCCGATGAAAATATCGCCCTCCTTGATGTCTGCGACCGTGTGCTCATATAAACTATAGAGGCGGACATCGTACCCGCGCACGCGAATAGCATCGAGAAGATTATGCGTGATGCTATGGGGCGCGCGTATCGGATGCTGCCAAGGAATGAGCGCATCGTGTGCAAATCGGTGTAGCGGAGTCACATGCATCAGTCGAAGCGCTTTGTCGAGCGCACGCCTGGCGCGCGTTCGACCGAACGGGACTGTATACGCGAGATGCACGATGGGCTTTCGCGACATACTAAATCGGCAGGTTTACGTAGTTGAGAATAAAGGAATCCATCGTGAGAGCCGCGAGCAGATACAAAATGATAAGCGGTACGAAGGCGTACCAATATCGCTCGAATCGCTTGATGCACAATCCCGCGAGCAGAATGAGCCCAGGAACAGCCAGGAAAAGAACTCGCTGAGTAATCGCAGGCCATAATACGGCCGGAATAGATGACGCAAGCACAGATACGAGGAAGACTTTCTTCTTGTGAGTGAGCCCAGGGTCATTGAAACGGCGTACGAACTCATACACCCCGAGCATTGCGATGGGAGCGAGAAACGTCAAAAGTGAGCCAAAACTCTTGAAATACTCGATGAGGACGGAGTCGTATTCGTAAAAATCTTGACTTAGATTTACCCAATATGAGTACGTGTATCCATATTCACGATACATGTAGATATGCTGCACCACAGCGGGCAGGGTGACGATTAAAGCGAGGGGCACCGACCGCGCGAGAAGGGCGAGCGGTCTGCGGTAGTATTCAAACAATATTATTGCGGCAATCGGAATACACGCCATATACGCATTTTCCTTAAATAAACCACCGAGTGCGATGATGAGCGCTGCGATGACAAGCATCCGGTAATTGGAAGATTCTATATAGAGATAGATCAGTAGGAGAGCGAGGAGATAGAAGAACCATCCGCCTATATCCATGAAATAGCCCATCCCCTGCGAAAGCATCGAATAATTGCCGGCGTAGAAAAGCCCACCGATAAATGCCACGCTGTCACTCTCGTAGAATCTCGCAAGGAGCAGGTAGAGTGCGATGCTGCCGCCAAAAAGCAGGAAAGTATCCATGACAAGCCACCCCACCTCAAACGAACCCGTAATCCACGCGAAGAGTCGTAATGTCTCTATGCCCAGCGTTGAGGTAAGCATGCGATGCACCGCGACAATCTCCGGAGTGACGGTCTCGCGAGTCAGAGGTCCGGAAGGAAGGCTGATATTAAGATGGACATTTCCTGCATATGCCTTGGCTGCATCGACATAGCTAACTGCATCACCCTGAAGGATATGCGGCAGAAAGTAGAGCGAGAGGCTCGCGATTGCAATGAGGCAGGCGATGTAAGCGACAAAAAAGGGACGGAGCAAAATCGTACTGATGGAATTTACCGATGGCGATGAGGTGGTCACATCTACTACATCATTCATACGTGCCGGATTGTATCATTATGTGGTATTACTGGCACGCAGAGAACTTTCGCTGTAGCATGGACGGAATGTTTAGGTCGCTCAAGAGTACATTTCGTGCCGTAGCCCGGTGGAGCGAAGTCTATACGAAGACGGACATGCTGTATGTCATGCACGGCGGCTTTTGGCTGACCCTCGCGAAAGCCATTGGCATGGTCGCTTCCCTCTTAGTGGCGACAGCCATGGCAAATTGGATATCGCCAGAGGTATTCGGCACCTTTCGATTCGTGCTCGCTGGTGCAGGAATAATCGGTGCACTGTCCCTCACTGGCATGAGCACGGTAGTCGTACAGACTGTCGCGCGTGGGTACGAAGGGGCGCTGCGAGCGGGAGCCCGCGATTACCTACGCTGGAGCTTCATCTCTGTGACACTATCACTTGGCGTTGCTTCCTACTATTTTCTACAAGACAATGCAGTACTTGGCGTATCATTCTTGCTCGTTGCTGCTTTGAATCCAATCCTCTCCGCGTATTCGCTCTTTAGCCAATTCATTTCCGGAAAAAAAGACTTTCGTACGCAGGCTGTGTACGATAGCATCGCTGATATCATCCCCGCAGCGGTACTCATTATCACGGTGTTTTTCTTTGAAAACCCGATCATCATTCTCCTCTCATATTTTTGTACAGGCATTCTGATGAACGTCGTACTCTATCGTGCAACTATTCGAAAATTCAGACCGAGCTCGACGATCGACCCTGAAACGCTTCCATTCGTAAAGCACCTGAGCTTCATGGGAGTGCTCGGCAAGGTCGGAGAAAATATCGATAAAGTGCTCGTATTTCACTACTTGGGTGCTGCACCGCTCGCTATGTACTCGTTCGCACAGACACCTATTGCACAACTTAAGCTTCTCGCCGATATACCCATACGAGTCGCGATTCCAAAGATAAGCGAGCGAGACTTTTCTGAACTGCGTACAACGCTCCCACGCAAAACGTTCATGCTCGTAGGGCTTATGTTCCTTGCGGCCCTGGCGTACGTGATAGCCGCTCCGTTTCTATTCAAGATTCTTTTTCCCGCGTATGTAGGGGCGGTCATCTACACACAGGCGCTGGCGCTATCGCTAATTTTTACACCCAGCGCTATATTTAGCTCTGCTCTCACGGCGCATCTGAAAAAACGGGAGCTGTATATTTCTCAAGCTATTCTGCCCATCCTGAAGATTGGCCTCTTTGTCGTAATGCTGCCACTTTACGGCATCTGGGGTGCAATCTGGGTCACGGTTATTCACCAATTCATTACATTCGTATGTTTCGGGTATCTTTTCTGGCAAGCTAAATCGTAATCTGCATGAACATCATCAACCGAATACGAAATATGGGTATACGTCGTGCCACTGCACTCGCTTGGGTCCGAATCGGCAAGCGACTGAGGCATATAGCACTCGCTCCATTATGGTACGCGTTCAAGGTCAAGAATGCCGGTTCCGTACATCAGAGCCAGGAAACTGCAGAGGATTCACGAGTGAGCAAAGAGGAGCATGTAAAAAAAATCATATCATCGATGAGCGGCGGTTCGTTCCTGGAAGTCGGGATCGGTGAGTTCCCCCGCTTTGATCGTTTCGAACTCTTGCGTGCTCACGGCGTGTCATATGTCGGCTGCGACTTTAGAAGTGTGTGCGATAGTCACATGCGCGAGCTCACGATAAAGGGCACGGATACCCGGGGCATTACGTTCCTATCAAACCCGACAGGTACGTACTCCTGGACGCTTTTTGAGATGCTCAAGAATGATGAGAAATACGACGTGATTTATATCGATGGCCACCATACGTTTTATATCGATATGCCGGCTATGCTGCTCGCACACGACCTCCTCAAGCCTGGTGGATACTTACTACTCGACGATATACCGTGGACCCTCGACTTCTTGAAAGCTAACATGAAGCGCAGTCTCAGTCAGTGGTACTTCTACCACTCTATGTACGACTTCTCAGAATACACGCCTGCACAACGCGCACTGCCGCACATCCAAATGGTCGCAGACGAATTGCTCTTAAAGCGTCGAGGATACACTAAGGACCAGGCGCATTCACTCCCCAACTGGTGGGTACTGCGCAAACCAACAACGTAGCTTGCAGGAAGACCGAAGCAGATTTAAAAAAGAATATGCACCCGCCGGAGGGGCGGGTGCATCTATCGTCATACGAGCCGGTCTTTGGTCACCTGCCGTACGACATTGTTGAAGAACTGCGTGTGATGCCCATGATCGTCGATCATTGCGTTCGGTGGCGAAGTAAACCACTGCACCGTATCGCTCTCGACGACATTGTCGTTGTGAAGAATCACGACGTGGCTTACGGGATACCCGTAGGGGTGGTCATGCCATTTCTCCCACTCCCCCTTCGCGAGAATCGTCGGCGGTTCGAGGAGCCCAATCTCGCGCCGAGACAGCGCCGCAATCGCTTCTTCAAGCGTCTGCTTCGTGCGCCACAGTCCACCTGGCAGATGCCAACCATTCCAGTCGACATCAGTGCGATGAGAGAGCAGGACCTGCAGCTCCCCCTCAGGTGACCGCCGAACGAACGCAAGCTCGATGTACGGCAAGGCGAAGGCCTTTTGAGCCGACGCCCAGGCAGCGTCCGGGATGAACCCCTTGGGGTCCGCGGCAAGCTCAGCGAGCAGTTCACCGAGAAGAGTCGCTCTGTCTGGTGTCATCTACACCTCCCAAATATGAAATCAGCGAGGCGATTGCCTCTGTCTACATTATAACTCTAAAATAGCCCAGTGTCAATTATAGCCGTCTCTCCCCCTCTTTGGTGACCACGTGCGGATATGGCATGGGAAAGAGTAGTTTCCCTCCTCGTTCAAGGTAGTCGCGCTCTCGCTTGAGAAGCTCATCCTTGAAGAACCAGATAAGGACCAGCATGGCAGAGGGATGCATATCGCGTGCCTCTTCTTCCGAAACCACGCGGATATCGGTGCCGAGAGTTCGCAGACCTACCTTTTCGGCGTAACGGTCGCTAATCACCGGCAGTGATTCTTTGGTGATACCGAAATATTGGAGCAGCACATTCCCTTTGGTAGATGCACCGAGCCCCACGACGAGTCCCCCATTCGTTCTCTCCTGTTCGATAAAATCGAGGACGATACTTTTCAGATGTTGAATGGAGTCGTTGAATCGTTTGTACGTATCGCTCTTTGAGAGCTCGAGCTGCTCCTCTGCCTCCTCGATAGCGCGCAGCGACGGAGAAACATCTCTCGGGTCGTCGGCATGCACCGCAAAAAAGCGCAGGCTGCCACCGTTTACATCGTTGAGCGACGCGTCGATGATCTTGAGTCCGTGTTGCTCCATGAGAAATTTGAGCGTCCGCAAAGAGTAGTAGAGCAGGTGCTCGTGGCAGATATCGTAGAAGTTCATCGTCTGTATGGTAGTCGCAAGGTAACTCAGCTGCACGCACCACGTACCGTCCGGCGCAAGTATTGATTTCACTTCACGCACAAATGTGTTGGGATCGTCGAGATCATAAAACATCGCTACCGACGACACTGCCTTGAAAAGTTTTCCATCATTTGCTGCCCTCGCTTTTTCGGCTGAAAAATAGTCCTCGATAATCGTGATGGACGTATCGAGAGAATGCCTGTTGATGTTTTGCGCCGGGTCCATACCAATGCGACGCATCGTTATCGGGAAGTACGTCAGCATGGTCCCGTCATTGCAACCGATATCAAGCACCGCGTCGCCTTCTTTGAGATTCGAGTGCGCCTTGATATCGCGCGTCACATCTGCGAGCGCGTCGCGCATCATCGGATTCACGCCGGAACGATAGAAGTAGCTCCGATACATGAGGTCTCTGTCCACCGTCTCTCGCAGCTGCACTAGACCACATGCATCGCATAGTAAGAGCGTGAGCGGGACACGAGCCTTTGAGAGCTCTTCATCCTCATTGTTCTTTACGAACGCGGAGGAGAGAAACTGCTCTCCGAGGTCGAGAACCTGTTCCAGATTTTCATTACTGCAGATGCGGCAGCGGGATATGTTGGTATACATAGGCCTATACAATACACCGCTCCTTGATAAGTGTCTTGAGGATGCGCCACCCTGTTTTAAACGGCTTCATTTTACGGACGCCGCCGATGCGCTTCGGTTCATCGGCTGGTATATCTGCGACGCGCATGCGCTTTTTTCTGAATTGAATGGGCATCTGGATGGACCAATCGAGCCCTCTCGCTGTCATGTGTAGTTTGTCGTACGATTTCTTGTAGTACCCTCGGAAGCCGACGAGGGAATCTGTGTACGAGCTCCAGAAAAGCATGTTGGTAACAAATGTGAACCCCCAATTCCCTATCGTGGTGAGAAAGTCGTCATCTTCGCTTTTTGCACCGTCTTTGTAGCGCGACGCAATGACAAAGTCGTATCCTTCTTGGAGCTTTCTGACGACATCCGGAATTCTCTCGGGCATAGAATTGCCGTCGGGCGGGAATTCGATGATGATATCTCCTCTCGCTCTCGCGACCGCCTCCTTTATGGCCGATCCGTACCCGGGCTCAATCTGTTGGAAAACCGTGTATCCCTGACTCTTGCAGAATTCAACCGTACCATCGGTGGACCCCGCGTCGACAATGATGATCTCGTCCACGACCGTGCGATCAATTTTGGGCAATACCGCGCTTGCCGCTTCAAACTCGTTCCAAGTTGCACCAATGAGGGTCACTTTCATACCTATCACACGTTTTCTCTATACCACTCTATGCTTTTCTTCAAACCTTCGCGCAGAGACACTTCGGTGCGGAAACCAATTTTCTCGAAAGCTTTGCTCGTATCGGCACTACGACGAATCGGCCCGTCCGGTTTCGTCGTATCAAATTCGACTGTCACTTCCTTACCGGAAAGCTCTATGAGTAATCGTGCCAAATCACCAATCGATATCTCTTCATCGCTTCCAATATTGAGCGGGTCCGCTACCGCATATTTCTCGCAGACCTCGAGGATACCGCGGGCGAAGTCGGTAGCATAGATAAAGGAACGTGTTTGCGTTCCAGTGCCCCATACGACGAGAGGATTTTCGCCCTCGAATATCCGTTTGATGAGCCCCGGGATGACGTGGTTGTATTCTGCGAAAAAGTCGTCTCGTGGACCATATCCGTTGTACATGCGGGCAATAGCGATTTTCATACCGAATTCCTCTGCGTACGCTTGCCCAAGGTATTCCTCCATCCTCTTTGACCAGCCGTATCCGGCATTTGCCGCCTCCGGGACGCCCAGAAATCCTTCCGATTCGAGCGCGTGATTGCTCGCGTCACGCGAATACACGCAAGCCGAGCTCACCACAAGAAAGCGCTCCACGCCCGCCTCCCTCGCAGAATCAAGCACTTGAAGGAATGGCGACATGTTGTCACGGAAAAGGCTGCCGTGGTGCTGCATGCTATGTGCTATGCCCCCACCTTTTGCAGCAGCCAGATTGAGAACTACTTCTTGCCCCTGCATGAGCGCATCGACACGCGAACGATCACGCAGGTCCGCTTCGACGATGGATATGCGATCGAGTACATCTTTTAGGAATTCTGTCTTCCCCTTGGTACGCACCGGCACCGTGACTTTTGCACCACTATCGACGAGCATGTCTACGACATGGCTGCCAATGAAGCCGCCGCCGCCAGTCACAAGTACCTTTTTTCCTTTATAAAAATCAGACATGGCGAGCTGTAAGAGTGTTTAGGGATACACTATATCATCGCGCGAAATAAGGGGCTAGGACCAATTTTGGTGCCCCATGTGCTACACTTCGCGCGTACGATTCTTCTTTATGGCAAATCTCTTGCCCTCCATACAAAACGCGCTCGCACGTGTCAATACAAACCATCCACTCTTCATGCGACTCATCCGCTTCGTCATCTCCGGTGGCGCAGCGACATCAGTCAATCTCGGAATCCTCTTCCTTCTCACGCACGTCTTTGGTCTATGGTACCTAACCTCATCGGTCATCGCATTTATGGTGGCTTTTTTCGTAAGCTTTACTCTGCAGAAATTCTGGACCTTCGAAGATGCCTCGAGAAGCCGACTACAATCCCAGGCATCTCTATTCCTCATCGTCATCCTCGTCGGACTGGGGATCAATACTACGCTCATATATACCTTCGTGCAGTATGCGCATCTACACTACCTGGTCGCCCAGTTCATAAGTGGCATCTTCATAGCAGTCATGAACTATTTCAGCTATAGACACCTTGTATTTCGGGATTCTAAAGGGGACACGAAATCTTCCGCTAGCGCTTAAGCACCCAATACACGACGAAGCCAAGGCGGCGCAGGAACGGTAGGCGGTAGAAGCGTGCATTTATCCAATCCGCCCCGGGAATCTTTTTAGGGACAAGGAGCCGAAAGCCCCGCTCGACGAGAGTAAAACCGGACTCACGGAAGATGCGTTCGGTCTCATGTATTGAATCACGTGTATGCGGTCCTTCGGGCATTTTCATATGCAACTTCTCGGCAATCATCAAGACCGGCTCCCACAGTGGGTTGGCCACGGAAATAACGACCGTACTACCGGCATCCGTGCGGGCGGCAAGTTGTCGCACAAAACTCCCCAAATCACCCACGTGCTCGAGTACGTCCGCAAGAAAGATGTAGGGGTATCCGAACATGCTCGTGCTTGCAAATATATCTTCGCGCTCGAACTGAAGGTTTGATTTGTCCGCATATTTGCGGCGCGCAATCTCCACCATCTCTTCGCTCACATCCACCCCTCTCCCCTCTCTCGGTTCAAGTCGCGCAAGAATATCCCCCGTACCGCATCCTATCTCCAAGACGCGCTCACCTTTTGGGATATAGCTCCCGTATAACGCCTTTAGATTCTCGTGATAATACGCATTCTTTTTCTTCCAATAGTCGTACTCATCCGCAATCGCATCAAAATGTTCCTCTGAAAAGGTCATATGAATTTTATCTTTCGCATAGCGAAGACTACCATCTTGAGAAGCAACCATCCGTGACTCCACCTCTGGATATTGGTTGTCCCGTAGGTACGTTCGCCGTAGTGGACTGGGAGGTCAATGATTTTCCGATTTAATTTGGATGCGCCGAACAGCAGGTCAAAGTCGCCGAACGGGTCGAAATCGCCGAAAAATGCCCGACCTGCCTGTATCTCTTTATAGTCGTTACGCCAGAGCATCTTGGTTCCACACAGCGTGTCTTTGACGCGCGTGACGAGCAACCAGCTAAACGCGAGACTAAAGAATTTGTTGCCGAGGAAATTCAAAAAACGCATTGATTGTTTCTCGAGTGGATATACAAGACGTGATCCATTGATGAAATCACCTCTGTTCTCTACAATTGCGCGGTAAAACTTCGGTATATCTGCCGCAGGTACAGTCATGTCTGCATCGAAGATTGTAATGATATCGCTCGTAGCCATATCAAATCCCTTCCGAACCGCATCGCCCTTCCCCTTTCCTGTCTGCTTCGTATAAAGAATCTTCTTATCACCCTCGTAGCCCGTTACCGCCCGCTCAATCGCCTCATAGGTCTTATCGTTCGAATGTCCTTCGACGAAAATGAGCTCGGTCATGCAGTCGAGTGCTGTGAGGTCACGAAGAATCGTATCTATCATCCCCGCTTCATTGCGAGCTGGCACGACAATGGAGAGCGTCGGTTTCTCGATCGATGAGCGAGCATTCTGCTTACGAAGGACGACGTAATGATAGAGGCCGAGTCGAGTAAATGGAAAGATATTTCCGAGATATTTATTAAAAAACGTACTCACAAGAGGGATGTAGAAGGGCACGAGCACGCGTGTGCCACGCCGTACGGCTTCGAGGCCAGCGAGTCGAGCAAAGTTTTCGAGGTCTCCACCAGAGAGCCAGCTCTGTTTCGCCGACGGCATGCGGAGACCAATTCTTGATGCGAGGTCAAGAATCGGCTCCCACAGAGCACTGTATTGGGTTATGACAATCCGACCATTCCAGAATATGCAATCAGAGGCTTCCCTCAACACCGCCTCGACGTCATGTACGTGCCCCAAAATGTCCGAAAATACCACAAACTCAAATGTCTCTGATACCTCGCCAAGCTCACCTTGTACGTAGGATAATGATTTATCAGTGTACTGAATTTGCGAAATAGTCGGTGCGCTTGGGTGAATACCCAAACCACTCCTAGGCGCCAGCTTACGCAGAAGTGCCGATGAATCGGCACCGGCGTGCAGCACGGTCGCGCCAGGCGGAACAAGGAAGGCGAGGAACGATTCCACATCGTTGTAGTAAAAAGAGTTACGCTGCCTCCAATCGGACCGCGCATGCGCATGCTTGTCAAAGTAATGCAATGTCTCGTTGTCAAAATGCATATGCTTACTTTATAGCGTACGGATCGCGTTTCGCACAGTCGTACACGTCGGACCGAATGCGACCCGAGATGGCATGAAATACAGATTCGCATGTGGCAAAATACTTCGCGTAGAAACCATCCGGATTGAGCAGTGGCACATTTACTACCAGGTAGTAGCCATCATGTTCTTTAAATCGCTCCTTATGCCCGTCCTCATATTCGGGCACTGCGTAAAATCTTCCCGCATATTTCCCTATCCCAATTAGCTCATATGCGCCTGTGTCTCCATGCGTGATGACGCTTTGTATTGAAGGCGATGCGGCAATGAACGCGAGGCTCTCGCGGACAACGTTGGGGGCACTTCCATTGATCCGTCCAAAAATGAACTCTTGAGTAAATACACCCATATAAGCGCATCCGACGAGAATGAGAGCGACCAGATATATACGCGCATGCGATCCCCAGCGCGCGAGAGCGGCGAGAGCGGCACATACGGCAAAGCTCACACCGATAAAGAGAACAGATAGATACACTCCAATGGGACCATTGCCGCCCGTAAAGGGAAAGAGTATGCGCCAGTCAGCGGAGAGGACCCTTGAGACCCATGCACCCTTTGGGTAGAGCGGGACAACATCGTGCGGAAGGAAATTGAGCGCGAAGAGCAGGATGGCAAGCGGCACCCCGAGCACAGCCCCGAGGTATACGTCCCGTTTCGTGAGGCCCGAGATGCGGGATGCGAGTATTGCACCAGCAATCCCAGAGAGTGGAGCTGCCGTGAGAAGGAGGTACTTGTCGAGCGCGCCGTGCGAGAAATCAAACAACACAAAGAAGAACAAGAACGCAAGTCCGAGGTACACGAAAAATATCCGCATCCGCGCGAATACAGCCGAATTCAGAAGTAACAAGGGTACGACGAGAAGCGGAGATAGATACATCACGGCTTTGAATGCCTGGATGGCTGTTTGAAAGTACCCGCGATGTGCAAAATCGACGAAGTAAAGAATATGAATGATAATCTCCTGCAAATCGAACCCTGGCACCACTGTACGCAGAAGAAAGATGCCGAGCACCGAAAGCAATATTGCTCCAGTCACGGCGAGGAATCCGTACCAAAGCATGCGCGGTGTGATTTGAGTGCGCTTTTCCCACACGTAATCAGAGAGGAGGGCGCCTACAATGAGAATAGCGCTCAGCTTTGTGAGAAGTCCCGCGACGCAGACAGAAGCGGCGACCACAAGCCAGCGCGCAGACGCGCGAAAAGATTCGCTCGACAGAAATCTGTCATACGCATAGACAGCAAGCAGGAGGACCGTGGCCAAGAGGGCGCCATCGACATCTATCATGAGTGAAGAGAAAACGCTGTAGGTAGAAAGCGTATAGAGCCCTGCGGCGATGAGCGCGGCCACCTCGCCTGCCCTACGACGCACAACAGCGTATAGGAGCAGTAAGGACATACCGCCAAAGAGAAGCGGAGCGGCGCGCATATTGTCTGCACCAACGATATTCGCTGTCAATCGATATGTCAGTTCGCTTAATGGTGGGTGCGCGGCAAGACCCCCCACAATGTGCGAGCGCATAATCTCTCCCATCTTCCACTCATCCTGATGGTACGGGAGAGAGAGCCCGGGCATACGTATGGCAATGAATGCCGCTAGCAAGACCAGTACGACAACCACCTCACGCTTCCCCATACGTGGAAAATCTCGTGCGGTTAGCTTTTTCTTTGCTTCGATGCATGAGGTGGAGATGGCGGTAATTGCTGAAGAAATAACGCGGGCCGAAGCACGTGATTCGTACACCGCGCGCGCCGTCTCAGCTAGTCGCTTTCCAAGCGGGCGGTCGTCTTGAAGCCGCTCGAGAGCAGCTTTGATTGCCGCTGCGTTCTCGAGAGGCACCATAAGACACGACACCTCATCCTCAAGTAGTTCAGATATTCCGGGCACCCGTGCAGAAAGATACGGAATACCCATAGAAATCGATTCAAATGCTTTGTGTGGTATATTGCGGTCCGATCGCGCATTGTCCCCAAACTGACCGAGACTGACGTCGGCATCAAGCGTCAAACGGCGCATCTCGTCAAAAGAAATGTGCTCTGAGATAAGCTCTACATTCGATAATCCGCCGGCACGCTCACGCACAGCCTTAAGCAGCGGACCATATCCGATGATCCGGAATGCAAACCGCTTGTCGTTTTGCAAACTTTCTGCGGTATCCAATATATGCATGATGCCCGACTGCGGAATTAGTCTGCCCCGGAACAGCACAACAAATGGCTCAGTGTCTGTGATATTCCGCTCCCCGCGAGGTCCGAATACCTCTTCATCCGCCCCCGTGTACACAACACGATATTTCTTCCCGCTACCAAAGCGACTCTGCATAAATTCCTTCTGAAGTTCACTGTCAACGAGAACGATATCTGAGCAGGCAATTGCAAGCCGGTCCACCCAAGCGTACAACTTCCGCACAAAAAATCCGGCATCGTACGTATGCTCTGCAGCGTCCGAAAGAGAGCCTAGAAGATCGGATACGACCGGAGCCGCACCAAAGAGCCGCGCAAGAGGAACGACGATGTGCCCGGGATATCCGACAATAATGACGTCGTACGAACCTTTCAGTGTGCGAAGACGTTGCACCAGTCCGATGTACTTCAGCAACCCTCGACTATTGTCCCTACATTCGATGATTTCGTGACCTGCGTCGCGGAGCGCGCGCATGTAGATTCTGTTGCGCGAGAAATCGGAATCGTAGATGCCAAAGTAGAGAAAGCGCATATCAGGAGGTGCTCATCTCTTGGAAGAGCCGATTTCGAAGCGCATGAAGGCTGTGCGATTCCTCGATGCGAGCACGTAAAGAGAGCGCCTCACCTTGGATAGATTCTTGGCTCTTTGCGAGATACTCCTCTAATCGTGCTACGAGCGACTGTACGTCGTCCGCATCAAAGGTGTATGTAAGACCCGCGAACTCGCCATAGTCCTTGCTGCACGCGAGCGTAGTGGCACCGCAACAAACCGCTTCGAACATGGTCTTGTCGAACATACCGCTCGCGCTCGCATTGAGAAAGATTTGGTGTGCAGAAAATATCTGGGGAGTTTCGCGATTCGGTACTCCAGGATAAAAATACACCCGGTCTTCAAGACCATTCTCGGTCACATATTTCTTTTGCGCCGACAGATAGCTTGCATCCTTCGGCAGTGCATCGCCGTATATAGAGGCGGTGAAATCAATACCTTTCTCTTTGAGGATTTTGAACGCCTCGAGCATGACGTGGATGTTTTTCGAAGGAGCTATACGACCAAGAGAGAGGACGCTCATAGGCTTTCTCATGATGCCATCGACTGGCTTGAATATATCTGTATCTATACCCACCGGCATCAGCACATTCTTTTTAAACTTCGCAATGTATGAAGACTTTGACGTGCAGAATGTCTTGTGCGAGAGCGTGACCGCGATATCGGTAAGGAGGCCGCTCGACCAGTGATTGCGCCACAGGTACACTCGCTTCCCCATAAGCCTCCAGAGGAGGCCCCCGAGCACAACATACTCTGGATTCATGTGCACAAAAACCGCGTCATACTCGCCCCTCAGAGACCACGCGAGTCGGTAGAATCGCCATATGTAGCCCATACGGCCCACGCCACGCTCCTTGCCGAGCGAATGCACATGTATGCTCTCAGGGAGGCCATGATGCCCTTCCTTGAGGCACACGACATGGATGTGTGGAAATGCACCCGAAAAGGCACTCAGCCAACCGTGAAAAAAACCAAGGACAGGGTCATGGAGATCGACTGTCTGAGTAAACACCAAAAGCCGAGGCGAACTCATGCGTGATGGTGCGATTGCTCGCCGCCCTCGCGTGAGAGCATCTCGAGTACCGCAGGAACAACCGATGAGAGTCCGTGTTCACGTCGCACATACGCACGTGCCACTGAGCGCGCGTGTTCACGCTTCTCCTCTGAGAGCGAGAGGGCTGCGCGAATAGCTTTTGCGATATGTTCCTCAGTCGACTCCTCAAGGAAAAGCCGCGGGTCAATAACATCCCTCACTTCCTCTTCTGAAGTGATGACGAGGCAGCCTGCGGCCATTGCCTCATAGAGAGTCTTTTTCGAGCCGTGCACGGAGCCGGCATGCACGAATATTTCGTGAGATGCATACGCCGCGGGAGTCATGTCATGTAGAATACTCCCCTTGTACGAGAGCGCTCCCGTGCGTTCGAGCTGTGCATACTGCGAGCGAAGCTTCGCAGCATACTCCACATCTCCCTGACGCGGCTCGCCGTAGATATCGAGACTGAGATTTTGCACATTCTCGCGCACGCTCGCAAATGCACCGATGATTGCACCAAGATTCTTTTTCGGACTGATCCGGCCGAGGAAGAGTAGCGACTCTTTTGCTGCCGAACGTTCGAGTGTGTACATATCGGACTCGATACCCATCGGCACGAAGCGCGAATGCGGATACCGAACCGCAAAGGAATTGGGGTTCGAATAGAAAACCACGTTTGAGAATCCGATGGCCATCCTCGCAAAGAGTGACGCTTCAGCATCGTTGTGCCAGAAACCGAGACGCTTGCCGAGAATTTTCCAAAATACGCCACCTACGACGGCGAATTCGGAGCTGAGGTGCACGAGCACAAGGTCATATTCACTGCGCAACCGCCATGCATGACGCATGAATCGAGCCGAATATATGAAGCGCTTAAAGAATCTATTACCCTTTCGCATCGACTCTTTACCAAGCGTATGCTCCATCACATTGGGTGGCAACGTCCGATCACCATATCCGAGACACAACACATGGACGCGATACGCGTGCCGCGCGAATTCTTTCACCCATCCGTGGAAATATCCGAGCATCGGATCGCTCCTGTCGAGCGCTTCAGTACAGATAAGCACCCGCACATCGCCGCGAACCGCGCTCAGTGTTGGCATCTCCACTTTGACCGTTGGGACATTGAGTACGCCCTCACCATACACACCCGAAAGAAGGTCGAGGTCTTTGCCCGTACCTTTGAGAAGCTCGATATTTTTCCGCTCCATTGCCTCAAAAAGGGCTACGCCAGCCTCATTGCCAATCTTTTCGCTATATTCAGCACGGAGCGCCGCTACGTCCTTGATGAAGCAGTGGCCGCCCGCCCCTCGACCGCTCTTGTGAATCGGACGCGCATATCGATTGTTGACCAGTGGGTCTGCCTCGATGGCGCGACGTATCATATTCCAGTTGCATCCGTGATAGTTCGCGAGATCGAACATGAGGTTGAAAAACATTATCTGCGTATAGCCGCTTCCGTTGTGAGAATATTTGATTATCTCGGCCTCGGTGCTCGAGCACGTCTGCGAAAATGGTGCATCAGGTAAGATCGCGTGGAGCTTCTCTGCTACTGCTTTTTGACGGGGCGCATCTTCCGTGAGACCGACGATATTCATAAAGGGGTATGCGGCATCGTGTGCCGCAGTCGCCTCGCTCAGGAATTCCGGAGAGTAAAAAACTATCCTGTCAGGAAATTCCGCTTGAAGCTCTTTTGTAGTGCCGGGAACAATAGTCGACTTGACGACGGCGACCTTGCCCTTCCCCACCAACGATATTGCCGAGCGCACTATAGAGTAGTCGAAGCCCGATGGAGTCGTCGGTGTAGGCACAGCGATGAGTACGAAATCGCAATCTTTTATTTTGTCTCTATTTGCCACATAGGGCTCCTCGAGCGCGTAGCGCACCGTCTTGTATCCACGACGCTCAAAGTCATCGGCGTAGTTCTTCCCGATGAACCCTTGGCCTATAAACCCTACGAGAGGCTGCGTGTCCGCCATGACGAGGATTGTAGCCGTTACGCGGACATTATGCACGCCTCGATGTCAGCACAGTATGCTGCAACATATTCCTCGAAATTTGCATACGGGTAGCCCGTAAGCCGGCCTTCTCGAGGTCCATCCACAAACCATCTGCGCAGAGCATCCGCATACTCGTGCTCCGAAGCCATGAGAGCGCCAGCCTCACGTGCAATTCCGACGTCTGTCGAGAGCACCGGTTTCCCGGCGGCAAGCGCCTCCACGATGACAAGTCCGTATCCTTCATATCGCGATGTCACGAGCACAAGATCGGCGAGCGCATAGTACGGGGCCGAGCTCGTCTCCCCTTCAAAAAAGACCCTGTCAGTGACTCCTAATTCTGAAGCGAGTTTTCTGAGGTACGCAGCTTCACTTCCCGATCCCACGACGATAAGGCATGCGCCTTGTGGTGCTGCCTTTGCAAATGCACGAAGCGCGAGGCACGGGTGTTTCTCCGGCTCGAGTCGTCCTACATACAACATCTTTTTTGAATACCGTTCAAAACGCGCAGAAAGCGTTTGGTCGGGTCCAGCCGATCGAATGTTCTCGATATCCACAAAGATGGGGAGCACAGATACCGGTACATCCAACCCATACTGAGTTTGTATCGATATCCGTATGCGCTCAGATACGACGCGCACGCGAGCGGCGCGCTTCAATACGATTCCTGCCACCCATACGCGAAAGCGGTTGAGCAGAGAGTGACGTGCGTATTCGGGCGCGAGAAAGTCCGTATGCACTTGCACATGGAGTGGCTTTTGCACGAAGCGGGAAATGATCAGTCCGATGAGCCCCGTCTCGAACGGATCCTGCACCGATACGACATCGGGCCATGGCATCTTGGCCGCCATGAAAATTGCATTCAGACCGTATAAAAACTTCGTGACGGAGCGCGTGGGGTACATACGAAGTGCGCCGTCGCGTACTTCTGTGAAGGAATCGGTCTGCAGTGAAAATCCGATGATATCGAGTGTGCCGAGTTTTTCCGCATATGCCTTTTGGCGCGCGTAGGCTGCACTCCCCGGCACAAGTATTCCCATCTTGGAACGATCCGCCGATATCGAAAGTACGCGTGTCATAGCATGCTGCGGACTATAGATTCCTGCGAAGAAAGGACATCGTCCCACCTCCAATCGAGAGGTAACGAGTGGACCGCTGCCTCGGCTTTCGCATACCCATCGTCCGAAAGAATCCTGTCAAACGCTGCGGCAAGCGAATCCACATCCATGGGATCAAACTCCATCATGTCGGGTACGTCGACTGACAACCCGTGATTCTTGCTGATGAGCGCCGGCTTCCCGAGGGAAAGCGACTCCAAGATAAAATTCGGATTGAATTCGCTCAAGGCCGGCGCGAGTGCGACTGATGAACCCCTAATCATTTGAAAAAGTGATTTCTGATTGGTCTTGGGACGTATCGTGAGCGGCACGCCGAGCTGCTCTGCGAGCGTCTCGAGCGCCCCGCGCTCAGGACCATCACCCACAAAGAGGAGCCGCGCGTTCGGATACTTCGGAAAACTCTTCGCCGCTGCTTTGATGACGCGCTCCAAATTCTTGTACGCGACAAATCTTCCCGCGAAGATGCAGGTCCGTGTATCTGATTCTCTCGACGATGTTTCTTTCGGCAGAACAGGATTTTTTACGACGGTGACGTTCGACGGATGTGCACCAAAATACGTGACATAGAAATCTTTGAAACGCTGATTGTAGACGACGATGCGATCCGCCGAACGAACGACTCGCCGCAAGACTCGGTAGAGCCGAGGTCTGTCCTGCATGTAGAGACCTTTCATATAGTACTCGTCCATCGGAATGAGGCGCCGCCCCGCCTCTGCTTCTCTTTCCCAAATAGGATCTCCCCCGATGCGCACGATGAATCGTTTCCTCCACAGGGCCGCAGAGGCGGCTGCGGGCATACCGGCCGTGGTGAGGTCGAATGCATACACCACGTCGCTTCGTGCAGCCTCTCGCATTACGGTGAACGCGTATACAAGCCAGCTCACAAGCTTCGGCATGTTTCGACTCGTACGAACGACGCGATACGGCACTACCTCATCGCTCGGTCGTTCGCCAAACGCCACAACGGTCACGCCCCATCCGAGTCCGGAAAAGTGCTCTGCAATCTTTCGCACGTGCGTGGCAGGGCCGCCCACATCAGGATAAAAAATGCCAGTGGCAAGGAGGACGCGCATACGGGTATATCGTATAGTGTACGCATGTCGGGAAAGCGCGTCAAAACAGCAATCTTCGGTACCGGTCGCTGGGGCAAGAATGTCGCGCGCGAACTCGCCGCTCAAAGCGAGCTCGCGGCCTATGCCACCAAGGGCGAAGAGGACAGTGAAGCGACGGAGCTACAAGGTATCGGAAAGATGAGTGCTGCGCAGATTTGCGAGCGCACTGATATACAAGCCGTCTGGATTGCCACACCGATTGATACGCATGCGGATATCGCGCGCATGATGCTCGAAGCGGGAAAGCATGTCATGTGTGAAAAACCCCTCGCTCTCAAAGCAGCGGAAGCGGAAGCCCTTGCTGCTCTCGCGGATACAAAAGGCTGCACGCTCGCGACCGGCTACGTCTTTCTCTACCATCCCGCGTATCAAGAAATGCGACGCCTCCTCGCAAACGATACGATCGCCTCCGTAGAGTGCGTGTGGAATAAGTACGGCACCTTTTCAGAGAGTATCGAGATGAACCTCCTCACGCATCACCTCTCACTTGCCTATGACCTTCTCGGGAAGCCTCGCAACGGGGCATATGTGAGCCGCGAAGCGGGAGAAACTCCGTGCGACAAGCTCGTCACGGAGCTCGCGTATGACAATGCGTCGTTTATATCTAGTATCGACCGGATTTCGCAATCAAAGGAGCACCGCATCGAGGTACGTGCGCTAAGTGGCACCGTCTACGAATGGAATGATCAGACCCTTAAAAGAGACGGGGTCGTGATTTTTGAATCGACGGACCAACCGCTCACCTGCGAAGTCGCAGCGTATCTCGCATCAATTACCGAGGGAAGTACGGTGACTACTGCGGGACGTTTCGGAGCGGACATCCTTCACATCCACGAGCTGCTTAACTGATTCTTCAAAGTAGCGATACGGCCTTCCGCGCGGCTTCGACACAGTTCCCCACTTTGCCAGAGAATATTTTAATGACACGCTCGTTGAGCAAAGTGACGAGCGTCGGGCGAGCGTCGGTCGAATCGAGGTTCGGCAACACGGTGCGCACGGTAAAGAGCGACCCAACGTGCTCGGCCTCCCCGAGAGCCGGAATATATTGCGCGCCATCTTCTATGAATGCATTGAATCGAGACTGCTTCGGATTCTTCACAATGCCACGATCAAGGTGCGCCTCAAGCTCTTCGGGTATCTCTGGCACAAATCCCACATTGGTTGCATGAATAGCGTGGACAACATTACCAAGAACAAAGAGCCCTGAATCCCCGAGCGGATCGACACACATAAACGGTCCGTCCATGATCACGAGATCCGTTCGCGCAAAACGCTCGGGCATCCTAACGACGGGTTTTTCGCATACTTCAAACTGATACTTTTCTTGCAAATCTGCAAACATGCCGCTCACTGCATTCGTCTGAGCATACGCAGCGATGATGATCGCATCGTACTCATCAGCAAGACTCGGCGTCGCGCCTGTATTCAAATGTACCGAGACTCCACTCTCCGTAAGCTTCTTCTCCACAAGTCCGCGGAGCACTGCAGGGTCATAGCGCGCTTCCACCGCCTCAATCAATAGGGGGACGCGCCCAACGTCGACGATGCCCGCTCCGTCGATTTCGCGATACGTAAGACCTTGAGAGTCACAAAAGGCGCGATATGCCTCAGGAGAAACCTTGCTACCCTCGCGCGCGATGCCATAGAGATGTCGCCCCCCATCTACGACAGCCTCTCCATACTCCTCCCTAAAAGAGGTCTCGGATTCAGCAGCGGAGCGAGCAGTCTCAGGTGAGCGCGGGTAGTGATAACCACGGTGCAACCTGTACTGATTTATACCTGAAGCGGCCTGCAACAGTCCTGCGCTGCGCTCAAAAAGATGCGCGTCATGACCGGCGCGCGATGCATAGATAGCCGCCGTAGCGCCAAATATCCCACCTCCTACGATGGCGACTCGTTTCATCGCGACATTGTATCTCTGGTTGAGACAAAGCGAAACGGGGCGCGAATGGCCCCGTTCGTAGCTTAGTGAACGTGACGCCTTGGCGTCACCGCATCGCGACCATGAGTCGCGAGCATACCCAGGATAGCTGCGTCACCACGTGGGTGTTCATCGCGAGGACAGAGTGCGCGATGGCCATCTGGGCCATCATCTGCTTCGTGAACTCCTTGTGGACGAGCTCGATGGGGATCGGAAAGAGAAAGAATGGGGACATGGTGCTTCCCTCCTCCACCACAATCAAACACTATTTAGCAGGTATGACCAAGTCCGTTATCCACTATTTGTCAAAGACTCAAACACTCGTTTTTTCATGCTTTCGGCCACGATGTTCCAATCATATTTCTGCGCCGCAAGCTCTTTTGCATTTCTCCGTATCCGCTCAGTGAGGGCCGGGTCATTCATATATCTTTCCACTGCGCGTGCCACGGACTCGGGATTGTTGACTTCACAAAAGATTCCTGTCGGTTCGGAATCGGGGTCCTTGTCGGGGTCGGTAAGAAAATCTGGTATACCACCGACAGGTGTCGCGACTACCGGTATGCCTGCCGCAAATGCTTCCACAAACGAGTTGCCGAATCCTTCGATTACTGACGGCCGCACGAAGATATCCGATACTTTGTAATATACCGGGAGCTCACTATGATCGATGTGCCCGACAAAAAGAATTCGCTCCGCAACACCGATGTCATACGCAATCTTCTCGAGCTTGTCTTTATCCTCCCCGGCGCCCGCGACAAGCAGCTTGACGTTGGCGGGCAGAAAAGCGAGCGCACGTATGGTATCTTCTACGCCACGAGAAAGAACGAGTCTGGAAGCCGTGAAGAGAAACACATCTCCCATTCGCTTCCCGAGCTTCGCTTTCACTTCCGCCAGCTTCTCTTCAGGTACTTCACGCGAGAACTTCGCCACATCAACCGCGTTGGGTATGACCACAACTTCCTTCTCATACCCCATACCTCGCACTTCTCGCTCGATAAAGTGCGATATCGCCTTGATTTTGTCTGCCTTCAGGTAGACACGCGCATAAAGCTGCCATATCAGCCGCAAAATAGGGCGACGCTTCGGCATGTCGGCGAATGCCCGACCATCTTGAAGCTCTAGAAAATACGGCATTGTGGGGCGGAAGTATTTGAAAAAGAGTGCCCCAAAACCGGCGGAATTGGCCATCATCGCCCATGTCATGTCGTATGCGTTCGTTCGACTAAGCATGAGAGCCTTTGCGCAGGCAGTAAAAGGGAAAAGTGCCTTGGCCAGACGTAGCGTAAGGGGAAGATTCCTGTCGGATACTTTCGCACCGGCGACCGAGGGGCCTACACGGTGTATCGTCACATTGCCGCGCTTTTCGACTTTCGGAAGCGAAGAGTCGAATCGCAGCGTCACCATGTCAAAGGCGTACTCAGCCTGGTCGATGCGGTCTGTAATTTCTTTTATCGCAACCTCCGCTCCACCCACAAAGGGGTGGTACGTAAGCGAAAAGATAAGTATGCGCTTCATAGTAATTTTTTCTTCCACTCGTCGATGAGGATTCCCCACGCATCATTAAATCCGCGAGCAACATCCGCATCTTTCAAGAATTGAAAGATGCGCTTCGCATTTGTATGAAAAAGTATCCTTGGCAAATCACCTCGATGCGGCGGCTCGATAATGACGACGTCATCGACAGTCGCACCTGCATACGGAACGTCTGACGAAACAGCATAGAGTTCGTGAGCAAGATTGCCGAATCGCTCGTCAGATGAGAAAAGGGAGAGCGCACTCTGATGGGCTCGAAAGATATGTGTGGGGCTCGAAACGAGAACGATACGCTCTATGCCGCGGCTTATAGCAATCTCGGCTGCAGCCTTCACTTCTTCACGAGTATTCTGCGTCACACGGTCAATAACTGCCCGTTCAGCAAGCCAACCCGATGGGTCCTCTAAATCAGAAAAGGCCGGTAGCGTACTAATGTGCTCTTGTGCATATTCATAGATGATATCCGCCTCCTTTTTGCCATCACGCTCTGATGCACCGGTGCCAAATCCAATCATCTCAGCGTCCCATCGGAGAGCCTCGATGAGCCCTCTGGCAATTCGGCCTTCGCGACCAACGGACGGGTCGCCCCACATCACCTCGTCCCACCCCTCAGCCTGAAGATGTTGCCCAGATATTAAGACGGCCGTCTTCTTTCTCTCCATACTACGTTGTGTCTTTTTTGAGTGACTCGATATATTCTTTCACTGTCATCTCTGGCTTCCAGCCAAACTCTTTCTCGATACGCGTCGTGTCGACTACCGAGTCCATACGATTTCCCTTACGTTCCGGCATCATCACGATATTGTCGGTAAACATTTTCGCAATCTCGAGAATCGAGTACACTTCCGGGCTCGCTATTCCATAGTCGTCTCCCGTTCCTTTTTCTCCTATCATGAGAAGAGCGCGCGCTGTATCGCCCACATACGTCAATCGGCGCTGTTGCGTCCCCGGGGAAACCACGGTAATCGGCTCTCCCTTCGCATACTGAGTTTTGAAGCGTCCCATCACCGATGCATACTGACCTTCTGAAAGCTCTCGCGAGCCATAATTGTTGGAAAAGTATGCGATGGCATACTCAAGCCCGTACCACTCGCCGTAGTTTGTGACGAGCTCTGTATTGCTCGCTTTCATCCACGCGTAGGGCGATTGATTTCTGCCTGCACCTTCGTCGGAGAATTTGGTGCTCGAGCCGGCATACACGAGCTTGCACTTCCGCTTGCGCCAGTACTCGAGTACACGAAACGTCCCTTCCACGTTGGACTCCCACACGAGCGCAATATCGTCGAAGCTCTGCTCGACACGAGAATACTCGCCAAGATGAAAGATGATTGCCGGATTTTCTTTCCCGAGTAGTTGCTCTATATCCTTGGTATTACCCTGCACGTATTCAGCGCCATCGATATGACTTTCCGTTTTACCGATGAAGTAGTTGTCGAGCGAAACAACGCGATATCCTTGTTTGAGCAACAGTTCGATGAGGTGCGAACCGATAAGTCCCGCGCCGCCTGTCACTAGCACCGTCTTCTGCTCTGTCATGTTGAGTAGACTACACTGCTTATTGTGAATCCTCAATCACATCCCACTCCCCGCTACGCATACGTCTCATTACTACTGCACCAGCCCCAGTAATCCCCGCGAGCGCGAGCGCGCCCAGCCACCAGTAGCCTCCGAGCGAAACTGCAGCAGCCGCGGCAACTTGCGAAGTTGCCACGGGCTCGAATATCGGGTCGATTTTCTGTTCAGCGTCTTCAGTGACCGTTCGCGTCCTTTTTGATGCGACCGACGTTTGAGCACGTACGATGGGCATTGGCGCTGGAGATGGAGGTGGCGCAACCTCCGTCTTAGACGCTTGATTACTCTTGAGTGCAAGGGCGCCATTGGGGTATGCGAGCTCAGTCTCTGGTCCTGCAAAGAATCCGATTGTCTTGGTCGAAATACGCATAGATGCACCAGCAAGGATGATTGAGTCCTCGGGCAGTAAAAACTCCCGGAAGAACGCGCGCACGATCCACGCTGAGAGGTCGAGGTCCCGCCCCGCATTGTTATCAATCCTGACGCTTCCATCTTGCTCGACAAAGAAACCGAGCTGCGCAGGTTCGGCAGTCACGATAATTCGGTCCGAGACCGACTCCGTATCTTGAGATATAGAGGCGACAACCACGTACTTGCCCGGATATTCGAAATGGTGCAAGACAGATGGGCCAGTAGCGGTCGTGCCATCGCCGAAATTCCATCGAAAACTCGCGTTACCTACAGGCTCTTTTTTCCGATTGTATGCGCGGGCGACATATTCTGTATGTGCTCCCACTATCACGACCCTATCTAAGCCAGCGTCGGCAAAAAGTGTCGGCTCAGGGGGCGCCACATACGAAGTCACCGGGGTATTTTGTATCGGTGTTGTATTCGTCGTTTGATTCTCTGATGGTGTCGTAGTCGCGGTATTGTTTTGCTCTGTCGTTTGAGTGCTCCCCGAGACGGTCACCGTGTGGCTCGCGGTCCACGACACGCCGCTATCCGGCGACCATTGCGTACACGTGCTTCCGTCCGGTCGGGGCGCGGCCTCAGCTGATAGTATGTGGGACCCACTCGACGCATCCCGGTAGTAGAAATTCCTGCGAGATTGATTTGAGCTCAGTGTGAGTGTCAGTGTAGACAGAGGGTCACTCCAGGAGGTGTTCGTAGAGAATTGCCCGCTTCCTGATGAGGATGTGATGCGGATACAGAGTGTACTTCCACTCACGGGCTGGCCCGACGCATCCTGCGCCTCAAGCGTCACTTGCTCAGTCGCAACACTCGGTGCCACAGTCTGAGCTGTCGTCGTAAACACAAATTGCGCAACATCAGCGCGTACCACAAGTGGACCGAGCACTATAATTGCGGCGAGTATCGCCTGCTTCATGAACACCATTATTGCTCACAGGCGCGCAGAATCGCTTCAGGCAATCCGTGGGTGTGGATTAGAGATCGTCGTTGTCGCGGACATGGCCGCCACGTCCGTTGATGACTCTCTGGAGGACTTGGTGCGACACTTCCCCCACATGTTCGTGTCGTGGGCGCTCATCACGCTCTCGCCCCTCTGGCTTTTTCGGAATGTCTGCGTGCGCGGGATCTGGCTCATGTCGCGATTCTTGCTGCGGCGGCTTTGACTGATGCTCTCTGCGCTCCTCTCCGCGATGCTCCTGTGCTCGCGGCTCTTGTGGTTGCTGTCCATGTTTCTGGGCTTTTTTCTCGCGCATCATATCGAGCGGAGAGCGCGATGGTTGCGACGGCAGTGGTGTAGACGCGATTCCCTCTGCACGAGCTTTTTCGATGGCATCACGTAGTGAACCGCGGTGCTCAACTTCTCTTTGCTCTCGTCTTGGCGCGTCGCTTCTGTGCGGAAACGACTGCGCAGGTTCGTGTCTCACCACGGCAGAGGCAGGCTGAGGCTCAGGCCGTGTCTCGCGAAGCTTCTCGATAGGAGCAACCACAGGAGAGGGTTCGTACCTTGGACCGCTTGGTCGAAAATCACGTTTTTCTTTCTTCTCTCGCGGTGGCGGGATAAACTCCGCCTGCTTCTCATGGATATGCTTCTCCACCGTAGTTTTCGGACGGCCGTACGCATGACGCGAGGTCATAATTACATCATCACGGTATGTGACATGAGGTGGCTCTATGGGCGGGATTGTCTCTGATGAAAATGGCGCAGAACCAACACCGTCTATCATGAGCGTAAGGTATATCTGCCCAATGCCCAGGTTCACCAAGTCCTCCGGCGTGAAGGTTGGCTCAAAAACCGTCTCAAGGACTTCCGCATCAAACGGACCTACTCGAAACACGATAAGCGTACCGACGTTGCCGAATACGGCGTCGCGTACCTCCTCTTCCATCTGTTCGATGTATTGGTTGGCAAGCGTAAGCGCGAGCTTGTATTTACGCGACTCCGAAAGAATGTCGGCAAATGCCTCGTTCATCATCGACTGGAATTCGTCCACATAAAAATAGAATCGCGGAAGCTTCGCCATACGCGCAGCGGGTTCGTCGGCACGCGACATAGCAGCGAGGTAAATCTTGACGGTGAGCATCGAGCCGAGGAGGGATGCGTTGGTCTCGCCCATCCGCCCTTTGGAGAGGTTGACAATAAAGATTTTCTTTTCATCCATTATTTTACGCAGGTCGAAACTGGATTTCGCTTGGCCCACGATGTTGCGAATCAGAGGATTCGCGGTGAACTGGCCTATCTTGTTTTGAATCGCCGGCGTCGCCTCGCGCGTGTACGTATCGGTGAACGCAGCGAACTCTTCTACCCAAAATGCTTTCACGATGGGGTCGGTTATCACCTCGATGACCGCGTTGCGAAATGTCTTGTTGGTGAGCATTCGATTCACATCGAGCAGTGTCGAATCTGGGTACTCGAGAAGAGCGAGCAATGTATTTTGCAAGATGTATTCCATGCGCGCGCTCCACGCATCGACCCATATGCGCTTGAGTGCGCCCATGAGACCGGAGACCACGAGATGGCGCTTGTCGTACCCCACATCCTCCATCACGTTGAAGCCTAGAGGGTAGTCGGTGTCAAAGGGCGCGAAGTACACTACATCCGAGATGCGCTCCTGCGGGATGAAATCGAGAAGTTTTTCCGCCGTCGAGCCGTGCGGATCAATGAACGCGATACCTTCGCCGTTTTGGATATCTTGAATCGCCATGTTTTCGAGCATGGTCGATTTGCCCATACCCGTCTTGCCGATCACATATATGTGCTTTCCTCTGTCGATTGCGCGAATACCAAACATCTCGCGCTTCCCGCGCGTGTGCGTAGAGGCGAAGTATGTGATGCGCCTATCATCGTCAAATTGATCCGGATGCGGCTTGTGATCTTGGTGGGAGTGATCGTCGTGATGATCGGACATAGAGAAAGTATACCAAGAAGCGTCTGCGCCAGCAGACAGGCAAGCGCCGTTTATTGCGCTGAGACTATCTGTCGCAGACTACTGTATTTGTTGGCCGGGTCCCAAAAGAGGTACGAATTGAGACCTGCGTCAGTATTTGCTTGAATCTGCGCACGCACCATCGCAGGCGTGTACTCGACCGGATAGTCGAAATCTTGAAGCCACGGCCTCATTTTGCTCGCGGGATATGCTGGTTTGCTATAGATGGCTGGCGTCGATGTGCCGATACGGGTATGTGTAAGCCCTTCGACAGAAGTCGTGGTCGCCACAGTGCGCCGCACCGCTTCGCTCATCGCAAAATGCACAATATCGTATGAATGCTCATTCACCTTTGTATAGCCATTGAAGCCCGAAGGATAGTGCGATGGATAGACCATCGGTGCAATGTAGTCGAAATACGGAAGCGCACGCTCCAGTACTTGTCCGATATTGAGGTCGTCGGTATTGGTAGTCGTCATTCCGAAGAGGTCTGCCGACGTTTTCATCCCTGTGTCCTTGATAGCGTTGTGTAAATACGCGAAGAATTCTTCGAGGGCTTCGGGTTTTGACTTACCACTACTCCACTTGTAGACCGCTTCCTTCATCGGGCCGTCGGAGGGAAAACGTATGTAATCGAAATTGAGTTCGTCGAATCCGATGTCGTACGACTCCTTTGCAAGCGATACCACGGTATCCCAATATGGTTTTGCGCCCACATCGACAAACGCAAGGCCCTTGTGGTCTTTCCAGACGCCTCCGCCTGCCCTTTGCACCGCCTGATCAGGATGGTCTTTCGTGTATGCAGGGTTTTGAAATACCGTGATGCGCCCAATCACGTAGATATTTTTGTCGTGCAATTCTTTCACAAAGTCCTTCATGTCGGGCGCACCGCATTCGTCCGATATATATGGCGAGAGCGCAGGGTCTGTTACAGGAAACGATATTTTGCCCGTGTAATCGCGGATATCGATGACGATGGCGTTGAGCTCAGTCGTATCAATAAGCTGCATAAGATCCTTGCGAAAGGATGGCGTACCTGCAGCGCACTGAGACATGTAAATGGCTTTTACAGCGTTTGGTGTCTGAACATGCGCAACGCGGGGCTTCTCAGGCTCAGTAATTCCAACCAGCGGGGACGACGTGGCGATGCGAGAGAAGACCGCCGAAGGGGACGAGAGCGATATGAAGAGTCCGGCTGCGACTACCGCCGGCGCGGCCACGCCAAAAAGGACCGCTCCAATCCTCCTTCGCTGTCTCGCTTTATGATTGACCATGCGAAGTCTCAGGGTGCGACATCTCTGCCTGCGAATGCTGATGTTCTACGTAACGTGTGTCCCGCGAGGAGGCGGCGCCGAAGCTACCTCCGCGACGTCGTACGACGATACCGAGGCCAATGACAAATGCGCCCGCGATAAAGAAGAGGGCAGAATCCCACGAATTGGGGAAGCCCAAAAAAGGGAGTGTCGCGACAAATGCACCAGAGAGCATAATGAGCGTGTCGAGTGTCATATCGAGAGTATACCCTCTGGTCACGGTGGCTCCAATTTTTGCTCTCCTGTGCACAATCCCAATGACTACGGCTCGACAATTACCACGAATTCTCCCCGCTCCGCCTTACGTTTTTTGAGACTATCGGAGAGCTCCTTGGGGGTACCCACGAGCATTTCTTCATGGAGCTTCGTTAGCTCGCGTCCGATGCTCACTTTCTGTATACCCACTGCATCAAGTTCAGAGAGAAGCTTTTGTATACGGTGTGGCGACTCGTATAAGACGACGGGGATGGCACTCTTGGCGAGCTCCTTAATAAAAGTCTGGCGTCCTTTCTTATGAGGCGCGAAACCGGAGAATGTGAATGTGGGTGCATCTATCCCAGCAATAGAAAGCGCTGCAGTGAGTGCCGAGGGGCCAGGTATGGCCTCTATGAGTGCCTCGGGCATATGCGCGCGGACATACGCGACGAGCCGTGCGCCAGGGTCGGAAATACCCGGAGTTCCCGCATCCGATACATAGACGACGTGTTCACCGGCTTCAATTCGATCGCACACATCTTTTGCTTTTTTTATCTCGGTAGCAGCATCGAGACGCTGAAGCGACTTATGGAGGCCATAGTGTGTAAGAAGTTTCGATATTACGCGTGTGTCCTCAGCATAAATAACGGAGCACTCCTTGAGATTCCATAACGCGCGAAACGAGAGGTCACCGAGATTGCCTATCGGTGTTCCTACTATTGAAAGCTTCCCAACGCTAAGCTCTGAAGACTCATTCATAGGAATGACGCTACCATCGTCACCTCCTGTCCGCAATGCAGCCTCACTGACCACTCCCCATCAACCATTCACTAATATCCGTAGTAATGAGCCGGGCGATAGCGGACACTTCGGTTTTTTGCATGTCGCCGAGAGTGAGAAATTTTCCATATTCCCCTTCTTGGACATCCACAAGCCGCTCGAAGTTTTGCCCAACCGCTTCGATGAATACGTAAAAGACTGCTACTGAGCGCTCGCACTTCATAAGATATAGAGGATCTTTCGGTTCATAACAGAGCTCTTCTTTGACTTCTCTCATGAGGGCCGCCCTTGGATCCTCTTCATCTTCGGTGCCACCGCCGAACATACTGAAGATGCCCGGGTGAGTCGGAGCATTCATATCGCGCTTTTGTAAAAAGAATTCAAACGTGCCGTTCGGTGAGCGGCGATACGCAACGTATACAGCTACATGTCGTTTTGAATGAAGTACGGGTTCCTCCATATCAGTCAGCGATCTGTTCTGCCACTTTATAAATATCTCCCGCGCCTATAGTGATGGACTCGAGATTGCCTACCGGTGACGCAACTATTTGAAAGTGTTCCCATGAGCTAGACTGTAACACGCAGGGGTGATATAAGTCCGTTCAGCCAAGAGGAGGGTCGGAAATGCTCGAGAAACTCAATTCGTTCATGAGAGATGGCGCACATCGTGCAATCGACGCGGGCGAGCTTGATAAGCTCGTAAATGTCTTCAACAACATCACTGCTATGGGGATATTGAGCCAATCGGGCCTGGCGCCGCGTATGGGAATCCCCGAGCCGAGAAATGAGCGTGACATCGGTTTCTACAGGAAAGCGGCTGAGCATCCCGAAACCTATCCTTTAACAAGATCTCAGCTCGAAACAGTGATCCGTATTTACGAGCGGCATAATTGATTTTATGCCGCTCGTTTGCCATTTACTCTATAGTTAGTCGGCGATCTGTTCGGCTACTTTGTAAATATCTCCTGCGCCCATCGTGATGATGAGGTATTGGTCGTCGTATCCGAGCAGTTTGTCGCGGATTTCGTCGAATGTGCTGAGTGCTCGTGAATCCCCTCCCAGTCTGCGCGTCACATCGGCGAGCACTTCGCTTGTCACAGCAGGATCTGCCTCTTCGCGCGCAGCATAAATAGGCGCGATGATGCTCTCATCAGAAGTCGCAAGCGCGCGCGCAAACTCTTGCATGAGAGAGCGCGTGCGACTGTATGTATGTGGGTGGAAGGCGACAATTATTTTCTTGTCGGGGAACCTCTCGCGAGCTGCTGCTATCGTCTTTTCTATAGCGGTCGGGTGATGCGCATAGTCGTCATACACGAGCGCGCCCCCCGGCGTCACTCCGCGATATTCAAACCGTCGCCAGGAGCCTTTAAAGCCCAGCAGGGATTTGTCTATGTACTCTTCCTGCAAGTGCGGGAATGCCGTGCGCGCGGCGGCCTTGGCAGCCCTCGCATTGTCACGGTTAAACTCCCCTATCTGTGCGAGCTCGGGGACACTCTGCGTCGTGTAGTCGATAATGGGAGCCTTTGCACCGCCCAAGACCGCCGCAATCACGGGATCATACGGATTGGTCACGATAATACCGTGAGCAGGGACTGCCTCGGCGGCTTTCCGAAACGTCGCCTGGAGCGCCTCAAGGTCCGGGAAGTAATCCGTGTGATCGAGTTCGATATTGGTGATGACGAGTATCTCCGGATGAAGCTTGAGGAGATGGTCACGATACTCACATGCCTCGACGACAAGCAGCTCCTCTTTTCCCGGCAGGAAATTCGACTCGAAATCCCGAACGATGGAGCCGACAATTGCCGTGGGAGACTTATCGCAATCACGCAAAATCTTCGCGATCATCCCTGTGGTGGTAGTCTTGCCGTGCGTGCCGCTCACCGCAATGGTTCTCGCTGTTTTCGAAATGAGTCCGAGCGCCTCAAAATACGACATTTCCGGAATCCCCATTTCTTGTGCGCGTGCCCTCTCGCGATTGCTGCTCGGTACGGCGTCGCTATAAATGAGCAGCTCCGTGTTCGCCGCGATATTGCATCCATCGTGCCCGATTATCACTTCCACGCCTTTTTGAGCGAGCATATCCGTCACCGGAGACTCTTCTCTATCCGAACCCACCACTGCGTGACCACGAGAAGCCAGGAGCTGCGCGAGAGCGGACATTCCGATACCGCCAACGCCTACCATATGTATATGTGTAGGTATCATATGCGCGACTTGATGAGAGCCAGAAATTGGTCGTTGCGGTCGTACTCGTTTTTAAACATGCCGAATGACGCGAACGCAGGGCTGAAAAGCAAGGTGTCACCTTGCTTGGCCGTATCAAAAGCAGCGCGGAGAGCAGCATCGAGAGAATCGAATACGGGTGTTTCCGGCAACTTCTCCTTGAGCTTGTCGGTACCGGTCCCTGCAAGCAGGAAGACGCCTTTACAGGACTCTTGTATTTCAGAGACAAGCTCAGTGAGATCGAGACCTTTGTCCGACCCACCGGCTATCAAAATTAACGACTTACGAAGTCGATAATCCCCCGAGAGAGCGCGGAGCGCAGCGACTGTTGCCTCAGGCGTGGTCGCGTTGTTGTCATTGTAGATTTTCACTCCATCTTTTTCACTGACGAGTTGGAGCCTGCCTTCCACACCATCAAATGTTTCAAGCCCGGCGCGTATAGTTTCTGCCGTTAGACCGAGTGCAAGGAGTGCAGAGGACGCGAGCGACGCATTGTATCTATTGTGTCCTCCAGGAATATTGAGCTGCCAGTCCTTGGGCAAGTCGCCAGGTACAGTGGGCTCAACGGGCGTCCGCCAGCTGGCGGAAGCTGTTCGCACGCGGTCTTCAACACTGTGCCCGACGATAAGAGCGTCCTCCGGACGCTGAAAGCGGAATATGTTGGCTTTGTCGGCAAAGTACTCTTCCATCGACGAGTAGTAGTTCTGATGGTCCGGCATGAGGTTGGTGAACACGGCTATGTGCGGACTCATCGAGAGCTCGCCAAAACCCTGCAATTGCCACGAATCGAGCTCCAAGACGGCGACGTCTCCCGACTGCACTTCAGGAAGCATTGCGAGTGTCGAAATGCCGCGCACATTGCCGCCAAGGTGCGCCCGGCGACCTGCTGACTTCAGCACATGAAATATCATGTGCGAAATAGTTGATTTCCCGCGTGTCCCCGTGACGCCGACGATTTTCGCACCGGCTTCGGACGCATACTTCGCGAAAAGTGCCGTCGACATCGTCACGGGCACGCCTGCGGCACGTGCAGCCGCAATCTCTGGCGAATCAGATCGCACCCCCGCAGCTTTTATCACGAGGTCCGCATCTGTAAAATCTTCTTCGCGGTGCCCTCCTAAATGAAACATGATGTTCGGATAGTGTTTCAAGCGCTCGACCGATTCCGCCAATTCTGTCTCGGTTTTCTTGTCTGTCACCGTCACTAGAGCGCCACAACGTGCCAAGAATTCCGCGTCACCTACCCCGCGACCCAAGAGGCCGAGACCCAGCATCGTTACTTTTTGTCCTTTGAATATTTCCTCGAAACCTCGCATTCCCGCCACTATAGCACTTGTGCTTCCCGGATTCTCTTTTGTAATGGCCTATGCACATTGCGCATATTTCACGCAAGCATACAATGCACATCCACGTTTGACTGTCTCGCGAAAGCGGGAATTCGCCAAAATAGAAACGGCGAATAGGAAGAGGGGTGAAATTCCTCCACTGTGCCGCAACGGTTAAAGTCCGATTATCGTTCAAACGTATTCCCGAGCAGGAAATCATGCGTGCATACACGCGTGCTTTCTAGAATCTCTGCTTCGGGCGGAGTTTTTTGTTTTTGTACCTATGACGAACAAAATCTATATCTCAATCGCATCACTTCTCGTCGCGGGCATTGTCGCGTCGCTTTGGTATGGCGATCGTCCAAACGTCACAATTTCATACGGTCCCGGCGATTTCGCTGCGACATCGACTCTCGACGAAACTCGTGCAGACATCGTCATTGATGTACCCCAGCCGGGCAACGCCTCCGTGCAGCCACAAGTGTCGCCTGAAGCACCCACTCCTACGGCGCGAGAATCGACACTTCCATGCAACTCCAGCATCCGCATCACTATCGAAAGCGCTGTCTACGTGCCCTGTACTCAAGACGGAGCTTCACTTCTTTCTGCTATGCAGGCCGCGACGTCAGACGGGCTTGTGTTTACAGGAAAGGAATACCCTTCGCTTGGCTTCTTTGTCGAATCTATCAACGGCAAGCACGCAGAGGACGGCTACTACTGGTTTCTCTATGTAAATGACAAATCTTCAAACGCGGGAGTATCAGAGACTACTGTCCACGCGGGAGATTTGATTGAGTGGCGTTACAAGCAAAGTTATTAAATAATCTCGCATCGCGTATATGAAAAATGCCTGGGTCACGCTCGTTGTAAGCTCTCTACTCCTTATTCCTGTTGTTTCCTATGCGCAATCCGAAGAAGCACCGGGAGGTAGTGACTTTGAAGAGCCGTGTACGTTGCCAGAGTGCATCGGGCCCGTATTGAGCGGCGCACAGGATATCGTACTCTCCACGACAGACGCAGATGCTGTTCTCTCCGCTTCGTACGACGTGAGCGCAACCGACAATATCGACGAAAGCGTAATTGTCATCTGCAATCCTGCATCAGGTACGGATTCATTCCCCCTCGGCGATACACTCGTCGAATGCAGCACCACCGACAGCCACGGCAATACGAGCACCGCCTCATTTCATGTCACGGTCGAGCTGCAGGAAGAGCAAGTTCAACAAGGCTTCGCTCTCGAAAGTACCATACATCTACACAACGGCTGTGAGGTAGCAGACGCGACCGGAATCGCACATATATTTCCCATTAGCACGAGTACTGAGTACCTCGCCATATGTGCACTGCAACAAGCGGTCGATGAAGGCGCGGTTGAGAGTATCGAATTTGCTGACTTCGGATTTGGGCTTTTCGTCAACAGTGTCAACGGAACGACCTTGCCCAACAGTTACTGGAAACTGAATCTAAATGGTACGGGCTCAAACGTCGGCGCGTCTGAATTACCGCTTACCTCAGGTGACACTGTTTCGCTCGTCTTGACTGCATATGACCCAGTCACGTTTACTGAGACGACGCTCGATTTTAGTGTCGATATCCACATCGACGCGCTCCTTGATACCTACCACAACATCTCTCTTCCTAGCGCATGCACCGTATCGGATACAACCGGCTCGTCTCACGACTTCTCCGATTCGTACCTTGGCATATGTGCTCTCGTTGAGGCGAAAAACGAAGGGCACATAGAGAGCTATGAGCTCGTCGAGTTCGCTGGTGTAGGCCTTTTCGCCGATAGTATCGATGGCATAAAAGACCCGAGCACCTCCTATTGGGCGCTGTATCACAACGGTATATACGAAGAGACGCGAGGTCTCATTACGCTACCGCTCGTCGTCGGCGACACGATGTCACTTATCTACACAAACTTCATTACGAATGCCACGTCGAGTTCCAAGGACGTGAGGGTCATCGCGCTCCGCGAAGTGATTCAGGAAGAAAACCTGGAACCCGAGCCAAGCGGGAGCGGAAGTGGTGGCGGTGGTGGCGGCGGTGTCAGCCATATCACTTTCAACGTGCCCGCAGCACTCGCATATCTTTCGAGCAAGCAGGAAGCAGATGGTTCCTTCAGCAGTTCGTTGCTCACTGACTGGGCAGCGATAGCTTTCGCAGCGGCGGATCCAGGCGAAGCAAAGGCCAAGCTCAAGGCATTTCTCGAGAGCACTGCCCCGGGCCTCTCAGGAGTACAAGATAATATTCGCCACGCAATGGCACTCATGGCGCTTGGCATTGACCCGTATGCGGGCACGAGCGTCGACTACATCGCCCCGATAGTAGCGAGCTTCGACGGCACGCAAATAGGCGACGCCTCGCTCGACAACGATGATATTTTTGCACTCTTCCCCCTCACGCATGCGGGATACAGCAGCGCCGACGAGATGATAAGCAAGAGCGTGGCATTCATCCTATCGAGACAGCAGGAAAACGGGTCATGGGTAGGTGGCGTCGACGTCACCGCCGCCGCCGTGCAATCACTCGCGCCACTGAGCTCTCTTTCTGGCGTATCCGCAGCAATCACGAAGGCGGAAAGTTACCTGAGATTGCAGCAGCAAAACACGGGAGGTTTTGCAAACAGTTCTGCGACAAGCTGGACCATGCAGGCGATTGCGGCACTCGGACAACAGCAAACTTCGTGGAGCGTGGGAGGACTCTACCCATCCGACTACCTCGCTTCGCTTCAGCAAAGCGATGGCGGCGTAGAGCCCACGTCGGCAAGCGACCTAACTCGCATTTGGGCGACTGAATACGCTATACCTGGCGCGACTGGCAGGACTTGGAATTCTCTCCTTACGAGTTTTGCGAGACCCGCAGCAAAGACAACGTCGAATACAGGAGGAGGGGTTTTGGTCACGACTGAGACTGCTACGTCTACACCTGTGATAACGATGGCCACGACGACCCCACTTGTTGAAATAGCGACAACATCCCCTGCAAGTGCGAATACCGAGGCCACAAGTACGCCTATCGCCGAAATCCTTGCGGGTGCTGCGGAAGAAGTTGAGGGGGATACGCCTCCAGAGCATCTCGCTCAAATTCCCGCTCAAACACTAACCTCTGAGGAAACGCCGGTGACCGTCGAAGAGACTCGCGGACAGGTCGCAGCTGCTGCAGCAGCGGGTGACACCGATTGGACACTGTTCCTGCTCACCCTTTTAGCGCTCATACTTTTAGGGATAGGGGGCTATGTTGGATTCGCGCGAAAATACTGGCGCTAGCGCCTCTTGACTCTCTTCGTCTCGCTCATACTTCTCAATACTTCTTCATAGAGCTGTTCGACGATACGGCGCTGGGCCCTTCCTTTCTGTGCGTAGTGATCAAGACCGGGAGCAGAGTTGATCTCAATAATCCTATAGTACTCTGGTGGCTTGGTAATATCCCCCTCTGTCATCAAATCGACACCGCAGAGCCGAAGCCCCATATCACGCGTGAGACTCACCGCGACTTTCCTGTATCCGGGGTGGAGGATATTCGTAACATCGACGGCATCTCCCCCGGAGGAAAGGTTCGCATTATCCAAAAGAAAGACTTTCTCGCCTCGAGGAAGGACTGAGCCCAGGCTCAAGTTTCGAGCTCGAAGTTTATTCTGTATCCGCGGGTCGTCTGGGTTGAGGCGTGTGTCACGGCTCGCAGCGACGAATTCCCTCTGCTTCCTCTTGAGAAGCTGCAGAATCGTCGACGTGCCGTCGCCTACCACATTGAGCGGTATGCGCCGGTACGCCGAAATCACTCTATCGTCGAGTACGACAATCCTGTAGTCATCCCCTTGCACCACTTCTTGCACGAGAGCGACTTTGTCCAACGTGAAGATGGATAAAAGCGCACCTCGCAATTCTTTCTCGTTGCGAGCGAGATACACACCTTTTCCCTGACTCCCGCTATTGGGTTTCGCTATGACTGGGAAACCAATCTTTTTTGCATAGAAGCAGGCTTCTCTTGCACCACGCTTCACGCCGAGCGATTCACAGTGCGCTTTGCTAAAGAATGTCTTTCCAGGAATCGTGGGATATCCCATCTTTCGCATGAAGAAATTGGCATAATCTTTGTCTTTACTTATCTCCGCTGCCCCGAGTGTGTTGATACCGATACTGTTGAATCGAAAATAGGATTTGAGACCATTTTTAAATGTAATCTGCCCTGCAATACCCCATTCGGGCTCTATCACCACCTTCGCACCAATGCGGGGCGCTATCTTTTTTATAATGTCACCGATGAGAGGTGAAGAGTCTTTTTTCTTCATGTTTAAAATTTCATAAGAGGTCCGTACATATCATCTTTAATATCGATGCGAAGCTCTCCGCGCTGTACGCGCTGCACAAATTCCACAGGTGCATCTTCTATCACGCAGAGTGGCTGCTGCTCATCTCCTTCTCCCATCACAAAGGTCGCTGAGGTCGCGAGCGAATCCGCAAGATTGGTCTGTGTGTATTGCATCTTTCGGCCGTATATATCTTTTTGGCCTCGATAATCTCGCAGACCCTTGAATCCTGCGTATCCTAATGCGATTCCGACGACGCCGGCGCGAAGCGGCATCACCCGACTATCAACGATGATGACCCCGACATTCTGCATCGTATAGAGTCGCAAGATTTCCGAATGAATCTTCTTTGCAGCGGAAAACGAATCTTTGGGCAAGAGGACTATCTTGTCATTGGCATTGGAAGAATCTATACCGGCATTCCACATAAGGATTCCATCTTTGAGCGTCACGCTCCCGAGCTTTGATTCTTTTTGCCACTCTGATTCAGCGCGGATGACAGCAGCTGTATCTTGTATATTCGCCGTGCGCCCCTCTGAAAGCGCGACTATTTTCGAAGTAACCACCAGTACGCTCCGTTCTTTAAGAGTCGGGACATGTGCCCGTATGAACTCAAACAGGTCTTCGCACTCTACGAAGACCCTCGTTTTCACGGCGCGCACGTTCATCCCGTTAGAAATCGCGCCCGCGCTTGCGCGCCCCTTGGGCCTACGGGACGGGCTATTTCTAACGGGATTCATACTGTCTGCTTTGTGCGTACATCGTCCGCTTTCCATATCTCAACGTGCTCAGCAGGCTCCCTCTTTGCCAGATTATCGACGATGATTTTCGCGACATCCGCGGGCTCCATCGACTGATCATAATCCTCGTGTTTATTCTCACCGAAAAGACCTGTTTTGATGCGATATGGATACACGCCGATCACGCGTATGTCCGACTCCTTTACCTCATCGCGCACGGACTGCGTAAATCCTTCTGCCGCAAATTTACTAGCCGAGTACGCAGCGCCAAGCGCTTTACCCTTGAGAGCGCGCACAGAGATTGTGTTGAGGATTACGCCACTTTTGCGCTCACGCATATGCTTGATTGCTTCAAGCATGCCGTATGCGAGGCCGAAATAGTTTACTTCGATAAGCTGGTGCGCCCTTCCAAAATCTATGTTCTCAGCAGGCGCATACGGCATCCAGATGCCCGCATTGTTTATCCATATATCTATAGCGCCCCATTCGTCTATCGCCGCGCGGCCGAGCGCCTCGACCTGCTCGCGGTCCGTCACATTGCAATGCATCGTCGGACTATCGAGTTCGACACCGAGGTCAGTGAGGTCAGTACTATCGATGTCTGAAATGAGTACGTGTGCTCCACGGTGAGTGAGCTCGCGTGCAAGCGCTGCGCCGAGGCCCCGAGCCCCTCCCGTCAGTACGACCGCTGCATTTTTAAGTTCCATAAATATTTGGTGGGCATGGGGAGACTCGAACTCCCAAGTCTTGCGACATACGCTTCTGAGACGTACGCGTATACCAGTTCCGCCACATGCCCGTG
>CAZPGE010000005.1:0-81464 GCA_964586255.1 uncultured Candidatus Saccharibacteria bacterium | reverse complement strand
CTGTCTGCGACTGCTGTCGCAGCGCTGCCTCTCGGCCCGTCGGCCTGCGAGACACGCTGCTTAGCTCCGTCCTGCTCGCCGGAGGCTGCGGATGCATATTTATAGCTCTACAAAGCTACCTAAAGTCACATTATGGGAACTGACAAAGCCCGCCGGCAATTCGAGCACATATTGGGCCGCTTTTTCGGGAGTAAACGATGCGGGGTACGATTCCGGACTCGCATTCTCGACTATGTATACCACCTCGCCCGCAGAGTTGAGCCATAGGATATCGATGGAGAAGCGCATGTCCTTCATCCAAAAGCCGTATATTCCCTCTTCGGGGAATACGAAGAGCATTCCCTCGTCTTTTGCGAGGTTTTCACGGCCACTCAGGCCCTGAGTCCGCTCTTGCGGGGTATCTGCGAGAAGAATCTTCACGGTGGTGTCACCCACAATGACTCGAGGCGCCTCTGAGCGCGCAAAATACACAAGGACGGCAACAAAAGTCGTCACTACTGCAAGGATAACGACGAGGCGCCGCATCCTTAAAGTATACCTCGCACGATGAGGCTCTGATGAGCGCTAGAAGAGGAGTATGAGTGCCATTGCAATGAACGACACGAGCCAATACCCTGCATTAATGAGATACAGCGTAAACGGCTTGGTCTCCCACAGTACAATACTGAGCAATACGGGTGCCACGAATCCTGCCCAGCACCAGAAGCCGAGCTCCACCGCACCAATCCAGTCGAAGACCCCCCACGCGAGTGCAAAGTAGCTCATCACATACGCGATAATGAGGCTCGAGAGTAGACCGAGCACAATCATAAGAGGCATGCGCTTCTTGCCCCGCTCAAGCGCTTCCGGCGAGATACCTGACATGCGCATCCACGCAGCGCCAAAGACACGTGGGTTATACCAAATCATTCCAATAATCACATTTGTAATACCGGCGGCCAGTATTGGCCAGAGGTCTATTATCATGCGCTCATGGTAGCGCGCGCGGTGCGCGCGTCTACCGGCTGGCTGTGCATAGGCGCAGGCCACAAATCCCAGACAGCTTCAGCAACATTGGACGGCGCGCCCTCGAGCGCGAGATAGTGCAGATCAATATACGGGAGACTGTTGGCCTCAATAATCCCCCACCTTTGTGTATCCGGATCACTTTCAGGGTCGCCGATGATAAGGTCGAACCCGACCACGCTCACTTCGAGCGCCCCTGCTGCTCGCTCCAGATATGCACGAAGCTTTGGATGCTCTGCGCCGAGCATCTCGCGCGTCGTGCCACCGAAGAGCCTGCCGGTCCGATGCGTAAGCGGTATCGTATCTCCCGCAGGCAAAATAGCGTCCTCACTCAGTCCTTTTCGAGCAAGAAAGCGCCGATGCTCCTCGGTGAGGACCACGTCTTGTACGCGCTCGTGTCGCAGTGCGTTCTTGCTTTCTATGAGTGCGCGTATAGAAGAAGCGCCATCGCCCTCGACAGTAGGCGGCGTGGCACGAAAAAAGCCCACAAGCTTCCCGTCTACCACCGTGCCGCGACACACAGGACCTTCCAGGTACTCTTCTACGACTACGTGCCTGCAGAGTATGCGCGCCGAGCGAAACGCTCGCTCGACATCGGACTCTTCTCGTACATGGACACTCGTATGTCGCCCTCTTGACCCAGAGCGCGGCTTCAATACCACCGCACCCATACTTTTCACTGCTTCTTGTGCTTCAAAAAGGGTGCACGCCGATACGACGCGTGGTACCGGTACCGCTGCGCCTGCGAGCGCACGCTTGAGAAGGTACTTGTCATCGAGCCACGCGGTACTTTCACTCCTTCTATCCTGCGGTATGGGCAGACTCTGGAAGTAAAACCATTTCCCGGCGAGTCGTGCACGATAAATCTCCGTACCGCGGCCAACAAGCATGAGGTGCTCCATATCAATACCGCGACGAAGCGCTTCTTCCCATATCACTTGTGAGCGGTATGTCGTGGCACCGGCGACTTCGCGGGAAAAACGTGCGAAAGGCATGGCTGCAAGACCTCTCAAGAGAGATTGTTCAAGATGGTCAAAGAGTGAGCCTGTCCAACGTGCAATGAGTGCGAATATGCTTCCCTCTTTGGCAAGCGAGTCCGCAGTCCAGACGGCGAGCGAATTTGATACGTAGTGTTCGAAGTGATTCACTGGGCTATTGCCACAGTCCTCGCATGCTCCAGACCTTTCCTTGTACTCATGGGGCGCGCCTTCCGTCATGACCACATCTTACAGCGAAAAAGTCCCCTTGCGGGGACCCTTTCTTAATGACCGCCGAGCATGATGAGCATGTTTGGCTGATAACTCGTCTTTCTATGATACACGACCGCACCCTCTACATAGCGTGCAAAGGGGGATAAACCTACAGCGCAAATGCTGCCCCCAGGTAATACGGCCAGATAACGAGTGCGAACGCGCCCTTCGCAAAGCCAAGCTGCAAGTACCCTATGCTAAAAAGCCAGCCTGCAATCCACGCGAGGCCAACAGAGCTATGCTGTTCTATATGTATCTTTTCCATGCGTCTAAGTGTAGCACCCACTAGCAGCAAGGCGCCTCATGACAGATAATGTACGTGTGCAGGAAAAGCCCCTCTATCGAACAATCCTGGAGGTGGGCGCGATATGGATTATCGCCATGGCCGCCTACTATACGATTTTGCCTTTGTTTGGCGTAAGTCTCAGCTACAATACAGCACCTTTCTTGCTAGCCGCCTACCTTCTCGTCTGGCTTGCCATAAGCGTCTATACATTTTCGGACTTGTTCTACTTGTGGGTGCCTGTAGAAAAGAGACTCTGGGTGTACGGCATCCTCTGCATCGGGTATGGGACTGTTTTGTATGCATCCATATTCCTGCTGTCTACCCTCCCCACTCTGCAGGGAAAAATACTGATACCATACTCCGACCTCTTATTCGCAACGCCGTTTTACTTTATCCCTAAAGCGGTGGAGGTACTGCTTCAGCAAGCGCTCATTGCCGCACTTGTGATAGCACTCTCGCGCCACACGAAATCTCTGCGTGGCGTCATGCTCTGGTATGCGATTCTTTTTGGCGGCACGCACGCTCTCATCTATGCACTCAACGATGCACCGACGCCCTATGCCCTTGCGGTGACCATGGGAGCGCTTGCATCATCTGCCGTTTTCCCCTACCTCATCTTGAAAGTAAGGAGTGGCTTCGTGCACAGTTATATTATTCATCTCTCTTTTTATATATTTGCCGCGCTCGTGCTCCATACGTGGCCACCACCGGGATATTTCTAAGTGCGGAGGGTGAGAGATGCGGCCAAGAGCTCGTTTTGGTGCCGTCGCACCAAAACTCCTCTCGGCCCTGCTCGGACATCCCCGTTTGCTAACGGGGCCCCAGTCCTCACCTTCGAATCTCTCACTCCTCCTGCATAAATATAATCGGCCGACACTTCGTGTCGTCCTCGTTATTTTTGCGGAGGGTGAGAGATTCGAACTCTCGGTGCCTTTCGGCACGCACGCTTTCCAAGCGTGTGCACTAGACCACTATGCGAACCCTCCTATGCGTCAAGAGTATACGCTACAGGGCTTTCTATTAAAAGAGACCGGCGGCCGCGAAATCGCGGCCGCCTCGTTTTCCATACTGGTTCGTCAAGGAGGGGCGAGTCTCATTCGCGGATTCCGAAGCACTGCCCACGGATTGAACGGGAACGCGAGGATAGTCGCACCGTGGTCTTCCGTGACCCATGTGCATTTGAGCCCTGTATTTGGCTCACGATCCCACGATTGCTGACAACTGCCGTGCCAAAGCAGCGCCTCGGCGATCTTATCTTGTTCCGTCTCAATCCGAGCCTGCACGGGAGGATATCCTCCCATCCAATTGGGCGTACGGAGAAGCGGTTCTCTTTCCGAGACCCGGTATCTATCAAGATGCACCACCCTCGACGTCGTCGGCGGCTCTGCGAGTCCCTGCGCTCGCATATACCAGCCCCGCATACGCCTCGGTGTGCTCTCGAGCCGACGACGTCGGTGCGTTTGGAAAAGCTCAAGCTCTGCGCTCATGGCTCTCACCTCCCTCTGTGTCTCAACTTAGAATATCACCACTATGTGCGCATGCCCATGAGCGCGGTAATGCGCTCCTCGACCGGCGGATGAGTGGAAAACATTTTCCGCATGAATTTCCCCGCACCCGCGGCGCCAAAGGGATTCGATATATAAAGATGCGCCGTCGCGCTCGTCGCATGTTTCAGTGGGGCTTGGTAGGAAGAGATTTTCCCAAGCGCACTCGCGAGTGCATCGGGGTAGCGCGTGAGGAGCGCACCCGATGCGTCGGCGAGGAACTCGCGTCGGCGAGATATAGCGAGGTGTATGAGCTGCGCGGCGATGGGCGCGAGGATGATTCCGATCACTCCGATGATCGCCACCGCAGGATGCACGTTGCGGTCTCTATCTCCTCCACCGAATATGCTCACGCGCATGAACATATCGGCGAGGACGGAAAGAAAGCCTGCGAGAACGACTGCGACGGTCATCACGAGAATATCGCGATTCCCGATGTGAGAGAGCTCGTGCGCTATCACTCCCTCGAGCTCAGATCGGTCGAGTCTCTCGAGGAGGCCGGTAGTGACTGCGACTACCGAATGCTTCGGGTCCCGCCCCGCGGCAAACGCATTGGGTCCAGAGTCTTCTATTATATAGACACGCGGCTTCGGAAGGCCCGCGGTGATGGCAAGATTTTCCACGATGCGGTGCAGCTCGAGATACTTCACGGAGTCGGCTTCCTTTGCGTGCGCTGAAGAGAGTGCAATCTTGTCGGAGAACCAATACGCCGTGACATTCATGACTATAGAGAACGCGACTGCTACATAAAGGTAGAGCGGCTCGCCGAAGTACATCGAGACAAACCATCCCACCGCCATGACAAGCACAAAAAACCCAATCATGAGGGCCCATGTCTTTGCGACGTTACTGCTTTGATGTGTGTAGAGTGATGCCATATTCCTACTATACTACGCGTCTCTGTTTCTTCCATTCTGAAGGGTATCCAGATGGGCTGCAACCTCCTTGGAGCGAAAATCAGTATTGTTGTCGAATCCCTCTTGCTCAGGGCGAGTCATGAATAGGCGCCTCCTCTGTGTGTCAAAAATTACGTTGACCCCCTCGTTGGATACTTCCTTTGGGCCCACGACCACTCGTGGATCAACACCGAGGACATCTCTCACCAGCTCTCCTACACTCGCCACGACATCGTGGTAGTCGTCTGTCCTTGTCTTGCCATCATTCGAGCGTGCATCTACTACACTGGTTCTATCAAAGTCAAAGTCCCCTGCAAATACGACGATATCAATGCTCGTTTTATCTGCTCTATCCCGTAGGTCGCTGAGAGCATGCCGCAAGTCGGCAAGGAATCCGAGCCACCTTCTCTGCGAAGCCATAATCTGCCTCGGGTCCTGGTGAGTAAGAAAAGAAATGTTTCTCCCGGTCGTCATGTCGATTCCAACACCGAGTACACCCGTGCAATTCTTGTACTTTTCAGAGTATTTTGGCGACTCATTGACTGAAGAGACGACGTAGGTTTGATACCCTTCACTCTTCTGACCTCGACTTCTATGTTCGGTCTCATACGCCGAGTAGTCAACATTTTCGGCATGATTTTTGAGCTCACGCAGTGCAGCCAAGTCCTCTGCAGAATACATCTCTACTGGACCGACACACGCAACAATTGGAGCTCGAGATATTTCTTCTGGGCCGACTTGCGGCGCTTCTGACGCTCGCTCTCTCTTTTTACCAAACCATCTGCCGAGAACTTCTCCCACAGGGTAAAGAGTTAGAAGCTGACCTTCACAGGATTGCGAGCTTCCTGCTCACCTTCTCCGAGCTCGAAGAACTCACGAGTCGTGAATCCAAACATCTTGCCAACAATATTGGTCGGGAATGACTCAAGTGCATTTTGAAGCTCGATGACGACACTGTTGTAGAAGCGACGCGCAGCCTGAATCTTGTTCTCCGTATCGGAAAGTTCGCGCTGAAGCTCAACGAAGTTGGAATTGGCCTTGAGGTCTGGGTATGCTTCGGACACCGCGAAGAGTGACTTGAGTGCTCCTGTGAGCATATTCTCTGCCTCTGCGTGTTCAGCGACTGTCTGTGCACCCATTGCCTTTGTGCGAGCTTCAGTCACCTTTTGCAGTGTGCCCGCTTCGTGCGATGCGTATCCCTTTACCGTCTCGACGAGATTCGGAATGAGGTCATAGCGGCGCTTGAGCTGTACATCAATGTCCGACCATGCCTCCTCGGTACGATTTGTGAGCCGTACAAATCTGTTGTACGCCCAGACGAGAAACAGAGCCGCTACTGCGACTGCGCCTATAAGAATGTAGATTCCTGTCATATACGAAAATAGTAACACATTTACGAATCCTTTTCCTGGTCTGGATTCTTCTCTGTATCTTCGCCATCCTCGGCAGACTTTTTCTTCTCTGCCTCCCTCCTGAGCCCCTCTATAGCCATATTCCCAAAATTGGGCGGCTTTGGCGCCTCTGGAGGCTTCCTTCTGGGGTGTCGACGTTCTCCCTCACCAAACTTTCTCATATACCCATCCATGTGGCGATTATATCATTTCTCCCCATACGCTACTCAGCGAGCGAGACGGTCGTCTCCGCGCGGACGTCTTCGCCAGAACGAGCTTTGCAGGTCACGGTGAATTTTGATGTTGCTTGTATTGCTGCTGTCGTGGCCTTTCCAGTCGAAGAACCTTTCACAAGCACAGTGCCTTCAGAATCCGATACGGAGCACTCTGTCGTACCGATGCTTGCCCACCAGAGCACTGCGGTCGATCCCGCTTTCACACGGGCAGGATTTGGCACAAGCGACACAATCGGCTTTACCGTTGTCGGTGTCGATGTTGATGTCGGAGTTCGGGTCGGCGTCGTCGGCTGCTGCGCAGGCTTCGGCTGACTATTGTTTCCAAGACCGAGATAGTTCATGAGCGAGCCAAGCAGGCTCCCGATACTGCCTGCCGAGCTTCCTGAGCCAGACTTTGTTGGCTGTTCGGGTGACGGTGCCGGTGCAGGAGATGGGACCGGAGCAGGTTGCGGCTGAGGCTGCGGTGCGGGCACAGGCGCAGGTGCTCCGTCCGGTCTTGGCTTCGGTAGTGGCACGGGCGTCGGAACCGGCGCAGGAGAAGGAGCTGGTTGATTCCCTGGTTTTGGAGCTGGTGCCGGCGTCGGCGTAGGAGTTGGGACGGGTGTCGGAGTCGGAGTCGGTGTCGGAGTCGGTGTTGGTATAGGCGTCACTGGACTCGATACGGAGCCGGCAGGGGTCGTGCCTGGAGCGGAAGGCGCAGTAGGTGTCTGAGTACCTGCAGTCGTCGGCCTCACCGTGCCTGGCTGACTGCCCCCAGTAGGTGCTGCGGGCGATGTTGGGTCCGATGACCCCGAAGCAGTCAGATATACTCCTGTCCCCACGGCGCCACAAAACGCTGCACGCCTCCATCCACCACACAGGAATTTTGCGGTGCCCCACGAAGCGCTGCCAAATTTCCCTGCGAGCGTTTTCCCGCTTGCTGGCGGTAGAGCCCCGCCGAATGCCTCGGTACTTCCCACGGTGAGCGACCGTGATTCCGCGGCTGGCGCCGGGCTCGGTGTCGATGCCGGCGATGGCGCGACAGCGATTGGCTCCAAGCGGTCGGTGACGGGATTGTATCGATAGTTTGTACCTGATACGGGTTCGGTGACGGATGGTTTCGACGTACCTACAATACGATTGCGAATTCTTTCTATCAGACCGGGCTGTCTCTGAGTGAGCGGGAGCTCGAGCTGCGTCTCCGTAAGCGGCGACTCGAGGGGAAGCTCACGCTGGATTGGTGTGTCAGGAATTCGAGTCGGCTGCGCTGGCTCATCGAGCGGCAGATTCGCCTGAACATAATCCCCCGTCGTCGGGAATTGCAGTTCTAGCTGCTCTTCGGGGAAGAGCTCCCCTTGGCGCGAGGTTGGCACCTGCTCGGGAGTAGCATCGACCTGCGGTCGTCCCGATTGTACGGGCTCATCGAGCGGCAGTTGGAGCTGCTCGGGCTCTCGCACCGCGGCACCGGTCGATTCTTTACTCGGTGAGAAGAATTCTTTCGTACGCTGCCAGAGACTTTTTTGCGCGATGGTGTCAATCTCAGATGGTCTCAGCCCCGCCACCTGCTGCTGCAGCTCTCTCTCAAGTGTGGCGAGCACATCGTCGGGTACTTCCCGTGGAAATCGTGCGTCTATATCGAGAAGTGCCCCTTCTATCCGCGCAAGGCTCTCGGCCTCCGCTTGTGTCACGGCAGGCGGAAGATACGTCTGCTCTTGTACGCTTGGAATTAGATCACGAATTTTGTTCACTGAGTTTTGCAGACCTAATGTGACTCTCTCTGGCACCCCGCGTATCCATGCGAGCCTTTCCTCGACACCATCCCCTGTCCAAAGTGCCGCGACAGGGCCCTCCGGAGCAGTCGCTACCGGCTCGGTAAGAGATGGAATCTCTCTATCCACCGGCACGATCGGCTCGTCGGCGACGAGCGCGAGCTTGCCTGGCGCTTCCGCACCCGTGATTGCCTCGTACTGCCGTGGTGTGATTTCTCCACGCCCAAGAAGATCAGCGGTGTTGTTGCGAATCGTTCGCTCTATACTCGATGAGTACCGGATGCTTTGGAAACGCTCCGGACTCATCTCACTCGGTGAGCCGGGAATCACGTTTTCTATCAAACTCACATGCACACCCTCACGCGGATTGGTAAGCAATGAATTCACAACTTCCATCGAACGCTTATATCCCATTACGAATACCGATATGGGTACGACTCTTCCAGCATCAATCGACTGCGCATCTTTCATACGAGCGATGACGCCGTTGTTCCATGCGTCTACTGGATCGCGATACACATTAATGACTTCAACTTGCTTCCCTGCCGCGAGCGCTTCCGCAATTCTCTGCTCGGCGAGCACCTTGTTGGAGAGAGTGCCATCCATAATCACGGCGGCCCGTGCCTCCATCTCAGGAAGTACGTTGTTTATCGAGCTTGATTTACCCGAGCCAGCCGAACCTGTGTAGAGGACAACATAATCTTCAGGGTTGTTTGCGAGCGCACGTTTCCATAGCTCGTCGGTCATGTCGGCGACAACTTTTTGTACTGCGGCCGAATTGACTCCCGTATAGCCCATATCCCTGAAGAGCAGCCTCGCGAGGTCGGGATTGACGACCTTCGTACCAAAATGGGCTTCATACGTATCGAGCAATTGCTCTTTGTTTGATACATATTTGGCAATCGCGGCCTCTTGCAGCAGTGCATCCTCTCCCTCGAGTTTTTGCCGTGGGAAATTCGCAAAATCATCGGTACCTACGATTGGGTTACGCAAGGCTTGCTCTCTCGCGAGCGCAGCAGCTTCTGCGCTCGGCACCGGTGGAAGTGGTTCGAGCCGCGGCGTCGGGGATATTTGCCCTCCGCTTCCCGCTTGTATTTCAGGCTTGCGAGGCCTAATCGCCACATTCATGCGCGCCTGCAATACAGGAATATTCGCCGGCGTAGAATACACGACTGGTCCCGTGCCAGGTTCCGTGCCAAATCGCGCGATGCGCGGCACATAGGATGGTACGGCGGATGTAGGTGCGGCACTCCCCGGCCGCACTTGAGCACTCTTAGCAGGGGGCACTTCAACCGCGGCAACTTTCGCCGGGGCGACTTCAGGAGTTTTTACCGATGGCGCGACCTCTACGGTGACAGTGCGTCCCCCAGAACCCGGACCGCCAAACAAGCCGAGCTCTTCCCGTGCAAATGCCAACACGTCATTCTTCAGCTCGGAAAAAAGTTCTGAAAGCGGTACATCACGAGCTTCTCGCGAAACAATCGGCGACTGGAGGAGGTCCTCGAGGCCCGCAATAGGAGGGAGGGCCGCTATTCTCGCATTCGCCTCGTCGGTCGCTTTCTGTCCTTCAAGTTGCTCGAGCGCGTACTTGGCACCCAAGCTATCCGCATTGAGTTTTGCGGCCATCAACTGCTTTGATTGATTGAGGAGAGCGTCATTGGAAGCAATCTCCACTTGATACGACTTGATCTTGGTAGACAAAGGTGACGAAACTTGCGCCACACTGCCACGGAAATTCCCCGCCAGCCCCTTTACGTACTTCACGAATGCAGCTTGGTCCGCAAACTTTGCCGTGCCGTCGGGATTTTTCGAGTTCATATAGATACCCACAACCTTGTCTGGATGAATGGTGTCCTCGAGTACATTTGCTGCCGAGTTAGCACGACCGGCCGCTGCTTGCACCGCTTTAATATCAGCCTCAGTAAGAGCTTCCGTGGAAAGTTGCTTTGTATGCGCCACGAGTTGCTGGAAAAGAGGTTGGACTTTGTTTCCTTCAACCTTAGAAGCGGCGGTGTTGCCCTGGTCATAGAGTGTCTGAGACTTCAAAGACGTACTCACTACTTTATTAGCCAGCTCATCGAGCTCGCTCTTTATAGCCTGCACGGACTTCAGAGACTGGCCAATTTTAGTATTTCTCTCTAGAAGCTTCGGCATCGCTTCGGCGGGCGGAACCTTCAGTTGTGCAGCTACTTTGTTGTTGAGTGCGAGCATCTGCGCTGCGATTTCATCGGCTGACCGCGTATCTACAGGGGGCAACTGCTTCGTGACTGCAACCTGATTCTTTGCTTTCGGCTGAACATTGCGAGTCGCAGCTTTTGTGACTGTAGGTACTTTCGTCGAGGATACAGTTGGTCGTGGCTTCGGGACAGGAACAATCTCCGCAGCCTGAATCGGCGCGGGTTTAGCGATAGGCGCCTTTGGCGCAGGAGGCACGGTCACTGCCGCAGGCTCAGGGGCTGTAACGGGAGGCTTCGCTTCCGCCACAGTGATTGGCGACTGCTTCCATTCGGCCGGCACATTGTCCGCAGTAAATGCGGGGCCGGGTCTTGTCGGCGCCGGTGGTTCAAATGTACCGATTGCGACTTGGGCTGGAGACGGCTTCGGGAGCGGGGCGGTTGCCACCTTTGTCGGCGGTACTGGCGCAGCTTTCGGTCCACCGAGCGCGAATTGTTTCCCCACCTGCGCACCCTCTGCATCGTGCAGCGCGTATTGCGGTGCGGTCTTGTATGAGATGTTGAGATTCGAGGCATCCGCGGCTTTCACTTCTCCCCCGTCCGCATGCAAGTGCGGGCCGGTACCGTGGAAGAGCGAATATGGGGTCGCCATCCCATGTGAGAGCAAGATATTCTGCAACGCTTTCACTTGCGGGCTCCACTCGCGCGCACGGAAGTCGATAGCTTGACCAAATGTGTGAGTGCTAGAGAAGGGGCGCCCGATAGTGTCGCTCAATTCATTGATGATAGGCACCTGACCGGGGAACATTCTGTCGTAGTCGCGCAAGACTCCGACGAGCTGTTTGAGAGTGTCGTTGTTCAAAAATGCGCGGTCAGGGACGGTATTGAATCCGCGCTCATCAATTGCCCTGAGCACCCGGCCTATGTCGGGACTCTTTGTCTGCGCGTACACTTTTCTGAGCTCGCCGACACTGACACGCGGTGCTGTGATATTGAGATTGGCAGGTGCTTCGGGAACCACTACCTTGAGTGTCTGCACCTCCCCGCTCGGAATTCGTACATTCGTCGTCCCATCCGCGGCCGCAGTGACCGTCGAGCCTCGAGGGATGATTCCGTCTGCGACGAGCGCCGATGAAAGCGCATTTATTTCTGCCGTAGGATTCGCGAGCTCTGCAGCGACGACCTGTACCGGTGTCTTCGTCGGCACAAAAGAATCGACTATGCGCCTCGTGGTCCAAGTCGAAGTGTCGAGCTCTGCCGGAAGTGCTGTACGAGGCCCAGCAGACCGCGGCTCCCCCGCTGCCGCTGGCTGGCTTGCGGGTACTGCGGGCGATATATCTGCGACTCTCGTCGGTGTTTGCGGGACGGGCGGCGCAGCCTGTGCTACAGCTGTCGGCTCGACGCTCTTCCCCGGCGCGTATGCAATTACTTTGTTCTGTATCTGCGCGACCGCATCGGGGTATGCAGTCCCCGCGTTCATTGCTCGCGTAATTGCCGCGGCATCTTCTACCTTTGCTATTCCATACGGCGTAAACGTCATCGTCGTCCTCCCCTGTGCAGCCGTCGGACCTACGACCGAAGACACTTGTGGGAGCAGGTCAAATTTGGCGTAGCGATATTTTGCCTGATTGAAATTGCCTGTGTCGCCTACAAATACCTTCGTGCATCTGCCGCCGTTGCATAGCTCTCCATATGTGCCGAGTGGATATGTCTGCGAAGCGATGAGCATGTCCTTTGGCCCTGGCTGGTAGCCAGATGCGGTCCTGTTCCCGCCATTGGACCCTACGTTGTTCAATTCGTATCGCTTACCGAGTCCCGTCTCCGGCGTAAGACACGTCCAGTCTGAAAGACAGGCTTTTACTGAGACGGTGCCCGGCACGCCTGATACACCTCTGGCTACGGCCGTATCGACAAGCGGAGACACTGGGCTGTGAAGAAGACCAAATGCTACGACACTCGCTTTCGCGAATCTCGCAAGCGACTCACTCGGGTTCCATCCAGTAGTCGGCAAAGTAGAGGCAAGAGGTTCTGCAGGAATCACTCCTGGCGCTCCGTCGGGTACAAGAGGCGCGTCGGGTGTCTGGACCACAGGGACATCAGGCGTATTCGCTGGCGTGACATCACGAGGAGCAGCGGGTGCATCTGGGAGATTTTGTGGACGACCGATTTCGCTGATTTGCCCGTCTGTTGCAGCTGTTCGAGGAGTTGTCGGCACCGCACCATCAGGCACGTCTGCGGTACGAGATGGAGTCGTGCCTCGAGGAGACTCTAGGAGCGCCGGAGTATCGGCGGGGCGTGCCGAAGGTGTCGTATCACCAGCGGAAGACGGTGTCGCATCTGCCGTCGTTGGCCGCGCGCTCGGAGTCGGCTCCGAACGGCCAAACCAATTGTCGAATTGCTGGCGCAGCGATGCGAATACTCCTGTGTTTTCCGGAGTTGCAACGATTGCAAATCTTTCCATTGCATCGAAATTTGCCGCGCCAGAGCCGAGGACGCGGCTTTGGACAGCCACTACTTCCCCATTGCCGTTAACCAGCGCCGTTCGCTGGATGTTTACACTTTCGGTAATCTGCGCCACGCCCGCACCTCTCGTTATTTCCGCCTGTACGGTTCCGTATGGCCGCGCTTCAAGTCCCACTTGCGAGAGTATCGTGCGGTCGGCAGATGTGAGCGACCTGCCGCTAAGCGCTTCGATGGCTTGCCGTTCCGTGTTTGAAACCCTCGATGCTACAGACGGGAGCGTGTCGGCCGCATAGACAGGACCAAGCGGCGTATCGCCGACATGCTTATACGCGCCCGCTCCGAAATCTCGCGCCGGCAATTCTACACGTGCTGCATTCGTCGCGACCGAATCACTCAATGTAAATGCGCGCGACGATTCGGCCACAACACCGATTTCATTGGTCGACCCAAGACCCATGAGGGCACGCGATGGGGCGACCGCACCAGCTATCGACGCGTAATCCATCACTCGCGCGAATGTCCTCTCTCCAGACGACATGCCATACTCGCTGAGCATTCTCTCTGTACTTGGGTTGCCCGAAAGCGTGAGGTACGCATCATAGGCAGCCGCTCCCCATTTGACCGGGTTGAGAATGCCGTTGGCCACATGTGCTACCGTGCTGTTCACACCCAATGCTTCCAATCCTTTTGCGGGCAAGTCCGCGATGAAATTTGTCGCATCAGCGAGCGCTCGCGGAGCATATCGGCCGAATGATTCGTTGCCATTTACGCGGTCTAAGAGACTCTGTGTTTCCGGTGACGGCTTGAGAGCACCCGTCAATTCTCCGATATGCCTATCCGCTTGTGCTGCCCCATCCGTGTACACATTTTTCCCGGTATCCACCGGGATGTAATAATCTTCCGGCGTAAGCCCCGTCGGTGCTTGCTCCGTATTCCTAAGCAATTCGGCGGCGAAGTTGTTGCGCGATAATTCCGCCGCTTTCAAATAGAGCTGCTCTTGTATAAGTCGCTCAACTGGCGTTTTTGGTTCGGTAGTCAGCGCGCGCGCCAGCTGCTCTCCATACTGACTGTTGCGGAGAGCGTGTTGGATATTCTCAGTCCTCTCTGCACGAGACTGCGACTCACTTTCGAGTCGAGTGAGCTCCTCGCGTATGAGCGGCTCTCTATAGAGGAGGTCCGCTTGCTCGGGTGTGAGCTGGCTAATCGGCGTATCCGAACGAATCGTTTCTATTTGTCGAAGCTGCTCCTGTGCCGCTGTAATTGCAGTCTGATTCCGAATATCCGAGAGCCGCGCAGAATCTCCAAACGCGTCGGCAACTTGTGATGGAGTGACATTGTGTGTCGCCGCCTCAAAAGCATTCCCCGCGATTCGAGATCTCTCTGTCACCAGGTCACTTGCGGGCGTATCGTTCCAGAATGCATTCACCTCTTGCCTCGATATTTCTCCGAGCGCCGCGCGCGATACATCGCTCACAAACTTATTTTCCGGTGTATCAGGCACGCGTCCCGTATACGCAGAGAGGTCTGTTGGCTTGTTCAATGCAGAGGCTATCGCTTTCGCGGAGTCGACGTATTCCCTCGTTTGTTCTGCGAGTTTTTTATGCGTTGCTGCATCTCGGTCGTACGCAGCTGCTCGTTCTTTGTATGTGTCTATTTGTGACTGTGTGCACGTATTCGCAGCACACGCGCTCTTCAGCTGCGCATACTGCGCATCGAGCGACTCTTTTCGCGTTGTGAGGTCCGCATTTCCCGCTTCAATCCGATCATTGCCATTTTGAATAAGTCCATTCAATTCTTTGAGCCTGCTTCCCAGCAAGTCATTGCCGAAGCCAAGTTTCGAAAGCTCTTCTGCATACGGCACTGGTCCCACATTTCCCGGTGTATTGAGTTGCGTCGCGGATGGCTCCGCGCTGGCGCCTGCGGGTACCGGCTCTGGTGTTCCACCGGTTGTCGTGTCTGCTAACGTCGGCACTTCCGCCGGCGGCGGTGGCATCTCTATCTCACCGATACTTGGAGTCGATGGTGTATCCGATGTAAACGCGCCCGCCACTGTGTCGCGCACGTTCGCCGCAATATCTTTCGCCCCCTCCCAAACATTAGAAGCAGTATCTTTTACCGCACCCCACCACGTAGCATCTTCCGCGGGGACAGTTTTGGTCTCCTCAGGCTGACCAAATGTGTGAGTAGATTCTCCCGGCTGAGTCTGAACGACTCCCGTGTCTGACAATTGCGGGTCGGCTACTGCGTCGGGCTGGAGTGTCTGCACTGGCTGCCCGTCGAGCCCCACTGGAGCATCCGGTTGTGCAGGAGTCTCCGGCTTCGGCGTAGTTTCACCTCCAAACCACCTTTCCCAGAGACTCGGCTCGCCTGCCGCTTCCTTCAACTGATCTTCGACACTCTTCGCAGAGCCGGACGGGATGGGGGTTTCGGTGTCAGGTGTCTCCTGGAGGTCCTTTGTCGGGTCTTGCACAGTCGTCTCAGGCACCTCCGGTTTCTGCGGCATGCCACCTGTCACATCACCCGTGTCTGATACCGATGGCGGAGGCGGCGGCTCAGCGGTCACCGGCTTATCGCCGTCTTTCACCGGCACGTCAGTCTTTTGTACCGGTTTGTCGTCTGCAAGCTTCCCCTCACATTTCCCGGCCGCAATGCACACTCCCTGTGTCACGTGTTCGTTTGTGACGTCTTTACATACACCCACCTTGCACGCATGTGTATTGCTATATCCCGCGCCGTTTTTCTCTCCACCCGCCTTACACTTCGGCTGACCGGGCATGAACCTCCATTTATTCAGCACCTGATTGCACGGGCACTCCGCGATGTATGGCTTGCACATCGCATTCGCCTCAGCCGAAAGCGCAGCCACATTTCCCGGGAGCGAAAAAGATGTACTGATGAGTACAAGAAAGAATAGCCTTGCGAGGCTCGACATAGCCCAATCATACCAGCGCGGCGCCACATTCGTGGCGCCGCATGTGGAATGCTTTAGAAAAACTTAGAGCCCGCTGAGCCACGAGAGGGCCGATTTCAATCGAGTGACAACCGAGCTGAGAATCGTCGTAGACTGTGGCGAGCTCTGCCCTGCCCCCGCATTGGTAAATCCTGTCGTAAGAGAGTTTTGCTGAGTACTTCCTCCCGTGCCCGACCCAGACTGGCCTTGCGTCGATTCTTGTGCACTCAATCTTGAAACTACACTGCTATTGTCAGTTGTACCTCCCGTGTTTGCGGTCCCAGAGGACGATGTGTTTTCATTGCTGGTAGCGGATTCAGAACTGGACTGCGAGCCGCCAAAAAAGGAGCTAATTTTGCTCAGTGCCGAGGATACCGTATCTCTCGGCGAAGATGCGCCCCCCTCTCCGCTCGGAGAAAACATGTCGAACAAACCCGAGACTCCCGATTTTGTCTCCGGTGGGCAATCCTTTCTCTTCTCGCCACCCTCAGCGGGGGCTACTCCAGGAGTCTTTGAGTCTGTGCCGCACGGCTGCTGTTGCGGCTGACCTCCTCCCCCATCTTTTGATTCAGGTGGCTTGGGAAGTTCCGGCATCCCTCCTTTCTGTTCACCTTCCTTGCCCAGTTCCTTTTTTTGCGGATTACACTTTCCATCTACTTCATCCGGGCATGAATTCACATGCTTTGCGCCTCCCTTGCAACAATCAAGTATTGCACCCTTGCCGGTCGCCGATTCAGTGCAATGCGTCTGGCAGTCCGGCGCTTTGTTGCAGGTCTGCCCTCCAGAAATCCCCGTCTTGTCTTTACATTTATTGTCGACAAGAACACACTTTTGGAATTCTTGTTCGCACTGCGCTGCAGTCTTTTTTTTCTTCGGCACATCCTGCTGCATGCACTGTTTAAATTTTGGTTCGCACTGACCACCGCCCGCCGCTGCAGCAAGCATGGAGCCGCGCGACTGCACGCCGTATACACTCGCTGTGCCAACGAGTAGCATAAACGCCGCGACAGCGAGCACTACAGGGACACCGGGACGCGAAAGAGGAGACTGTATGTTCCTGCGCCTCTTCATGTGTATCTATTGTACCAAGGCGGCGCCCCATGAGGGCGCCGCCTGTTGATTTCCTCCTCCTTTATCGACTGCGAGCCGCAGTGTGATATTTTGCCGTCTTCGTAGGGCCGACGGGCCCGAGACTGAGCGCTGGCGCAGCAGCGCCAGATAGCGACGGCAAAATATCAGCACTCGGCGAGCTACATATCCATGCCACCCGACATGCCACCTTGTCCTGCATCCTTCTTTTCTTCAGGAATATCTGCGACCGCAGCCTCAGTTGTGAGAAGTACCGCTGCGGCAGACGCGGCGTTTTCCACACCACTGCGGGTCACTTTCACCGGGTCGATGATGCCGGCTTCTATCATGTCCACCACTTCTTCCGTCGCCGCATTGAATCCCTTCATGTTGTTGCCAGAGATTTCTGCGAGCAAGACCATTTCGTCTTCTCGTCCCGCGTTGCGCACGATTTGTTTAAACGGTGCCGTGAGTGCGCCGACGAGAATGCTGTAACCTGCCGCAAACTCATCGCCGCTTTCCTTGGAGACCTTCTCCATATTCTTCTGAAGTTTGGCCGACACTTTGGCGAGCGTCGCTCCGCCGCCGGGTACGATACCTTCCGAGATAGCCGCCTTCGTCGCATTGACTGCATCTTCTATTTTGTCCTTGAGGTACTTCATCTCTGTCTCAGTGGCAGCACCGACGCGAATGACCGCCACGCCTCCCGTGAGTTTTGCGATTCTCTCCTGCAACTTCTCTTTGTCGAATTTTGAGTCTGTATTTTCGAGCTGCACTTGCAATTGCGCGACACGCTTCTCGATATCGCTTTTCTTTCCCTTGCCCCCGACGATGGTCGTCGAGTCTTTCGTGGCGACGATGCGATTGGCGCGGCCAAGCATCGTGAGCTCGGCCTTTTCAAGAGAGAGTCCGAGATCATCGGAGATGACCTGACCGCCGACCGTGATGGCAATGTCGCTGAGAATCTCTTTCTTTCTGTCGCCGTATCCGGGCGCCTTCACTGCGAGTACGTTGAATATGCCGCGGAGCTTGTTGAGCACAAATGTGGTGAGCGCTTCCCCATCAACGTCGTCTGCGATGATGACGAGATCTTTCTTGCCGGTCTGCGCTACTTTCTCAAGAATCGGGAGAATATCTTTGACCGCGGAAATCTTTTTGTCGGTGATGAGTATCACAGCGTCTTTCACCTCGGCTTCCATGCGCTCAGGGTTCGTCATCATATATGCCGAGACATATCCCTTGTCGAACTCCATGCCCTCGACGAAATCACTCTCGATGCCGAAAGACTGCGACTCCTCTACGGTGACAACACCGTCTTTTCCGACTTTCTCCACGATATCTGCAATCGTCTTACCAAGCTCATCGCTCTCGGCCGAGATTGTCGCTACCTGGCGGATATCACTCTTACCCTTCACCGGCTTGGCAATCTTCTTGAGCTCTTCCACCGCATCTTTTGCAGCAGATTCGATGCCGCGGCGAATCATCATCGCGTTGGCGCCCATCGCGGTCTTCTTCATACCCTCGTGGATGATTGCCTGCGTGAGGATGACAGCGGTCGTAGTACCATCGCCCGCTTTGTCGTTGGTCTTGGTCGCAACTTCTTTCACGATAGACGCGCCCATGTCCTCAAACTTGTCGGCAAGTGTGATGTCTTTGGCGATAGACACGCCGTCGTTGGTTATTGTCGGTCCGCCCCACGACTTTGAGAGCGCAACATTTCGGCCCTTGGGACCGAGCGTTACCTTTACTGCCCCTGCGACGATATCGACACCTCGCTTGAGGCGCTGCCTGACTTCCTGGTCGAAAATTACCTGTTTTGCCATGGTGTTAGAAATTAAAGATTAAAACGTGCCGAGGATATTTGATTCAGAGACGACGTAGTACTCCTCGTCTTCAATGGTCACTTCGTCGTATCCGTATTTCGAGAACATGACCTTGTCCCCAACCTTGTAACGCATAGGGAGCACATCGCCCTTCTCATTGCGCTTACCTTCGCCTACGGCCACTACGACTCCCGTCTCCGGCTTTTCCTTGCGAGCTGTGTCGGGAATGATGATGCCGGAGGCAGTCTTTTCCTCGACCGATTCAGGCTTCACGAGCACACGGTCACCCGCAGGCTTAAATGTGAATTTGGATGTATTAGATTTTTGTACCGGTTTCTTCATACGCTGATATTTCTATCTAATAACTGAGAGTGCGGTCCGCCAATCAGGGGACGCGACGCGCACACTATATATGAATACCAAGTAGGGGGTCAAGACAGAGATACGCCTTTGACATCCCCGACGGCCCTTGCTACTATGGCGCCGATGGTTTTCCTCCAAGGAATACTGCCGTACGTGCAGATGGTGCTCTCCGCACTGCTCATAGTTGCAGTGATTTTGCAGCGCACCGGCTCATCGCTTGGCGGCGCCTTCGGAGCGGACAACTTCTCGTCGGGTTTCCACACCCGCCGCGGACTCGAGCGCACCCTCTTCTATGCGACCATAACGCTCGGCATCCTGTTTGCGCTCTCGGCATTCATAAGCTTACTCATTAGCTAAAAGCACTCGCCTCCGCCCGGCACGCCGAGAGGCACGCTTCGCGGTTTGGGCTCGCGCTTCACGCGCCATGGATTTAGATACAGATTCCCCACAAAAAATTGAGTCAATGCGGACGGCGATGATTCGACCACGCAGTCTTTCTCGCTTTTCAGCCCTCGAGAAGATGGTGCGCTCCTTCTCTCCCTTTGAGCGTCTCGCGCTCTACGTGTTCACATTGCTTCTTGGTGCAAGTACGCTCGCACTCCTCGCGGGCGCAAATTCCGCCGTGTCCGTCACCATCCCCTCTCAAGGCGGGGCGATTGTCGAGGGTGAGCTTGGCCCTGCTCGTTTCATCAACCCGCTTATCCCCATGTCGCAGGCCGATTCCGACATTGCTGCGCTCGTGTACTCCGGGCTCACACGATCATTACCCGACGGCTCTATAATCGCTGACCTCGCGTCGAGCTATGAGATATCCGACGATGGCACCTCGTACACGTTTACCATCCGCGAGGGTTCTACATTCCACGATGGCACACCGGTCACATCTGCCGATGTTCTCTTCACGGTACAGCAGGCACAGAATCCCGATATAAAAAGTATCCATCGTGCTGACTGGGAGGGGGTCTCCGTCTCAACGCCCGACGAGAGGACCGTCATATTCAAACTTCCAAGAGCGTACGCACCATTCATCCAGAACACGACGATGGGCATCTTGCCCAAGCACCTCTGGGCATCGGTCACTCCTGAGGAGTTCCCTTTCAGCCCAATCAACATGCATCCGATAGGCAGCGGCCCATACAAGGTCGCACATGTTGAGACTTCATCGACCGGAAGCGTGACACGCTTTGAACTCGAGCCATTTAAGAATTTTGCGCTCGGTATGCCGTATCTTCGTAGCATCTCGTTTGTGTTCTTTGCCAACGAAGAAGCGCTTTTGCGCGCGTTCAACAAAGGCGATATCGACTCAGTGGCTGGCATATCACCCGAACAGCTTGGCTCCATCGAACGCACCGACATCGATGTTCTCACGGTCCCTCTGCCCCGTATTTTCGGCGTCTTCTTCAATCAGGGGAGGTCGCCTGTACTCGCAGACGCGGGCGTGCGCAAGGCGCTCAACGAAGCAGTCGTGAAAGAGCGTGTGGTGCAGATGGTCCTCCGCGGATACGGCGTATCGATTGATAGTCCCGTCCCTCCACACATACTCTCTCTTGAAGGAGCCCGCGCGAGACCCGAGCTTGCCGTGGTACATACCGCATTCACTGATGACTCTCTCGCGTCTGCACGCGCCATACTCGAGAAAGGCGGATGGTCGTACGACGAAGCGAGTGCCACGTGGACCAACGCCAAAAAACAGGAGCTCGGCTTTACGCTCGCCACTGCCGACGCACCCGAACTCGTCGCTACGGCGAACGCCGTTGCGGCTGCATGGCAAGAGCTCGGCGTGCGCATACAGGTGCAGGTGTACCCCATATCCGAGCTCAATACAGCGGTCATCCGACCGCGCGAGTACGATGCCCTCCTCTTTGGCGAGGTCGTGGGGCGCGAGCTCGATCTTTTCGCTTTCTGGCACAGCTCGCAGCGCAACGACCCCGGACTCAACCTCTCCTTGTACACAAGCTCTCGTGCTGATACACTCCTCTCACAAGCGCGCGCGACGACGAAGCCGGAGGATCGCGAAAGTCTCTACCTGGAATTCGCCGAACTCGTGAAAGACGATGTCCCGGCGGTATTCCTGTATTCTCCGGAATTCATCTACGCAGTCCCCGATGAGCTTGAGGGAGTGAGGCTTGGAGCACTCACAACGCCCGCAGAAAGATTTCTCTCTGCGCACGCGTGGTACACCGACACTGAAAAAGTCTGGAGCATATTTACAAACCAAAGTCAGGAAAACATTTAACAAACACAGAACTACCGTATGGAACCCAAACCAGAATTCTCGAATGTCGGCGGCGCGTACGTGCCCTCAAGCGGCCCTCGCACCGATAAAGCAGCGCCCTCACAGCCGGCGCAGCCAGGGCGACACGCAAGACCTCCGCAACCCGGAGGACCGAGCCGTGGACGCCCCGGTGATAAACCCGCAAGAACGCGTCGCGGCAGCTTTCACAATAGACCTGCACGCCCCCCACGAGGCCGTCAGCGCGTCGAACACGCGACACCATCTCCGCGCGACAGAAAGCCGAACACACAGGTGCCGCCGCCGGAGAAAGATGCGGTCCGCATAATCCCGCTCGGTGGAGTCGAAGAAATCGGCCGCAACATGACGGTGATTGAAATCGGCGACGATATCTTTATTCTCGACGCCGGATTCTCTTTCTCAGAGGGAGAGACGCCGGGTATCGATTACATCTTGCCCAACACGGGGTATCTCGAAGAGCGTCGCGACAAAATACGCGGACTCCTCATTTCGCACGGTCACCTCGATCACATCGGCGGTATCCCCTACATCATGGACCGCATCGGCAATCCGCCCATCTATACACGCAGACTCACGGGCAAGATGATTCAAAAGCGCCAGGAAGAATTTGCCGGTCAACCGGTCGTGATTCGAGAAGTCGAGAAGGATGAAGTGGTGAAGCTCGGAAAGCACACTATCCGCTTCTTCGGCGTGACCCACACCGTACCGGATTCGATGGGCATCATCATTGAGACTCAGTGGGGCGACGTCGTCTTCACGGGAGACATCAAGCTCAACCACGAAAACGGCGACCCGTCCGATGAAGAAAAGCGTGAGTTTGGCATCTTCAAAGACCGCAACGTACTCGCACTCCTCATGGACTCGACCAACGTCTGGCAGCCCGGCTTCTCGATTCCCGAGTCAGTCGTCTACAAGACGCTTGAGGAAATAATCAGAGCATCAAAAAGTCGTCTCGTCATCGCAATGTTTGCTTCGCACCTCGAGCGACTCATCCGCATCGTACACTTTGCCGAGCAGTATGGAAAAAAGATCGTCATCGACGGCCGCTCTATGCGCACCAACATCGAGATTGCGCGCGAGCTTGGTCTCATCAAATACAAAGACGATACGGTCATCCCGGTAGAAAATATGAATCAGTATCCACCGGAGAGAATCATCATCCTCGCGACCGGCGCGCAGGGAGACGAATTCGCTTCGCTCGCTCGCATCGGCAACAAGACACACAAATACATCCGCCTCACGCCGGAGGACACGGTGGTTCTCTCATCGTCAGTCATTCCGGGCAACGAGCGTGCGGTGCAAAAGCTCAAAGACAATCTTTCCCGCCAGGGCGCACACATCATCACATACCACGCATCCGATGTGCATGCATCGGGCCACGGCAACCGCGAAGAAGCAGTCTGGATTCACAAGCAGATTCGCCCGAAATTCTTTGTCCCCGTACACGGTTATCACTACATGCTCCGCGTCCACGGCGACCTCGCAGTTGAGATGGGCGTTAAAAAAGAAAACGTGATAATCCCGGACAACAGCTCGGTCATCGACATTCGCGGTGGCGAAAAAGCGCACAAACATGCAATCAAAGCACCTGCAGAATTGCGCGTCGTCGAAGGTCAGACAGTCAGTGAACTCTCCGATGTCCTTATGCGTGACCGTAAAGCACTCGGTCAGGAAGGTTTCTGTGTCGTCGTCGCGACCGTGGACAGGCGCACCGGGAAGCTCCACAAGTCCCCCGACATCATCTCGCGCGGATTCGTGTATCTGCGCGACAACAAGGACCTCATGGACCAGACACGTCTCATCATCCGCAAATCAGTAGAAGGTTCGCTTCGCAATCCGCGCGCGGCCGACCTCGACAACGCCCGCGAAGACCTCGCCGAAGCGGTATCACGCTTCCTCTTGCAGCGCACGATGAAGCGCCCGATAGTAATCCCCGTTATCGTTTCTATCTAGGCTACGCCAGTTCTGATTTCAGCGCGTCACGAATCTGCACAAGAATTTCTTCTTCGACTTCAAATGGCTCGCTCGGAGAAAAGTTCTTACCCCATCGACCATCAACGAATTCAGTGTCGGCAAATTGGCGCGCTTCTTTGTATCGCGGAATGAGATGCATATGCCCATGACCGCCATGCTCTGAAAAGAGATTGGCCAGCCAGGCGTAGTTCATAAAATCCGGTCGCCAGAGCATTGCCGCCGCCGCTTCGTACTCCTTCAGGATAATTCGCAGCTCCGCCATTTCTTCGTCAGTTATCTCTGAAAACCGCTGCATGCCGCCCTCTCGCACGAGCCATACGTAGGCGCGACCGAGGTACCTCTGGTCATCGTGTATCGAGAGCGTCCAATACCGGTATTCCTTGATAATCTGCGGTACGTATTCAGGGTCAATACTGCGGTACTTGGTCATGCAACCTAGATTATCACGGGGCGCCACTATCAAGGGTTCCCCTTGATAATTCTAGGCGATACGCCAGGTCTTCCCCTCTTTTGCCAACAGACCGTCCTTTTGCAGTAATGCGAGGGCGATTTTTAGTCGCGCCTGTTCGTACGGCAATGTCTTCAACGACACGCCTTCGTGCAATGCACGCAGTATCGCGCCGCGCACTTGGCGAAGACTCCCCTCAAATTTCGACTGACGGATGTGGGAAGCACTGCGTCGCGCCGGATTACTATGCGCCTTCTTTACATGCGAGCCATAGTCCATAAGTGCCCAGTGCCATTCCCTCGGGTCTTGGCTTTCCGCAGCTTTTTCTATAATCGGCATAAGCTCCTTATCCGTTATTGCAGTCTTTTGCAAAACACTAGAATAGAAGTGATGGATAAATGCGGCGCGGACATTGGTCTCAATCAGTACATGGGGCTCATTGAATGCAAAGACACGTACCGCAGATTTCGTGTATGGTCCCACGCCGGGAAGCTTCTTAGCCTTTGTGGCGGCCTCTATGTCGCCTCTGTACTCATTGGCAATCACCTTTGCCGCGTCGTGGAGATACTTTGCCCGCCGATTATACCCAAGCCCGCTCCAGACCCTGAGCACATCGGCGAGCGACGCTTGTGCAAGTACATAGATAGTCGGAAATGCTATGAGAAATTCTTTGTACTTATCCACAACGCGTGGAACCTGCGTCTGCTGCAGCATAACTTCTGAGACAAGTATCTTGTATGGGTCGCGTGTCTTGCGCCACGGCAACTCATGTCGCGCGTGTTTCTTATAGTATTCCCAAACCGTGATTCGAAATGCGCGTGTCTTTTTACTGGTCATAGAGATTGCCCGGCCACGTCGTCTCTATGACCTTCGCCACCTCCTCGTACCAAAATTCATATCCATCATCGGTGAGATGGAGACCGTCCGGTGCATAAAAACGAGTCGGATTCGAGCTAAAGGGGTCTTTTGCTTCATACAAGTCGACATACGCTATCTCATACTTTTCCGCGGATGCCTTGAAGTGACTTCGGACCTGAGATGAGCGGTAATTCCACAGCCATCCGAGCGCACGCGGAAAGAATGGCGCGTCCCCTACTCTTCCCGCGGTGAGAAGCACCACTCTATCCGAAACGCCTTTCGCATCTTTGAGCACAAGAGATATATCATCACGGAGCTTCTCAAGAGCGGAGAAGCGAATGATGTCATTGGCACCTATATGTATGAGCACCATGTCGTACTCTGTGCGCTGCTTGAGCGCAAATTGCGTACCTATATCTCGCGTCCTCGCACCGCTCACCGCATAGTTTTCAACGGAGGCATCCAGAGCTCTGGAGAGCCTTCCTGCGACAGTGCTTTCAGCATTCGAACCCACTCCGACGGCCGTGCTATCACCGACAACCAGAATATGAATCTTTCCCTCTTCACGAGAGAATGGTCTCGCCTCTTTGACGAGCTGACGACTCGTCTCTATGAGTCTAGATATGCGGGCGTACTCGTACACCGCGTACGCTGCAAGAACGAGCGCGACCGCGACGGCCATGTATTTCATGGTCAATTTCTACGCGCTTGGAGCGGCCTCTTTATGCTCGTGAACGACCGGTGCCTCCACTGGCATGATGAGTATCGCTATGAAGTACCCGATGACACCCGGGAAAAGTCCCGTGCAGAGTACAAAGAAGACAAAGAGCACGCGGAGCACAGTCACGTCGATAAGGAAGTACTCGGCAAATCCGGCAATCACGCCGGCGACAATACCTTTTTGCGGGATGCGTTTGAGTGTTTTCATGTACGAAGTATACCAAGAGTGACCGCTTGACTACAGCTTGTAAACGACGTCTTTCCTCTCTACCACCACATCCCATTTCTGTCGCTTTGCCTCTCGAAGAAGCTTGGCATTCGGATTGAAACATATCGGCTTCGCGACCATTTCGAGGAAAGAGATGTCGGATTCGGTATCCCCCACACCGATGGAGTGTGTGAGTGTAAGACCCTCTTTTTCTATCGCGCGCTTCAGCACATTGGCCTTGTTGTATATCAAGTGTTCATCCAGAATAACGCCCGTAAAAAGATCCTGAGGCCCAATCTCGTAGACGATACCGTAGGATTTATCGAATCCAATTTTCGGGCAGAACTTATCGAGCACCGTCTTTGGAGAGTGCGACACTGCGAGGAGAAAGTAATCTTTTTCCTTCAACTCCTTTATGAGGTCGCGTGTGTACCGATACGTGCGTTTCCATTGCGTATCGACCATTTCTTTTGCCGCGTCGGCCAAGTCTCCATAGTGCACACCCTTGAGGTGCGTGCGAAATGCTCTCACAACGGCTTCGATATACTCCTGATAATCACCTTCCCTGTCGAGCCACTTAAGCTGCTCCTTCTCGTACACTTTTTGAGCGTCCTCGGGGAATGCCCCGCGCGCTATGAGCTTCTCGACAAGCTGTATAAGGAGGCTCGAGCGGAAGATAGTCCCATCTACATCAAACACCGCTACACGCCGCTCTTTCATATCCCCATCCTACCCCAAAGCGGCGGACTTGCGAGAATGCCTCCAGACCATTAGAGTGGACAGAGTCAAGGTGCACCAGATGGGCAAACCGGACTGAGGAAACAACGGAGGCGATACGCATGTGCGGAAGAATCGAGAACATCAGGACTGAACATCGTGCGGCACTCAAGCTCCCCAAAGGGGGCACATGCTCCCCAAGGGAGCTCGAAGCCGCGTACGGCGACATCCACGGGGCAGAGCGCGCCCGGCTGAGCCGCGAGGTGCTGAAGGTGATTCCTGGACATCGGCGGAACGAGTTCTTCGATTGGGTCAAGCGGAAGTGCTCGCCGCCGGACGCCACACCGAAACCCGGTCCGGCCGATCCCGGAATGGTCGAGCTGTTCATGTTCTACCTGCTCGGACATCGTGCCTCGTCCTGCAAGAAGTCCGTGCACGACGTGGCGCGCGAAATCATCTCGACGCCGTCGGCTGCTGACGAGATCTGGAAAGCGGCATGACGCAGAAGTCCGAGGTCATCTGTCCCAGGCACAATTGTCACTGCATCAAGCGAGGTCAGCTCGACGTCTGCCTCAAGTGCGAAGCCGAGAAGAACGCGAGGCAGTACTCGAACGAGCCTGGACACGCCAACGAAATGCGGCCGAAAGCGCAGCAGTCGTAGGTCAGCAAGAAAAGTTCAAGGGGGCGGCCATCGAGCCGCCCTTTTCATTTGGTGGTATTCTGGAGTCATGAAGCATGTAGCGGTGTTGATGGGCGGATGGTCTGCGGAACGCGAAGTGAGTCTTCGTTCTGGTGCGGCGAGCATCGATGCGCTGAGAGATTCCGACTACAAAGTGACCGGCATCGATGTCGATCGTGCGCTCGCTCAAAAACTTGTGGAGATACAGCCTGATGTGGCACTCAATATGCTGCATGGCCCGTATGGGGAGGACGGGTGCGTACAGGGTCTTTTGGAAATCATGCAAATCCCCTATTCTCACTCCGGCGTTCTTACCTCAGCACTCGCCATGAACAAAGAGAAGGCACGAGACATCTTTCAGCGGGCCGGCATACCTGTAGCGGACGGTCGCTCTGTCGATAGGAAAGACGCAGCGTCCGCACATCCCATGAAGCCTCCGTACGTCGTCAAACCGATAGCCAACGGCTCGAGTGTCGGTGTCTATATTGTACGAGACGATGCACAGTCTCCGCTCAAGGAGCTCGCCGCAGACGACTGGGCTTTCGGCGAACATGTGCTCGTGGAAAAATACGTGGCAGGCAAAGAGCTCACATGCGCCGTCATGGGAGACCGCGCACTCGACGTTATTGAAATCACCTCCGACCTCCCTTTTTATGACTACACCGCAAAGTACGCACCTGGCGGTTCAAAGCATCTGCTCCCCGCTCCTTTGCCTAAAGATGTATACGCACGCGTACAAGAGCTTGCTCTCAAAGCCCACCAAGCACTCGGTTGCCGCGGCGTGAGCCGGAGCGATTTCCGATATGACGATGCGACCGGCGAGCTCGTGTGTCTTGAGACCAATACGCAGCCGGGCATGACACCGACTTCCCTCGTCCCTGAACTCGCGGCGCATGCGGGACTCTCATTTTCTCAGCTTGTGACCTGGATGATTGAAGACGCGTCACTCAACCGATAGCTATTTCGCTTTTGGCCACTTACCTGCGGCTTCGGGCCACAGCTTCGTCAGCGGATGCTCCTCGCATGCATGCGGGCGAGCGGTGCACACATACCTGCCATACAAGACGAGTCCGTTGTTTACATACATCCAATCTTTCTTTGGTACGAGCGCTTCGAGCTCCTTAGAAATCTTGGTGAGGTCGGTACTGTCGACTAGGTCGAAGCGATGTGCAAAACGCTTCACGTGTGTATCCGTCGGTATCCCCTCCCATATCTCATAGAGCTCACCGAGCACCACATTGGCCGTCTTATATGCGACGCCGGGGAGTCGCGTAAGCTCTCCCACGGTGCGCGGCACCTTCCCACCGAATCCGCCGGCCGGCGGACTCTTCTCTATAATCTTTGCTGCTGCAATCACTGCTTTTGCTTTGTTGCGAAAAAACGAGAGTGAAGAAATTTCCTTGGTCAGAGTCTTGAGATTGGCTCCTGCAAAATCTTTGGGGCCTTTGTACTTCTTGAAAATCACATCCGTCACTTTGTTGACGGCCTTGTCTGTGCACTGTGCGGAGAGCATCACCGCCACGACCAGCTGGAAAGGCGTTTTGTAGTGAAGCTCAGTTTCTGGTTTGGGGTAGGCCTTTTTGAGGTACGCCACCATGCGCTTCGCGCGCGCTTTTCTCTCTGTCGTTTTCACCATGGTGGCATGCTAGCACGCAGCACCAAATGGTTATAAACTTTGCAGCAGGGAGGAAGTCATCATGGACACGGAACGCAAGCATGTGCCGCCTCAGCAGGTCGGCACGAAGCCCACGGACGAACGTCCGCGGTGTGAGCAGCAGGTGATCATCATCGATCACACCGGTAAGCCGTTGAGGTCGGACACGGTCGGTCACGCAGGCATCAACACGCACGACCACGACTGGCAGAACAAGTAGCGCCATGTGCGCACAAAGGACCCGCGCCCCACAAGAGGGGCGCGGGTCGCACATTTTTTAGATTGCTATTGAATCACTATCGGTATCGAGACCGACGCATCATTTTCCGGGAGGCCCGATGGATTGTCGCGCTTAAGGACGAGCGTCGCCGGTCCTGAATAATTTGGCACTGTTATATCAGCCTTAAATGGGACGTCGTCTATCGTCATCCAATCACTGAGCGCCGATGCATAAGTCTGCACGAGGAGCTCGTCGCCGGCACCGCGTACCTCTATTCCGAAAGATGCCTCAAAGTACCAAGGTCCTGGCGCCTTGCCCGTCACCGTAAAGGTCTTCGGCACCTGTGCGCCTGATTTCGGCGCATCGATGACGACACGAGCCTTGAGCTGATCGACAGTCGACTGCGAAGTATCTCCACCGTTTTGCTGCGGAGTCGAGGTCGCGACTGTAGGAGCGAGTACCGGCTCACCCACAAACGCCCATACCGCCACACCTGCAATAATAAGGATGAGTAAAGCGATGCCCCAAAAAGCATTAGATTTCATATGTGCATTCTACGTCGTATACACCCAAGACGAAAGGTGCACCTAAATCTTACTTAGAGCTCCGAAATCGTACGTGCCACTTTCTCTGAATCATGGCGCGCTATGTCTGCTTCCGAAAAGTACCCTCCTGTAATCACTTTATCGGCGAGCGCACTCAGCGCAGCGTCGTACATGAGTGGCTGCTTTTTCTCTGCTTCATACGCCTTTACGAGGCTCTCATCCATCGGTGCCGTATTGCAGAGCACGTAGTCGAATTTTGGAAGACCACTGTATTTCAGAAGCTCCCGCACAAAGTCTGACGCTGCGAATCCTGCGGTCTCTCCCCACTTTGTCATGAGGTTGCACACCACTACGACTTTTCCTTTCCTCGATTTGAGCGCCTCAGACATCCCATCGACGAGGAGGTTCGGGACGAGCGACGTATACAAATCCCCTGGGCCGATAACGATTAGGTCGGCTTCGCGGATAGCAGCGTCTGTCTCCTCGTAGATATGCGCTGGCGGCTCCAGGAAAACATTCTTTATGCGTAAATTGCCGTCGTGCTGAGGGATGTCGATGTTAGTCTCACCGACAATCTTCGTGCCATCCTCGAGTTCGGCGTGCAGATGCGATTTGTCGACTGAGACCGGGAGTACCCTGCCTTTGAGATCGAGGAGTTCGGACGCACGTTGTATCGCGGCGATGTCACTACCATAAATAGACGAGAGCGCCGCGAGAAAAAGATTGCCAAAACTATGCCCGCTCATCGAGCCGTTTTCCTCGAAACGAAAGTTGAAAAGGTCACGGAGAATTTTCTGTTGTGTCTCGTCGGAGAGCGCCACAAGACAACGGCGCACATCTCCCGGCGGCAAGATACCCATCTCGTCGCGCAAGATTCCCGACGAGCCACCCGAGTCGAACATGGTCACGACCGCCGTGATATCGAGCGGGAATTCCTTGAGACCCTGCAGGATCGTATAGCTTCCGGACCCTCCCCCTATGGTGACCACTTTTTTCATAATTCCGACTTAGCGTACACCAGGGCGTCGTGATGCGAAAGCTTTGCACTTGCGCGAAACATATTCACTGTTAGGATTGCGTGACTCCCCCCATACATCAAGAGTGCGGTAAGAGTTCTGGCTCTACGACCCGCCGGCAACCTGTCCTAAAAAACGTGGTGCCCCATCCAGCCCTTACGGGAAGATGCCTCATTCGCGGAATCTCCCTTACGGGGAGATTAATCGTTTAGAGATATAACATGTTCCATTTACTTGAGAGGTACACCACAGAGAGCGTCACATCGGGTCATCCCGACAAAGTATGCGACCAGATATCCGATGCAATACTCGATGCGTGCCTCACGCAGGACCCTGCCTCGCGCGTCGCCGTCGAGAGCTTCGGAAGCCACGGCACCTTAATGCTCGGCGGCGAAATAAAGACTGCTGCCAAGATTGATGCTGAGAAGATTGCTCGAGATGTATACACACAGATCGGCTACACCGACGAGCTCAAGATTCTCAACACTATCCAGGCACAATCACCTGACATCGCGCAGGGAGTCGACACCGGCGGCGCCGGCGACCAGGGCATCATGTACGGCTACGCGACCGACGAGACACCGGAGATGCTCCCCAAAGGTGTGGTGCTCGCGCACGCGCTCGCACGTAGGCTCGAGAAGCTTCGACGCGACGGCACGCTTCCGTGGGTAAAGCCCGACGGCAAGACACAGGTCACCATCACCAACGGCGGCACCGTAGTCACGGCACTTACCTCTACTCAGCACGCCGAAGAGGTCTCGCAGGAAGACATCCGCGCAGCACTTATCGAACACCTCTTCACACCAATTCTTGGTGATGTCTCCAACATAGAAATCTTGGTCAACCCGACCGGCAAATTCGTCCTCGGCGGATTCACTGCAGATGCCGGGCTCACCGGCCGCAAAATCATGGTCGACACGTACGGCGGACTCATGCCGCATGGCGGCGGTGCATTCTCCGGCAAAGATGCGACCAAAGTAGACCGCTCGGCAGCGTACATGTGCCGCTTTGCCGCAAAGAGCCTCGTCGCAAACGGTCATGCCAAAAAGGCACTCGTATCGGTAGCCTACGCTATCGGGCGCATCGAGCCGGTGATGATAGAAGCATTCGATGGTGAAGGTAAAAATCTCACCGAGCTCGTCACCAAAAACTTCGACTTTCGTCCTCGCGCCATCATCGAGCGTCTCGGGCTCACTCGCCCCATCTTCCAGGAGACTGCAGCGTACGGTCACTTCGGCGTCGCAGGTCGCCCATGGGAAGAGACTGTAAAAATCTAAGCCACCGAATACTCAAAAAGATTGAGCCGCGCGGATAACTCCGCGCGGCTTTTTTGATCAGTAGCCCCAGGGCTGCCTCACCGGTTCCGGGACCATTCCGATATACGGCCTGAAGTCACCCCAGACTTCACGACTGAGGACATCTTCGAGCCCTTTCCAGAATGTGTCTGCGAATTCGCAGTTCACTACGGCGACATCAGGATTGTCCCTCAGGAACATTGCCTCTGCGACGTAGAACACGTTGTTGGATAGAGTTCGCTTGAGGCCCCGCTCGGGATCCAGGCTGTGCAACGAGGCGTACGATGGCCTCGTCCTTACCCGTTCGAGGTAGATTTCCTCTGCTACCGCACGATGTTTGGAGACTATCCCCATCGCATCAACGACGTATTTCCCGATGTAATCCGACCACGATACCGGTACGATTGGGACACCGGTGCTCTCGGCGAGCGGTACGACGACATCGCGCACGAGTGCATCGCCCGATCGATTGAGTGCGAGTGCCACTTCCGCATCACTGCGTGCGTGAAAGTGTGAAGCACCAAGCAGCCGCGCGGTACCCACGAGACCGCTCCCGAGATGAGCCGACACGTCCGCGACGTCCATGAAGATGAACGGGTGAAAGTGCTCTCTGAACTCACTCCGGAGCAAGTCGCTACGCGGCACAACAAACCGTACGTCGTTCACGCCGGAGTCGGACACAATCGATTCGAGGCCCCGCACCACTTCAAGCCTTTTTTCCGGGCTCATGGTATCCACGACGTCGGTGTGCGGCTTGTTGAAGAGCGCGCAGCCGGTCACGACAAGTTTCCGTATCTCCCGCTCTTCCTTGACTGGGAAGATGGGCGCAAGTCGGTATCCCAGCCTCTTCGCGCAGGATTCATTCGGGAAGGCGTCCCGTGCCCTCCCAATCCACTGCGCGAATCCATCGTGCGCACTTGTGTGCCACGCCGGATTCCACGGCGCGACCGGCCGTTTCATCCACGGCTCCCAAGTGCCATAGACTTTTGCCATGTCTCGCAGCGCGCTACGAAAACCATCGGGATACCGCACGGCACTGACCGAGCTGATGGCGACGACAAACGGAGTCTCGCTCGCCCACGGTGGCACCGCGACGCCCTCTTGCGCCATACGGTACGGGGAGAGTCGCAAAAATCTGTTGCGAACCTCCTGCTCGACACTGAAGAGCGCGATAGAGCTCTTCGTAGCCATTGCTCCTGGCTGAAGCACGGAGATATCGTGCCCATCGCCTCCGAGCAGCTTGAGCGCGCGTAAAGCGACACTATCGTGCGCATGCGCGGTAAAGAACAGTCTCATTGCATTCTCCTTTCAAGGATCACAGTGCCTCTGTGGGCACCATGCCGGCGGTTTCTAGACCCCACCGGCATGACGACCGCATGCTTCCGCTTTACGCAAAAGACCCCGCCTGAGGAGGCGGGGTCTTGATTGTCTTGCTCGGGATGATGTGTTTACTCGTGCATGGCAACAGCCGCCTCAGGGGAGGTCGTAGGACGCTTCATCATATGACGTCGCTGGGCCATATCTCGAAATTAGCACACCATGAGAATCGCGCAAGGGTGCATTGCACACCTCCGTACCGGATGTATTGTGTGGAGAGCCGTCCCAGGGACGGTGATTAGAAAACGGAAAGCGAATGTGTTTCTTAGAGCGTGTGGCCCCATATTTGGGGATACGAGGAGAGGGGTCGGTCCGCCTTCGCCGGATGGCGAATGGCGGACGACAATCGGACATGCGAAGCGGCGCATAGTATCTGCGGAAACCCTCCGGTAGTCTCCCTACCGAAACATTTTTTTGAAATCCCGTCGGTAACGGCGGGCACAAAGAAAAAATGACGGGAGTCGCTTTTCCATAATTGCGAGCAATCGCACTCATACGTATGTGTGGAATATTTGGGTATACCGGCGTAAAGCGAGACGCCGCGGGTGCGGTCTTGGAAGGACTGCAAAGGCTTGATTACCGCGGGTACGACAGTTGGGGTATCGGCGTGGTGCACGACGGTCTCCATGTCGGGAAGAAAGTCGGCATCGTCGGAAAGACGCAGTCACTCCCCCAGAGCTCGGTTGGTATCGGACATACCCGCTGGGCGACGCACGGCGCAGTCACAGAAATCAACGCGCATCCGCATTTCTCTTCTGACAAATCATTTATCCTGGCGCACAACGGCATCGCTGAGAATGCCGATGTGATAAAAAGTGCGCTCATCAAAGAAGGCTACCGATTCATCACGGAGACCGACACCGAGTCGATTGTGCGCCTCGTCGAGAAGAAGCTCTCCAAACGACTCCCGCTGAAAGACGCCGTGCGTGCTGCGTTTAAAGAACTCACGGGTCGCAACACCATCATCGTGCTTGCGAAAAACGGCGACATTATCGCCGCACGCAACGGCTCCCCCCTTGTCGTCGGGTTCGGAGCAAAAGATTCGGAAGTGTACTTCTCTTCCGACATATTCTCATTTGCGCCCCACGTCAAAGAGACACTCGTACTCGACAACGGCCAGATGGCCGTGTACCAGGCGGGCACATTTGCCGTGTACGACATAGCTTCCGGCAAGGCGATCCGCGCAAAGCGCGAGAAGAATCTGCTCAAAGACGTCGCGGTCGACAAGGGTACGTATCCGCACTTCATGCTCAAAGAGATCCACGAAGCACCTTTCGTATTGCGACAGGTGACCCACGAATCCGAGGACACCTACATGGCTCTTGCCCGCGCCATCAAAAAAGCGCGAGCCGTGTATTGCATCGGCTCCGGCACGGCGGGCGCCGCAGCAGCACAAATCGCGTACTACCTCCGCGTGTACGGCGGCATCCCCGCGATTTCACTTATCGGCGCTGAAGCATCTGACTATCGGGATCTCATAGGTCCAAAGGACCTGCTCATAGCGCCGTCGCAAAGCGGCGAGACAGCCGACGTGCTCGAGGTACTCGAGATAGCAAAGAAGCGCGGCGCAAAGATAGCGTCGTTTGTAAACATGCCGGGCAGCATGATGACGCGCCTCTCCGACTATGCATTCATGGCACACGCCGGTCCCGAAATTTGCGTCATGTCGACAAAGATATTTGTCTCCCAGATTGCGTGGGGGTATCTCCTTGCGAAGGCTGTAGAGGGCACGCTTCCCGCGGGCAAACGGAATCTCAAGCGTACAGCCCTCACGATCGAGAACATGCTTCGCGACAAGAAGTACATGTCACGTATAGAGGAACATGCAAAGCGACTCTCAAAAAGCAAAGACATATTCCTCCTTGGAAAAGGTCAAAATCTCCAAATCATCAAGGAAGGCATGGTCAAGATGATTGAAGGTGCGTATGTGCACGCGCACGCAATCGCTGCGGGCGATCTCAAGCACTACGCCATTACGCTTATGGAGCCGGGCGTGAATGTGATAGTTACCGTATCCAACGACGCCGTAAAGAACGACACACTCAATGCCGTACACGAGGTACATGCGCGCGGCGCCAGTGTATTTGGTATCGCGCCTGAGTCAGAGAAGAGTTTCAGTCACTACCTACCGGTGCCCGACAGCGGAGAGACGACCGCAATCGTGAACGTAATCCCCCTCCAGCTCCTCGCGTATTTCATGGCGGTCACCCTAAAGCACAACGTCGACAAACCGCGAAATATCGCGAAGAGTGTCACTGTCAGGTAAGGATGATGTTGGCAATGTCTTCTCGGAAAGCGTAAATCGCATCATCAATAGGCGGTCGCTTCGGGTACGTCCTGTTGGAAAGGATGGAGAATGCGACACCACGTTCTCTGTCGACCACGACGCTCGTACCCGTAAAGCCGGTCTTCCCAAAAGTCGTGGGGCTCGCGAGGTTGCCCATCCATGCGGCCTGCCCTACCTGCCAACCCAGACCCTGTTCAGCGCCGCGGACAATCGCACGCATACGCGCGTCTTTTTCTTCTAAAAGAGCGTGCAGATATACGAGGATATCGTTTGTTGTGGAGAAAAGCCCCGCATGACCTGCTGCGCGTCCGGCCTTGGCGAGGGTATATGCACTTTCGTCGTGCGTGACTCCGGAGACCATGCCGCGCCAGTCCTCCAACTCCGTCGGTGCTGCGCGCACAAAGGCCGCGCCGGCATAAAAAGCCGTATCGTGCATTTTTAGCGGGTCAAAGAAATAGCGTCTCGCAAGAATATCGAGTGTGGTATTCATGCGACGCTCGAGGATTATTCCCAAGAGAAGTGCCGGAAGATTGGTGTATTTCGATTCGGCTGGCGGCCCTTCGAAACCGCGCTCAAAAATTGTAGCGAGCATCTTCTCTGCGGGAAGCTCTTTGAGTTCGGAGAGTCGTGGGCCGGCTACCGTGTAGGTGAGCAGGTCGCGTATCCTTGCTCCGAAGTCGTTCTGCAATTCTGGTAGAGAGGTCTTTACCAATTCGTCGAGCGACAGGACTCCCTCTTCGACGAGAACAAGTGCGAGAGATGCAGTGGGAATAGACTTCGTAATCGATGCGACATCGTAGAGCGTTGCCGCGTTCACCGCACGAGCATTCACTTCATACGTATGTGTGCCCACTGACACCACCTCGGTCGCGCCATCTTGCGTCACGATACCCACCGCGCAACCAGGAAAGACGTGCGCGCTGAGAGCCGCCTCCGCGCACGCACGGATTGCCTCACGCATCAGGGTATGCGGCTCGAATATCTTTTGCGAGGTACCCGTTCCACATGGCGCCCGTCGCTGTCATGACCACATCGGCTCCGGCATCGCGGTATTCTTTGAAATCGGCAGGTACGGTGACCCCGCCACATCCGATAATTCCATAGTGCATGCCGTACTCTTCACGAAGCGATTTGAGGCGGCGCACCATATCGAGTCCAGCCCATTTGACCGCATGCCCGCAGATGCCACTCTTCACGCGATGCGCACCCGGGAGTGCCTGAGAACCATCGGGATGTACGACAGGAGCTGGGATGGTATTGATTGCCGAAAATCCATCGACGACACTACCGACTTCTTTCACAAGCTCGCGCAATTCCGCCTCGCCGAAGTACGCGATTTTTATGACGAGCGGCGTGTCGCCTATTTTGTCTTTTATAGCTTGTGACACTTTCTTCACTTTCGGTATGTCAAAGCAGAGCAGTTGTGCCGCTCCCTCGTTGGGACACGAGAAATTTGCCTCCACGACTTTCACTCCCGCGTCTTTAAGGAGCTGCATGCCGTCGGCCCAGTCTTGTATGTAATCCTCCGGTGTAAAGCTTTCTTCCCACTTCGTGCCTTCGAAGCTGCACATGACCAGTTGACCCGGCTTCGCGTGAGCGATGCACTCGCGCAAATCCTTTTGCCACACCGCAGGCTCGTACGATGGATTGCCAAAGGAATTGGTGATAGAGAGCGGCTCTGTGTATTCATTGCGCACCACGATAGGTTTCTGCGCCATCTCAAGCGTGAGGTCACCCGGGATATCCGCGCCGAGCACATTGGGCCAGAGATTCGATTCGCGCACTCTCGAACGAACCGTCTTGTGCACGGGCACATCAAAACCCTTATCGAGCGCGGCCTTTACGTACGCACCGTTGAGCAGAGGTCCTGCGGGAATACCGAGTGGGTAGTTGAGTTTCTGTCCGAGAAATGTAAATCGTGGCTCGCTTCCGCTCTCTGGGGGGCTCTCTACGACGACACCGTCGGCAAAATCATTAAAAGGTCCCTGCTCCCAATTCTCTGTATACGTCTTATTCGGGTCAAAAAATGGCGCTTTAAGCATGGCTCATATCATAGCATCAGGGTGCAAGGACGGTATAGACCACCGTACGCTCGTCGTAGGTCTTTTCGGTCTGAATCCAGGAGCCTCCGCACGTGACAAGGTTGAGCCTCCGCGCATCTTTGCGGTTGAAGAGAGTCTCCACCGGCACATCTTTGTACCCGTATGTCACCACGTCGGTGACGATGAAGCGGAGCTTCTCGCCGCCCTTTGTCTGCACATAGACGCTCTCTCCGACTTTCATCGTGCTCAAGTTCTTAAACACACCCGCGAGACCAATCGCGTTGTCGACATGCCCATCAATGACCGCGCTCCCTTGCCGGCCGGGTATTGTGCCATATTTGTACCAGCCCACGTCGGCAAAGTTGGACGGTACGCCCATGTTTCCATCTTTGGTAACCCCGACGTACTGGATATCCGCGTCGACTTCAAGCGACGGCACAATGAGTCGCGCCGGTTGACTTGTCGTCGATACACGATCGATCGACGTTCCCTCTTCAAAAAGAGGCACCAGCACCTCGCTCTCGGGCGCATACCATGTCGCACTCACGAGCGTACCGCCAAAAGCGACAAGCGCGACGAGTGTTATGAGAAAGACAAGTTTTCGTTTCATGGGAGTACGGACGCATGCCCATTACACCACGGAGATGATGAACACCTCGTGAACACTATCGTGCGAAAATCTTCAGTGTGTTGACGACATCGAGCGTCGCCTGTGCTCCCCTGTCGTACGCTGCACTCTCCTCATGAAAACGCGCGGGTCGGAATATGAGCGCACTGTATCCGCTCCCCGGCGTATCCATTGACACATTGAATGCAAAGAAAGGTCCCGCCTCGCGCGTGGCCACCTCCTCTCCGCGCGTCTCGACAAACTCAAGATAGAAAACCTCCCCCGTGATACCTGTCGCGGTGGTGAAAGGTTCCGTACGAGTCGTGCGTGTGCACCTCATCGATGCGGTGGGACCATCGGCCGCACAGAAAACAAGTGCGCGCGTCCTCGCGTATTCCTCTGCGCTTTCAAACGATTCGGAGATGTCGGCATTCTCTACGGCGACCTGAACGACCTCGTTGGGCTCCGCAGCCCCTTGGTCCTCGAGTGTCACGTACTCCGGAGTGAATTCGATGAGTGTGAGTGCCGGATCATGTGAGAAGGAGTAGCCGTACTCTGTATTTGTGTACGTGGTAGCAGCCGGGCTCTGGGGAGCCGCTTTCAGCTCGTTGTTCCGCACGAGGAAATAGGTGGCACCGCATAGGAGAAAAAGTGCTACGAGGCCTACGAGTATTTTTGTCGATTCGCTCATATGCGTGTTATTGCTGCGGCTGCGTACAGGTGTTGTCTCGGAAAAGCGTCCACTCTTCACAGACGCGACCATCTTGAAGTACGCAATATCCTGTCTGCGCACCGACTGCGTCTTCGCGAATCTCGAGTGTGCCACCTATATCTGCGCAGTGCGTCGACGCAGGATTTGCGAGCTGTACCGTCTTTGCTGCGGGTACTTCAAAGCGACTCACGGATACGTAGCCATATGCCGCAAGGAGCACGACGAGCAGTATCGCAGCCGTGATAAGTGATGTGTTTGATGTCATAGAGGCAAGTATACCCCTTGAGATAGAAAATCAAGGGGCGCCTACACCGGGACAACGCACTCTTCGCTAGCTCTTGCGCGCAGTCTTCTTAGTCGACTTCTTTGCTGCCGATTTGACCGCCTTCTTTACCGAGACCCGCGGAAGCTCCGCGGCAAGCATCTTCCAGTTGGCCTTGAGTTCTTTGGCCGCCTTTATGATGTCTTTCTTGTCGACATTCTTTACTGAGGCGTATGCAGCGGCGGCTTCATCGACGATGCCCGCGAGCTGTGCCTTGTCGATATTCTTGAGCTTCTTTGCCTCGCGCACCACATCCTTCTTCATATCACCCGCCCACTTCGCGGCTATTTTGCGATTCTTCTTTGCGTCAGGACTTGCGTAGAAGAAGTATCCCGCCGCCGCTGCAGCGGCTGCTCCCGCGGCGAGTGCCCCTATCGCGAGACCCTTTCCTCCCTTCTTCTGCGTTTTTTTTGTTGCCATACTATATATTCGATTACTTTTTATTAACGTCACCGCCCATAAACCGCTTCGCACTTGCACGTGCAAAACGCGCAAGATGAGCCCACTTGAAACCCTCGGCACGAATGTTCGTGCGCATATCATCGATGTCCGCCCGGATAAACTGAGCCTCGGTCGAGACTGTCTCGGAGAGCTTCTCGACGTTGCGCAAGATACGCAAGATACGCACCAATGCGTACGCGATGAGCACTCCCACGACAGTGACCGCTATCGTGGCGACCACAAAGAATATATCCATCTTCAAGAAGTCATCCATACCGTCGCGTACAGAATACACGATTGCGGCGTGCTTTCCTATGCCCCGAGGGAGCTACTTCATCTTGACGCCCTTGAAGGCTCGACCCTTCTTCTTCATCTGGTCGGTGAAGCGCCCCGATGCAGCATCCACTTTCGTCCAGCGCTTATTGCGCGACGAGAGGACTTGCGTGCGACCCTTGACCGTACCTGTCCGGCCCTTGCCCTTTACACCGTTCTTCGCCATATAGGCTTAGTCTATCGCCCCGGGCTCTTTTGTAGCCGACTTATCCACTTCTTTTTGCACATGGTTCATAAAGGTCAGGATGGAAACCCCGCTCACGACGGCGCCGAAGATAAGCACGCCGGTAAATACCAGTGAATTATTGTCTTGGGTGAGGAACGCGCCGATGCCGGTCGTCACCGCAGTCGGGAGTGCACCTACCACGGTATAGATGAGGAGAAACGGAATGAATGGGATGCGGGAGAGCCCCGCCGCATACGCTGGTACCTCCGGAAAGGTGATAAAGCCGAGGCGTGCGAGGAAAAAGCCTCGCACTGAGCCCGTCATCTCAAGCGCTTTTGACATGAGGCCTTCGTTGCCGCTTCCGAGGAGGCGCTCAGCAAGCCCCCGCCCAAAAAAGCGGCTCAGCCAGAAGGCGATGCTTCCACCCACCATGTCACCCACGATGAGCAGGAAAAAACCCTTCCAAAAGCCAAAGAGCGCGCCCGCAATCGGATAGAGCGGCGAGCCCGTAAGTGGTGCGATGACGATGGTGGATGCTTTTGCTGCGATGAGGAGAAGCGGCGCCCAGACACCGGCCTCTTTGATGTGCGACTGTATCTCCCCTATATCGACGACGCGAAAGAAAAAGTAGAGCGCGGCGAGTACGCCTGCAAGCGCCAGCAGCTTAAAGATGATTTCTCGTGCAGAGGTATTTTCCATGTCACTGCGCACTATTCTGCCACGATGCGATGAATTCCGGTGTGTACACGAATCCCAGTATATTGAGCGCGAGGCCATCTCGAATCATGTACATCACAAACACTTCCAGAAGGATGCAGAGCGCCACACTCGTCCACGTCGGGAGTCGCCACGCAAGGAAGAAACCGCCCACCATCATGAGCGTGTCGGATACAGAATTGAGTATTGAGTCGCCTACATACCCCTGCGCGAGCGCCTGCTGACGATAGTGCTCTATGACCATCGGGGTATTTTCGAGTATCTCCCACGCCACTTCGATACCTACCGCAAATGCAAAGCGCGCAAAAAGCGGCATACGCGGGAAGAAATACGTGAGCAGCGCATAGAAAATGACGCCGTGAATGATGTGGGAAAAGGAATACCAGTCAGAAAGATGCTGTGAGTTGCCCACGGAGAGCACCGCACTCTCCCACACCTTCACTATGCCGCATTCACAGATGGTCGGTTGCCCTAAGAGGTACAGGATGCCCGCCTGCGCCACGATGAAGAGGGCGCCGAGGGAAAGCCATGCGCGTGCGGTCATGAGCGAATCATAGCAAAGTTCTTCACGCGCTATTTCACTCATGAGTAGGTATACTATCCCGATGCATACACGCGGTATCCACCACATCACGGGCATCACGGGCGACGCGCAAAAATGCATCGACTTTTATACCCAGGTTCTTGGTCTTCGTTTTGTAAAACTCACAGTCAATTTCGATGATCCACGCGCGTACCATCTCTACTTCGGCAATGAGTCAGGCGAGCCCGGCACCGCACTCACCTTCTTTGCGTGGCCGCAGGTCCGCCCGGGCCTTGTTGGGACCGGAGAGATCACATCGATTGCGTTTGCCGTGCCGGCCTCTTCACTCGATTTCTGGAAACAACACTTCGCTGAGAAAGCGACGCCCTATACGGAAGTCGTACGCTTCGGCTCTCCCCTCCTCTCATTGCGAGATCCCGACGGACTCGAGCTTGAGCTCGTGCCGGACGAGACACCGCTCGCGCCCTGGGGCAAAGGCGGCGTACCGGAGGAGAGCGCGATACGCGGATTTCATGCGATCACAATGAGCGAAGATGGCTTCGCACGTACGCGCGACTTTCTCACGAAAAGTTTTGGGTATGCCCAAGACGGCGAAGACGGCGCACTCACGCGCTTCAAGACTGAGGGCGATGCGGCCGGCAGATACCTCTACACACGCGTGGTCCCCGACCTCCAGGGAGGCCAGATGGGCGCTGGCACGATGCACCATGTCGCGTTTCGCGCTGCGAGCGACGCCGATGAAGCCGCCATGCGCGAGGAGATGCTCACGGTGGGCATGGATGCGACACCGGTCATCGAGCGCATGTATTTTCGCTCGGTCTATTTCCGCGAGCCGGGCGGAGCCCTCTTTGAGATTGCGACCGATAGCCCGGGCTTCACAGTAGACGAACCGCTCGAATCGCTTGGCACGAGCCTCAAGCTCCCTCCACAATATGAGCCGCACCGCGAGGAGATCCTCCGCGCGCTCCCACCCCTCACACTTCCTCATGCATAAACTTCACGAATACGAATACGAATTTAAAGAGGGCGCAGGGTCGCGCGCGCTCATCCTCTTGCATGGCACCGGCGGCGACGAGACGCAGATGCTCCCACTCGCGGAGAAGCTCGATGGTGCAGCTCCCCTCGTGGCGCTCCGTGGCAATGTAAATGAAAGCGGAATGCTGCGCTTTTTCAAGCGCCATGCTGAAGGTGTCCTCGACCGCGCGGATCTCAAGAAGCGCAGCGGTGAGCTCGCGCTCTTCATCGAAGCCATTCGCGAGAAGCACGGCCTCAGTGAAATCGTGGGCGTGGGATTCTCCAACGGCGCCAACATCTTGGTACACCTCATCGCGACCAATCCATCGCTTTTGCGCGGCGCAATCCTCTTTCGGCCGATGTCAGCGGCGCTCCCTGATGCGACAGCGGACCTTGCAGGATTCCCCGCGTTTATCGCGGCAGGAGAGGAAGACGAGATGGTGCCGCTGCGCGAAGCGAAGCAGCTTGAATCGGTACTGCGCGCGGCCGGCGCCTGGGTGGAAATGCGCGTGAGCCCCGCTGGGCACAGCCTCGTGAGCGAAGATATCGAGCGTGCGCGAGAGTGGCTCGAAGCGCTTCAATAAAAAGCGAAGGTAAGAGCACGCAACTCTTTTCTGCGCGCTTTGTGGTCGGGCACTTCGCGCGCGACAAGGTCCCAGAATCTTTTTGAATGGTCAAACGCCGAAAGGTGGCACACTTCGTGGACCACTACATACTCCGCAAGATGGCGTGGGAGTGCTGCTATTTTGTAGTTGAAACTCAGGTTCCCTTTCTTAGAGCAGCTCCCCCATCGTGACTTTTGTGCACGCACAGAAATGGCGGCATGCGTGAGTCCATAGCGCGCCGCATACTCTGCACTGAGCCTCTCAGTGAGCGTGTGCGCTTCGCGCTTCAAGCGCGCGATATCGGCGCGCGCGATACGTATGACGCGCTTCCCTCGCACACGAGCGAGCGCACGCTGTATCCACGCGTCGTGCATCGCTACGAAGTGATCGATATTCCCTCCGCGAAAGATACGGGGCACGGTCACGACGACCGCACCATCGGCATGCACCGAGAGACGCATGTACCGCGCTCGCGCGCTCTTTCTGACTTCGTAGTGCATTATGCGACGCTCACGCTTTGGATGATGACAGGGCTCAGAGGACGGTCCTGCGGACCTGTCTCGGTATGTTCGATATCGTGCACGACTTCTATCCCCTTCACCACTTTGCCGAAGACCGTGTGCTTGTCGTCGAGGAAGCTGTTGTCAGCGGTGTTGATGAAAAATTGGCTTCCGTTGGTGTCCGGTCCTGCATTCGCCATCGATATCGTACCGATGATGTTCATGTTGTTGAGGTGTATCTCATCTTCAAACTGGTAGCCCGGCCCGCCCATGCCCCAGCGAGATTGAAGTGAATCATCCTTGGTCTGCGGGTCGCCGCCCTGAATCATGAAGTCGCGGATGACGCGATGGAATTTGGTCCCGTCGTAAAAGCCGCTCTTCGCGAGCTTCACGAAATTGGCGACCGTATTCGGCGCATCATGCTCCATCAATTCTATTTCTATATCTCCCTTATTTGTATGCATTGTTGCGTTCATATGCGGCGAGTATACCAGACGCATATCGATTGACGGAGCGAGCCCCCGAGGCTAGAGTACCGCCAGCAATGGGAGGAATGACATGCGCTTCATAGAGCCAATCGACACGACAGACCTAGCGTCGCGTATCGCTGCGGAGGGTGCGGTGGTACTACCCGGCGCCCTCTCTTCGAGTACGGTGAATGAGCTTCTCGCTTTGGCCGAGCTTGAAAGGTGGAAAAGGGCCGAGAGCGTCGTCGGCACGAGCCAGGTCGAGCAGGACTACACCGTCGTGGAGGCATTCCATCGCGAGAGCCTCTTCCACCTACTCGCCGAGAAGACGGCCGAGTGGGTCAACAGCTGGGGCAGCCTCACTACCGGCTGGTCATGGCTGCGGTACAACGAGATGCGGCTCCAACGGTACGACGCAGATTCTCGCGGCATCACACCGCACCGAGATGGGCTGTGCTACAGGCAAATTATCGCCCTCTATGTCCTCGAAGGCGGCGGACGCTTTGGGCTCTGCGATGGCAGGACGAAAGCAAAGAAGCCCGTCAACGCACGGATTCTTCAAATGTCGGCAGGCGATCTCGTGCTGATGCGGGCGGCAGGTTTTCGCGGCGAGGACATCCAGCCGATGCACTTCGTCGACGACGTGCGGACACGCCGTACCACGTTTGGACTGCGACATGTCCCCTGACAACAAGACGCCGGTCGCTCCATGCGGCCGGCGTCATCCTTTTGCGCGTCCTGTCTCTGGCGCTAGATTGTCGTAAACGAGATATCCGAAGGCGGTGTAAAGACTGACTGGTCTCCCGTCCACGGGTCGCAATCGTATGAGTAACTCTGATTGGCATCCGCTCCCTCACCGGAGGTCGCTCCTGATCCTGCCCCCATCCCACCCTCTGTCTGCTTCATTTTAAATCCGCTTGGCATCATAGAGCTCCACGAATACACATCGGTGCCGTCGGCAATCATGTGCGTCTCGACGGAGCCGACGCTCGGCACATTGCTCGTATAGTCGGCGCGGACCTTATTGCCCCCGACATACACAGTCCCGCTCGACACGACACTTCCTGCGCCCGTACTCGCCTCTGCGTCTATGGTGCACTTCCAATTCCCGCCGCGTTTCGAGAGATCGCTGAACGAGCCTGCAAATGCGCCCCCCTCCATCTTCGCAGAGTCGGCCTCCATAGAGTCCCCGCTTGATGCTCCCTCCGAATTTTGCATGTAATAATATCCGCCGCCTACGAGGGCGACAGCTGCTAAGAGCCCTACTACTATTTTCGTGTTCATAGAGGAAAGTATACCTCAGCGGCCGACCCCGTCTGGGGTAAGTGAGCGGGCGCGCCTCTTCGCACGACGCTCCTTGAGGCGCTTGATGCCACGCTGTACCCGCTCGCGCTCCTTTCGGTACTCGAGGCGCATATTCTCTTCGAAGACAGCCGCCTTGCGCGACGCCATCCATCCAAAGGTGCTCATGACGATATTGACTGTCAGGACGAGCGCAAACACTGCATAGATTTGTTCGGCAGAGAGTATGGGGGCGAGCACAAAGTAGGTCGGCACAAAGCTTACCAAGCCCACGACCACGTCCATCACACGATTGGTACGCGCCTCCTCTATCTTCACCATCGCCTCCCATAGTTCGTACGCGACGAGAAGAAGTGTCGCGATGATGAGCGCCGCCGAGGCTTCGAATCTCAGCAGGTATATGACAAGTGCCAGACAGGTGCCAGAAAGAAGGTGCACGACACTCCAGAGGTCGAGCCACTTCCCTTCGCGCCAGATATCTGTGCGCACAAATCCACCGGTTTGCATGCCGGTCATTCTACCTCGTTACATGCGGGCGTCTTGCCTCGACGGAAGTCGATTGAGAAGCTCCTCCACTCCTTTGCGCATGTCCTTGCCCGTCGTCGGGTCTTTGAGGAGGTCTTGCATGGTCTCAAAGAGCGCGAGGTCTATCTCTCGCTCGTTGTCGAAGAGGTACGAGGGAAACTCGTGGAAGTCCTCGAAGTACTCGACGAAAATCGTCTTTCTCTCTTCACGGTTTGAGCTTGTCGCAATCGATTTGAGTCGCGCGTAATCAAACTTCTTTCGCTTTGTTTTTTCCGAAGCCATTAGCCGCGCAGTCTCACCCCCACGCACGAGAGGCATTCGCTCTGCCCTTCCCTCGTCTTAATATATTTATTGCCGCACGTGCACACGACGACCACCACTTCCTTGGTGGAGTCGGTCCATTTGCCGTCTTTGAAAAATGTTTTTGCCATAGGTTTGGTATTGAAAACGCCGGCACAAGGCCGGCGCAATCTATGCTGCAGGTGTCGCTTCAGGAGCCTCAGGAGCTGCGGGAGTCGCAACTTCCTCTGGCGTCACTGGAGTCTCAGGGGCAGTTTCCGGGGTTACCGGGTTCGTTTCGTCGGACATGGGAAGAGTTCTAGGTGGCTACTAAGGGGAACGACCTTCCGGACCATCCTAGCACAAATGACCTTTCTCTCCTATTTTGGTCTATTTGCCGGTGGTATGATTTCTTCATGTTTGCGACGCAAAATCTAATCTATAGCGTGCGTATAGGCGCAGGCTGCGTTGCGATCGTTCTCTTCATTGCCGCTACTGGTATAAGCGAGAACTTCTACGCTCTCCGATTAGCCGCCTTCGGCATCTTTGGCGCTCTATCGATTCTCTTTCTACAACTTGGCAACAAGAAAATCGCGCTCGCGAGCGCACTCACGGCTGCGCTGTTTAATCCTTTTGCCTATTTTTCACTCCCTCGTGAGATTTGGGTGATATTGGATATTCTGACCATCGCGGGCGTTGTTTATGCGACATACTGGGCGACAGATTCATACAAAAAAGGCACTCGGTTTGAGGATTATATCGTGACGCTATTTCCTGAATCAGATTTCACCATACAGGACCGAACGCGCGACACGGGGAAGCATATCAAGCGCCGAGTGGAATCGGACGGCCATCCTGATTTTGTATTTCGTTCCGTGCAAAGCGGTAAGGTATTTGCCATTGAATGTAAGTGGCGCGGGAAATGGGCGTGGCAGCCAAACGGTGGCCAGGGTATTTGGTGGAATATGGGACAGCAAATGCGCTACGAGGACTACCAGAAACAAACAGGTATCCCTGTCTACGTCGCTTTCGGTGTCGGTGGCTCACCCGAAAAACCTGCGGAAGTATATTTTCTTGAGCTCGACCGACTTCGATTCCCCTTCCTCTATCGCTCGCTCATTAAGTCAGGGACGTCATCCGACAGGTTCCTATAGAGATCATGTGGATTCAAAAATTTATCCGCTTCGCACCGCCGCATTGCGGACCACCAGATCAAGCCCATTGATAAGCTCTCCGTTTTTGTATATTCGCATCCCAAATTTAGCGATCTCGTTGAAGAATCGCTGTTCAGGCACAACTTCCTCTGGAGAAAAACTCCCCTTTGAACTGATTTCACCCCGGTAAATCATTTCAGCAATTAATGCCGCCGGGAATGCAGTATCGATATTACACCCTGCCATCCGCCAATCTGGTAACGAATCTACGATGCATACCATTTTTACTACTTTTGGCTTTCCCGCCCTCAGTCCCTTAATACTTACCCACAATACCTCTGTCTCGACATAAGAATCAGGCAGATCAATGTTCTTTAACATCATTGTCAGGAAATCTGTTGGGTATATGGCAACCTCGTCGAGAGTGACAGGCTTTTCGGAATGAGAAAATCCCAACTGGACAAGGGATTTAAGAGTAGCAAGACTGTGCTCCGGAAAACCTGCATAAAAATAAACATTCTGCGGTTGCTTTCCTTTTTTCTTGCAAAATCTGTTAAAAGAATAGATTTCTGGATGATGGACTAGAAACAGTTCTTGTTTTCCGATGGGATCGATCCATCTACTCCGCCCAGATTTGAGTGGAGATGTCTTCTTTAGCTCCTTTCCTTCTATGAAGTGTGCAGGTTCGGACAATTCATATAGGACGCTACCCATAGAAAAAGGAGCAACGAATTCCTTGAGATTCGAATCCCAAGCAAAGCCCAGATCAAGGTCAGTAATTTCATCAAAATCTTCTAACGCATGCCGGAACATTACGTTATTAATACCCGGAGTCGATCCACAACCAGTGATACCAATTATCGCTGATTCTTTGAATTGCCGATTCAGGGCAAGTTGTTTCTTAGTAAGAAGGATGCTGGAACCTAGGTCGATGACATTCACTCTTTCGCGTAAACAGACTCGATATACGTCCAGATTTAAATCTCCCTCGACGCAATTGATGACGATCCTTGGGTTATCAAAACGGATTCGTTGCGCCAGGGCCGCTGGGTCAGCAACATCCAATTTATGGAAGACATATTTGAAATCTAGCGTAGCCAAACGGGTATCGACAAGATCTGCACATGATACCCTGTATCCTCTCTTGCAGAGAAAGCGACTGATGGTCGAGCCCTGCATTCCATCGGCTCCCAGAATCAGAAAGTCCGTTTGCATCAGCGAATTCTAAGTACGTCATTCTTCCATAGTCCTATGACAAATCCGAAGCCGAACGCAATCGTAAGGAAAAAGAAAATGAGCGCCAGCTGTAATCTTGTGAAATACCACCAAGGCTCAATCCACGGTCTGATATAGGTGTTTCCAGACTTGCTGGTAAAGTCCTCGACTTTAAAGCTTGCATCACCCGCGGCAAGTTTAAATAGCACTTCTATCCCTTCCGCGGGATTGATCTGCTCAAAATTGATATAGGTCAGGCCGTCTTTCGTTTCAACATTCCAATTCGAGCGAGTATAATTGATGGTCAATTCGTCCTTCTCAATTTCTTTGTTTATTGCCACGGTCACGTTCTCATCAACCTCTCTACCCTCGTTCACTATATAGAACTCGCCGATGGCCACCTCATCCATATTTTGATAATACCCGTCCGTATACATCACTAATTGCGCCTGCGAATACTGAAGTAGCAACCAGGAGCCCAGGAACATTCCCATAGCAGCAATAAGAATTGGTATTAAGAGGTTGTAGAGCGTTCTCACCATAAGCTAAATCTCTTCACCATAGGAATCATAATCATCAGTGATTTCCTCGCCCCTTTTGATGTCGCGAATTGCAACACTGTCGTCCCCAGCTGATCCAAGGTTCGGAGTATCCGAATGGTTAACAAAGATCCCGAAGTCGCCGCACAGTATATGCATTCCGTCATCAATGAAACTATAGGTATCAATATGCTCGCGAATATGCGCGGGGAGACTCTGAATCTGTTCATCTGTCAAGATCTTATCGATAAGCGGATTGAACGACCAAACAATTGTTCCCTTTGCAATGTCTTCGTCCGCAAAAAGTCCATTCCCATGTATGGAACTCTTCGCAATTTTAGTTCTGACTAAAAGCATAAGTCCAGGTACAGATATTATTGCATAGAATGCGTTCTTATAACGAAGGGGTCTCAAGAGAGGGTTTTCTTGTGGAATTTCTTGGCGGGCGCTTCCTTTGATTCGGATGCAGTGAGCTTCTTGTATAGCTCAAAGAGGAATTCGAGACGTTCGGGTTCGGATTTGAAACCTTTCACTCCGTAACAGGCGTCGACGGCTTTATCGAGAGCCTTGTGTGCGACGAGGAGATCTTGCGGCATGGTGAGAGGGTCGTACAGGTCGGCGAGAGTCGAGGTGGGGTACTTTGCACGCACATCAAGAACATTCTGCGCTGCGTCTTCGACGGCTTTTTTCTGCGCATCGCCCACTTTTTCCGGCCACGGATAAGTGTTGTAGACGAGGCTACCTGTGTATCGATAGTCCGATTTTAGCCGACCGGCCACAGTGCGAACCCAAGCCATATGCATGGTTGACTGCAATACACCAAAAACATAGAGATTAGGCTCGGGGATGTGGTACGTTGCGTTGCTCGATATCACGTCTTTAGATACAAAACCAAAGGGAATCCATTCCCGATTTTCCGACGATGTTTCAGGAATGAGAATGTAATCGGTTGTGGGCTGTGAGACATAGAAGAAGAGCCACGGTGTCTTGGCAGCCTCGCGGGTGGGTTTCGCAGTACTCAGTTCGCGAAAGTCTTTCACTACTTGTACTCGACGCACCACCTCGGGCATTGCGCGCAACTCATCAGGCGTTATCCCAACAAGCCATAGGCACCAACGGGTACCTCCATTCAAAAATTCTTCGGCACCAACATATGGCCTAAGCCATTTTTTAGCGACCGGCTCTGCGACGATTAGGCGATCTTTTTCCATTGTACTGAGAATGAGAGCGCCTGAATCACTTGGTTTATTGCCGTATCGCATTATCGGCACTTCGCACAAAGGTCTCTGGCGCTTCTCTACGACAACATTTGATGCATCTACGAGATAAGGATTAATGTGTGTGACCAAGACCATCCGCGGCTCGCCCCTGATATCGTCATACTCGAACAGTTTTGGCTGCTTAGCATCTGTTAGTCCGAAGCCAATGATTACACAGTACACGGCCGCTTTTCCAGTGGCCTCATTTGTCCATTTAAACGTTCTGTGCGCGAACTGAATCCGAACCCCTCGAGACAACACATCCGGCCATAAAATGCTCACCTGTTCCCCTTGAGTGATCGAGTTTGTCGAAACGAATGCGCAATTGATTTTCGTGCCCTGGATGTATTCGGTCGCTTTGCGATACCAGGCGGCAACGTAGTCAAGGTCAGAGGCGTTCTGTACCCCACCGAACACCTCTAGTAGTTCCGACTTCTGTTCGAGCGTTTGCATATGTTTACCGAGGAATGGTGGGTTGCCGAGGATGTGGGTGAGCTTGTCTTTTTGGACTACGCTCTCCCAGTCTATTCGCAGCGCGTTGTCCTGAACGATGTGCGGCTGCTCTTTGAGCGGCAACTTTCTAAACGTCTGGTCGAAAATGCGACCGAGTTCGATGTTCATCTTGTGATCCACGAGCCAGAGCGAAAGCTTAGCTACCTCCGCCGCAAACTGGTCTATTTCTATTCCATACATTCTCTCTATCGAGAGCTTCGACATGGTATCGAGATCAGCATTGGCGAGGCCGAGGCGGGCATGACTCTGCGCATGTGCAGCGCTGCGCTTGTCTTCCCTCCCGTGAATACGGCGGATGATTTCGTTCTCTATGGTGCGGAGTTCGCGGTACGAAATCACGAGGAAGTTGCCGCAACCGCAGGCAGGATCGAGCAGCGTGATTCTCGCAATTTTATCCCACAATGCATTGAGTCGGTCTTTGTTGGTCGCAGCCACGTCGAGCTCTTTCTGCAATTCTTCGAGGAAAAGTCCGTTGATGACTTTCTTGATGTTGGTCTCGCTCGTGTAGTGCGCACCGAGGTCATGCCTTTCTTTCTCATTCATTATGCTCTGGAACATAGAGCCGAATATTGCGGGCGACACCTGCGACCAATCAAAAGACATGCATTCGATGAGCATGTCGCGTATCTCCCTATCTCCCTGGAGAAGCCGTACGGGGCCTTTGAACATGCCGCCGTTGACCCACGGGAGGTCACGAAGCGTATCGAGCGTCCCCGCTTGGCGCTCATCGCGTGAACCTGCCGTGCCGTCGGGTGTGTCGAGCACTTCGAAGATATTGTGAAGTTTCTCACCCACATCAGCGCCGTCTTCGCGGGTGTTCTCTTCGAGATAGTGTCGCATCGCATTTTTCTCGAATATCCCGATGTCGTCGGCAAAGAAACAGAAAACGAGTCGCGTAAGGAGTCGCGGCAGATCTTCTTGTGGATAATTGGAGGTCTTGAGAGCTTTGTGCAGCTTGCCCACCACACGGACTGCTTTTACATCTATATGCTCTTCTGGCTTGTAGATACGCACGTCTTCTTCCGCAAAAAATGCGAGCTCGCGCACGCGCGAGGGTAGTTCTTCCAACGCAAACTCGGAGATGCGGTCTGATTCTTCTTTTTCCAGGTCGTGCACGCGGATACGCGCGAAGTCGGAGACAACGATGTAGCGCGGGCGGAGCTCACTCGCGAGCGAGTCGAAATATTCGAGCGCTTGCTTGTATGCTTTATCGAGATCTTCGCCTCGCGATTTGTGCTCGATGAGGAATTGCCGCGGCGCGAAATAGTCTATTTTTCCGACACCTGGTCTGCCGTGGACACGCACGCGCTCTTCAAACGCTCCAACGGAGCGCGCTTCAACGCCGTAGAGCGTCATGAGGTCCTTCCAGAATGGTTTCGCGTCCCTGTCTTCATCCCTAGCGTCACGATAGTCGACAACGAACTTTTCGGACCTATCTTGTATATCTTTCCAATTGACGGCCATTAGGCGAAATCATCCCACAAATCTTCACTTTGGGGAAACGGGGCCCAGGGTGGGATTATTCCTTTTTGTCGCTGCCATCCTTCCCCTCTCAGGAGATGACGAAGGCCAGGCCGATGGCGAAGATGAGGAATACGGCTATACCGAGGATAATCATCATATGCAAAATCATCCCACACATCCCCCATTTTCCTACCCCTCCCTCTACCCTCACCACCCCCCCCTGTCTTTTTTTCTCACTTCCCCCCCCCATTTCTTATTGCAGTCTTTTGCAAAACACTAGTATAGACTCGGCGCGAGTGGTCAGCTTGTGCCGTACACTACTCCCCTCATTGCGCTTGAGGACGAGCCCCGCGACCGCCAGCTTGCGCAAGTGGTCAGACGCATTCTCATATCCTATGCGCAGCCTCTCCGAGACATCTTCCACGGATAACTCCGGCTCGCGCTTGAGCAAGTCCAAAATTTGCAGACGCCGGTGATTGGCGAACCCTTTGATGATGCGCTCAAGTTTCCTGTACGAAACCTCCGCCATGCATATATTTTAATCTATTGCAGTCTTTTGCAAAACACTAGAACAGATTCCCTGTGTCTAATTGCGTACGATTTCTTTGTGAAAAATCGGAGTGGTAGCTAGAAGTTCAAATACGTGACGGTAAACTGCAGAACGGTCGCAAAAGACACCCAGAGCAGGTACGGGATATTTGCGAGCGCGACCCATCGGTATCGCGGATAGATGACAAGGAGCGCCCACACGAGTGTGATGAGCACGAGAGTGATGTCGAGGGCGGCCAGGAGATTGTTCTGCAGTCCGAACTGGATTGGGGTAAATGCCGCATTGCATACCAGGTTGAACGCAAACGGAAGCGCGACACGAAGTGGCAATTCCCTTTTATACGTTTTGTAAAAGACGTATCCGAAGGTGGCGGCGATAATGGCATAGAGCACCGTCCAGACCGGCGAAAAGAGCCACGCGGGCGGCGCCCATACGGGCTTAAGCAGTGTCGAGTACCAACCGGCTTCATCCATAGAGGAAATCATCTCACATATAGAGAAATCGTGGAAACGGAAACGGCTTAGAACAGGCCTGCGCCGTATGTTGCGCCCTGTTTACTTAGATTTTGGAGAGCAAGGTGCTCATGTTGGCCAGGTCGGCCGTCAGAGGGCTCCCCTGCCACTTAGCCTGGAGCGCGGCGAGGACGCGCTGTGTGTGGGCGAGCGTCTTTTCTTTGGACTCGCTAAATCGCTCGAAGGTCGCGTCGCCGTGCAGTGCATAGTCTTCGAGAAGCTCGGCGTTGTTGGCTATCACATCGGCACTCTTGAGCAGGACCGAATCGTGCGAGAAAGTCTCGATGTGCTCGAGCGCCTCCTGCTTGCGCGCGTCCCACGGCACACTCCTATCCGCCTCGGTCACGCTCTGCACCAGCTCAGCGACACGCTCGCCGAAGCGCTCTGCAAGCATCTCGCGGGTCACTTTTTTCTCTTCGGTACTGTCTTCTATCGTATCGTGTAGGATTCCCGCGATGATGAGGTCCTCCGATGCGCCGACCCGCGCGAGGATGAGGCCCACCGTAAGCGGATGCGCGAGGTACGGGATGTCTTTGCCTTTGCGCTTTTGCTTCTGGTAGACCTCATGCGTCTTGAGCATGAAGCGTATGGCCTGCTGCATCTTCTCCGTGTACATCATCGCCACACTGTACCGCACTCCGTATAAAAAGAATGCGGCGCGGGGCAAGGGCCCCGCGCCGCAGATAGCAAGAACGTAGAACAGGCTCACGCGACCTTGGCGACCTTATCCTTCAGCTTGAGAAGAAGATTGAGGTCGTCGAGGTATTGCACGGCGCTCGCGGCGCCCTGCATCCCCTCGTTGGCCGCGCTGGTCGCACGACGCCGGTCGTTGCCAGCACGGACGTCGCCCACGGCGAAGAGGCCGGGGACGTTCGTTTCGCAGTGAAGCGGCTTGCGACCGAAGAGCGGCAACGTGTCTTCGGCGAGATCGCGATCGGTCAGGATGAAGTTGAATTTATCCAGCGAAGCGATCTCGCTGAGCCATCCGGTGTGCGGCGAGCCGCCCACCATCACGCACGCGTGATCCATCTTGATCGACTGCGATCCGTTCGGCAGTTTGAGCAGAATCTCCGAGACCCGCGAATCGTCGCCGCGGATTTCCTGGACGGATGCGCCGAGCAGAATGTCGAGGTTCGGGATCTTGCCGGGAGTGAAGTGCGGCAGGTACATCCCCGACATGCTCTTGGCGAGATTGCCGCCACGCACGACAAAGGTGACGTGGCAGTTGTTGCAATCCGTGAGGAACAGGCACGCCTGCGCCCCACTGTTGCCGCCACCGACCACCACGACTCGTCGGTCACGCCAGAGCTCGTTGTTGATCTCCGGGAAACCGTAGCTGATGCCGCGACCCTTGTAGCGCTGCTCGCCCGGCACCTCGAGCTCGCGGTACTTGAGACCGCATGCCGCGATGACCGTACGTCCGTGGAACTGCGAGTTGTCGTCGCAAAACACAGTGAAGGGACCTTCAGGATGCTTCTCGAGCCGGATGGCTTGTTTGTGCACACGGTAGTCCGCGCCGCGATTGTCGAGATGCTTGATGGCGCGGTTTGTGAGCTCAGCGCCCGAAATGCCATCGGGGAACCCGAAGAGGTTCAGGATTCGATTGGTGCTCCCGCCCTGGCCTCCCAGGCTCTCACCCCCCTCGAGCAGGAGGACCGTCCTGTTCTCGGAGGCCGCGTTCATCGCGGCACTGAGGCCTGCGAATCCGCCACCGACCACAATGATGTCGTAGAGCTTTCGTGCGGCCGCGTCGGCCATGGGACCCTCCTGTCGTATGAGCGCACAGATGCGCGTGTCCGGTATGGACTTACAAGAATATGTAATAAATAGGCCACGTCGTCAAGCGCCCGGGCCCTATGCCTATACCAAGGGCTTCAGTGTAAATATGAGAGCGTCGCCGCTATCAATCCCTTCTGCGCGGCGCACCATCGCCTTGAGCGGGAGGAGGTATGCGCCTGAGCGTTTGTCAGGAAAGATAGACGTCTTCCACTCTGTCTTCCCTATCTTTGCAACGACCGGTATCGAGCCGAACCCCCTTTTCACTTTCCCGTACTTCTCCTTGAGAGTCTCCGAAGTCTTTTTGTCGATATGTACAAAATGCCAGGCAGCGCTTTCACCGGGCCACAGCCATACCTTGCCTGTGCACAAGTAGCCCCGAGCCACACTACTGAGTGGTCGAAGTAGAGGTGAGGACGAGCGATGCGCGGATTTTGTCGAACGCAGCGAGGAGTGCTGTACGGTCAAACTCGCGTACGACATCCGGCCCAAAGTTGCCGATGTTTGCACTGTGAATAAAGTAGCGCACGGCGGTGCACGGCTTCGAGCCGGAGAGTGCGTAGACCATCTCTTCGTACAGATTGCCCGCACCCGCTCCGCTCGTAGTCGCTACCGAGTACGAGACGCCGTTTTCAGTGACACTCGTCGCTTTCACGTTGTCCACGATAAAGATGTCGCCCGTGCAGCTCTGCGCGCGGGGAAGCTGCTCCACCGAGATGCCGGTGTCAAAACTCGAGAGATTGGTACCGGTGGCCATCGTCGCGGGGATGAGCACTTTCACGCCGCTGATCGGCTTTTTCGGGAAGCCCAAGTACTGGTAGTCGGCACTCAGCGTATAGCTCTTTGGATATTTTATCGAGATGCCCATCGTCGAGGATGCATAGCTCGAACGAGGTTCCTGGCCCGGCACTTCTACTTCGCAGTTTGAATACGTCTCGCCCTGTGAACCCTCGGTGATGAATGCGGTGTCGCCTTTATTCCAGAAGACGAGGCTTTCGTTTTCTGTCGCATACCGAGCGCCAGATGCGGAAATCGTCTGAGGAAGCGTTAGGGTACGACCATCACTCAGTGTGAGGGCGGCTTTCTTCTCGAAGAAATCGGCCTTGATAGTCTTTTCCTGGTCGCAAATAAAAGTTGCGGAGTTGAGTGGCTTCTCTCCTACCGATGGCAAGGAGTCGCCATAGAAGTAGTACCCCGCTGCGGCCCCCACGAGGACCAGGCCAATAACACCTATCACTATTTTCTGTATCATGGCCTCTATAGTGCCACTATTTCATAAAACGCAAAGCCCCGGTCCGCCGGCAGGCGGAGTCGCGGCTTTGCAGGGGAAACGGCCTAGAGAATGCCAAAACCGATGCCGGCCAAGTACCCACCGAGGAGCACCGCTATCGCGCCCCCAGTGCCGTACCATGTCTCGTTGTTGAATTTGCGTACAAAACGCTGCACCACACGGAAAGGCATCGCGAGGTACAGCACACCTTCGATGGCGAGTACCCACCCGATGACGGCAATCACTCCTTCGACGCTCGCCTCAATCGTAGGATACGTGAGGATGACCGAGAGACCGGCAAGGATCTCGACGAGTGCAATCACGAGGAGGAGCGCGCGGTTCGCGACGAGCTGCGAAAGCGCAGGCATGATTGACTTGCGTCGATAGAGCACTATCACGCCGACGATAATAAAGTAGAGGCCTAAGAGTTGTGCAAGGAGCATAGGACTAATTTATGGATATACGCACAATGTATCACGCTCTGCATGCGTAAACGCACGGTCCCGAAAGACCTTGGGATAACTCTGGCACAAAAAACTCCCGCGAGCTCGGGAGTTTTTTATCGGTATGCTCCTGTGTCTACTTCGCCTTCGTAAACATCAGGATGTTACCCCTGCCTGAGAGGTTGGTCATAGAGAGCTCTTTGTCCGTCATGCTGTTGATAGAGAAAAACATTGGTCCGCTCGAGAAGTCGACACGGATGACCGTCATCCCTGCGAGGTTTGCGGCAGGTACGCCCGGCACTTCGACGACACTTGGATTTATGGTGACAAACGACGCGGTCTCGGTGGCTGATGCATCGCCTTGGTAGCGGTCGGTCATCGTGCCGTCGGCCTTAAACTCGCGCGTAAACTTCGCATCATCTTTTGACTTCCACGTGCCTACAAGCACCGGATCTACTTCGGTGTATTCTCCGCTTACCACCATCTCGTCCACATTATTTGAGCCTGGCGCCGGCATAGCCGAGCTGACTTCGCCTACCTCCGACGAGGCTTTGGGCTTCACGACGCCAAAGTAGTACGCCGCCCCCGCGATGATAATGAGTGCCAAACCAATGCTGAGTGTTTTGCTCATAGAAGACCGCTACTTAGTATGTGGATATGCTAGCGGCATTCCCCCGTTTTCACAAGTCTCTGCCGGTCGCACCGCTACTTCTCTTCCAAATCCAAGCACACCGAGTTTATACAATATCTCTTGCCCGTAGGAGTGGGGCCATCGTCGAAGACATGGCCGAGGTGAGAGCCGCAGCGCGCACACGTAATCTCGGTGCGATGCATCCCGTGTGAAGCGTCGCGGTGCGTCTCGATTGCACCCTCCAATGCCTGGTCAAAAGACGGCCAACCCGTCCCCGAATCAAATTTCGCCGCGGAATCGAAAAGGGGGTTGCCGCACGCCGCGCAGCCGTAGGTACCATCAGCTTTTTCATGCACGTACTCACCGGTAAAGGGCGCCTCCGTCCCCTTCTCTCGCAAGACCGCATACTGCTCGCTTGTGAGCATCTTCTTCCACTCTTCATCGCTCTCTGGCATGTTTCGCTTCGTCATAGGCAAAGTATATCAACGACGAGAGCCTGAAGCGCCCTGTAAAAGTGCCCGCACCTCCTCATCACTCACCTGATCAAACTCTTCATACGCTTGTCCCACCGCGTACAGACCTTCTGGAAGGTCGAGGCATACCACCTCATCCGCGTCAGCGCTCAAAAGGTCAAACGAGCCCAAGAGACACACGGGAGATGCAAAGACAATGCGGGTTTTCGGATATTTCTTGCGTGCAGACATAATCGCCGCGCGCGCGGTGTAGCCAGTAGCCACCCCATCGTCGACGATGACAAGTGTCTCCGGCATATACCCTGCGGAGTACGTGCCGCTTTTGTACGCATCAACTCTGCGGTCGAGCTCCGCGCGCTCTTTGGCAAGCACGCCGTCGACAGACGCGCGCGATATCGATGCGCTTTTGAGCGCATCGTCGTCGATGATGAGCACGCCGTGTGGCGCAAGCGCACCGACCGCCCACTCAGGATTGAGCGGCGCGCCTATCTTGCGGACGACGAGTGTATCGAGCGGCGCCTCCAGAGCGCGTGCTGCCTCTATCCCGACCGGGACGCCTCCCCGAGGGATCGCGAACACAAGCGGATGCGGATACGCATGCGAAAGAAGCGCCTCTCCGAGGCGCTTTCCTGCTTCACTTCTGTCCGCGAACTTCATCGCCGCAGTATACCGAATCGTTAGCGGCGTGACTTGGTGCGGTCGTTCTCCGTGAGTGCCTGCTTTCGCAAGCGGACAGATTGCGGTGTGATTTCGAGATACTCATCTTCAGCCATGACTTCGAGACCGCGTTCGATGGTGAGTTCAAAGGGCGGCACGAGATTGAGCGCCTCGTCGGTACCCTTGGAGCGCATGTTGGTGAGCTGCTTGCCCTTGGTAGGATTGACGGTCATCTCCTCACCCTTTGAAGTATTGCCGATGACCTGACCTTCGTACACTTCTACGGCTGGTCCGATATAGATAACGCCGCGTTCCTGAAGATTCCACAGAGAGAATCCGAGTGCTTTGCCGGCGGCCATCGAAATCATCGAGCCCACCTGCTTCTTCTTGATTTCGCCTGCGTATGGCTGGAATCCAACGACGCGGCTCGAGAGAATACCTTCCCCCTTGGTGTCGAGGACAAACTGGTTCTTGTAGCCGAGGAGTCCGCGTGTAGGCCCGTCAAACGTCAGGCGCACGCTGTTTTCATGTACTTTCAAGTCCTTCATCACAAATTTGCGCGTACCCAAGCGCTCGATGATGGGACCCTGGTATTCGCTCGGGGTGTCGACGATGACCTCTTCAAACGGTTCGAGTTTCTTCCCTTCTTCTTCGCGGATGATGACCTGCGGCTGAGAGACCTGCATTTCGTAGCCTTCGCGTCGCATGTTTTCCAGCAAGATGGCGATGTGGAGTTCGCCGCGACCCGAAACTTTAAAGGTATCGCCACCAGAGAAATCTACACGAAGACCGACGTTGATCTCGAGTTCTTTCTCAAGCCGGTCGCGGATTTGGCGTGTCGTCACATATTTGCCTTCTCGACCGGCAAACGGAGAATTGTTCACGAGGAAGTTCAGCGTGATAGTTGGTTCGTCGATGGCGATAGCGGGGAGCGGCTCTACAGAAGAGTCGTTGGTTATCGTCTCACCGATAAATATATCGGGCAGACCCGCGATAAGCGCGATGTCTCCTGCGATGATTTCGGCAGCGTCGATTTTCTGCAAGCCTTTGAAGGTCGACATCTTGGTGATTTTGCCTGGTCGTGTCTCACCCGTCGGTTTCTTCACAAAGACAGTGTCGCCAATTTTGAGCGTACCCTCGTAGACACGCGCGACAGCAAGTCGACCGAGGAAGTTGTCGTAGCCTAGATTGAACGGCTGTGCGCGAAATGCAGCAGTCGAGCTTGCTGATGCATTTGCCGGCTTTACGTGCTCGAGTACGCAGTCGAGCAGCGGATTCATGTCTGTCGACTCGTCGGTCAGTTTGCGCTTGGCGATGCCCTGCTTACCGATTGCGTACACTATTGGGAAATCCGCCTGAGAGTCGGACGCACCGAGCTCGAGGAAGAGCTCCAGCACCTGCTCTTCGCAGCGGGCTGGGTCGGCAGCGGGCTTGTCGATTTTGTTGATGACGACAATCGGGTGGATTCCGAGCTCGAGTGACTTCTTGAGGACGAAGCGTGTCTGCGGCATAGGACCTTCTTGCGCATCGACGACGAGGAGCACGGAATCGATAGAGCGCAGGACGCGCTCGACTTCAGAGCCGAAGTCGGCGTGACCCGGCGTATCGACGATGTTTATCTTGGTGTCTTTATAGAAAACGGCCGCATTCTTTGAGTAGATGGTGATGCCGCGCTCCTGCTCGAGCGCGTTGCTGTCCATCGATACTCCCTCTTCCGCCACACCGGTCTGACGCAAAATAGCGTCGGTAAGGGTGGTCTTCCCGTGGTCGACGTGAGCAATAATGGCGATGTTTCTGATTTCCATAGGTTTAAAAGAAAAGTGCCCGTGCGGGCACCCCGTGGCTCAATTCTTGCGTATTTCGGACCAATTGTCAAATTTCCCGCGCCCCCGCGCGTGTAGTCCTAGTGTTTTCCGTCTTCGCAGCCGCGACGGCGGCGAGACCGAGCGCTGGCCTAGCAAGGCCAGACAGCGACGGAAAACACTAGGACTACCAAGCTTCTCCTTACAGCTGTGCCTCTATCACCGCCTTAAACTCTTCCGGCGATACGGCGCCAGGGATAAGTGTATTGCCGGTGATAAAGCCGGGCGTGCCCTGTACACCAAAGCCCGTGCCTTCAGCTTTGTCAGCTTCGATGAGCGCGAGGTACGCCTCCGCATTCGTGCCCACGCGCGTCTTCACCGCGTTTGCGTCGATGCCAGTGATTGTCTTGGTGAGTGCGAATATGGATGCTTCATCGCCGAAGCCACCATGTTCTTCGTCTTGCGCAGTGTACATAGCTTCTCTCCATGCAAAGTACTTGGTCGGATAGAGATCCCATACTGCCCTTCCCCAGATTGCTGCGGTCGTAGAATCTTCACTGAGAAATGCGTAATCTTTGAACACAATTCTGAGCTTGCCTGTGTCTACGTATTCTTTGATGAGCACTGGGAGTGCAGGCTCCGTCGGGATTTGCGGGTGACCCATCTCCACAGCTTTACAGTATGGGCACTGATAGTCGGACCAGTACGCCAAGACGACCGGTGCATCCTTGTCGCCGATGTACGGGTCGTTCTCGATATTCACGTCAGCGATATCGACTTTCGCAGCCTGCTCTCCGCCTGATGATACGCTGCCCGTCTTTGAAATTCCCACCATTGCAAACGCTCCGATAATGACGCCAGCAAGCACGATTGCTATGGGTGTGTAGAGATTACTAAAATCTTTCTGTGTGTGTTCTGTCATAGTGTGCCCATTCTACACTATCCATCACGGAGGCAAGTGGATACTCTCCTAGAGCGAGGAGAGTATCTGATTGAGCTTGGCGCGCGTCTTCGGACCTACGAATCCATAGCCCGAGTCTCCCGCTTTTGCGAGGCCGTATTGTATCTGGAATTTCTTCACTGCCGCACTCGTCGCTGCGCCAAAGTATGTCGACTCCTTACCCTTTGAGCCCACACCGCTTGCCGCGACACGCGTGTCGGAATCCGCGTTGAGTATCCTCTGGAGCGTACGCACGTCCTCGCCCGTCATGCCCAGGTCCAGTCCGCGCTTGAGTTCACCTGCGGTCGGTGTGCCCGTCGGCGTAGACGGTGCCGTAGTTGCGCCCTTCGCGCCCGCGATGACACCCCATATGCCAGGATCCTGTCCTCCATCGAACTTAAAGACAGAGATACCGCGCACGCCGAGCTTCTTGGCGAGGTCGATACGCTGCTGCACAGAGGTTGCGTCTGGCCACACGAGATACCGGAACGTGAGGTTAGTGTTTTGCGCGGTCGCAATCTGCGATGCAGCGGCGGCAGCGGCGAGCGCTGGCACGGAGCCAGCTGCCGGTGGCGTGCTTGAGCCAGCGACGGGTACATAGCTAAACGCCATCTCCCCCCAAAATGCTCGCTCCGGCGTAATGCCGTATTGCGCCGCTATGGGATACGCGTAGCCAGGATTGAAGGTCCAGAGAATGTCGTACACATACTGATTGTTGGCATATGCCGTGACGGCATACTCATATCCGTAGGTCGGCACACCGATGAGGATTTTGCTCTTCGCTATGTCTTTCGACATATGCTTCACCACTTTCTCTACCCACGCAGGGTCGCCGACTGGCGCATAGAGTCGCGTACCCGCATCTGCCTGCAATTTTAAATCGATACCCTGCTGGTCGTAGGCCATGAGGCGGACGCGGTCGCAGTATTTATTTATCTCCTTGAGGTCGTTGGAATAGATATTGGCATCAGCCGGGATGTCGGTACCGTAGTATCTATCTTCGTTGGGGATGCGAGTCTCAATCGTGCACATCACCCACTTCTTCCCCATCCTTTGATAGAGCCCCTTGAGAAACGTCGAGAAGTACTCTCTCGTATCAGCGCTTTTATTTTCAAAATCGATGTCGATGCCATCAAAGCCTTTTTCTTTTACAAGCGCAGCGATATCGTCTTCGAGCGCGATACGCGACTTCTGGTCACTCAAGATTCGGTGCAGGAATTCGCGGTCGCTCGACATGATAGTCGGTATCACACGCACGCCCTTCTTTTTTGCCTCGGCGACGAGCGTGAGCCACGGCTCAGCGTCTAGAGTGCCATTGTCGACGATGGTGCCGTCTTGCTTCAGCGTGTAGACAAACGGGTTGATTTCGGTGAGTGAATCGAGATGCGGAAGTACATCGGCAGTACCCGTAGCAGTCCGCCAGTATGGTATCCAGCCTGTCACCTCAAATCCGCCGGCTGGCGGAGCTGCAGAGGCACTCGTAGGGAGTACAAAGACGAGTGCGAGCAGAAAAAAGCGGAGGGACTTCATCAAGAGCATAGACGGAGTATACCAACCACTTCTTACATCCTGTATGAAGAAATGTTGTGGAATATTCGATACATCAAGAGCTGTACTGCGCCTCTGTGGATGTGAAATATTCATCGATAGCCAAGGGCAGCTCTTGCGGTGTATCAACGATGCGAAACGGTTTTCCCAAAATAAGCTTTTCTTTCGGAAGGAATCCCCATGACACTCCTATCGCTACGAGCCCTGCTTCTTCCGCTTCGAGCATGTCGCCTAAGGTATCGGTCACAAAAACACAGTCATCTGCTCTCGCCTCATACCGCGCAAGTAAAGAGTTAATCTTTTCCACCTTGCTCGTATGCACATCTTTACCAAGCACGTCCGCAAAATGAGCATCGAGTCCGAGACGCTTCAGCGTAGACATGATATCCATCGAGACCGAGGACGACACTATTGCGAGACCATATGTCGCACTCAGCTGTGCGACAACCTCCGGCATACCCGGAAAAGCGACGAGCTCTCCTATTCGTGAAGAAAATATTGAAAAATAATCCTCTTGACCGGGCTTACATGCCTCTGTGCATTCTGAGTGGTCGTAGTTCGCATAGATGTTGCCCTCAAACATGGGGAGCCATTTTTCGAGCGTGAAATGCGGGTGGACTTTTTGTGCCGTGCCAAACGCGAGCCACAAGGAATCGACGATGACTCCATCAAAATCAAAGAGAACAAACTTCCGCATACGCAGCTTATCGTGTACGCGCTTCGATGACCCTGTCGGCAAGTTCGTCGTCTGAAAGGCCGGCGCATTCTTCACCGATGCATGGGGTGCTCGATTCGGTACCCCTATACAACATGACGCCAAGGAAGATCAGCGCGAGAAGAAAAAGTGCGGGGACAAATATGAGCACCTGCTTCATATGGAGAAAGTATACCGTATCTAGAGGACCATTTTCTTTGCCTCCGCCTCTATCATGCGCTCTATCGTACCTTCAAAGAGGCGCAGCGCGAGCGGAAGCTTGGCGTACACATCAAACTCGTTATCGCGCACTGTGACCGTGCCTTCGATGTGCTTGCCCTCGAGGTCGAAGGCAAAGGAAAGGACATTGTCATTCCACTCCTCCTTTGAGACGGCGGCTTTCTCAGTGATTTGCGCACGATGCTCTTTGAGCAGCTGCTTGATGCGCGCGATACCCTCGTCTTGTGAGCCCTTGAACGGAAGTTTGAATTGCATGGCGAGAAGAATACCATGAGCCCCTCAGTACCACGTAGTCGAGCCATCGCCACTGAGCGGAATGGTCTCGCCGAGATATTTCGGCACCCTGCGTAGAGCCAGGTCGAGCACCGCCTTTCCCGATGCGGGAATCTCTCGCACGTAGTCTTTTTCCGAGCCGTCTCCCCCGGCGACAATGCCATACGCTTCGACTCCTAAGTGACGCGCGATGTAAACCGAACGCGGTAGATGAAAATCTTGGGTGACCACCGTGATGGAGTCCGCGAGAAATACATCGCGCGCACGGTACATGCTGCTATACGTATCGAATCCCGCATGATCGAGAAATATATCCCCCGCAGGAATCCCGGCCTCAAGTAAGTATTTCCTCACGGGTGTCACTTCGTCGTATGTGAGCGCACCATTGTCCCCTGTCACGAGTATCTTCCCCACTTTGCCCGCGAGGTAGAGCTCTACTGCTTTTGCGGCTCGCCGCTCGAGTACGGGCGACGGCTTCCCTCGATACACAGAAGCTCCGAGGACTACCGCTACTTCGGTGTACGGCACATCATTCGATGAAGCAAAAAGATACGGCTCCATGGCGAATCGAATGCTTACAGGGATACAAATCACGACCGCGATGCCTGCGAGCGCCAATATGACTGCGTACCGTATGTATGCATGACGTTGCCACATGACACCAGTATGCACCATGAAAAAGCCGCCCCTGTGGGCGGCTTCTTCTGAGTACCGAGCGAAACCTTATTGGGTGACCGTAAACGTGAGTGCGTTGGTTGTACCAGTGCCGTTCTTTACGTACAGCTGATACGCACCTGGCGTGACCTGCTGGAAGTACTGTGCGCAGACCTGACCAGAAGTGACGACGTCGCACGGAGAAACATACTGCGGAATCGTGTAGTAGATGACGTTGCCATTTACCGACGGAAGGTGTTGCGTACCGCCGACACCGAAGTACACGGTGTTGTCGGTGGCATTGAAGCCGTTTCCCGTGAGGACAATCTGAGTCCCTACGCGACCCGAAGACGGTGTCGCGGAAGAGAGCGAGAGCGAGCCCGAGCTAGAGCCGGACACGACGACGGTCGCTGTCGTGCTGTTGGTCTGGCCCGAGGCATTGGTGACCGTAAATCTTACTGTATACGTACCCGACTGTACGTACGCATGAGTGAAGGTGAATGTCTGGCTACCCTGCGCGTATGAAGTCTGGACCGGAGAGATTTGTGCGCCGTACAGATTCTCATCGCCCCATATGACCGAGACGGTGACATTGTTGGTGTAACTCTGCGGTGTGTTGTAGATCTGGACCGTCCATGAGCCCGTTACGCCCGTACCCAGTGTCGAGGGACCTGAGACGCTCGAGATTGTCGGCGCGCCGACAGAGCCAAGCGATGTCACCGTAAACGGCAGTGCATTGCTCGTATACCCTGCGCTGTTTTGGACCGAAACATTGTAGGTTGCAAGCATGATGCTCTGCGTACCAAATCCGGTAAGTTGCGACGGAACGGTGAACGAGAGTGAGCGACCATCGAATGAGCTGATACCCGAGATAATGCCTTGGCCGAAGCGCACGGTGTTGCCCGTCGAGCTGAAGCCCGTGCCATAGATGGTCACCGAGGTACCTACCGCACCGCTCGTCGGCGAAAGGTACTGAATCGAGAGCTGACCGCTTGGGCAGTTCGTGTATGGGTACGTGCACGTGTTGCAGTTGGTCGAATATGGGTAGGTGCCGCACGGAGTGGCATATGGGACTACCGAGAGCGCGACTGCATTGCTCTGCCCGCGCGAGTTAGACACGTAGACCTGTACCGAGCCCGTGAGGTACGAAGGTACCGTAAAGCTCAGTGACGTTCCGTTGCTCGAAGAAATATTTGTAAGAGGTATAGAGCCGACGTACACCGTATTGGTGTTGTAATCGAATCCCGTACCGTAGATGGTGACCGGTGAATTCTGCGCTGCAGAATTCGTCGAGAGCGACGTGATGGTCACGGCCGATGGGTACGTAGGATACGTAGGGTAGGTCGGATATGTCGGGTATGTGGGATATGTCGGCGTAGGATAGGTCGGGTAGGTCGGGAATGGATTCACGACTGAACCGCCACAGATCGCAGCGCGGGTCGCAGCGTCAGCAATTCCTGTTCGTGGCAATCCCCTTTCCTGCTGGAAATTCTGCACCGCAGCTTGCGTCGCGCGGCCGAAGTAGCCCGTGAGCATCCAGTTACCACCGCCCGGATAGTTACGGCTGATGAGAAAGCTCTGGAGAGAAGATACATCGCTTCCGCGCATGCCCACGGAGAGATCTCGCGTGAGTCCCGCACAGTTGGCATATCCGTAGGATGCACCATATGTACCGGTAGAGTAATACGTCTGTGCTGATGCGACTGAGGCACCGAGAAGACTTACGAGTGCGACTGCGGAAACGATGAGCTTTTTCATATAATCGGGCTAAATAACGGCTTAAAATATAGCTTTTGGCTTGACCTCAAGCGATATCTCTGGGCTAATATGGCGATACTATGCACTTTCTTTCAGGAAAGCGCAAGCCCCGTCAAAAAGGCACCTTTCGGTGCCTTTTTTGCTTAGTCGATGAAGGTGAGTGCTTTGCCTCCCTTCCCTGCGCGGCCAGTACGACCAATGCGGTGCACGTAATCGTCGTACGTCATCGGGATGTCGTAGTTGATGACATGTGATACGTCATCGACGTCTATACCGCGCGCAGCGACATCTGTCGCGACGAGTACTTGTATCTGATTTTTCTTGAATGCACCGAGTGCACGCTCGCGCTTCCCTTGCGTCTTGTTGCCGTGAATAGATTCTGCTTTGAATCCGCGGTCTGAGAGCAGCTTCGAGAGCTTCTCGACGCCGTGCTTGGTGCGCCCGAAGACGATAACCTTGGAGAAATCGGGCTGTGTGAGCAATTCATGCAAGACATCTATCTTGTTCTTGCCCGCAGTGCGCACAATGTCCTGATCGACACTCTTTGCCGTGTCACCTGTCTTGACCGAGATGGACACAGGATTTTTCAGGAAATCGCCGATAAGCTTCTCGATGTCGCGCGACATGGTCGCAGAGAAAAAGAGTGTTTGCTTTTCATCCCGCATCTGGCTCAAGATGAAACGCATGTCGGCGATGAAACCCATGTCGAGCATGCGGTCAGCCTCGTCGAGCACGACCGTCGAGAATTTCGAGAGGTCGAGCGCGCGGCGCTCCATGAGATCCTTGAGACGCCCCGGCGTACCGATGACGAAGTTTGGATTGCGACGAAGTGTCGCAATCTGACGATTGATGTTCGCACCACCGACGCATGTCACCGCGCCCATGCGCATATGCGATGCAAAGCCCCAGTACTCATCTTCAATCTGTACGGCGAGTTCTCGCGTCGGGACCATGATGAGTATGCGCTCACTACGGTCGTTCAAAACCTTGTTGATGAGCGGGATGAGGAATGCGGCGGTCTTGCCGGTACCGGTGTTGGCGATGCCTACGACATCCTGCCCCAAAAGCGCGTGCGGTATCGCACGGTCTTGTATCGGTGTCGGTGTCTCATAGCCCTTCGCTATGATGTTGGTCTTGAGAGTCTCATCGATGAGGAAGTCCGCAAAGCGGTGCTGCGGGACAAACTTCTGCTCGACTTCGGTGACGACCGCTTTGTTGATAAAGCGCGACACATCAATGCGCTGACCGGCGTGTGCCGGGCGGCCTCCGCGTCCGCCGGAGCGACCGGATGGCCTAAACGAACTACCGCGTGACTGATAACCGCTCGCACTGCCCGAGCGACTTGGACGTGAGCCGTACGAAGACGGCCTGCTCCCCTGACGGGGGCTAAACTTTCTATGATTCATGACTATATGCTGGTGCCCCAGAGGGGCTAAGTAATCCAGCGGTCTCGAAGCTTTCATCATCCCTTCTTTCGACTTTTCGGGACGGTCCTGAGAAGCCTCAAGACAAAAACGGGTGAGAACGTTGGTGGAGAGATAGTAGCATATAGCTATTAGCCTGTCAAACTGCTAGGATGGCCGCATGAGAAAAAGCGCTCAGCCAGAGGATTCGCCGGCCGGCGAATGGGACGTGGTGGTCATAGGCGGCGGCCCCGCCGGTATGATGGCCGCTGGACGCGCGGCAGAGCGTGGCGCTCGTGTCATCCTGCTCGAGAAGAACGCATCGCTCGGCCGCAAGCTCCTCATCACCGGTGGCGGCCGATGCAACGTAACAAATGCGGAGCTCGACACCCGGATGTTGCTCGCGAAATTTAAAGAGAGCGGTAAATTCCTCTTCTCCCCTTTCTCGGAGTTTGCGGTCAAAGACACACTCGACTTTTTCCACACACGCGGCATGCCGACCAAAGAGGAAGCCGGACAGCGCGTTTTTCCTCTCGCAAACACGGCGCATGCAGTATGGGACGTGCTTGTAGATTACATGCGAGAGAGTGGTGTCGAAGTAATGCTCAATGCACCGGTAAAAAAAGTCATCATCAAGGACGGTCGTATAGACCAGCTGGAGCTCAAGGGCTCTCGCACCATTCGAGCGCGCTCCTACATTCTTGCGACGGGTGGCAAGTCTCATCCGGAGACAGGTTCGACCGGCGACGGATACGCATGGCTTCGCGAACTCGGCCACAAAGTAGTAGAGGAAGGCGGTGCACTGGTCCCTATCCGCACCGTCGAATCGTGGGGCAAGCGCGCAGCAGGTGTCGCGCTCAAAGACGCGAAGATAACGTTGTATCAAAACGAGGTGAAGCAGAGTGAGCAGCGCGGCAAAGTGCTTTTTACTCATGTCGGACTCTCGGGTCCTGGCATCCTCAATATGAGTCGAGAAATTGGCGAACTGCTCAAATACGGACCTCTCGATGTCGAGCTCGATCTTTTGCCGCATATGGGATATGAAAAGGTCAACGCGGCACTTCAATCGCTCCTCAAGGAACATCATACGAAGAAGATAAAGAATGCGCTCGACGCGCTCGTCTCCCCCGCACTTTGCCCTGTCGTGCTTCAGCTCGCGGAGATTGACGCCGATACGCCATGCAACAGCGTGAAGCGCGAGCAAAGAATTCGCCTCATGAAAATACTCAAGCACATACGCATGGGCGTGAAGGACCTTCTCGGTATGGATAAAGCGGTCATCACCGCAGGCGGCGTCGACCTTGCGGAAGTCGATTTCAAGACGATGCGCTCACGCAAATGTGACAATCTCTATCTCGTGGGCGATATCCTCAATATTGAAAGACCTTCGGGAGGCTACAGCCTGCAACTGTGCTGGACCACGGGTTTCGTCGCGGGCTCCTCGGCAGCACACACAAAATCTTAAGAAATAGGTATCTCGGTGAAAATGTTGTCACTGCCGCTCTCTAGAGACGCATAGTCACCCCACCGCACCCATGTAGGCTGAATCCACATCATGACAATCTCCGACGGATCGAGCTTCATCAGAGGCGCGTAGTATGTACTGTTCGAGGTAAGTACTTTCATGAGCTCGGTGATATGCTCTTTCTTTTCATCCTCGTGTGTAAGTTCTGCGGCCACGCCCTCCATCTGTATTGTTTGTGGGATTTCTCGTGCCCCTATAGTAAAGGCTACCGCAGGATTCGCACGCATTGCCGCAAACTTCCTACTCGCAAAGAGCGTGAGGAAATAGATGTTGAAATGCTCGTCGGAGACATAGTGCACGATGCTCGCATGTGGCTTTCCGTCGGCCCCTACCGTCGCAAGCATGCCGACGCTGTGCGCTTTCAGAAAGGCTTGTGCTTCGGCTTTCTTGTCTTGAGTCATGTGAGTATGCTACCACGCTCGATACTACTACCGTTACATCAATAGAGAGGGGCAGTCGTATCGTTTGCCTCTTTCGCGAGCCGTCTCTCGATTCGCTCAAGCCGGACGACGATATCGTCGAGCACATCTTTTTCAGAACGCACTTCCCGCTCCGCTTTTTCGACGAGTTTCTTCTCGTGGCGATATCCCGAGAGGATGATGCTGTCTCCGATGAAAAACGATACGAGGAGCCCGCTCACCAAAAGGACGCCAATACCCAAGAGAAATGAGATGGGGCCGTCGAGTGCGGGAAATGTTTCTGCCATTTCCCATACGCCTTTCCACACCAAGACAATCCCTACAGCTCCGACGAGCGCGTAAAGGATAGGTCTGCGGCTCAGCGCAAAGCGCGTGCCATCTTCCAGCTTATCGAAGTATCGGACAATCCCGTGAAAGGCGCTCATGTTATTCGGTGGTCGCACCATCAAAATGCTCCTCTTGCGCTTCCGCGTCTGCTTTTGTGGTATGCACCGTGCCGTCTTTATGATTCGGCGGGGAGTACACGGTGTAGAGCTTCATAGACTCTGTGGCGGAGGTGTTGATGATATTGTGCTCCGCGCCAGAGGGCACTACGATGGCGTACCCAGCGACGAGCAGGTGCTCCACTCCATCGAGAATCGCTTTTCCTTCCCCCGCTTCGCAGCGAATAAACTGATCGAGACTGTGAACCTCTTTACCTATATCCTCTCCCGGTTTGAGACTCATAAGAACAAGCTGAGAATTGCGTGCCGTATAGAGCACTTTTCGAAAGAGCTCATTCTCCACTGTCACTTTCTCAATGTTTTCTATGTATCCCTTCATATCAGATTTATGCTTCACGATCAGATTCATCAAACTCTCCCATACCGTCTACCCTTCCGATTTTATGCGCGGCCATCGCACGCACATTCTTGATACTCAAATACAGTGACACCATGAGGAGCACGGACATGCATTCTATAAAAGCAAAGAACGGATAGCCGCCCGCACCGTATGCGGCGAGCGCGATGAGCTGTGTGAAGACGACGCCCGCGCCAGCGACGATCGCATTCATCACTAATACAATTTTGCCATGCGGGTTCGTCAGCCCGGCAAGGACGAGGAGGACCACTATCGAGGGGGCTCCGATAAGTGCACCCATTCTAAGCTCGCCGCTAAACGGAATCGCTACCCCCACCATGACGGCAACCGCAAGGAAGAGCAGTCGCACAGCATCTCCATAATAGTGACTCAGTGTCCCAAACGGATATCGAAATGGGTCTCCGGCAGGATGGGGCAATGTCATACGTGGATTGTACCAGACGCATTTCGCCGTGGCATAGGGCGAGAGCCCCTCATGAGACGCATTTTCCGAGGTCGTGCCCAGCGCTTTATCTCCGCTTCGCGCTTGAGGGCGGTACTCCTATCCTTCACTTGCTCTGTATAAAGAATCTTTTTCGCTTTCCTGGCTCTCGTATAGTGACTCGCGGTACCTGCCACATGCTCCGCAAAACGCCTTTTCACATCGGTCGTAATACCTGTATAGATACTCTTATCCGCGCACTCGAGTAGGTACACGTAGTACATGGCGCAAAAGCGAGAAGCGCCTATCGGCGCTTCTTTTTCGCTGCAAGCATCTCGCGCTTCGCTGTGAGCCGTTTCGCTGTCTTGTGCGAACGCGACTTAGCCTTCTGCGGTCTGCCTATCTTTACTCGTTTTGACATGGAGGCAGTATACATCATCAAACGCTGAAGAACGTACCTCTCGCGCCAGATTACGTGAAAATATCTTCGTTTCTGCTACACTGTCGCCACACCATTGCGGGATCGTCTAATGGTAGGACTACTGCCTCTGGAGCAGTGTATCTTGGTTCGAATCCAAGTCCCGCAGCTAGAATACGCCGAGACCTGCAGCACTTTGTGATGTCACGTAATCCCGCCACGCAGCACTCGTGAGCAGTAGGAGTGCAATAAAAAAGAAAATGGTGAAGAAGGTGTATTTTTTCTGCGACATGCCCGCCAGTATCACCCATGCAGCTGGCGCACCTCTGTGGATTACTTCAAGACGCACGTCGTCCTGTCGCGCTCCAAATAGACAGGCATCTCCTCAATCGTCACGACACCACCTCTTCCAAGTACAACACGGAGCAGCAGCCCGGTGCGTACATCATCGTTCCAATACTGGTCAAATATGAAGTTACCGAGCGAATAGTAGATGTGTTTTCCGCCGTACACCTCGTGTTCCTGTACCACATGCGGATGCGAGCCGATGACTATGTCCGCGCCCGCATCGACGAAGTCATGCGCAAGACGCTTCATGCGCTCAGTGGCAGGTATGTACTCCTCTCCCCAATGCGTGTACACGACCACTACGCGCCCGCTCTCCGATTCTTTCCGTACCTGCGCTACCGTGTGGTCGGTCTTGTCGCTCGTCCAATCGCTCCAGTTTACAAAAGACAGCGGGACGCCATGAATATTGATTCGTGCGACACGATCTTCCTCGACGGCATCGGGGTCGCCAAAATAGCCCACTCCTGAGTGGTCCAAATAGCGCTTGGTCTGCAGTAAGCCATCGCGACTGAAATTCATAATGTGGTTATTCCCGAGATTCACGAGCCGGATATTGTGACGCGCGAGTAGTGTCGCGGTCGATGTGGCAAATGTAAACGTGTAGTTGTTCATGTCCCCCGGGGCACTCCCCACGCTCGTCGACGGATTGTCTGTGATAGGGCCCTCAAGATTGGCGACGACGAGATCGGCGCTTCCGAGCGTGTCGCGAATGCATGAGAATACGTGGTCGTCTCCGTGCTTTTGCATAGCCTCACGAATCGTGCGGTCAAACATCATGTCCCCGCCAAAAAGAACTGTCGCCTCCGGTCTAAATATCGAAGATGGTGTCGACATCCGGTAGTGCATCTCTTCTCCAAAGCTTGGGAGTACCGAGACAAAAAAGGCTATTACCGCCGCGATGATACCTGCAATCCATTCCATGCCAGTACTGTCTCGCATGCGCGAGAATATGGCAACTGTGTCCGGGACCGCGACCACATGACACCCCGCGATCGAAAGACTACAATGCTGTCCATGAGCGAACGTGTCCGACATCCGCAAAGAGCCGGCGATAGCTTCGAAAAAGCGGAGCGTACATTCCTCGATGCAATCGACAGGCTTGAGCAGAGCAGCGCAAAAGAGCTCGCCGTAAAGTGGAATGCGGAGTATGAGAGACTGCTCGACACGCGGGCGGATAAAGCCGCGTTTAAGGACCTGTTTGCACGGTTTACGGAATTCACGGATAAGCGGGAGAATGCTCTTCTCTCGATAGAAGTGCCTGATGGTCTCGATGAAAGCGTACTCGCCGAAATCAAGGAGTTCGATCGCAACGTCATCCTCTCTTTTAGAAATGCCAGCCTCTTCCAGGGCAATGGTGCGACCGCTGAAGTGTACGAAGTCTCCGGTCACCCACATATATGTGTAAAGTTCATCACCAACCAGGCAAAATACAACGAAAACAACCACCTTCGAGCAGAATTCTCATTACTCCGCGCAGCAAGCAGCTTGAGATCAGGGCGCGTGCGCACGCCAGTCCCCTACTTCTTGCGAATACACCCGAGAGAGGGCCACTCTTTCGGTATGGAAAAAGTCGATGGTAGGAGTTTGTCGCAGATCCTGGAGCGGCCGGAGGACAACCCCGACCTCATTCGCATCGCAAAGGGACTAGACCGCGAACAGGTAATGGCCGAGCTGAATCAGTTTGTACTCAAGATGCACGAAGCAGGTATCACTCACAACGATCTTCGACGACGTAACATCATGCTCGACCGTGAGGGCAACGTGTTCGTCATCGACTTTGGTCGCGCGAAACGCGAGCAAACGGAGGACCAACGTCATATGTTCAGAGAGAGTGACCGAGCGGCTATAGATGGCGAAGTACGGGCCTTTTTCGCTGATATTGACAAAATTAGTAATTGAGTTATCATATATGACTGGTATCCCAGAAGAGGGTCTGTACATGGAACTCAACGAGTCGTTGATCAAAGCTGCTATGGCGCACGCCCAGGCGATTGAATCGTCTGGCCTGCCACTGCCGGCAGAGATTCCGGGTTTTCCGAAGCTCTTCATCGCGAAGACGGACGACCCGACGATTGCGGCCATATCGGCCATCAAGTCGGCATCAGGAAGCTCGTACAAAGTCGGCACGCAAAAAGATGCCGCAGCAGCTCATTAATGACCAGTGTTTGCCATCGCGCAGACACTGGTTCGTCATTTATATACAACTATTCGCTGCGTAATTCGGTCTTCAAGAATTGCCCCACCCGCTGCTCACGCATAGCAGCAAAGAATTTCTTGAGAGTATCGAGCATGACAGGAAGCTCGAGATAATCGATTGCTATCGCGAGGTATGCCAGCCAGAGCGGAAGCACCGTGCCGGGATTGTTGAACATCGTGACTACATACTCGTCGGTTATCCAGAGAATATGGAGCCACTGCGAATTCAGAAACACGAGATACAGAACACTCTTGAAATCCCTCTGGTTGCGGAATTGATCAATATAGACGAGCGACACCGATATGAGCGCCGGTATTTCTGTGTAATCGACAAGGATGATTATCTTTTCCCACACTCCGGCAAAGACAAAAAGCGGCGCACCAAAGAGATGTGCCCACACCACCTCACCGGTGAGCCATGCGAGGTGCACGAGCTGTATGAGAAAAAGCCAGAGAGCTACGGAGACGTTGAGAGTGTATGTACGCTCGTACCAGCCCCAGAAACCCTGCCAGAGGTTCATGAGGTAATTCTAACCTGTTATTCCCTCGAGAGAATGCGGCTTCCCTTCTGCGATAGACGCGTGTGTGATGCGTATAAAAGTGACCTTCTTTCGAAACTCTGCAAAATTGCGCGCACCCACGTATCCCATACCTACCTGCACGCCGGAAGCCAGCGAGGCGACGATCTCGCGAAGAGGCCCTTTGTACGGTACGAGTGCTTCTACGCCCTCCGGTACTGCTTTTCTACCATGCGTGAAATATCGTTCCGAGCCCGATGCGCTCTTGATGACGGACTGCGAACCCATGCCGCGATACTCTTTGAGCTTCCTCCCTTCTTTCATCACCACTTTGCCCGGCGCTTCATCGGTGCCGGCAAACAAATTGCCGCACATGACCGCAGACGCTCCAGCTGCGAGCGCCTTGGCGATATCTCCCGAATTGCGCATACCCCCATCGGCGATGACCGGTATTTTCTTTTTTGACGCGACAGCTGCGACCTCCATGACTGCTGAGAGCTGCGGTACGCCGACACCTGAGATGAGCCTCGTCGTACAGATAGAGCCGGGACCCACGCCCACCTTGAGCGCATCAGCAAACGTCGAAGCAGCTTTTGCGGCCTCCCCCGTGGCGATGTTGCCGTATATCATCTTCGCGTGCTTGAGCAGTTTCTTTATCTTCTTTGCACTCTCTATCACATTGAGATTATGACCATGCGCGCAGTCGATGACTATCGCGTCGCACCCTGCGGCATCGAGGGCTTTTGCTCTTTCTACGTGGAATGGCCCGCACGCGGCGGCCACCTTCACACCGGCTTTTTTTACCTCGTGCACCATCTTTACCTGCTCTTCTACAGAGCAATTGCGGTGCAAGACACCAAGTCCTCCAAGACGGCCAATCTCTATAGCGAGGCTCGCTTCGGTGACGCGGTCCATAGCCGCAGAAAGAAAAGGAAGCTCGAGTGCGATGCCGGCGACAGAAGTCTTGAGTGATGCCTCCGATGGCTCCATGGCAGAGGCCGCGGGCCGGATGAGGACATCGTCGAATGTAAAACCTTCAGTTATTTTAGCTGCCATGCGCCAGTATAGCACCGACAAAAAAGACAGCAAAAGGGCCGTCGTCGACGGTCCTTTTTTCGCGTCTTCTCACGTCGGGCGTGAGTTCAATGGAGCGTATCTCCGTCTGTCGTCCTAGTTGGCCGCCCGAGAGAAATGTGTCCGTTGAGGACCAGTTCCTCGTGATCCCGCCACGATGGCAGCGGGGGCAGTTCTGGTTGCGGGGTTTGAGGCGTCAGATACTCGATTTCAGGCCTGTATCCCTTTGAATCGTCGCGTGACATGGCGTCTCCTCCAGCTCGGATGAGCTGCTCTATTCCTACCCTATTGATAACGGTACTCCCGTCCCACTTTACGTCAAGCACACGCGATGCGTGGGCTAGGTGTTCTTTTCAAGAGCTGCTTTGATGAATGCATCAAAGAGCGGGTGCGGAGCGAGTGGTCTCGCCTTGAGTTCGGGGTGGAATTGCGTGCCGAGCATGAAAGGATGCACGTCTTTCGGCAGCTCAGCTATCTCCATGAGACGGCCGTCAGGCGATGTGCCTGAAAATACGAGACCCGCTTCTTCCAGGCGCTCCACATACTCCGGGTTCACCTCAAATCGATGACGGTGACGCTCAGATATGGACGCGCCACCGTATGCAGCCTGGGCTATCGTGCCAGCCTTGAGCTTGCATGGGTATGCGCCGAGTCTCATTGAGCCGCCATAATCCTTTTTGGCAAGCTTCTCAATCTGCTCAGGCAATATCATGATGACTGGATGGGGTGATTTAGGATTTATTTCTGTCGTATGCGCCCCTTCCAGACCTGCGACATTGCGAGCGTACTCCACAGTGAGGAGCTGCATGCCATAGCAGAGTCCAAAGTATGGGATCTTGTTCTCTCGCGCGAATCGAATCGCCTGTACCTTCCCCTCGATGCCCGTCTCGCCAAACCCACCAGGAACCAAGATGCCATCATAATCACCAAGCTCTTTTACTGAGTCTGGGTTGTCTTGATATTTCTTGGCGTTGAGCCAATCAATCTCCGGCTTTACGCCCTGTGTGTATGCGGAAAATTTTATCGCCTCGATGACCGAGATGTATGCGTCGGAGAGCACGAAATCGCCCGTATCGAAGTATTTGCCGACAATGCCTATCTTCACCCTACCCGAACCATCGTGGACCTTCTCGACGAAATTTTTCCATTCCCCAAAGTCGGAATTCTGCTTGGCTCGCTTACCGAGAGCCTTGAGGAGAATATCGGAGAGCTTGTCGCGCTCGAAGTTGAGCGGCACATCGTAGATAGACTCGACATCGGGCGCGGAGATGATGTGGTCTGCCTGCACATTGCACGAAATCGCGAGTTTCTCTTTTCGTTTATTGTCGAGAGGTGTGTTTGCGCGCGCAATGATGATATCAGGCTGTACCCCGTATGCATTGAGCTGCCGGACTGCATTTTGCGTCGGCTTTGTCTTCATCTCACCGATTGTGTTGGGCACTGGCATGTACGAGACCATCACAAAAAGCACGTCGGCGGGATTCTGTAGATGCATGACACGTGCGGCATCAATGAAAAGCGCATTCTGGAAATCTCCAATCGTGCCCCCGATTTCGACTACCGTCACATCAGATTTTGCCAGAAGTGCTGCCTTTTTGAATCGCTCTACAATTTCGTCGCGTACATGCGGAACCGCCTCGACACATTTGCCGCCGTATTCAAGATTTCTTTCTTTCTCGATGACAGATTTATATATCATGCCGCTGGTCATATAGTCCTCCGGACCAAGATCGCGACCCAAGAAGCGCTCGTAGTTGCCCATATCCTGGTCTGTTTCGAGACCAGAATCAAGCACAAAGACTTCGCCGTGTTCAGTCGGATTCATCGTGCCGGCGTCGACGTTGAGGTACGGGTCTATCTTGACCAGATTCACCTTGAATCCTCGAGCAGCGAGTATCTTACCGATGGAGGCCGTAGAGATGCCTTTACCCACACCCGACATGACGCCGCCTACGACGAAAATGTATTTATGACCTGACCTGCCGCCTCGTTTGACCATGGTATTGATTTAAGATTTTAGATACCTGCGCACCGCCAGGAAACTCGAAAGTGCACCGAGTGCAATCCCCGAACCCATGACCACAAGGAATATGAGAGGAAATTGACTCGTGAAATACTCAAAAACATTGAATGAGCCCAGGAATTTCTCAGAGCCAGGGCCAAGCCAGATGGTCACCGGATACAGGAGGAGGAGTACCACAACACCCGCTGAGATGCCGTAGAGAATACCTGCAATCATAAATGGCCCGCGTACGTACCAACGATTGGCGCCCACGAGATTCATCACCCCTATCTCATCGCGCGATGTGTATATCGCGAGGCGTATCGTATTAAATGCGATGAGTACCGACGCAGCGCCTAGGATAAGCGCAATAGCGAAACCAAGCGTGCGCGAGGTTTCGATGATGTTGGTGAGCCTATCTATCGCCGTCTTGTTCTGATAGAAGTTCACTTTCTCAATCACCGCACCGGCGCCCGTACCACTCTCTTGCTGCGCGCTGAGATACTTTGCGATGTTTTCGTATTGTGATGTCTCTTTGGCACGTACCTCAAGAGCTGAGCCGAGCGGATTTTCTCCGAGCTCATCGAGGGCCTGGATGGTGAGCTGGTCGTTGGCGTGTCTCTCACGAAAGTCGGCAAGTGCCTGGTCGCGGCTCACATAGCTTACCGAGGCCACCTCGGGCAGCGCTTCGAGCGATCGGCGCACATCAAATACCTGCTCCTCAGTCGCCGAGACGCTGAAGTACACACTTACGTCTACTTTGTCGGTAAGCTGAGCAAGAGTACTGCTAAGCGCTGCTCCGGCAATCATGAGAAATGCGACGACGAAGAGCGTAATTGTCATGATGACGATGGCGGCAAGCGAAATGAAGCCGTTGCGGACAAATCCCGCGACTCCGTATCGTGCTACTCGTTTTGCGTTTATCCAAAATGGCATAGACTGATTTTACAACACGTACTTACCCTGTTTGTCGTCGCGAACAATGCGCCCCTGATCCATCGTAACCACGCGCCTCCCGATTGAGTCTACGACAGATTTGTTGTGCGTCGTGAGGAGTACCGTCGTACCGAGGTCGTTAATCTTCTTCAAAATCTCCACGACGTCGTGCGCGTTGATAGGGTCGAGATTGCCGGTCGGCTCATCGGCGATGAGCACGTCTGGCTGATTGACTATGGCCCGTGCGATTGCGATGCGCTGTTGCTCTCCTCCAGAGAGCTCGTGCGGGAAGCTCCATATTTTATCCGCAAGACCGACGAGGTCGAGTACGTGCGGAACATCGGCCTGGATGTCTTCGTCGCTCTTGCCCGCTACTTCTAGGGCAAATGCAATATTTTCATACACGTTTTTCGTGCCAAGGAGACGGAAATCTTGAAATACAGTCCCGATATTGCGGCGGAGTTTGAGGAGCTCGTTGCTCGAGAGCTCCCCTATTTGGCGAGAACCGAAATATACCGAACCTTCAGTGGGAGACACTTCTGCAAAAAGCATCTTGAGGAGTGTCGTTTTACCGGCGCCACTATGCCCCACGAGCGAAACGAACTCGCCCGGTTCTATACCGAGCGTTATATCTTGGACGGCGGGAGGAGCTCCGTCGAAATACACCTTTGTTACCTTATCGAAATAAATCATACACAACGGAGGTCATTATACCCCGATGACAGAGGTATCCAAATCTTTCTCAGCGTCGATAAAAGATTGGATATCTCCCTCGAGGACACGCTCCACATCTCTTCTCTCGTGCTCTGTCCGATGATCTTTCACGAGCTGGTACGGGTGCAGCACATACGAACGAATTTGGCTCCCCCACTCTATTTTTGTCGTCGAGGCCGTCGATAAGCCCCTCGATTCGGCTTTTTGCGCTTCTTCCTGCATCTGAAAGAGCTTCCCGCGTATCATTTCGAGTGCTTTTTCCCTATTTTGAAGCTGGCTGCGCTCACTCGTGACATGCACCGTAATGCCTGAGGGTGTGTGTGTCATGCGCACAGCAGTATCGCGCTTATTGACGTTTTGCCCTCCAGGACCACCGGAGCGAGCTACCGTCACCTCAAGATCTGTATCAGGAATCTTGAGATTTTCGGTCTCCGGCAACTGTGGGAGTACCTCCACGAGCGAGAATGAAGTCTGCCTCTTTCCTGCCGAATTAAACGGGGACATACGCACGAGGCGATGGACGCCAGACTCGTGCTTGAGTGTCCCGTACGCACCAGAGCCATTGACCTCAAAAGAGAGCGAGCGGTACCCACCCATGGAGTTTTCGTTGGAAGAGAGCATCGCCACGCTCCACCCCTTAGTCGCAACGTACTTTTTATACATTTCAAAAAGTATGCGTGAAAAATCTTCCGCATCGTCACCTCCCGCGCCAGATACGATAGAGATAATCACATCACTCTTGTCGTATCCGCCGCCGCCAGCACGTCTGGCCTTGAGATCCTGGTATTCCTTAAGAATTGCTTGCGCCTTGTCTTTGTCGAGCCAGAAGTCGGGGCTCGCCATCGCGACCTCTATCTCGGAGATACGTGCCTCTGCAGCATCTTTTTGCATGCGGGCAGTATAGCAAAGGGCCCCGCATGCGCGGGGCCCTTCGTTCGTGAGCCGCCTCCCGGATTTGAACCGGGGACCTACCCCTTACGAAGGGGTCGCTCTACCAACTGAGCTAAGGCGGCGATGCGCTAAGAATATATCACGACTTGGACTTTTTTAAACCTTTTACTAAGACGCGCCCCTCCCTCGCACGACCGCTCACAGTCCGGTTCTTTCTACCATTGCCTCTGTTGAGTCCAGCATACGTGGGACTTAACGCATCGCAATTTGGACACAATAAGCGAAGGTTGTTTTCAGCATTATTTCTCCAATTCCCATCGATGTGGTCCGCTACCAACGGAACCTGCCCGGTAATTGGATTATGCTTTGACCAGCCGCACATGTGGCATTTATTCTCAAACTTTTCTCTCAAGTACCGTTTTATATGTGGCGACACTGTACCTATAGTGCTAAGCCCTTTTATTTCACTCGACTGCCACCTTTTTATATACACTCGATACTCGTAGTTGCGTTGACATACATTGCTGCAGTACTTATACGTATGACTATATGGCTCTTTCCCGCAGCTGAGACACGGGGTCCTGGGTTTTCTGACGTTGACCATCTAAACATCATACCTCACGACGAATGTATACTAGGTCTCTAGTTGAGCGCATGTGTATAAACAACGAGAACGAATCATTCAGACCGAGAAAATCGGACCCACGATTCGTAAATGATCACACCAAGTATCGCCCCGAGTGTATTAAACGAGAGGTCCAGCATTGAGTTGAAATAATTGCCCACGCCTGTGCTTGGCAGTGAGAGGACTGCGATAAATTCAGCAAGCTCGTTGAGGGAACCCGCCGCCATCGCGGCAAGCGCGGAGAGAAGGGCGCGTACGAGGGCATTCATCTGCGGCGCAATCCGATGCAAAAGGAACAAGACGATGACCGCGAGCACACCGTATCCGACCAGGTGGACGAGTTGGTCGTATTTCAATATAAGAAGCCCCGGGATCTCTGCCGTATAGATATCAATAAGCTGATAGCCATAGAGCCTCTCTCCATCCACATGCATACCGCCCCCAGCCATGTGCAGCATGCCTACCACTGAGAGGCTCCACAGCATCGGCTGTGGGACATCGATGTGGTGGAGCACATACACAACGAGTGCGAGAAGCGCGAAGACGACCACCGTATAGAGCACAAACTCCTTGTTGCCGCCGTACATAAATCCCGCACTAAACAGAATCGCGTACGCGAGCGTAAAAAGCACCGGAGCGCGACCACGCGGGAGAATAGATTGCATATGGAGCCGACGACCGGGATTGAACCGGTGACCTCGTCCTTACCAAGGACGTGCTCTA
>CAZPGE010000004.1:0-127874 GCA_964586255.1 uncultured Candidatus Saccharibacteria bacterium | reverse complement strand
TTTTCACCTTTCCCTCACGGTACTTGTTCACTATCGATCTGAAGAAGTATGTAGCCTTACCAGTTAGTTCTGGCAAATTCACCCGAGCTATTCGTGTCTCGAGTTACTCAAGAACTACAGCCATAGAGATGCTTCGATTTCGAGTACGGGGCTATTACCCACTAGGGCCAGACTTCCCAGTCTGTTCCTCTATCTAAGCATTTTTTGACTCTACCTATTACTAGCGCTGTAGCCTTATGACCCCCATCCCCAAAATCGACATATGAGCTTGCGCTCACACGACCGATTTTGTGGCTGAGTTTGGGCTGATCCCGTTTCGCTCGCCGCTACTAAGGGAATAACTATTGTTCTCTTTTCCTCCAGGTACTGAAATGTTTTACTTCCCTGGGTATGCTCTCTCAGGCGTTTAAGCTGAGAGTCTAGAAAGTTTGTTTCTAGGGGTTTCCCCATTCGGAAATCTCCGGATCGCAGGTTGCTAAGCACCTCCCCGAAGCATATCGCCGCTATGCCGCGTCCTTCATCGCCTTCTTCAGTCTAGGCATCCACCACACGCCCTTACTCAGAACTTCCTGTAAGGAATTCTGAGAACCGCGTATTGCACATCTTCCCTACAAGAGGAAGATGCGACTTTGCTTCTCATTTTCTTTTGTTTGTTTGCTCGCTCACTTCCGCCAGCCGGCGGATATGAGGCGAATTTACAATTTTTCCTGCATCTCACATGGGAAAGACCGCCTACTCCGTCTTGCGACAAAGCAGGTAGAACCCACATGAGAAGTTTTTGATTCTTTGATGTCGAATCCTGAATACAGCGGTTTGACCCGCCTCTTCAAAATTCTTATCGCTATTCGTATGTCAACGAGCAGCGTATATATTCGTTCCCTTTTCAGGGCGTGAAAAAGGCCGCGTAGAGCGGCCATTCGTATAACAGGTTTCCCCGTCTTACGACTGGCGCTTTTCGTAGCTGTTTTCCGAACACATACGTGGGCGGAGTATACGCGAAGCAATTTGGGGTGTCAAATTGTGGCTCTGTAGCGGCCCCTGGAGCGTTTTCCGGCCCGGAAAATGGCTCTAATTCGAGCCGGGAGGGGATAACGCGGGGATAACCTGTTGATAGGAAGGACCTGGATATAGACCGGGCGACGCGCTTATACGCGGTCTTCAAGTATTTCCTCCGCTTTTTTGAGATCTTCGGGATCAGAAATTTGAATCCATTGTTTCGCTATCACCGCATAAAAGGGGACTCCCTGCTCGGCCGAGGCCTTTATGATTGTCTGTGGCAATCCATATTCTGGACTCCCCTCTGCCTTCGGGACGAGCTCACTTTCAAAGAGCCTCGTATCGAGGACGAAAAAATTGGTACCGATATGCCCACGACCCGAATGTTTACCTTCTGTAATCGACTGTATTCTGTGCTGTGAATCAAACTCCACATTCCCGCCCCATTTCATATCTTCAACTTCCCCTACAAGCTCGGTCCATCCGTCGGTCATGTCGATACACTTTTCTATATCTTCTCTCGCAAATATGTCATCGGACATCATGACGACGAACCTGTCGTGCAATAAATCCTTTGCTCGCCAGAGGGCGCCCGCTGTTCCATCGAGCACGTCTTGTTCTACATAAAAAATCTTCCGCTCTTTATAGAAACCACCATACTTCTGCTGGATGACGCTCCCCATGTATCCGACCACCACAATAACCTCATCGATTTCCTCGGGTAGCGCATCAAACTGGTATTCAAGCAGAGTCTTCCCGCACACTTCTAGGAGAGGTTTGGGCACAGTCTCTGTAAGCGCCCCCATTCGAGTACCACGTCCCGCCGCGAGTATGACCGCCTGCATAGAGAATCATTCTAGCAAATCGCCAGCTGCAAAATGAAACCGCCCCGTCCGCCAGCTGGCGGAGGGGCGGTTTCATCAGAGAAACAAAGGATTAGTTTCCTCCGTGCGAGATTTCCCCGCGGACGCGCTCTATCGTACGCGCAGCAGCCTCCTTGCCACCGAGACCGAAGGCAAGACCGAATGCGAGCGAGGCAGCGACTACGAAGCCCGTGAAGATTGTCTGCACGAACTCCGTAGCAACACCGAGCTGATTGAGCGCAGCGAGAACCGCCGTGACCCAGATTGCCCACTTGGCTACGGTGCCTGCGAGGTTGGCACCATGCGCGCCAGCGGCGCGCGCAGAACCAGCGACGAGCCCTTTCACCACCTCCGCCACGACGGCGCCGAGGATGAGGATGAGAGCCGCCACGATGACCTGCGGGAGGTACAGCAGCACGACTGTCTGGAGGAAGACCGTCACGCGTGTGAGACCCAGGATCTCAAGCGACGCAACGAGAAACACCAAGATGATGAACCACATTACGAGCGTGCCGAGGACGCGGCCCACGTCGAGTGAGAAGCCTGCGCTCTTTGCAGCGTCATTGAGACCCGCTGCCTTTACGGCGTCGTCGATGCGGAGTACGCGCACAACCTCCACGACGACTCGGTACAAAATAACCCCGATTATCCAGCCGATGACAAAAACGATGACCGCGGCGAGGATAGCCGGAAGGTATGCCGTCACCGTGTACAGAAGGTCGTAAAACGAGCCCTGTACGGCACCTGCTGACTGAGAAACTATCATATCGATTTATGTGTAATGTTAATAAGGTATATAACGGTTCGACCCGTATGGCTTCATGATAGCAATGCCGTGGCCTCTGGTAGCCCCGCTTGGGGGGTCGTGTGGATACCTCCCCGCCGACTCGCGGTGAGCATAAAAGCAAAGAATGGCTCACCTGAGCCATTCTTTCTTCCTTTTCTAAAGCATTCGTGTCTTGTCGAAGAGTACGACGTGCGGGAAATCCAGCGTGTCTCGAATCAACTTGTCCTGGATAGTGAGGCGATAGCGAAATTCTGGCGTGGTAAACGCTGCGTATCGTATTTCGCGGCCAAACGTAGGCTCGAGTTTCCGTATGGTGTTTTCCAAGCGACGTTCGTTGACCGTGTCGAGCGCGACGACGAGGTCAGCAGGGCGAGAGTCGTCGCCCATAAAAGCTCCCGAGAGAATGACGGCCGATACTTTGCCCGATTTTCTCAGTGCGCCGACTATCGTGTCGAAACGTATCGGCGAGACCTCGTGCACAAAACCGGAGATTGCGCGGAGATGCTTGAAATCCTGGTCGACAATCCATGTCGCGATTTTCTGTTTGCCTTTCACTTCTCTACGCGATCCGTTGGAAAGCTTGATGACAAATCGACCGCGCTTGAGTACTCCCTGCTTCTCAAGAACTTTTATTTCTTTTTCCGCTGAGGCGACGGATACACCGGCGCGCTTGGCCGCAAGCTGGATGGTGAGTGGTTCGTTCTGATTAAAGATAAAAACGCGCAAGACTTTCGAGCGTGGCTGGCTGCCGATAAATGTCCCGAGAAAGTCGTCTTTCATATACCTTGATAGTAGCACCCCTGTACCTGTTGACCCTGTGGGTGGGGATAGTACATTAGACGCGGCTGCAGATGGCAGTCGCACCATAGGGAGTACCAAGGAATGAGCGCAGTTCAGGGCATTCAATCGGATGCCAAAGAGCGTCGCAAGAGGTTGCTCGACCAAATTCTCAAGCGCGGAATGTCGAACGGAAACGCCAAAGAAGTTCCCCGCGACACCCTTGTCTCGCACGCTGTGTTCACGGAATTCCGCGCCCGTGCGATGGACGAGGGACTGCTCGACCCGAACACGGTTCATCTGACCTGGACCCAGGGTCTGACCACCTCGGAAAAATTGCTCTGCCAGTTCCCCAACTGACCGGGGATGCCAGATTGGCGACAATCTTAATCGCGCACGACCGCGTCCGTAAATCTTCGGGCGCGGTTGGTTTCTTTTACATCGTGCACGCGCACGATATCCGCACCTTTTTCAATACAGAGCGTCACTGCAGCGAGTGTCCCCTCGAGCCTCTCCTCCGGTGGCACGTCGAGCGTATATCCGACAAAAGATTTTCTTGATGGGCCAACCAATATAGGATAGCCGAGTGATGTGAGCTCGCCGAGTCTCCGAACTATTTCAAGATTCTGCGCCACGGTCTTTCCAAATCCGATGCCCGGGTCGACGATTATATGTTCTTTTCGCACGCCAGCGAGAAGCGCTGAATCGATGAGTTGCTGCAGTTCTTTTTGGATATCTGCGATGAGGTTCTCGTACTCAACTCCCACGTATCTTCCCCCAAGCTTTTCTTCCTGTGCTGCGTCTTTCGGTTGGCTCCTGTTGTGCATCAAAATGATAGGCACATCTTTTTCTGCCGCCACCTTCAAAATATCTGGCTCCATACGTCCGCCCCATACATCATTGATAAGCGAGGCGCCCGCTTCTATCGCACGCCGCGCCACTTCGGCTTTATAGGTATCTATAGAGAGCGGTATCTTGACCTCCTTTGCGAGTCGCTCTATGACGGGTATCACCCGCGCCATCTCCTCTTCGAGTGCTACGGGTGTAGAGCCGGGCCTCGTCGATTCACCCCCGATATCCAGAATATCCGCCCCCTCCGCCTCCATTCGCTTACCCTGCTCCACCGCCCTCTCTATATATAGGTGACCGTCCTGTATAACACCGTCACCCGAGAATGAGTCAGGTGTCACATTGATGATACCCATGACATACGTCTTCGCCCCCCAGTCAAATCTCATAACTCTATATCGACTTCTGTCATGGTCGTGAATTGCGACCCGATATCGTCCCACAAATCTATGATGGGGCGCCGCAGCGTGGGGTGGACATGGAATGAGGCGATTTCTTCGAGTGGCATCATGACAAATCCGCGCTCGTGCATGCGCGGGTGCGGAATCGTGAGCTCCGGAGTTTCCACAACCATGTCGTCATACAGCAATATATCGATGTCGATAGGTCGTGGGCGATTGTGCGAATGTTCTTCTCTGCCGAGCGCTCGCTCGATAGTCTTGATATGCGAAAGCAAATCATGTGGCTGAAGCTCTGTCGTGCCGCGGATGACCATGTTGTAGAAACTCGGCTGCTCTGTCTCATACATCGGTTCGGTCTCATAGACTTTTGACTTGAGCTCGACGACAAACTCAGGGTACAGCTTTTCGAGCGCACGACGAATATTGCCGGCCCTATCGCCCACATTCGACCCTAGCGCGAGAAAGACTGATTTCACAAGGGCATGGTAGCGCGCTCATAAAAGAAAACAACGACCCACGCGGGTCGTTGTTTTCTGGAGAACAACTTTGAAATTATTTCAAAGTCACCTTGCCTCCAGCCTCCTCTACCTTCTTCTTCCATGCCTCGGCGTCTTCCTTCTTCACGCCGGTCTTCATCATGACAGGGGCGCTCTCTACCATCGTCTTGGACTCTGCAAGACCGAGGGCGAGGACCTCCTTCACGACCTTGATGACTGCGATTTTCTGTTCGCCAACCGCGGTGAGCTCGACGTCGAATTCCGACTTCTCTTCCGCTGCCGCTGCTGCAGGGCCCGCTACGGCGACCGCTGCTGCTGAGACTCCCCACTTCTCCTCGATAGCTTTCACGAGGGTGTTGAGCTCGAGCACTGTCATCTTCTCTACTGCTTCGATTATCTGTTCGTTGTTCATAGATTTTCGATAAAACGATTATTAATTCTTTGTCTTTGCGACTTCTGAGAGCACGACTGCGAAACGCTGGCGAGGCGAGTTGATCACCTGCGCAAACATACCGCGGAGTACCTGCATTGAAGGAATCGTCGCGATTTCCTGCATCATTGTCTGGTCGACAAGCTTACCCTCGAAGATGCCTCCGAGAATCACGAGCTTGTCTGCAAGCTTTTTGCCGAAGTCGTGCACGAGGCGCGCTGCTGCGGTGGCGTCGTCTCCACCGCCGTAGGCGATAGCGACTTCCCCGTCGAGCGGCATGTCGTCATGTTTGTGACCGAGGCTTTCAAGCGCACGGCGTATCAGCGTTTTCTTTGCGACAAAGTACTTCACGTTGTCGGCGCGAAGAGCGCGGCGCATCGCCGTTTCATCGGCGACCGAGACTTTCGAGAAGTGCACAAAGACGCTCGACGTCGAATTCTTAAACGCGTCGACGAGCTTATCGATGATTACCGCTTTTTCTGCTTTCGTTTTTGCCATAGCTTTTTGAGCTATTCGTTAACCAAGGCTGTCCTTTCGGACGAGAGTGTTCGACCTCGGCAGGCGGCTTATATATGCCATGAACCCTTGCGGGACCCGCTGTCTCTAGCCCTGTGCGAGGCATAGTACAGGAAGTCTCTCAAAGGTCAAACACGCCAATTCATCCTGATGTTTGACTTAGGGCCGTTTCTGTGCTACTATGGAAGCCGGTGAATCATCAGGAAGAAGGATGCCAAAGCATGGTAGTAATGCGCCCCAGCCTGGGTTCAAGCGAACCCGCCGCGAGTCTTGAGCAAAAGGGGTTTTGGGACCCTCGCCATTTCCCCACCGTCGCCCGGTTCAACTCGCTCGAGCCGCAAGACCAAGGGGCAGTTCTCGCCATCTCGCGCAACAAGGGAATCGGCGTTGGTGCCATTCTCCTGCGCATGCTCAGCAAGCCGTAAAACCAATGCGGCGTTGTGATGGAGCTAGCCCCGCCGTCATGGCGCTGCAGAGCCCGCCCTTGGAAACTTGGGCGGGCTCACTTCTTTTTTACTTAAGGGGTTCAAGCATTCGCGCTGCGGCAGCCGCTACCTGTTCCTCTCGTGTCTCTTCAGCAGTCATGGTATTTACCGCATAGGTCACGCCGAAGCTTATGCTCAGAAATACCGCAAAGCCTATGACCGAGCGCACGAATGAGCTCGTGGGAGTAGGTCTCATATCGATATTATACTGTAGACATGTACAGAAGTGCATCCCTCTTTGCCGTACTGATGCTATTGCCCCTCTTCACGCATGCCGCGGATGCCGGCTTCCCTGCACAATCTATCTGGCTTTCCACCACCAAGCCCACGCTGGGTGAGAAAGTGCGCATCTACACGGTCGTGCACAACGGTACTGTATCCACAGCGGAAGGGACGGTGACATTTCTCGTCGACGGCAAGGACAACGAAGCAAAGTCTCTCTCGCTTGATGCCGGAGAGAGTAGTGTCGTTTCCTCCACATGGACTGCTGCGAACGGCGAACATACATTCTCTGCTCGCTTCGCGGGTAAAGGTACTGAAGAGTCTGCGGTGCAAGTGAGCGCCTCTATCTCCGCCACCGTATCCGCTCCCCCGACCGCGGTAGAGCAGACTATCAGCCAGGCGAAAGACGTGGGCACGCAGATAGCATCTACATCACTTCCCATTATCTCGACCGTCGCCAACAAAGTATTCGAGACCACCGAAGCGCTGCGCACCGCGGGAATAGCGTATCTAGAAAAGACGCCTGAAACTGCAGGCACCGATTCAACTACAGAATCCGAAGAAACACATTCCCCCGCCATTCTCGGTACGAGCACGGTGAGTCAGGTGGAGGGATTCGAAAAAGATGTCGCTACTTCGAGTTCTTCGGTGCGAAATATTCTCGGCACGGTGAGGCAGACAGCCTCTGCAGGAGTGCTCGCCATCTTTCGCAACATGTGGCTCTTCTACCCTATCTTCGTGGCGCTTCTGCTTCTCATATTCCGCTGGCTCTACAAATGGGCCACCCGCCCTCGCTTCTAACCCACTGACTTGACTTTGGTCGCGTAGTGCAACAATCTGCGAAAAGCGAAGACAATGGTGGAGGCCAAGAATGCCCAAGATACTCTTTGTCGATGACGAGAAACTGCTGCACGACATGCTGCGCGCGCAAGTACCGAATTTCGAGATCGTTTCCGCATTCGGACAACGAGACGCAATCATACTGTTCGAGGAGCATCAAGATTCGCTCGATGCCATCGTGCTCGACGGCAATCTGAAGCCCGGCTATGGGCACGAGCTCGCGCGGATATTTCGCCATCGGGGCTTCAAGAAGCCCATGATTGCGGCTTCGAGTGAATCGCAGCTCAACGGCTACCTCGTTCGTGATGGCTGCGACCACCGCGTCGAGAAAAAGCGAAATATCGGCAGCAAGCTCCGCGAGCTCTTCCCCGGCTGAACCTCTCAGCCCCCAACCGGCCCCGCATCGCGGGGCCGATATCTTTTATGGCGCGTACGTCCACGGAATCGTCACGTAATTGCTATGCGGCGTAGTCCCAACTCCAGTTTTGAAATAATTCCTAAAATCCGTCAGATCTGTATTAAACGCTGGTCCAGTTCGAGTTTCAAATATTGCCACAAAAAATTGGTCACCCGCTGTTGCCCCACTCGTGATGCCGTCATCATTCTGACTGCTTTGTATCGACTTAGATAGGAGGTGACCAGTCACTAAGGTGGAACTCCCTACTGTCCCCTTATACACGTCGCCGTATCGGTTCGCCGCCGTGTTCACAAACGCCGAAAGATATGTGCACGCGCTTGATGTCGGATTGTAAGCACCACCCGCACTTGTAAGCGTCCCATCGCCACAGTCCCAACCAGCAGAGGGCAAGCCACTACTGTTTTGGACGGCCGGGGTGCCATACACTACACCTGCAGAACTATCGGTAGCTTTGGAGGCTGAGGTCCGTATGTACGTATCATTGTTCTGCCAACTTGACGCAAGTGCGCCATCGGTCTCGGGCGCAATGCGCTCCATCGAGCGCATTGCGGACAAATTACCATGCTGCGCAGAGGTGCCGACTATGGAGGAAGCTGAGCCCGCGCACCACCCAGAGCATGTGACTATCTCCGGGGTCGAGTCCATTGTGATGTCGTTAGACATAAGAGAGACCTTTGCACCCGTATCAGAAAGCTCTACATCTGCGACCATGTCGTGAGTAGCGCTCGTCGCCTCTGCCCTGTCTTCGATGAGGTATACGTCACCCGCGTTTAGTACGCCATTTAGCGCAACGCTCGAATCGTCGATGTTGAGCGTGATATGCGATAGATCAATCTGGAAAACAGAGACATTTTTGAGCTCTATCCATTCATCAGTCGCGGTAGCGTCGGTACCCGCCCAAGCAACTTCATTGATAATTATTGGTCTCTCGATGGCATATACTATTTCCGATGTTGATGTAGATGTATTTCCCGCCGCATCGTACGCAATCACAGCAATCGTGCTCGATGCAAAAAAGCCGATGGTGGCGGTGGAGGACGTGGCAGTCGTTGTTGCACCCACGATTCCGTCAACTGCAACCGCATAGAATGCCGCATCTGCCACGCTCGCCCACTCCACGGAAACGCTCGTCGTGGCGATGAGACAAAACGTCACAGCGAGAGAACTGCCACACTGCGGCAAAGACACCGCTGCCAAGCTTGGTGGTGTTATATCGACAAATATGCTGACGGTCGTACTCGTAGCTCTTTCTCCCACTGAATCAGTAGCGCTCACTGCTACCGCAGGATTTCCTTCCTCTAAAGAAATACTGGTTGACCAATTCCCGGCTCCATCGGCACTCGTCGTTGCTACGCCCGTACTCGACTCGAGTGTGACGACGCCATCTGCATCCGTCGTCCCGAAGAACGTAACCGTCGATGATGCAAAGAAATCTCCCGCGCGAGGAGACAATATTTCCAGGCTCACGGGCTCGACGACGGGTACTGACGTCTCCTCCGGCGCGGATACCACAGCTCCCCCTTCTCCTTGCGAACCGTTTTCCCCGTTTCCTCCACCCCCGCCTCCAAACCCGGGCGTCACGGGCACTAACTGCTGAATTTGTGGCGTGGTGGTGGCATCAGTGGTGACGGTCTGATTCTCAGTCGAGGAATTTCTTTCTTTTGGTATGTCGCGTTCTGATTGCTTCTGAGTCACGGGCTCTGCAGACTCTTCTACTGACTGTGAGACTGGTGCTTGAACCGAAGTCGATGGCTGCACAGAAGCCGGCGCCTCTACTTTCGCACCTATTGCAAGCGCCGCGGCACCTGCCTGCCCACTCGTATCGGAAAGTAGTTCGTTTACGTCGCTTTGATTCAAACTAGAACCGTAAAGCGCTTTCACCAATGAGAATCCTGATGCAAGTTTCTTATTATGCTGCTTGAGCGGGCTCAGATTCTTCGCTTTCAAAGCCCCCGTAAGCTTCTCTTTCTCAACCTCGCGAAAGAATAAATCAATAACCCCAATTCCAGATTCGACCGCATGCCGAGAGAGGATGTTCCAGTAGTCGATAGAAACAGAATTGGTGTCATCATCCATTATATATTCCTTGCCAATCTCATTACCGAAATGGTCTTTCCAAATCTCAACAGATGCTACCCTGTGCCCCACTGTTGGATGATATGCGAATGCACCTCTCGTGGAGAGGGCATTCTTATTTGGCGATGCGTAACCTTTGAACAACGTGCTATCGCTAACGAAATTCGCATTGGTGAAACCGGCTGTGTTATCAAACGCCTGCTCAAGAGAAGAGAAGCTCTTCGGCGCTATAACGCCGACGATATTCACATTTCCCCTAGCGAAAATCCCCGTATATTTCTCATAAGTATCTGGGTCTCCGATGCCCCACAAATTCCCATGGGCATCATTGCGAACATGAGCCGGGACGGAAGCGTCTTCTATGAGATGCAGGATGTGCCCAAGAGCCTCAGCGGCGCGCATCTTATCGCCATGTACGTACTCGAATACTGCGCGATCCCATGTGTGGTCGTCGCTGCGTGAAAAGTATGGTCTCGCATACCCAAGTTCGCCTCCCTGCTTGTCTGTGTCACGTGCCCATTCTTTTGATGCAATATATCTGCTCCACAAACCCTTACTATTTGTCGGGTCGTAAAAATGTTGCATGAATCGCCAGTCCTCATCCTCCGCATTGCTACCTTCTACCGCAAATACTGTCTGCTCCGCAGTAAAAACGTCGCCATGAAGTTTCTCGTATTGTTCAAGAATTACCTGCGTAAGGCCCTCATGAGTAGGTACAGAATATGCGAATGTTGTGCCAGGTGTATATATCGCGAAAGCTAGAAGTAACGCGATGCTTAGTCGAGGATTTTCCATTTCTTAGTGAATGGGTTGAGCCGGAATATAAACCCGAATGGCACATCCTCTCCTCCTGGGTATACCTCTATTTCATATTTATCACCCGACTGATATGGCGTTGATTTTATGGTCCCGTTTCGATACGCATCAATTAGCGCTTCAAACCCGCCACTAGCGACACCTCGAGGATTCTTTGCCAGCACGTCCTGCTGCTGCTCATATACATAATATTTTGCCGACAAATCATAGTCCGCAGTTTCGAGAGCCGTAATATACAACCTAAGCGTCTCCTCGGGCGTCTTTCCTCCATATGTGTCATTACGATACGCCTCTGCCAGCTCTTCCTGTTCTTGCTGCATTTCGGCGTAGCCTGCCTTCGCCATGTCGCGATAGCTCTCCGCTTCCCACATGCGGTACTTGAACGGCACGTATCCAGCCAAAAACCAAACTACCGGAGCCGCGATAATTACCACCAGCACCCAGAACCACCATTTGCGTATAAGACTTTTTATCATCACAAAATTATTACACATACCCGCATTCCTTCATGAATTATCCCCAACATGTTCTACCGACACGTTCGAGTTCGTAACTCCGTCATATTATTTCCTGATGGCGGAGTTGTATCATGCACTCAACCGCGGAGTTGAGAAGAGGCAAATCTTTCTCGACGACCAAGACCGCGCTCGCTTCGTGCATGATATGTACGAATTCAATGATTCCTCCCCTGCGGGCAATACGCGCCGAACACTCCATCCCATGACCGAGTTCGTAACTCGAACATCGGATAGGGAAAGAAATCCTCTGGTGAACGTCCATGCGTGGTGTCTTATGGGAAATCATTACCACCTTCTACTGTCCGATTGCGTGGATGGTGGCATCACAAGATTCCTCCGTAAGCTAAATATTGGATACGCCATGTATTTCAACGAAAAATACAAGCGTTCGGGGACTCTATTTCAGGGTCGCACGAAGAGGATTCACATCGATAAAGAGCCTTATTTCCTTCATATCCTGCACTACATTCATCTCAATCCACTAGATTTCTCACAAGGTAGCTCTGAGTGGCGATTGGGCAAAATTGTCAGCACAGGCGCTGCCCTTAATTATCTGGAGCAATATCGCTGGAGTAGCTACCTAGACTACTGCAACACACGAAATTTCCCCTCAATACTCGACAAGACCGCTTACGCAGAGACGTATCCGGACTATCGTTTATCTCTGAGAAGTTATCTTGCCGACATGAGACCGTCCGAAGCATCAGAATTATTCTTGGAATGACCGAGTTACGAACTCGGTCATTTGCAGGGCCCTACGCGCAATGTTCGAGTTACGAACTCGAACATTGCCAGTTTGTTAGATTCGATTAGAGGGAGGAGATTTCGCGCTGGAGCTCGTTGGCGAGGCTTCTGTTGCCAGCGTCTTGTGCGGCGTCGCGAGCAGCAGTGAGGTACTTCCTCGCGTTTTCCTTGTCTCCCCTGTCGCGATATTCACGACCGAGCATTATCATCATGTCTATCGCGCTCACGCTCTGGATGTTCTCGATGCCCTTCTTCAGGATGTCGATAGCAGCATCGGTGTCTTGCTTGTACACGTATTTGTACATGTCATAGAGATCCAGATAGTTGGATTGGATGTCTGACGATACTGATATGGATTCCAGGTAGTAACTTTCGGCCTTCTGATAATCTTTCGCGGTGTGGAAGTAATACTCTCCGAGATTGTGTATAGAGATTCCCGCCCCGGGGTATGTCTTGCGCAAATACTCCCAGATTTCTATTGCCCCCTCATTATCATTCACCATGCGGTAATAAATCGCGAGATCGAGCCACGCCTCAATTCGCGTAGGGTCTTCTTTGAGAGCACTGGTTAGTTTCTCGATATTGCTCATATAAATCTCTTTTGCCTTGTCCGTGAAATCCGCCGGGAAAGTAGGCTGGCGATCAAAAGAAGGCATCGGATTTGTTATCGCTGTTTTTGAAAACTTTGGTACCAGGCTTCCGCCCGCAAAGAAGAGTACGCCTCTATCAAATGCCCAATAAAGTGCCCCAAGAAGGAGGATGAGGACTACGAGTACGGCCGAGATAATTGTCTTTTTTTCCATGGAGGACATTCTATATGCCATTGCCCTCACTTTCAACCATCAGCACCAGGCTCAAAGCAAAACCGCCCCTCCTTGCGGAGGGGCGGTTTGCTGCAGATTGACTAGCCTGTACTAGTCCCGTGTTGTCGCCACGAGAGAGATGACGTTAGTTCGAGATTGTCACCGTGTCAGAGCCAGCGCCCGAGAGTCCTGGGACTCCGTAGCCGTTGGTCCAATCCTGGTTGGCAAAGCTCGGTGTCGTCGAAGTTGAGTTCGGCGACCAGATAAAGTCATTGTTCGAGGCTGCGTCTATCAGAGCAGCGTTACCCATGAGGCTGGCTGCGAGTGACGGATACGCAGAGTCGCCTGCGATGTACGTCGTCACAGAGCCCTTCCATGAGGTCGTGCCTGATGTTCCCGTGACCGTACCGACTACGCGGAAGTAGCGCGTAGTGCCCTGAGGAATCGTGAGGATAGAGCTCAACTGGAGCTCCATGTCACCTGACGATGCGAGACCGGCGATCGTAGCTACGACCTGGCCGTCGGTGAATCCGGCGACTGGGGTCGCGAAGCTCGAGTCGGTGTACGCGAAGACCTTGAGGTCCGATACCGTGGTCGTGCCGTTCGTCGTCGAGACTGTCGACGTCGAGAGGTTGGCAACGATCTGGTAGAGGCTCACGTCGTTCTGCGAACCAGCTGCGACTGAGAACCTGTAGAGGTCCATCGCTGTGTTGGTCAATGTGGTCGACGGAACGCTAATCTTGGCGAAGGTCGGGATTACGCGGAATACGCGTACGCCTGAGACCGCCGAGTCAGCAGAGCTGGTGCGATTGATCGTACCAGAACCCGCGATTGCGCGTGTACCTGTCGAGTCGCTGTCGTCGTAGTTGACCTCGAGCAGAATACCGCTCGTTGTGGTCGCAGCTCCGACGCCGATTGCCGCGAGATTACCCTTGAGGGTAATCGTCTTGTAACCGTTGGCAGGAATCGTGACAGTGCTGGTGAGGGTCGACGTCGCGAAGCGTGTGCCTGCGAAGAGCGCCGTACCTACCTGCGTTGCACCATCCCACAGCGTAACCGATGTGAGGTTGTCCGGAGACGAAGATGCCGTCGAGGTGTTCAACTGGAGAGCAACTCGATCAAGCGTCATCGGCTCGTTCGTACCGTTGAAGCGGAGAACGCCGAGTGTGACACCCTGAGTACCTGCTGCAGCGATTGCGTACGACGGGCTCGAAGAATCGAGCGCGACCGTAAGCGCACCGCCAGAAGAGGCAGTCATGGTATTGCCACCCTGGTCAGCACCCGTCGAAGAAGTCGGGGTGACTGTCTGGCCAGAAGTGACACCTGTTCCTGTAGACACTTCAGAGATGTCGATGCCTACTGAGAACGTGGCCGTGTTGGTGTAAGACGATGGGACATCGCACTTAACCGTGACGACCTTCACCGTACCCTTGGCCACTACCAAAGCAGTGTCGAGGTTAAAGGTGTAGTTGGTGGCAGTCGTCGCGAGCGTCTGTGTAGACGAGTTGAGACGAGTTGCACCATCGTAGACGTTGCAGTTGTTGAGGTCATCACCCGAGCTCGACGTGTAGAGGAGCTTGAGCGAGTTGAACCTTACATCCTCGCCTGACTGCGTAGCATCGAAGTTGATGCCAGAGACAGTCTGCGAAGTGCCGCCAGCGACGATTGTCTGAGCTGAAGGCGTACCTGCGATCGAGAGCACAACTGCACCAGCGCGAACAGTCATGGTGTGAGCCGTGACTTCCGAGTTGGAGATTGTGATCGAGTTACCCGTAATCGTACCCTTCGCGCTCGTCCAGTACGTGGAGTTTGGCGTGGTGGTTGCGATTATGGTGTCACCATCTTCGAAGTCAGCAGAAAGCTGACCCTTGAGGGTGTAGACGTGACGGCCAGTAGGGAACGTAACGGTGTCGGTGAAGGTCACCTTACCGTCGTTACCACTACCAGTCGTACCGTCGACAGGACCGGCAACAACGACGCCGTTTTCATCAACGAGCGTGATGTTGTCGAGCTGTGTAGCAGACTCGCCAGTGCTGAGGTCGAAGCCGAACGTGAGAGATGCGACCGTGATGGCCTCACCCTTCATGTCTATCGCGAAACCGCCGAGAGGCTGGTTTGGCGAGAGTTCGACTACGTTCTGAGCAGCGACTTCGTTGGCGCGAGAGACCGAGGAAACGGTTCCTGCGTCGACGATTACAACAGTACCCGAGAAGAACGGAGTACCAGCTGTGAGTTCAGTGCTGTTGCCGACTGTTCCGTTCTCAGACTGCGTCGGAGTGATGCCGAAAGCGAACGTGTTGCCGACTACGTAGATGTCCGAAGCCTTGTAGAGGTCGAAGGAGATCGTGCGAGCAGGACCACCGACAACATCTGCTTTGACTGAGAACTCTTTGTTGAGACCTTTCTTGATCTCAAGACCGTTGCCCGGGAAGACTGCAGTGTAGTACTTACCGTCTGCAGAAATGCTCGCCGGGTACGACGTACCGTCGACGACCGTAACCACGTTGGCAAGGTCAGAAGCCGAAGCGGAACCAGACTGATTCCAACGAATCGACTTGACCCACTGGTCTTCAGCAGAACCCGTGTTCGTAAGACGAACAGAGGCAAAGATGAAGCCGGTCGTACCGATTGACTTACCACTACCTGCCGTAGCGAGGGACGTGGTGTCAGGGTCGAGAGGACCAACAGCAGCACTCATGCCGCCGAGAGCGAGCGTCGAGTTGATCGTGTGCATCGCACCCGAGATTGGGAGCGAGCCGGAAACTGTGCCGCTGGCATTGATGCCGACGACAGAGAGGCCGATGATCTGACCCGCGTACGCATCGTTGTCAGAGTCCGTGCTTCCTGTAACTGTGAGCGAAACCGACTGACCCGGCTGGAGCGTGATGCCCGCGTCGAGTACTGCCTGATTGCTCGAGTTCAACGTCTTGGTGTTACCAAGAGCCATGCCGTTTGAATCAACGAGGATGACGCCGTCAAACGCAGCCTTGTCGCCAAGACCTGATTTCTGGACTGTCACATTGTTGACCGTAACCGCACCCGTGCTCGAGTTGACGAGCGTGAACGTCGTGAACGGAACGCGCGAAGCGCTTTCCGGCATCAACGAGTTCGCAGGCTGCGTACCAGCCATCACCTGAAGTGTGCCTGTTACTGGACCTGGGGTTGGCGGAGTTGTCGTGCCGCCTCCTGCGCAAAGTGCGTTGGCCTTGGCGCGCGTCGAAGCGAACCAATTGCCCGTACCCTTCGTGAGACCGACCGGCGTGAGGACGTCAGCCGCAAACTTCTCCTGGAACTTGATGACGCCTGCCTTGGTGGCTGCACCAAAGTAGCTCGTCTCGTTGCCCGGAGAACCTGCGCCTGCGGTGGCGAGCTGTGTGCCATCAACGCTGTTCAGGAACTTCTGAAGAGCGAGGACCTCGCTTCCCGTAGAACCCTGTTTGAGGTTCAACGTGAAGGTCGCGGTGCACTTGAGACCCCCAACCTGCTGGGAACCTCCATTGCCCTGGAGCGCCTGTATTTGTGCGAGAAGTGCCTGGATCTGAGCCTGGAGATCAGAAATCACATCTGCCTTTGCCGGAGTGGCAAAAGAGAAAGCGAAACCGAAGACCATGGCAACAGCCAAGAGCACAGCCGCAACATTCTTTGTTGCTAATGCTTTACTCATATTTATTGTTTTTGACCTTTGTATCTCGACAGGTTATGTCGAGACCGCATTCGTGTTCTTTCGACGGGAGCACGTCTGCGTTTTGTGTGCCTCAATACTTTATTGAGACAACTAATAATTTTGCTAGCCCCTACTCCTTTTAATAATGAAGAGATGGAGGAAGGGATTAGCAGCAAGAAGGGAAGTCCGCCAGCTGGCGGATCATGCGGCGTTTTCTTTCGTGACGGGAGATTTCAGAAATGCAGAGATGTTCATGCATCTGCATGCATGAACGAATTCTCATGAGATTGCTCATGAACAGGATGTGCGACATCCATGAATTTTCTTTCCTTATTCGTATGTCAAAGAACGGCGCAGAGTACGACTCAGGTCGCCTCCCTGTCCTGACATGTCCGAAGACACATCAGCGCAATTATATACCAGGGGGGTATCCGACCGTGAATTCAGTGAACTCCGTTTTGTGGATAACCTGTGAGCAAAAAAGCGCCATCTCTGGCCCTTTTCCGATGTTCAGGTTACGCGGGCACAATACTCTAGCCTAGGGCCAGAGTCAATAATAATGACGTCCTGGGCGGGTAAATATTTCACAGGGGTACGAGAGCGAGGGCTGCGCCTCCTAAAATCCACCTATAGAGCCCCCATTAGACAGCGAGGGAGTACTTGCTCCATCGCTTGAGACCCGTCTTTTTTATAGCCCCACGAGTCACGAGCTCTAGCAACTCTCGCTGAATCATCTTCTCGCTGTATTCGGGCAAGTTGGCTGAGATGTCTTTGATGCCCAGAGAGCCTCCCACTTTCAGTATTTCCAATATACTCTGGACACGGACACTCAACGTACCTATAGAATCACTGCCTTTTACGGACGTCTCATGACTGTCCTTTACAATCGCGCTGTCTTTTGTGTCCTTTATATCGGACGTGTCCTTTATAAATTTTGGGTGCGCGGCACGGTACGTCGGCATCCGGACGTCGATAAGATCCTCCCGAGAGAGTGAGATGTTCTCAGAGAGTATGGAGCGCTGCGATGCGGTGATGTATGTGCCCAATTCATCGAGCGCCTCTATGACCGTGGTCGCGTTCTGCTGAGAGACAAAGCCAGATACTTCCATGATGCGCGCCATCGAAATCAGATATCGAACTCTACCCTGTAACTCGGCTACCGAATGCGAATGCACCGACCGCATCTCGTCACGCAGCTTCAGTACATCAAGAAGTACAAGCGCAGCGGTCGACCGCACCTCCGAGCGAACGGGTTCCTGCTCGGGAATATGATTTGTCAGCATGTGGAGGCCTGCAGCAATGCGCTCTGCTCGTCGGTACGCGCGGTCAGCCGCACGATTCTCGCCAAAGGGATTGGTGCGGACACTATGCTGGTCTATGAAACGAGATATCGAATCTGTCCGTTGTATGTCTTTTATCGCGTCCATTGTAGATTTTTAGACGTCTTTTAAGAGTCCATTAAGACTCTTGGACATATCGATTATATAAAGGACGCGGGAAATAGCAATGCACTCGTGAGCAAGCGAGACTGGCGCGCGACTCGATATCCAAAGACGAATTTCGTGGCGCAAACAATAGTTTTTTTTCGTTTTTTGCCTCTCGAACATGGTATTATGTCCGCATGAAATCGAAGCGGGAGCGTAAAAATGGGAAGCATAAAGAGCTCAACGACGAACCGCGCGCGCCCCTGGTGAGCAACGAGGCCATCCGTGGGGTTCTCGCCATTTTCTTTATTGCCATCTCTGGCTTCCTTGCGCTCGCCGCACTCGGCGTCGGCGGTTCTGCTGGTGAGCTTTTTTATGGATGGCTCACATGGCTTCTTGGCATCGGCTATATGCTATTGCCGCTGTCATTGGTCATGCTTGCAGTTCTTATTTTCCGCTCCTTTGAACGCCACTTCGGATGGGTACAGCTTGTGAGTATGGTGGTTTTTTTGCTCTCCGGCCTCGGCATGATTAGCTTGTTCTCTTCCTCCAGTGGCGGCGTGCTTGGAGACGCTATAGCGCATCCTCTCATGGCAGCAGTCGATAGCGTAGCGACCGCTATCTTTCTCATCGCTTTCATCATCGCTGCACTTATCGTCGCCTTTGATGTAAATTTGCACGCCCTCTTCAAAAATATAAAAGCATGGTTTGTTGCCGAGCCAGAGATTTTGCCTCAAGACATAGACGACGTGCCGGTGACGGGGCTTCCTGACGAAGAGTCGACGGACGAAGAGCCTCCAATGGAACAGGCAGCACCTAAACAGCCGACGGTAACAAGTTTCGATAAGAAAGAATCCGCTCCCTTACAGGAGGGCTTCCCCATCATTGCCGCTACAGGCAGCGCCTACATTCCGCCACCTGCATCTCTGCTCGCAAAAAATAGAGGCAAACCGGAAGTCGGCGACGTGAAGGCGAACATGAACATCATCAAGCGTACCCTGTTGAATTTTGGCATACAGGTAGAAATGGATGAGGCGTCGATAGGCCCCACTGTGACACGGTACGCGATGAAGCCCGCCGAAGGCGTGCGTCTCTCAAAGATAGTGGCGCTCCAGTCAAACCTTGAGCTGGCTCTCGCTGCGTCTCCGGTACGTATCGAAGCTCCAATCCCTGGAAAAGCGCTCGTGGGTATCGAAGTACCAAACATTGCCAGGACGACACTTGGTATGGCGCCGCTCATCTCTGACTCGGGATTCACGGGTTCGGAAAAGCCTCTGCTCATGGCACTTGGAAGATCTATCAATGGGCAGCCGCACTACGCCGACCTCGCGCGCATGCCGCACATGCTCATCGCAGGTACGACAGGTGCAGGAAAATCTGCGACGATCAACGACCTCATCGTATCTCTGTTGTACCGCTGTGGACCTGAAAAGCTTCGGTTTATCATGGTCGACCCGAAGCGCGTCGAGCTCACCCTCTACAATTCCATCCCGCATCTCTATACTCCGGTGATTACCGACGCGAAGAAAGCCATTCTCGCGCTCAAGTGGCTCGCAAAGGAAATGGAACGACGCTACAACATCCTCGAGACCGAAAAAGTACGTGATATTTCTTCCTATCATGAGAATATTCTCGCTCCCGCCTTGGAAAAGGGCGTCAAGGAGGGTCAGCCGCTCCCGGAAGCCCTGCCCTATATCGTACTCATCATCGATGAACTCGCGGATATTATGACGGCGTACCCGCGCGAACTCGAGAGTGGCATTGTTCGCCTTGCGCAAATGAGTCGCGCCGTGGGTATCCACCTCATACTCTCGACACAGCGTCCGTCGGTCAAAGTCATCACCGGTCTCATCAAAGCGAACATCCCAGCCCGACTCGCGCTCCAGGTGTCCTCGCAAATCGATTCGCGCACCATACTCGACATGGGTGGCGCAGAAAACCTCCTCGGAGCCGGAGACATGCTCTTCCTCTCAGGAGAGATGTCCAAGCCAATTCGCATCCAAGCTCCGTATATCTCGGAGACCGAGGTTAAGAGTGTAGTTGCGTTCATCGCCAAGGAAAATGACAACATACCGAGCGAGATAGATTTCACAGATAAGAGCGCGCAAAATGGCGGCACGGATGCAATATTCGCATCAATGGAGGGCGATACGGGAGACGACGACGAGCTCTATCCTGATGCAAAGCGTACGGTTATAGAGGCCGGAAAAGCATCTACATCATACTTGCAGCGAAAGCTGGGCGTCGGGTATGCGCGCGCGGCAAGGCTCATGGACCTCTTGGAAGACCGGGGGGTCATTGGCCCTGCCGACGGCGCGAAACCACGCGATGTTATAGGTGCCGGCAATGCCGATGAACTCGCTGCTGAGCCGAAGGAGGACAGTGCTGAAGAAGAGAACCGCTAGTATATGATCCCCTATCGTGACTCGCGGCTCACCAGGATTGTTATCGCGGTATTTTTCATCATCATCGCCGGGTATGCATATTTTGAAGCCCGAGGGATTCTCTATGGCCCACGCATTGAAGTGCCTGAAGGCGTGACACAGGTCAGTGAGCAATTCATCACGTTGCGCGGTCGTGCCGATAGAATCGCCGTGCTCAACATGAATGGCAAGCCCATCACCGTGACCGAAGACGGAGCCTTCGAAGAACCTTACCTTCTCTCACCCGGACTCAATCGGGTCGTCTTTGACGCTGAAGATAAATATGGCCGTAAACGCCAGGAGGTCATCCAGATAGTGTATGTCCCTGAGCACGCCTCCAGCTCCCCCCAGGCGACCACCACGACGCCCCAAGACCCCATAGATACCCAAGTGGCATCCACCACCCCGTAGGATATACTTCGACGATATGGCAATGACAAAAAAAGAAAAAGCTCCTCCAAAACAGACTGGTACCGGGACCGACAAGGACATTGAGCGCGCACTTTCGGATATAAAGACAAAATTTGGCGACGATAGCATCATGATGCTCGGCGCTACGCCGAAAGTGGATGTTGACGCGATTCCCACCGGCTCCATCGGCGTCGACTGGGCGCTCGGCATTGGCGGTATTCCCCGCGGACGCATAATCGAGATATTCGGTCCGGAGAGCTCTGGCAAAACAACACTCTGTCTGCATGTCATTGCCGAGGCACAAAAGAAAAACGGCATTTGTGCATTTATCGACGCAGAACACGCGCTTGACCCTGAGTACGCAAAGAAAATCGGTGTAGACATCGCAACACTGCTCGTCTCTCAACCGGACACGGGAGAGCAGGCGCTCGAGATTGTCGAGTCTTTGGTGCGGAGCGGAAAAATCGACGTGATAGTCATCGACTCGGTTGCCGCACTCACACCCAAGGACGAAATCGAGGGAGATATGGGCCAGAGTCATGTGGGCAAACAAGCTCGACTCATGTCTCAAGCATTGCGCAAACTCACTGCCATCGTCGCAAAGACCAAGACGGTAGTCATATTCATCAACCAGATACGCATGCAAATCGGCGTGATGTTCGGCAACCCTGAGACCACGACCGGGGGTAAAGCACTCAAGTTTTATACGAGTGTACGAATCGACATTCGTCGTATCGCGCAGATAAAGAAAGGTGATGAGACCATGGGCGGTCGCCACCGTGTGAAGATTGTGAAGAACAAAGTCGCTGCCCCCTTCCGTGCTGTCGAATTCGACATGCTCTATGGGGAAGGCATCTCCAAAGAGGGCGAGGCCCTCGCGCTCGGCGAAAAGCTTGGCTTCGTCCAAAAGTCTTCCGGCGGTTCGTACACAATCGGAGAAACAAAGCTCGGTCGTGGCTACGATGCGGCGCGCACGTTCCTCCGCCAGAACAAACCTATTCTCAACCAACTTCTCAAAGATATTCGTAAAGGTCTCAACGATGGGGGAATGACTTCGAAGAGCTCGGGCTCAGAGGTGGACGAATAGCATCATCCATGACCTTATACGATGCCCGCAGATTCTCCGTATGGAGCAATTTCTTCTTCCTGGTACCGCTTTATGTTGCCTTTACCAACAATCTGTGGGTAGCTGTCGGACTCATATGCAGCGTCGTAATCTTTGGACTTGGGTACCACCTCAGTCGGCGACGATACCTGCTCGAGTTTGACAGTACGGCGGGTTGGCTTCTCATCGGAACTAATTGGGCGCTCTGCTATATAGGAAACTTTGCATTTCCCTACTTTGCGTATGCTCTTGCTGCACTTTGCGCCGGAATGTATTTCTTTTACTGGGGTCAGGAGAAATACGACTACGAACTTAATCATGGTCTTTGGCATCTTTCATGTGCGCTTATCACGCTTTTCTCAATTCTTACCTACGTCTACGCATGAATATACGAAAATCCACTGAGGCGGATTTTGCATCAATCGGTGAAATCATCGCGCTGTATCCTGATACATTAATGCAGACTCACCTCCCCCGTCCTGATGAATTTTTTATAGCGGAAGAAGGTGGCACCATAGTAGGATGCTGCGCCCTTGAAGTGTACTCACAGCGTCTCGCTGAAGTCCGCAGCCTTGCTGTACTTCCGGACCATCAAGGAAAAGGTATCGCAACGATGCTTATTGAAAAATGTCTCGACGAGGCAAAGGCGCTCGGTGTGTATGAAGTGCTCACCATCACAGGCGCTACATCACTTTTTGAGAAGCAGGGATTCGGCTCCTTCAACAAGGAGAAGTTTGCGCTCTTTAAAATATTGGCTGATTAGCTGGACAAAACGGCATTTTTGCATAGAATGCTCGCAATATGTTGAGCTACAACGATGTGAAGCCGGGAGTGGCAGTGCTCATTGATGGCGAGCCGTACGTCTGCACGTGGAATAACATCATGCAGAAACAACAGCGACGCCCGGTCAACCAGACCAAGATGCGTCACATCATCAAGGGCAATACGATGGAGTACTCTTTTCAACAGTCTGACAAGCTTGTCGAAGCAGAAATAGAGAGTAAAAAAGCCGTCTTTATCTACGAGCGCAACGGCGAATGGTTTTTTCACGAAGCCGCCAATCGTTCGAATCGCTTCTCTCTGACCGACGACATGGTCGGTGATTCAGGAAAATACTTGACCGCAAATACCGAGGTCGAGGTGCTTATCTTCGATGAGAAGCCTTTCCAGGTAAAAATCCCCGTGAAGATGGAGCTTAAAGTGACAGAAGCGCCGCCAAACGTACGCGGCAACACCGCACAGGGCGGGAGCAAGGTGGTCACGCTTGAGACCGGCACCAAGCTCAATGTGCCTATGTTTGTCGAAGCGGGAGACACCATCCGTATCAATACGGAGACCGGAGAGTACGTGGAGAGAGTGTAGGAAGAAATCTCTAGAAACACCCCGCCGTTTGGCGGGGTGTTTCTTTAGAGCACGCTTTGTGCCGTAACCGCGATAATAAATATGCCTATGGCGTTCATAACAAACGAGAGCCCTATAAACTGCACAAGACGGATATGCGAAAGGCCCATCATGAGGAGACCCAATTCGTCCGGCAACGGAGACGCAATCACAAGTGCGCCGAGCGCAGGGACAACCCACCACAGCGGCCCCCTATCAAGCATTCGGCCGATGGTCCGTAATTTAGAGTGAGATGCGAGCCGCACAAAATAATGTGCGAGCGGGCTGCGCACGAAGCGAAATATCAAAAGATCTCCGCACACGGCGCCTGCGGCGCCCACGAGCGCGAGGAGCACGGGTGATACGAAATTCGAGTACTCTGAAATAGCCACAATTGCGGGCGTCGTCGTGAGTACTGACGTGAAGAACAAGCCGATGATGAAGCTGCTCACCACCGTGAAGTCCGCGGTTATCGTGGCAAGATATGCCACCACATCAGTCTTGACGAGCACGACGGCCACCACAAGACCAAGGACAACGAGCCACGCATCGAGCGTGACCTCGCTCGGCACGCCGCGCGGATGTGAATGACGATGGATATGCGACATGTCTGCACATTATAGACGAAGAAAGCCCCGTATCGGGGCTTTCTTCGTCTTCAGTTTATTTCTGCACGTAGGGCAGAAGGCCACAACTCTCGGCTCGCCGACGCTCGCCTCGGTCGCAGCCCCCGCCTCGCGGTCGCGCGAGCTCGCGCGACATCGCTCCGGCCGCTTTTGCCTCTCGTCCAAAAATTACTTTTGGACGTAGGGCAAAAGCCCCATGAAGCGCGCGCGCTTCACTGCAGCCTCTACAGCTCGCTGCTGCTTTGCTGTCAGACTTGTTCGCTTGCGCGACATGACGCGACCGTGCGGATTTACAAACTGTTTCAAAAGGTCGATGTCTTTGTAATCGACATGCTGAATATCGTTCTGCGTAAGAATGTTTGCCATATATTAGAACGGAATATCGTCCGGATTTATGTCGTCTTTCGGATAATCGATGCCCGAGCCGCCTTGTGCGGGTTCATCTTCTGGGGTGTCGGCCCTGTGGGCAGCTCCGCCTCCGCCCGATGAGCGGGGGCCAAACTGTACAGAATCTGCAATCACTTCAGTGCGGTATTTCTTCTCTCCGTTTTGCTCCCAGCTTCGGGTCTGCATGCGACCCTCTATGTACGCGGAACTCCCCTTTTTGAGGTACTGCGCCACCGTGTCAGCCTGCTTTCCGAACACCACAATGTTGTGGAAATCGGTTTGCTCCGCCTTTTTACCATCGCGGTCTTTGTAGACACGATTCGTCGCAATCGAGAAATTGCAGACATTCATACCGCTCGGGAGGGCCTTGAGCTCAGGATCTCGTGTGAGGTTGCCGAAGAGAATCGCCTTGTTGATGTACATATCAAAAGTCTATCACCTTACTCAGTGATGTCTTGGAGTGCCTTTTCAAGATCGGCCTCAGATACGGGGGCCGCTGCCTCTTCCTCGCGACGCGGCGAGGACTTAATGGTGTCGGTGCGCTTTACCTCGCGGAGCGTAGGAGCCTTCATGCGAGCGCGAGTCTCCTCGCGTACTGTCTGGAAGACGATGTGTCGCAAGATGTTTTGATTGACCTTGAGCGCGTCATCAAGGCCTCGCGCCGCTTCGGCAGGGGCTTCAAACTTGAGCCATCCGAAATATCCCCTGTCATGATTGACATGCTTGTCACCCTCACGGGTTTCCATGGGGTATGCAAGCTTTATGAGCGTAGGAGCACCTTCTGCGATGAAAGAGCCGCCAGCCTTCTCGATAAGGCCGCGTATCTCACCCACGATTTTCTCCACCTGGTCCTCTGCGACCGTAGGGATGATGTGGTACCCAATCTCGTATATGCGAGAGACGACCTCGTTTTCGGAGGTTTCGGTCGTTATAGCGCTCATTTCCTCTGCCATATGTTGGCGCACTCTATCACGTGGAGCAGGGCGCTGCAAGAATCTGGCCAAAAGCTACTCGAACGTGGCTATGGTCTGGAAATTGCCCCTAAAACCCGGTGTTTCCGCACTCCCTTCTTCGAGGATGCCCACCTTCAGAACCATTTTCCCATCCTCTTCAAAGACACCGGCTTCACTACCCCCTCCTGCCCACCAGCAAATGACCCCTGTCTTCTCACCCTCGACGAGCACCCAGGATGTGCCATCGATTTCAGCACACGAGCCGTCAAATTCGCCCACAGGATAGGTTTTGCCACCTGATGAGACAGAGACACCCGTGCGCGGCGCTCCGGAGTCCGGATTCTCTCCAAGCTCTGTGATGTTCCATGTAAATACCATTTTCCCGTTCGGGTTGGCGGCCGCACCTTCCGGTAAGGGAGCCGGGGTCTTGATAAGCCATACGCCGCCAGCGAGTGTTAGAAGAAGCACGATAAGTCCTGCCCAGATTTTCATGTTCATATGTCAAAACTATACCGCATCCGCCGTGATGCCAAATACACGCGCCGCATTGGATACAAGCTGCGCTCTTACCCTCTCGAAATCTTCGCCGCGTATCTCCGCTATCGCACGGACGACCATCTCCACATATGCGGGCTCGTTGCGCTTGCCTCTGTGCGGCGCAGGAGTGACGTACGGGGCATCGGTCTCGGAGAGAAGCATGTCGAGCGGCGCGTTTTTCACGACCTCATCGTAATCGCGTGCAAACGTCACGACGCCCGTGAAAGAGAGTGTATACCCTTCATCGAGGAATTTTTTTGCAATAGACCAATCCCCCGCAAAGAAATGGACGTCACCTCGCACTTTTGCGTGAGCTTTTAGTATCTCGAGCGCATCATCGTATGCACTTGCCTCGCTGGAGCCTTGCGGCAGCGGGTTGCGAATATGGAGCATGAGAGGCTTTCGCAGACGGTTGGCAAGCTCGATCTGCTGGATGAAGGCGTCTGCCTGTACTTTCTTCGTCTCTTCCTCAAGTCGGAAATAATCGAGACCGCATTCACCCACTGCTATCACCTTTGTAGACTGACCCAGCACTTCATACGCGGCCGCGTCAAAGACTTCGCCGCGAGATGTGAACTCTTTTCCTCCCTCTCCAAGCTCCTTCTCATCGTGATACGACTTCGATGTGTGGATGGGGTGCAGTCCGATCGTGGCGAAGACGTGTTCGTGCGTCTCAGCAAGCTCGACCGCGGAGCGCGAGGTATCAAGCTGCGTCCCGACGACATTCATACCGACACCCTGTGCGCGCGAGCGCTCTATCGTCTCCTTTCTATCGTCGTTGTATGCAACAAAGTTTACGTGCGTATGTGCGTCGAAGTATTTCATACTGCAATCCCGACAATATACCCCATGCAATTCTGTGCACCACAGCGGCATGCCATACGCTCACCAGAGAGCATGACCGAGCGATAGTCCGACGTTATTTCGTCGCCTGCCTTTATTTCCCGGACTGCTACGTCATTCCCTCTGAGAGGCACGGTGTTTGAATCGCAAGAGTGATTTACGAAACGCGCAGGCTCGAGCATGTAGAGCCACTCACCTTTGTACCGCGCGACGTATCGGCGCTGGTCCTCCGGCAACCGCTCATATTCGGCATCGGTGAGTGTGTTTGAGGTATCCCAAGGAATCACAATCTCGCCAGGATTAAAATCTCGAAGTGCAATAACCCCCCGTCCATCGATTTTTGATTTCCCCACTGCCGTGTCGACATCCAAAAACATTAGTCTTTGCGCGGGAACAACGTAGCTGGTTTTTTGTTGGCGAGTATCGTGGCCTTTATCGCATCACTCGTGGACGGCATGAAAGGTTGAAGTGTCCGGGCAATGGAGTAAAGCTCGAGTGCCATTTCGCGAATGATAGCCTTCCCTTTTTCCGGTTCACTCTTTACGAGTTTAAATGGCTCCTCCGTCGTCATGCGCCTATCAAGTGCCTCGATACGGCTCCAAACTGTGCCGAGTGCAGATGCGTAGTCAAATTCACTGAGCGCCTTTGTATATGCACTATCAAATCCTCCGGGTTCTGGTCGAACAACTGCCTCAGTAAGATTGTTTTCGGCGAGTGTCATGATACGCGCAGCAAGATTACCTATGCCATTGGCAAGGTCGGCATTGTACGCTTCCTTAAATCGCTCCATGGTCACATCGCTATCCTCAAAGGGGTGCACGTGACGAGCGAGGAAATACCGAAGTGCATCGGCTCCATATTCATCGACGATTGCGTATGGGTCGATGACATTGCCGATACTTTTGGACATTTTCTGACCGCCGCTCGTGATAAATCCGTGGTAGACAACACGATCGGTGTTCTTTATATCGGCCGACATAAGCATCGCCTGCCACATGATGGACTGGAAACGCACTTGGTCCTTTCCCGCCATTTGCATCGTATCGCCCTCTTCCCAAAACTTCTTAAAATTCCCGTCCGCATCTTCCGGCCACCCGAGCGTGGAGATGTAATTCGTAAGCGCGTCAAACCACACGTACATGACCTGGGTGTCGTCATCCGGCACGGGGACTCCCCACGGGAGTCGCGCTTTTTCACGCGAGATACTGAAATCCTCAAGGCCTGCCTGCACAAAATTGACTGCCTCTTGTCTCCGCCACTCTGGTACTACAGAGTCTTCTTTCATGAGGTACGCAAGAAGTCTCTCCTGGTATGCCCTCAGGCGGAAGAAGTAATTCTCTTCTTCTATCTCTATCGGATCCATCGTGGGGTGATTCGGGCACTTGCCACCGACAAGGTCGCCCTCTTTCAGAAACATCTCGTCACCCACACAATAGAGTCCCTTGTATTTCTTCTTGTATATATCCCCTTTCGCGAGACAACGCCGCCATATCTCTTGTGCGGCACCCTTGTGATGCGCGTCTGAAGTGCGCACGAAATGGAGCTCCGACGAAAGATTCAGCTTCTCTTTGAGAGAACGGAATTTTGCCGCATACTCGTCGGTATACGCTTGCACATCTTTCCCTTCTTCTTTCGCTTTTTGAAATATCTTGAGACCGTGCTCGTCGGTGCCCGTGCTGAAAAAAACCTCATCACCCAATAGAGATCGGTACCGCGCCAGAATATCCGCCTGCACGATTTCAAGTGCGAAGCCTATGTGCGGGTCCGCATTCACGTACGGAAGCGTCGTGGTGAGGTAAAAAGGTTTTGCCATACTACGCGCTTCTGCCTGGAATACGCCCCGCTTCGATATCGCTCACGAATTCTTGAAGTGTGGCTGCGATAGGGACCGAGAGAATTACGCCCAAAAAGCCTGCAAGCTCGGCTCCAATGATGAGTGCCAAAATCACGAGGAGCGGCGGCACACCGACGACGCGCGTGACGACCTGCGGGTATATGAGGTGATTTTCGAACATCTGAATGACCAAGTACACGACAGCGGCCGTGATGCCGAGCACTGGCCCTCCCGCGACAAACGCAATTATGACGCCCGGCACCGCGGCCAAAATAGGTCCGAAAACAGGGATAATCTCAAACACTCCCGCAATGACCGCAAGCATGAGTGCGTGCGGCACGCCGAATATCGTGAGGAGCAAGAACACGAGAACGGCGATAAGGACTGCGAGAATCAATTGGCCCTGCATCCACAATCCGATTTTGTGTTGTGAACGACGCCAGAGACCGAGGATGTATGACTGATGGCTTTTCGGCGTCACGATTCGGAGAAAATCATCGACACCAGTTTCAACTACCGCAAAGTAGAAAGAGAATACTATGATGAGCACGAAGGAAAAGACTCCGCCAAATATCTGACTCGCAGCGGAAAATGCGTTGCTGTATTCGGCCGCACCAAATGCGCCACGCACACTCGACATGATTTCATCTGAAGTGATTGCTGAGGGTGCGGGTAAACCCAAGATGCTGGAGTATGTATCGAATGCGCCGGCGCGCGTAAGATAATCAAGGTACGACGGCAACGACGACACAAACGTCGCGAAATCTTGAAGCACTGACGGAAAGAAAAAGTAAAAGAGCACAAAGAAGACACCGAAAAGCAGTACATATACCGAGAGTACCGAAAGTATGCGTGGCATCCTCTGCCGCATGAAAAAACGTACACCAGGCTCTACAGCCGATGCGATAACGACGGCGGTAAGTACTATGAGCGCGACGTCGCGGAGCACCCACAGAAGGTATGCGATGGCCAAAACGACGATGGTTTTCAGGACAGTTCCCGTCGAGAACGAGATGTTGATGTGCCGGTCCGACATGCCCGAATCGTAGCACGGGGCCCGAAGCTTATGCTATGCGAGTGATTAGCTCTGATATGGCGACCCGCTCCTGTTCCCCCGTATCGCGATTGCGTACCGTGACGGTGTCTTTGAGCTCTGGAGTCTCACCGAGCGTATCGAAATCGATGGTGATGCACACTGGCGTACCTATTTCATCCTGACGACGGTAGCGCTTGCCGATGTTGCCGTTGTCGTCCCACATAAGCTGCGGAATATCTTTTTTGAGCATTAAGTAAACTTCGCGCGCTTTCTCGACGAGCTCAGACTTGTTCTTGAGGAGTGGAAAGACAGCAGCTTTGATGGGCGCGACCGCTTTGTTGAATTTGAGATATGTCCTCACTTCCCCGCCAAGCTCGTCTTCAGTGTATGCAGAAGTGAGGATGGCGAGTATGGTGCGGTCCACACCGAAAGACGGTTCAATCACGTGCGGAATAGAACGCTCACCTGTAGAGTCGTCGAGATACGAAAGCTCAGTGCCCGATGCAGTGGAGTGCGCTTTCAAGTCAAAATCTGTGCGATATGCAAGCCCGGAGAGCTCTTTGCGGCCAAATGGGAAGTCGAATTCGAAATCAATGGTCCGCTTCGAATAATGCGCGAGTTCGTCCGCCGGGACGTCGAGCTCGTGTACGCTCTCCGCTGATAGGCCGATTGCTCTGAAAAATTCCAGTGACTGCGTCCTCCACTCTTCAAACGAAGCCTCCCAATTCGAGGGACTTACAAAATATTCTATTTCCATCTGCTCCATCTCGCGAACGCGGAAAATAAAGTCTCTCGGCGCTATCTCGTTACGAAATGCTTTTCCTATCTGGGCGATACCAAACGGCAGCTTGGGGTGGAAAGAGTCGATAACATTTTTGAAATTCACAAAAATGCCGCCAGCAGTCTCAGGGCGAAGGTACGATATCGAGCCCTCGGTCGCGCCAATCTGTGTCTGGAACATCATGTTGAATTGGCGAACTTCGCCGAAGGTGCCGTCGCATTCCGGACAGCTGTCACCTACGTGGTCGGCACGGAAACGTCGCTTGCACTTCGTACACTCGACCAGGGGGTCTTGAAAACCGTCGACATGGCCCGACGCTTTCCAGACCTCCGGGTTCATGAGAATAGCGGCGTCCACCCCGAGCATGTCGTCACGATTCTGGACAAACATCCTCCACCAAAGTTGCTTCACATTATTCTTGAGCTCGACACCGAGTGGGCCGTAGTCCCATGTGCCTGAGAGACCGCCGTATATATCGGAGCCCGGGTAGACAAACCCGCGTCTTTTGGCGAGTGAGACTACTTTTTCCATGGATACGTCTGCCATGGTCATGAGTGTAACCCAAAAAAGGGCTTTACTTAACTACCGTCGCATTTGCCGGGCTGAAGCCCGGATCGGTGCCCACGACGTTCTCCGAGGAGGATTTTGAGACCTGTGTGAGATTTGTCGTGACATCCGGTGTCGTGCGCTTCGTGATAGCCGCACCAGTCGCCGCGTCGGTTGCGGTAAACGTCACGCGCTGCAACAAAGCCGGCTGCTGTCCTATCTGACTGGTCGATGGGGTCAGCGCAATGCCGATGGCAATTTGTTTCGGCTGATTGCCTCCGACTCCTACATTCTCCCCGATATCTCCGATTGTCCACGTAAACGTTCCGTCTGTCTCATTAAATTTGAGCTGTTCGCTTGCCGGAGCATACGAGCCAATCCATCGCACATACGAAGGGAGCGCCGCGGTCACTTTCGCGCCCGTGAGCTTGTTGGTGGTATTGGTGATAGTGAGTACGAGCGCATAGGTGGTCTCGGTACCGGCCTTTGGAGGTATCGGGCCCGTAGAACCAAATGGGTTTGCATAGTAGAGCCCCTGCGCGTTGAGCTGAAGGTCAGAGGCGAGCTTCACGTCCTGTCGCACTGCCGATTGGAGACTTTGCGGGACGCCGCTCTCAGAAACACGTTTGCCCGCAGCATTGATACTAAGTGAGAGCTTGGGATTTACAATATTTTTGAGCTCTTCGTTAGAGGGCATTTGAAAAGAAAACGACAGCGTCCCCTTTGCGCCCGGTGCAAGTGACGCAAGTGCACCACCCGTTGTCGTTTTGTCCCACAAGACCGTCTCGTCGGTGGAGCGATAGAATCCGTCTATCGAATGCACCGATGCGCCATCAATAGAGAGCCCGGTAAGCCGAGCGACGACGATGGCATCAGTTATCTCAGTGGAGAGATTGTTTTGGTACGAGACGGTGACAAGCACGTTTTCACTCGGCGCAGCGACGACGTTTGAGCCGCTCTGCTTATTGACCGTCACCGCAAGACCCAAGAACGCCTGCGATATCTGCACCTCGTACGAATTGGTGGCCAGCACGTTGGAAATCGTCGTCACGTCAGCAGAAGGACGGGTCCCCGTCGTGATGCGGAAGACCCGCTCATCGCCACTCTCACCCGAGAGCACGCCACTTACAAATATCGACTTCCTCTCTCCTGGTGCAAGATCGCCTATCGCCCAGAGACCTTGTCCGACGGGGGCCGGCGTCGACGAGGTGAATTTAAAACCAAACGGGTACGCGACACTCACGAGCACATCGCGAAGAGGCGCACTCGCATTAGAGGATGCATTGATGGTGAATTGTACTGGCTGGCCGGATGTCGTCTGTGTGTTGCCGTCGATTGAAAGTGTAATTGGCGATGTACTGAGCACAAGACTGTAATCCTCTTTAGCGACAAATATCGCGCTCGAGCCTTGCACGCGGTATTCAAGCTCCACATGCACTTGTTCCGCGACACCACTCTCACCCGAAAATACGGCGGTGACGGTGCCCTGCCTGCGACCTCCCGGCTCGATTGAGCCGAGTGTGATGCGTTGGCTTGGAAAGTCGGTCTGGAAGTCGAGCGGTGAACGCGTACCATCAGGATACGTGATGATAAGGTCTGCGAGCTCGAGTGAGACTTTGTTGCGGTTGGTCACCTCAACCTGAAGTTTCGTAGGTTCCCCGCTCGCAATCTGCGGTGGGCCTGAAATCGTGATGTCTATATTTCCGGGTGCAGCTGCGGCACTTCCGCCACCGAGCGTGAAGTAGTACACGAAGAATCCGAGGGCAACGATAAAAAATGCTATCGATGCGCCCAAGAACCACCACAGCGCTTTGCGTGTGTACCCGATGACGCGCGGCGCCACACGCGAACCTGAAAGAGGCTCATCGTCTTCCGCCCAGTCTTCGCCTACAAGTGGGTCGACGCCCGCAAAGTCGCGGCGCGGACGCTCTTTGAGATTCCCTGAGAGAGACCGGCTATACATCGCCCTTCGTAAGCGCTCTATCTTCTCCTGCTCAAAGTCGTCCATTCAGACAATTCTACCACTCCGAAGACCCTGCTCGCCCTAATTCTTCTTCTTTTTTTCGCTTTTCTTCTCAAAGAGGAGCTCGTCAGGAAGACGGAAGAGCCCTTCGTCGTTGCGTTTCTGTTCGAGAAAATGAGCGATAAAGCCCACAGATCGCGGAATTATGAAGAGTGCGTTGAAAAATTCCGCATCCACAAGCTCGTGAAGCTCTTCTTTTGATACGCCTTCTTTCTCGGCGAGCATGTCGAGAAGGAGCGCGGCCATAACACCATCGACATTGAGTATGAGGTTGCCGTTCTTCCCGGTCGTCACCTTCTCCACTTCGCGTGCAAAATCGTAGTATGGATGCTTTTTGAGCAGCGATGCAAACTCTGAAAGCGCTGCAACACGCGGATCAGGAATCCCTACGCGGTATTTGCGGTGGCCAATGCCGCTCAGGAGTGCTCCCGCACGAGTCTTTTTCTCCACATACTCCATCGCGGGCACGGCCGATTCGCTGCCCTCGAGCCATGCACGCGCCGCTTCATTGACCGCGCCGCCAAAGCGTGGACCTATCGTAAGGAGACCTGATGCGAGCGACGACACCATGTCCTTTCCTGCGCGAGCACTCACCATCGTATTGACTGCGCCGGAGACATGGCCCCCATGGTCGATAAGGAGTTCAAATATATTTTCTACAAATGCAGCAGTCTCAGGCGACACTTCATGCCCGAGAAGAGCCTGCATCGTCGCCCCCGCAAATGCATTTTCTTTTTGCTTTACGAGTGCACCTGCTTGTACAAAAACAGGCACTGTATCCAAATCAACTATCTCTCTCGTCGAAAGGATGCTCGCTTTACGATTCTCAAGTGGATCCATATCCACGACGGTATCACGAATATCCGGAAGCGGCAGCTCAGTAAGTGCCTTGAGAAACCCGGGGAATGTCTCGGGCGCCGTGGCACCAGCCGACGCGAGAGCGCTTCGCTTCGCGCGCGCACTTTGGTCCTTTGTAGCCACGAGCGCCTTCGCGTGTCCAAACTGCATGTGCTCATCGAATGCTTCGTCGATAACTCCCGCAATGTAACAAATTATGGGTTTCGTCAGCTCTTTTTTCTCAAGCATCTCCACTATCTCGTATTCGTCAGAGCCACCGAGCTCCCCGAAATAGACGATGGCTTTTGTATCAACGTCGCTCTCAGCCAAGCGGAGCACGTCAGAGAGACCTGTCACTGGGAACCGGTCTCCGCCTATCGATATCGAGAATGACACGCGTTTTCCAGCACCCGAGACCGCACGAATAAGTTCGTTGGTCATGCCCCCTGAAGTCGATACGACGGCGACAGAGCCCCGCGATGCGAGCTTGCTCGCTCGTATTTGCGACGCGTCGGTACCGCCTATCGCACCTAGCTTGAGTGCACCGGACACGAGGATGCCCACGCCGGACGGTCCCGCGATGACATATTTTTTTCCGAAACGGCGTATTAATTCGGTCGCATGAATCTCCGGCACGTTTTCCGCAAACAAGTGACCTCCGAGTGCGTCGGGAAAAGTCTCAAAGAAGGCGACGGTCGACTCGAAGGTACGCCGACCCGACTGTGCGTTAAGCATCCATTTCACACGCGGTCGCAGCGTCTCAGGCATCAAACGAACACTGCCGAAGCACGGTACGAGCACTTCTCCCGTACCGTAAAAGAACTTTTGCGCTTTGCGTGTACCCGAGATAACTCCGACGACCGAAGGGCTCTCCTTGCTTGCCAAGTAATCGAAATCGAGAATCGCCTGCACAATCTGCGGATGATTTCCGACGACGAGGATTCCGTCTGCACCCGCTCTCACTTCTTCAAGTATAGTTTTCATATGCGGATATATTGAATGGCATCGTCCACCGCTTGTGTAATGACGACGTCCGAGCCGTAGACTGCGCCTAGAAGCCCTTCGTTTTGTAAGAAATCGCGCATGAGCTGCAAGCCCACCTTTTCATTGGGACCACCACGCCGAACAAATATCTTTGTACCCTGCGTCCGCAATTCTTCCGAGCGCTCTTTGAGCGCATCTATGATACCGAGAAAAGTCTTTTTCACATCGGTAAAATTTGCGACCCCGCCCGCAATCACGAGCGCTTTCTTGTGCGCCTTCGATTCAATCATCATGCCGATTATCTCTTTTGAATACAGGTATGTTTCTTCGCGAGTCGGACCGCCGCTGTATTCTCCGTAATTCGCTATGAGGTGTCCGACACCCTCAAGCTGTGCCTCATCAGCAATTACGATACTTCCGCCTCCACCTGAGAGCAGGAAGAAGAGCGCGCCGTTGGGATTGATTACGGAGAGCTTGAGAGCCGCGGGTGTGGTCGCCGCAAGCGCTTCTACGCGCTCCTCGGCGACATGTTTCGCTTTTGTCTTCACGACGTCATCGTCGCTCCAGATGCCAGAAACGAAAAACTCCGCCGCACTGTCGACGAGCACGGCCGCATCGAGCGCATACACGTCTTCACTTCGCACGATGAGCGGATTAATCTCCAAGAATGAAAAGTGGCTCGCATTGAATATTGCGTACAGGCGCGACAGGAAAGACTCCGGAACCTTGGTCTTTTTCGCAATTCCTGCGATATCAGCTTCCTCAGATATAATGTAACGTCCGACCGCTTCAGGGTGCTCCTCTATATTGATCCCTCCTCCCGACGCATGCAGCACGCGCACTCCTCCTCGGACTCTCTCGAGAGAGAGGTACTGCTCCTCTGTCTCCTCGTGTTCAAAATACGGCTCAAGGACGAATTGCGTGAATCCTTTTTTCTCCCACTCGGCGATTGCAGTGAGTATCTCAGCCTTCGGTTTGTCGACAGCGACAAGCCCTTGCTTGAAGCGCTTCTTGACGCCCTGGTCGACTTTCGCCACCCAGTGTCCATCCGGGATATTCATGGACTCGCCTGTGCGCAACTGTAGACCATCGTACGCCTCCCCAAAGAGAATCTTCTTCGCCTTATATTCGCTTATCTTCACCCGCGCCATATGGTTAGAGAGCGAGCTTGTAGACGTTCGTCTCCTTGCGATTGAAGCCAATCTTTTGGTAGAGCTTATTTGCTGCTTCTCGTGCCGGACGCGAGGTAAGCCCTACACTTTTGACATGCCTACTTCTCGCGGTTTCGATGACTTTGCGCACGAGTTTCTCGCCCAACCCCTGTCCACGATACGCGCTACTCACGACGACATCTTCGATGTACGCGACGGTCTTCCCGATTTTGGGCACTATATACAGAGTGGCAACACCAACAATCTTTTCGTCGTCTTTCACCGTCATGACGACAATATTTTTATCGCTCAGCAGCAGCGTCATGTCGTCGACACTGTTAATGGCATCGCCGGATTGTTCGGTGCGGAGTTCGCGCATGAGCGTATTAAGTTCGGCAATAGAGTTCGCTGTCGCTTCTGTAAGTTGAGAAATGGTTATCATACGGAGAGATTAGCTTTAGAGCTGTGTTTCCGCAATGGCCTTATTGATAGAAGAAAGTAGTTTGTCGCGCATGGTCTCTGCTTCCATGAGATGTTCACCCGTATATGCAGTATGCGTAAACAGCGCTGTCTCGAGAGCTTCCGCAGAAATGTAGCCGAGCGAATACAGGACTCGGGCTACACAGACGATTTCTATGGTCCCGAACGCCTCAACATTGTCTCGCATGAGAGCACTGTGTGCCTCCACGAGAGCCGCATAGAGGTACGGATTCTGCTCTTCGCCATGGACGAGCCTGACGACGAGCTCCGACGAACGAGCAAATGTGCCGACAGCGCGGACATCACCAGTCGCAAGCTTGAGCGCGGTCGCGCCCGCCACTCGCCAACTCTTCTTTCCTCGCACGAGCGAGACATTGGCGAGCGAGTAGTTTTGCAGCGCATAGCGCATCTTTGATTTTTCGCTCCGCACGGCAGTCGCACGAGCGCGAACGAGTCCAAAGTCCTTTGTGAAGAGCACCATCGTGCGGTCGCTCTCCCCGCTCTCTCGACTCCCCAAGACCAGCGCTTCGGTGTTGTATTTCTGGTACATGACTATTCCACAAACACAATCATTGTCGATGTCGTGTCTTCTATCTTCGTGCGATTCTTCTCTATAACACTCCGTCGAGGTTCGTCTTTTACAAACGTATATGTGGCAGATGTTCCTGGCTTGAGTCCCTGCTCTTTACGAAATGCCTGTATTTCGCGAATAGTATCCCTCACAACTCCCTCCTCTTTCAATTCGTCGGTAATCTCAACATCAAGTCTTATAGCATCGCCAAGCCTCTCCACTTTTTTCACATTCACCTCGTCGGCAATGATTGCGAGGTACTCCTCCGCGAGTTTGAGGGAAGATGGTATGGAGAGCTTGGAGAGCGGCTGACGTACTTTTATGCCAGCCGTATCGCGCTCTTCAAGAGCGCTTGATACGACATTGCGTGCAACCTGCATCGCCTCGAGCACCAAGCGTGAGTCCTTTCCCCCAAAGAGCTTCGCCCAGAAGCGTGGCTGGTACGAGACCGATGGCCATGAGGCAAGGTGTGCACTCTCCTCATCCTCACCCTCTCGCACGGCCTGAAAGAGGTGCTCTGCGAAGAAAGGCATCGACGGCGCCATCACGAGTGAGAGCCTATGCAGTACAAAACGCAGCGTCGCGAGCGCCGCCTTTTTATCATCCCCATCTTCTTTAAAGCGGTCGCGAGAGCGGCGCAGATACCATACAGAGAGGTCATCGATGAAGAGTGCGAGCGGGCGCGTCGCCGCGTCGAGCTGGTACGCATCAAACGCCTTGGTGACTTCTTCGATAAGCGAATCAAGTCGCGCGATAATCCATGTATCGAGTACGTGCTCACTCTTCCAATCGCGCACCGTACCATCGGCGTACAGCTGGTAGAACGCGAGCACGTTGCCGAGACGTCCGATATTCTTTTTGAGCGCCTCATCAACTCCTTTTTCAGAAAAATTGAGATTCTCAGCCTGTACGACGGGTGACGAGAGCATGTAATAGCGGAGCGCATCTGCGCCGTATTTTTCCACGATCTCCATCGGGTCAGGGTAGTTTTGCAAGCGCTTTGACATTTTCTTGCCATCCTCGGCGAGCACGATGCCGTTCACGATTACGTTTTGAAACGCATTCCTGCCGAAGATAGACGTGGAGAGCACGTGCAGGTAGTAAAACCATGCGCGTGTCTGATCCTGTCCTTCTGCGATGAATTGCGCCGGAAACGTCTTCTCAAAAGCAGCTTTGTTCTCAAAGGGATAGTGCGCCTGGCCATACGGCATCGAGCCTGAGTCAAACCACGTATCGAGCACATCGGGGATGCGTCGCATCACGCCATCGCACTCTGAGCAAGAAAACGAAATCTCATCGACGATATGTTTGTGCAAGTCGTCTATCTTTTTCCCACTGGCTTCCTCGAGCTCTGTGGCACTGCCAAATACCCGCTTCGCTTTGCACTTTTCGCAGACCCATATCGGTATCACGCTCGCCCAGAAGCGCTGGCGTGATATAGACCAGTCACGCGCACCTTCGAGCCACTTGCCCCACCGCCCCTCTTTGATGTGCGCTGGAGACCAGTTGATGGGCGCGGCATTTTTGAGAAGTGCAGATTTCTGGTCTTCGATTTTCACAAACCACGACGAGGTCGCGTAGTTGATGAGTGGCGTATCGCAACGCCAACAATGCGGATACGAGTGCTCGTATTTTTCCTTTGAAAAAAGCAGTCCCTTTTCCGCCAGATATTTGATAACTGCAACATCCGTCGACTGAATATCATCTATCGGCTTTACCGAAAGACCGGCAAGCTCCTTCACCTCGGGCCTTATGATACCGTCCATCCTGACGTGCTGCACAAACGGGAGATTCTCTTTTTTCCCGAGCGCCATGTCGTCGGAACCAAACGCGGGCGCGATATGGACCACACCCGTACCATCTTCAGTCGTAACGAAATCCGCTGCATACACTTTCCAGCCATTCTCTTTGTTTTTGAGGTTGGTATCAGAAGAGTAACTGTCGAAAAGTGGTTCGTACGCGAGACCTGCAAGTGACACACCTTTAACAATCTCAACGCCATACACCGCCGCAAATCCTTGAAAATCATTTGCATATTTTAGAACGTTACGTTTTGTCTCTTCGGGATCTCCGAGCATGTATCGAACTTCCATGACGCCCGCATTTGAATAGACGTTCCTCTGGAAGAAATCCTTAGACATTATGTACACTCCAGGTGAAAGATTTACTTGTCTCGTTACTTCACCGCTTTTCAATTCCATCGTTACTGAAGTTGAATGTGCACCTTTATTGGTAACTTTTACGTATTCAATTTCATTCCCAACGGCGAGCGCGACATTGCCAGGCAGCGTCCATGGCGTTGTCGTCCACGCAAGGATGTACACATCTCCAGACAAACCAATCTTTTCCGGGTTCTTTATCTTAAATTTCGCTGTGACAGCAAGGTCTTTCACATCTTTGTACCCTTCTGCGACTTCGCTTTGTGAAAGCGTCGTCTCGCAGCGCGGACAGATATGCATTGAGCGATAGTCTTCGTAGACGAGACCTTTGTCGTATATCTGTTTGAAAGCCCACCACACGCTTTCCATAAAGTCGCGGCTCATCGTGAAATACGGCTTCTCCATATCTGCCCAGCGACCGATACGCGGGATTACCTTCTTCCACTCATCCGCATACGTGAATACTTTCGAGCGGCAGAGCTCGTTGAACTTCGCGACACCCATCTCCAAGATGTCTTTCTTGTGTTTGAAACCAAGCTCTTTTTCAACGATATTTTCAATCGGAAGTCCGTGACAGTCCCAGCCCCACACGCGCGGCACGCTGTAGCCTCGCATCGTGAAGTAGCGAGGTATCACATCTTTTATGACCGATGCCACGATATGCCCATAGTGCGGGAGTCCTGTAGCAAATGGTGGCCCGTCGTAAAAGACATATTCGCCCAAAGGCGCGTGTTTTTTGACCGATTTTTCGAAAATCTGGTGTTCTTTCCAAAACGCGAGTGTAGCCTCTTCGCGCTTAGATACGTCGCTTTTCTGAGATTCGGACATGTGGGTCATTGTAGCCTGCCGTACGGCAGACAGGCAAAAAACAAAAGCCGGCGCAAAAAGCGCCGGCCTTGTACCCCCGGGAGAAGTACGTCAGGTGCGCGCTGGCGCACCGTTCTTGGTCGTGTGGTCCTCGATGCGGGCGCGCACGCCGTCGGCGAGAGCCTCCGATCCGAAGTCGAGATGCGGAATCGGCGGCATCTCGGTACCATGCTCGCTTGCGAACCTCTCGATTCGCTCGCGGGCTGCGTCAGTAAGTCTGTCTGACATTTCAGCCTCTTTGCAGCTGTTGCGGTTGTTGACGATTACGCAACGCTGGCACCAGCCTATACCTGAGAAACTTTTTCGCAAGCGCCCGCGCTACATCTTCTCCGGCGCCGGCATGCCGAGTATCCAAAGCCCATTTTTGAGCGTGCGGCGTACCGCATCGGTGAGAGCCACCTTGTGAGCCGCCGCAGGCGTACCGTCGAGTATCTGTTCTTGTGCATACCAGCTATTGAACGCCGCCGCGAGCTCTATGAGGTAGCTCGTCACGATATGTGGCTCTTTTTGTTCTGTCGCATACTCCACGATTTCTGGAAAGCGATGTAGGAGGCGCGCTATGTCATGGGTTGGCGCGACAGCATCGAAATACGGCACCACATTCGACACCAACGCTTTCTCCACTATTTGATGTGTACGTGCGTGCGCGTACTGCACATACGGTCCTGAGTCACCATCCACGGAAAGTGCTCGCTCGCGGTCGAAAATAATATCTTTTCCCGAGCCCTGCTTGAGAATTTGATATTTGATGGCAGCTACCGCGACATCTCTCGCGAGCCTCTCGGGGCTTTCTGCGCGACTCTCTTGTGCGCGGACTTTGGCGACTTCAATAAGTTCGTTTAAAAGTGACTCGCCCGTGACCACATTGCCGGTACGCGACGACATCTTCCCCTCGGCGAACCGCATCATGCCGTGGGTCACGTGTACCACTTTTGCGGCGACGTCGGGCAGGACTTTGTGCATAGCGGCGAGCATGACCTTGAAATAATCTTTCTGTTCATTTGCAGTGACCGTCACAAGCATGTCCGCATCCCATACTTCGGCCTTCATCTGTGCGAGGCCGAGGTCCTTGGTCTCGTACGTGGGCAACCCCTTGGAGGTGAGAAATACTCGTGTGTGCAACCCTTCGTCCTCCCCCTTGTACACTGTGGCGCCGTCACTCTCCACAAATATGTCTGGGCGTGAGCGGACAAGAGCTACTCCACGAATCGCAGTCTCGCTCTCAAAAAAGTAATGGTCGAATTTCGTACCGAGCATTTCATACAGCTCTTCAAAGTGCTTCAGGGACGCTTCGCGACCCTTGTTATAGATATCGTCGATTTCCGCATCGGTGTGTTCGTATACGGCTTTGTTTATCGCTTCGATTTCTTCTTTTGCGACTGCATCTTCTTCGTATGCTTTCGCTCCCGCTGCGTATGCCATACCGAGCGATGCGGCACTTCCTGGGTCGAGCGAGAGTCTCTTGATTCCCCATATCGCTTTTGCGACATGCGGACCCACATCCCCCTGGTAGTTGGCGCGGCGCACTTCTGCGCCGGAAAATTGAAAAAGTCGAGAGAGCGATTCTCCGATGGCATTGCTCATGAGATGTCCGATGTGGAACTCCTTAAACGGATTCGGGTCGGTATACTCAACCATCACTTTTTTGCCGCCGTACGTGTCTATAGAGCCCCACATGTCGCTCTCCCTTGCTGCGACTACCGACTCAGCGAGCGCGTCGCCCGAAAGTCTAAAATTGATGAAGCCAGGGCCCGCTATCTCTATAGAAGCAACGCCTGGCACATCGGCGATAGCAGCGACGATGCGCTCAGCGAGCCCTCTCGGCGTAAGACCGACGTGTTTGGCGTACTGGAGCGCCGCTCCAGTCGCATAATCCCCATGGGAAAAATCCGCTGGATGCTCCACATGCACGACAGTCTCCTCAACACCGGCGGCCCTCAATGCCTCTGCCAACTTTACATGCAAACTCTCGCGGACATTCATGCGGGCATTGTAGCAGGGAGTCGATTATCTCGTGAGTCTTATGATTTCCTCATGGATAGCCTCGGGTGAGCGCATCGCGCCAGCTTCAATACAGTCGACCGACTTCCAATGGGGCCTCTTGCAGAGCGCCGCATACATCGCTGCCACGCGCTTTTGGTATGAGTCATCTCTTTCATGCTGGTCGCGCTTTCGCTTTCGCGTGCGAGTGAGTTTCTGAGCTTCCGCTACCGGTACATGCAGGTATACGACGAGACTCGGCTTGGGGAGCTTCAGCCGGAGGTACGCAATATCTTCGACAAAGCGGACGAAATCCGCCGTCTTCTTCCCTGAGAGCTTGGCGCTGTGATACGCGACTGTGCTCGGCACATACCTGTCGCAAATCACGACCCCTTTTTTGAGCGCGTCTTGGATTTCATCTCGCCATGCGGCGAAATCCACGAGGTACGGGAGCGCCGAGAAATACGGGGAGAGTCCTACAAAGTCTCCGAACGCGCCGTGGAGCGCGGAACGCACGAGCTTTCCCGTGGGGAGGTCGTATCGTGGCGAAGCGAAAACGGTCACATGCTTTCCCTGTGCACGAAGCCGTTTGGCCAAGAGTTTTACTTGCGTGGCCTTGCCAGCGCCGTCTATGCCTTCGAAGACGATAAGTTTGCTCATGTACGACTCACTAAAACAGCTGCGAGCCTCCAGCGCAAGCGCAAAAGAAAGGCCCCGGTCTGTCCGGGGCTTTTCTTTCTATTTCTGAGTGTCGATTCCTTACAGGAACAGTACACCTTTCGGATATTTTTTTCGCATTCGCTCAAAAATATCTCGAAAGGTCGATTGACGTTACTTTTGCACGTCAATCCCCATTGATCGGGCAGTCCCGGCGATAATCTTCTTCGCCTGTTCGATATCAGTCGCATTGAGATCTTCCATCTTGTCGTTGGCGAGCTGCTCGAGCTGCGCGTTCGTAAGCTTCCCCACCTTGTCCGTGTGTGGGCGCTGAGAACCCTTCTCGAGACCAAGCATCTTAAGGATGGCGCGAGACGCTGGCGGCTTTCGCACGATGAAGCTAAAGGTACGGTCCTTGTACACTGAGAGGACGACAGGGAGCGTCGAACCCATGAGCGGACGCGTCAGGGTGTTGAACTGGTTGACGAATTCACCGATGTTGACGCCCGCGGGACCAAGAGCCGTACCGACCGGAGGAGCCGGAGTCGCTTTACCTGCTTCAATCTGGAGCTTAATTATTTTTGTGACTTCTTTTGCCATACATGATTTATACGCGCTGCACCTGGTCGGCTTCGAGCTCCACAGGAGTCTCACGACCGAACATAGGTACGAGCACTTTAACTTTTCCGCGCTCTTCGTCAATCTCGCCTACTTTACCCTCGAGATCCTTGAACGGGCCGTCGATAATAATGACTGCATCTCCTTCCGCAAGATCTATCGCATGGCGGACGGTATCGCCTTCGCTTCTCTTGAGAATCTTATCTACTTCCTCCTGCGAGAGAGGGACAGCCTGATTGGCGGTACCGACGAAGCCGGTAACCTGCGGCGTGTTGCGCACCACGCTCCACGCATCGTCGGTCGCTATCATGTCGACGAGTACGTATCCGGGGAATATCTTCTCTTTAGCTTCAGTCTTGCGGCCGTTCTTGATTTTTATTTTCTTTTCAATCGGGACTACGACATTGAAGATTTGCTCTCCCATGCCGAAAGAATCGATGCGCTGCTTCAAGTTGCGTGCTACCGCGTCCTCATATCCTGAATACGTGTGTACCGCATACCACTTTCTCTCTGAACCGTATGTTTGCTTAGCCATATATTTACTGGATTGTGCTCGTACCGACGATTACGTCGACAACGGGTGAAGACGTGGCCGCAGGCGCGACCTCTGCTGCAGGGAGTGTGCCGAGGAAGTTGGTGAGGCTCGTGGTGAACACGTAGTCAAAAAGACCAAGGTACAGGGCAACAAAGACAGAGACCAGTGCCACAAGCACGGTGAAGATAATCGTCTGCGCACGCGTCGGCCATGCCACATGACGAAGCTCTGCCTGCGTATCTTTGAGATATTGTCCGAGTCCCATAGAAATTAATGATATTTTAAGCCAATTTTAAAACCCCTCGCGGGGTTTAAAATATAGTAATCCGCTTGGGGTCCCGAGTCAAGCAAGGGCCCGGACGAATTTCACAAGCGCCTTCGCTTCCGCATTCGACGCAATGGAATAGCGCACTATCCTTCCCTCCTTTTTGAAGGCTACGATTTTCGCACTCGAGAGAAGCCCGAGCTGGTGACTGACCGCCGAATGTGTCATGCCCACAGAGTCTGCAATCTGCTGCACCGGCAACGCCGACTTCTCGGCAAGAACGAGCAGAATATGCGAGCGCGAGGCGCTCGAGGCAAGTTTGAAAACGCGAGCGGCACGCTGCGCTCTCGCGCGCATCTGTTTAGAACCCATAGAATTGACTACCTTATCTCGTAAGTAATGGTCACGTTGGAAACGATCTTGTTTTCCCCTGTCGGAATCTCCGGGGCTGCTTTTGCTTCCTGCGCTACTGCCGTATCCATAGTGGCTCCACCGCGACCGTACGCATACGGCATCGGAGGATAGTAATCATTCTCTGAGAATCCGACTACGCGCACCACATTGACCCCAAGAGCTCGCGCGAGCTCGTCTGCCTTGTCTTTTGCCTGTGCAATGGCCTCGTCGCGAGCAGATGCTTTTAGCGCTTCCTCATCGTCGATGGTAAATGATAGACCGCTGACCTGGGTAGCACCGCGCTCACCTACGCCTGTGAGAAGGTCTCCCGCCTGCTCCGTATCACGCACCTTTACAGTGAGTGTCTGTGACACCTGGTATCCGCGGAGTACCTGCTTGCCCGGTACGCAGTATTCGCCTGGCGCACATGCCTTTGTCTCGTAGTCATACTCGGGATACACGCTGTAATCACTCGTCTGAACATCCTTTTCGTCGATGTCCTGATCTTTGAGGTACGCGACGATGTCATTGGTCTTTTTCGTAGCGAGTTCTTGCGCCGCTTTCACGGTCGACGCGCGCTCCTGGATGGTCACGCTAAATGTCGCCATGTCAGGTACCGCGGTGACCTCGCCTTCGCCGGAAACCGTGATGGTATTAGATGCGCTCACGCCGCTCCCTATGTATCTCATCGCTTTAAATTCGCTGATGACCAATACAAAAAGATACAGGGCGAGGAGTGCGAGCACGGCAAGCCCTGCTACGCGATACCAATAATTTGACTGAATAGTCTCGGCAAACGCATTTCTTTCTGGCATACGAGAATAGGTGAAAATCCGGTTAAGAACTTTAGTATACCACTACGACGTAATGCCCCTCAATTCCTTACAGCGTGAGCAGCTCGCTATACGAAGAAAGCATTGCTGGCACCGCAAACGCAAGGCCTATGAGCGGGAGCACGAAAGCAATCACGCTGACAATAATGATGGTGAGGAAATATTTGCGGGTCTTTTCGGCACTCACAAACGTCGCATCAATCTTGGCCTCTAGTGCTCGCAAACGTTCACTGAGCTCTTGTTCCATTTTTCAATTGTATCAGCTTTGGCGCATACTGTTCGAGAAACATCGGCCATTGTGAATGCATCGGCTCGGGCAATGCAGCAAAAGGGAACCACTTTACTTCTTCGAGCTTGTGCGGCTCTCCATTACCCCACATCTCCGCGTCGACGAGCACGAGGTAATCAAGCGACACCCAGTGAGTCTTGCGTCCGTCTTTTTCTCGGAATACATCACGAAACCCCAGGAACTCCGCATCGAGCACGTCTGTACAATATTCTTCCTGAATCTCCTTCCGCAACGTAGCCTCAACCGTATCGCCAAACTCTACGCCCCCTCCTCCGCAGTCCCAGCGCCCATGTTCATCGCGAGCGTTTTCGCCTCGCTTTGAGAGGAGCACATTGCCCTTACCATCATGACAAAGGAAAGAAACCGTGATGCCGATGAAATCTTCACCTTTTTTCATAGAGATGGGGGTATTATACCCGCGCAAAAGACCCGTTCATGAGCTACCTAAGCGGGAATCTCCCTCACCTCTCGTCGCACCGTCGCGCGACTCGGGTTGGGCACCGGCTCGCGGTTCGGCCTGCTGGCCTCACCACGCTCCGCCGTTCGATTCCCTGCAGCCACTCCGAAAAATAGAACTCGCAAATGCTTCGCATCTGCTTTGTTATTTTTTGGGCGGCTGCAGGGAATCGAACCCTGATCGAGAGCTCCACAAGCTCCAGTGTTAACCGTTACACCACAGTCGCCATCTACACGGCGATTTATAGCAAAAAAACCGGCGTTTAGCACGAAAGAAGCGCCAGCCACGGGCAGGCGCTTCTTCATAATAGATTCCGCCTACATTACGGGATTCGCAGACATGCCGCTCATTGCGGGAGCTGATTCCGATTTCATGCCGAAGCCGGCATACAGGAAAAGCGCCGCAAGCGCGATATGAAGGACATGGTCTGCCGTGTTGGCACTGATGAGTCCGAGTATCGGACTGCCCATCGCGAGCCCCAAGGCTGCGACAAGTGCGTACACTACGCCAAACACTTTGAAGTACAGGCCGACATACGCGCCCGATCCCATCGCTGCGATGAGCGCAAGAACGCCCGTGAGGATATGTACGATGTTGTGAATGGTGTCTACCTCAAAGATTCCGAGAAGGAGTCCGTCAGCACTTGTTACCCCCGGCACAAACCCGAGAACACCGACAGCGGTGAGAATGACGCCCACTGCGAGAGCCAATTTTTTAGCCATATGTTGCTGAGTATTATTGAGCACGTTTATGAATAAGATTTCACGTATCTCGACCCTGATACGGCAATTGTGAGCCTCATGAAAATGGCGTCAAGGTACCTCGGTGGATTGAGCTATCGTCGTATCTCCACCACGAGCGGGGTAGAAGACGCAGCAATCACGGTGAACGCTACCCTCCCGATGATTTGTCCATTCTTCGTAAGCACATTCACGCGCCACTTTCCCTCGGCCAGAGCATTCTTTGTAGAGTATCCGCGATATCCCCCCTCTCTCCCTCCCGAGATAGTGAATGGGACCACGCTCTCTGTAATCCATTCTCCCTCCTCGTTCTTATGCTGCCATTGGTGCAGAACGGGAGTAGTAAGGCCAGAGGGCGCGTATATTGCGGAGAAGACATGGACCGGCTTGCCGACCTCGCGGTGAAAGAGTGTATTGTAGAGCAGGTAGCGCTTGTACCACGGCACAGGCTCCGCTTGCAGTACGTACTCATCACCCACGCGAGTTACGCCGTGATACACGCCCGCATCTTTCAGTGCGAGCGGAAGCGGCGGTATGGCATTCGTGAAATACAACAAGTTGAACATAAGAAATATCACCGTAATCGCTCGAGCGACACGGGTGCGCTCCTCTTTCCAGACCTCAGGCACGAGAGTGCGAATGGCGTAGAGCAAAAGCAGGGTGACAATGAGCGTGGCGATGCCGCTAAGCACGAACATCAAGGAGCCAATCCGGTGAAATAGAATGGGCAAAAAGAAAATGAAAAAAGAGAACAGTACGATAAAGTACGCACTTATCTGAAACGGCAGCTTCATATAGTGCTGTCGAAAGCGCTCATTACCGATGAGGAGCGCTGCGATAGCAATCACGAAAATCCAACTCACCGCGACCGATGCGCTACGCGAATATACAGCCAAAAAGCCGCTGAAGAGACCTCCAAAAGCAAATTGGATGACTACTGGTACAAATGGCGCAACGGAAAGCACCATCCTCTCTCGAAGCCGCCCCGTCTCTATGAGGTGAATGAGCACAATGCCGCCCGCAGCGAGGGCCATATAGGAGGTGAGGAGCACGTAGCTCTGTAGAGAGTCTATGCGGTCGAGGAATACGAAATTGTCGAGAAGAAAGCCACCGAGGAGTGCAAACGGAGATACGTACCGCTCATACCAGTGGATGAGCTCCTCGGTGTTTTTTGGTAAATATTTTCGAATCATGAGAGATATGAGGGAGGATTTTCCTGTACTCCTGATTTGTGATTCACCAGACGCGTGAGCGCATAAAGGAGCGAAGAAAGCCTGTTGGCATATGAGCGACTCGATTCGCTCACCTGCCGCTCCCCGCTTTCGTGCAAAGTGACGAGTCTCCGCTCAGCACGCCGTGCCACCGCGCGCGCGATGTCGAGTCTCGAAGAGAGCTCCGTGGCGCCCGGCACAAGAAAGGTGGTGATGGGGGGCATCTCTGCTTCTATCCTATTGATAAACACTCCAAGTGCTTCGACACTCGAAAGCGGGATGGATTTTTCTGCGCCGGCGACTTCCGCCTGAATCGTAAAAAGATGATTTTGCACGTCGTGCAGCACCATGCGCAATTTTTGCTCCTGCACTATAAAGTCGTCAGGGCTTCCCGCTTTGCACCAACCGACAAGCGTATTGAGCTCGTCGAGCATGCCGAGGCACTCAAAGACAGGCGCTGCCTTTGAAACCCGTTTGCCGGGCTCCGAATCAAAAAGTTTGGTGGAACCACCGTCGCCTTTTCCGGTGAAGAGTGCCATGCACGCAATGATAGCAAACGCCGGGGTCCTGCGTTGGCAGAACCCCGGCGGATTTCAGCGAGCGGCGCTGAAAGTAATCGGCACGACGCGGCCATAGTACACCGCGAGCATCAGGTACAGGGACACGGCCACGTACCCGAGCAGGTACGTCACAAACGCTCCCGTGTCCGAATGGATAGCGAGAACGCCGAGTGCTCGCCAGGTGCCAGAGACGACGTCGAGGAAGCCACCGAACGCCGAGAGGCCGCATGTCGTGATTGACGCGCGGATCAACGGGTACCGCTGACCCCTTGAAAAGGATGTTCTCGCACTCCGGCCGGCCCACACTGCAGCCAAAAGCGATATGACAATTCCAAACATGACGAAGCTCCATTGCCGATTCACTGCATCGGGTATACAGGCAATGCGCGCTGAGGTCAAGGCTCGCTCGCCATATGGCACCTCTTTTGCTATCATGCGCCCCACGCGCGGGTGGCGAAATTGGTAGACGTACTACCTTGAGGTGGTAGCGCCCGTTAAGGGCATGGGAGTTCGAGTCTCCCCCCGCGCACTAAAACAGCCGACGCCGGAGCATGTCTCCGGCGTCGTGCTGTTTTCAGCGGGGGGAGACGAGAAAGTGAGCGACGCGGGACCCATCAGCAGATGGGACGGCGCGAACAGGGCCGAGAGGAGTTTGGTCGCGACGGCGACCAAACGAGCTCTTGGTCGAGTCTTCAGGCTAACGCGTGACCGAGTCTCCCGCTGAAATCAAGAAAGCAGGTATCGGAGCGTCGAACGCTGTCGTTTAAGAATCAGCTTTGTGGCGGATTGAATGATATACGGCGCCCTGTCGATTATTCGCATATCTGCGAGGCCCGCATCGAATAATTTTAGATTATTATCGCCGAGCACGAGGATATTACTCAAGCGTCGCCGCAACACTCCACCTTGTCCAATAAGGTCCACTAGGTATCCCGCCGCATACATTGTTTCGTATCGAGCAATCAAGTCTTGAAATTGAGCTTTTATTGCTTCGTTTTGCAGGTCATTTTTCGAAAAGTAACGACCCGAAATATAGGGTTGTATTGTGGCGATTTGCCCTTGCGAACTTTCCACTACGCGAGTTGTTAAAACATAGTTCCCTAGGTATTGCTCGCATACCGAAATATCGCGGGTGAACCTCTCGCGAAGGCTTAATCCGTCGCGAAGCAACCATGCGAGCCAACGTTCTGCACGAGGAAATCGAATGACTTCAGTTTCACCGTAGTGATACACAGAATGAGAACGACCCCAAGCGATGCGGCGGCCAATTTTAGATTCGTCGTATTTTTCCACGTCTTCACTATACCGCATAGACATTTTTCGCCCCTCTTATTAATCAGCACTGAATACAAAAAAGAAAAGGACCGGATATCCGGTCCCCTTCTTTTTAATGTATGGGATTTATTCTGCCTTCTCCGCAGCAGCCTCCTGCACAGCAGCCTCCTCTGCTGAAGGCTCGATGGGTGCGTCCTCTGCCGCGACAATCTTGGTCGTGCCTGAAACATTGACCACCATCTTGGTGCGGCGGAGCATACGGCGTGCTTCACGCGCGACCTTCTCGCGGATGTAGTAGAGCTTCGCGCGGCGGACGATTGCACGCTTCACCACCTCAATCTTGTCGATCATCGGAGTGTAGAGTGGGAAAATCTTCTCGATGCCCACACCGCTTGAGACACGGCGGACCGTAAAGGTGCCTCCAGCCTCAGTGCCATGCTTGCGCGCGAGCACAAGACCCTCAAAAATCTGGATTCTTGTCTTGCCTTTTTCCTCTATTTTCTGGTGTACACGCACCGTATCGCCCGGCCTAAGGTCGAGGTTTTTGCGCGATTCCACGTCTACCGGCGATATTGTGAATGCCATACGTCGCGGCACTATAACACCACGCCCCACAAACGGCAAATTCCGGTGCGCGCTGAGGGATTCGAACCCCCGACCCTCTCGGTGTAAACGAGATGCTCTAACCAACTGAGCTAAGCGCGCCTATTGCCCTCGGAGGGAATCGAACCCCCATCAAGACCTTAGAAGAGTCCTGCACTATCCATTGTGCTACGAGGGCAGACTCCGAGAACATGCACAGCGTAACCGCACAGACGGGCGCGGTCAATTATCTGGAAGGGTCAGGTACTGTCGCCCTGCTCCTTTTCGCTGCATCAAATTCGGCTTGGCGCGCCTGGTAGAGATCGAGCACTTCAGTAAGCTCCTTTCTCGAAAGTACGTCCGATTGCTCCGAGCTCTTGAGGCCTGCGCCCGCATTGAGCTTCTGTGTGACGCCGATAAATTCCCACACACCAAACGCAAGTATCCCGGCAAGGGCGACGAGCGCGGACACGAGAAGCACGCGCCAATACACCTCTGCAAGAGGGCGCATATTCTCCGGTTCGTGACGGGCCTCATAAAAGGTCCTCAGGGAATTCCATATGTGCGTTAGAGAGTTCATGATGCGATATCAGCGGTCGTATAAATCCGAAGACGTATAGTTGTTCGCCACGGCTGCTTCGCTCCTTCAATAGATTGAGCTCGCTCAAACTCAAATTGTTCTACCTGCGAAAAACCCGGGAATTTTTCAAGCACGCGCACGAGCTGGACGACACCCGAGAACGAGCCCTCTCCCTGAACGATGAATGCAACACTGTTCAAAGGCGCACCGCCAGGAATATCTTTTGCATTGCCCGCCGGTATCGCAGCATTCACTTTTGCCGCAACACCGATACTACGACCTGCTGCCTCGATGGCATTGGCGATGGCCACGATTTCGCTGCGCGATAAAGTCTCAAGGTTCGCACGGTCAGTTTCTGTCTCGCGCGCCAGTGATTTGAGGCGCGAGGCGTACGCAGCCTGCGCAGTCTTCTGTTCAGCGCTCTGGACGCTCGCCCCTCTCACACGCGCTTCATCCCGCAACCACAGACTTCCGTACACTACACCACCCCATGAGACGAACGCGAGCGCGAGCGCGAGCCACGAAAGATATGTAATGGTTTTGTGCATAATTTAGAATGCGCCTGAGAACACAATCGAGAACCCTCCCCCCTCCGAGCCAACAAGCGCGCCTACCGGAACTGATACGGATGTATAGAGGCCTGAGTTGGTGAGCGCGTCTTTGTACGCACTGACCTGGTCACGACTCGCGGCGCCGACTAGAGTGACCCGCCCCTCGCCTTCACCACCCATGTAGATTACTCGTGTAATGCGCACACCGGCTGGCTTGACCGCGAGCGCTGATTCCACCGCACTCATCGGCGACGATGTCGCTCCCAAAATTGGCCTCAACTCACGAATCAGAAACTGGCTTCTCTCGAGTGCAAACGCGCTTGTTCTGTCTTCCTCAGGAGCCGCATTCGCATTCGCCTCAGAAGAGGTCACTATCTGCAGTGCGACGTAGCTTGGGAAAAGCGTGAGCGCAGTAGCGGCAGCAAGCCCGAGGAGTACGAGACTTGTCACGAGAATGAGCCTTGAGCGATACATGGCCCATACTTTCTTTTGCGATGCGATTGGTAGTACGTTTGCCATATTTAGATGCCGCGCAATGCAAGACCTACAGCAGTCGCGAATTGCAATGATTCTCGCTTATCTATCGGCGGGACATAGTCTTCAAACTTCGTTACGTGTTGCCATACATTTCCTATCTCTGTGGGTGCGTGCACTTTACCCGCAATATACTCAGGCAGTCCGCGCAAGTTCGCACTTCCTCCTATGAGAATAATTTTTCCTACAGGGGTCATGCGCTCACCCTTATCGTTGCGACGCGTATCCCAATAGTGGTAATGCCGCGCGACTTCCTCTGCGAGCGCGGAAGCGACGCCACTCACGACCTCGAGACCTTTCGCGAGTTTTCCCTCAGTAGGAACAAGGCCGTGCTCGTTCTTGAACAACTCTGCGTCTTCGGGGGTCAGCGAGAGCGACTGCATAAGTGCCGACGTCATGAGATCACCCCCCACCTCGACGGTTGAAGTGAAAATGGGATATCCGTGCTTCACAACCGCAAAACCTGTTCGCGCGCGACCAAAGTCGACAAGCAAGGTGATGGGCTCATCAGAAGTGCGCAAAGAGACCGCCCGCGCGATAGAACGAGCTTCAATCTCGAGAGAGAGGAGTGTTATCCCCGCTTTCTCAAACGCCTCTGTGTATGCCTCCGCAATCTCTCGCGGAAACACCACGACGCTTATCTCATCATCAACTTCGGTGTCGCGAGGAAGAATGACGCTGTAATCGTACACAGCCGCAGATGGCGGTATGGGCACACGATCCTCGAATTCAAACTCAATCATGCGGAGCGTCTGTTGGCGCGCTGTCCCTCGTGGCACATGCATGCCAAACACATACGCTGCTTCTTCGGGAAGTGCGGCGTGTACGCTCGATACGCCTCCAAGCTCCGAGCGGACCTGGCGCAGGACTGCTGAGAGCTTGGCCACATCGCGAACAATCCCGCCAGTCACTATCCCCTGCTCAAGCGGCATTTCGCCGTATGTGATGATGCGATGGGTCTCGGGATGCGGGGAAAGGACCATCCATTTTATGGAAGAGTCCGAGATATCGATGCCTGCCGCCGGAGGCGTAAGCAGCGATGGTGTGGGGAAGGCACGCGTGAGTGCGTGAGATAGAGAACGTGTCCGCTGTGCAAAAGCAGACTGCCCTGAGGACAAACTCATACGAGCAATTATACCAAGAGAAATTCGCGCTACTTTGCTTTCGTACCTTTTTCTACAAATCTTTCTGGCTGTAACAGCGCAAGTCCTTCTGAATCAGAGAGTGCGAGCAACATTCCCTGGCTTTCCACGCCACGCAACACGCGCGGTGCCAAATTCACGATGTATGGGAGCTGTTTTCCGACGAGCTCCTCGGGTTTCTTCCACTCTGCGATGCCGGAAACAATCGTGCGCTCACCAAACTCGCCGAAATCTATCGTGCATTTGATGAGCTTGTCTGTATCGGGCACCAACTCCGCTGCAATCACGGTGCCTATACGAATCTCCAATTTTGCAAAATCGTCGTATGTAATCTCATCAGCCATGAATTGATTCTAGCGCATTTCCCTGATTTAGCGGAGCATGACCGTTTGACAGGACCGTGCGAAGCACGACAGTGCGAGCAGAGAAAACTTTCAGCAGAAAGTTATTCGTGTCCTGGAGAATGGTCATCGGAGCGCACCTTCATTTCGAGAAATCGTTGGAGTATTACGGCTGCCGCCACCGAGTCGTCGTGTGGTGCGCCATCCGGCGCATACCGCGATGCCTCGATTGAACTCCCCGCCTCAAATGCACGCTCGACAGGTATCCCCGTCTCCCTCTTTAGCGCGTCTATAAATGTGTCGACATCGTCTGTCACAGGATTGCGGAGTCCTGAGTAGCTCATCGTGTCTCCCACGACGATGCAGCCAATTTTTTGTTCTTCGATATCTTTCTTGAGAAGCGAGAGTGTCTGCTTGGTATTGTCGAGAACCGCACGCGGAAATGCGATTGAACCGCCCTCGTCGGATATTGCGACGCCTATGCGCTTCGCGCCAAAATCAATTCCCAAGTACCTCATACATTAATCCTGCGACAAGAAGGAGGTTTTGTACACATCCGGTTTGTATGCGGCAAGCCGCGTCACTGTGGTGACAAGTCCCGCACGTCGCAAATCATCTTCAAGCGATTGCACATATTCTCCCTCTTGGTCATAGCCTAGCGCGATAATCTCGGGTCGCGCTTCAAGAATATGCGCAATGTACCCCTCTGTATCCCCGAGAACTGCTTCATCAACAAGCTCGCACGCGCTCACGAGTGCAAGTCGCTTCTCTTCCGAGCGGCGCGGACTGGCGCCTTTTATTCGCGCGACGGCCGTATCGCGCGCAACGGAGACTATGAGTGCTGAGTCCGGAGCCAGTGAGCGCGCCTGGCGGAAAAAGTCGAGATGCCCCTCGTGGAGCATGTCGTACGTCCCAAAGACCATGACGCGCGTCATTTACTTGAGGAGGGCGGCACGCATGGCGGCGATGGCTGCCTTTTCGCCGTGATTTGTCTTGCCGCGCGAGCGCTCTTTTGCCTGTGCAAGATTGTTCGTCGTCAGGATACCGAGTGAAATCGGCTTCCCATACTTGATAGTGAGATTCGTGAGGCCATTGAATACCGCAGACGCGATGTGTTTGTCGTGGTCGGTCTCACCTTTCACGATGCAGCCGATCGTAATAATCGCATCCGGCTTTTTGCTTCGCAGCAGTAGCTCGCTCGCATACGTGAGGTCGAAAGAGCCGTATACATGGTATACGGTGATGTTTTTTTCTTTGACGCCCCATTCTCCGAGTACTTCGAGAGCGCCGCTCAGCATACTCCCCGTGATGTCGGGATTAAAATCGGCGACCGCAATGCCGATTTTCAGCTTTGACGCATCTTGCACCTGCGCCTTTTTGAGAAATTCTTTTCGTAACATACAGGCACCGTATCACTTCTTTTGCAGCCCAGCCAGATAAGCGGCGGAGTGGTCGAATTCGACATTAACTTCATCCTCCACCTTGAGCGCCCCGAGATTTGTCGAAGAGAGCGTGTGTGGGATAAGCGCGACCGTAATGTTGGGCCCGTGTTTGCGTGCAATCGTGAGGCTCACGCCATTGAGAGCAATCGAACCGTGAAGCGCTGCCTGCCTAGCGAGAAGTACACTCGGCTTGATGGTAATCTCTTTCGATTTTCCAAGCGAACGGATTTCGTGTACCGGTGTCGAAGTATCGACATGACCTTGCACCGGATGCCCATCAATCCGCTGACCATACGTGAGCGAGCGCTCGAGATTGACCACTCGCCCTTTCGCAAGCGAGCCGGCCGCCGTCTTTGAGAGCGTCTCGGGCATGTATTCGACATCGAAAGATGCGGCCAAAGTGTGGACGACCGTCGAGCATACGCCATCAATATTGACACTCTGTCCGAGTGCGAGCTTCCATGCACGTGGCTTTTCCACGCGCACGCGGAGAATCCGCCCACTTTTCTCGGCACTGAGAACCCGTGCCTTTTTTTCTATGATGCCGGCAAACATATACACTATGTATTAAAGTATTCGCGGACTTTTGCAATATCTTCTTCGATAGCAAGACGAAGCGCTTCGTCGTCTTCGAACCGCACCGTTTCGCGAATTTTCTGCATCAACTCTATCGACATATTCCGGCCGTACATCGATTCGTTGACTCCAAATATGTGCGCTTCGAGAAGCTGCCTCGCAGGGTCTGCAAAAGCCACCGCATGATACATCGCCTTGTCGATACGCACGATTGCGGCATACACACCGCTTATCGAGCGGTCGTCTTGCTTGATATTTGCGGTCGGATACCCAAGTGCCCGCGCTCGCTTGGAGCCCTCCTGCACAATTCCTTTAAATGTGTTCATGCGACTTTGATAGGGCGGTTTTATTTTTTCCATTCTCCATCTCTATGGGTCAGATACGGCGGAACATTCTTCTTCTGACACTACCCTTCGAGGAAGTTAGCTCATCTTAACAAAATGTTTGTTGATAAATGCTCGACCTGAACCCGACTTAAGATATTTCTCAAACTCAAAAGCTTTGTACTTATCTTCAATGGCAAAGTAGAACTCAAGCGCGACAGGCAGACGATCTACGGTTGCAGGGACCTGCCCCTTTTGGTGACGCTCTAATCGCTCTTGAATATCATCAGTACAGCCAACATAGAAACCATCTTTGCATCTTAGACTATATGCGTAATACATATTATTTTCCCGCCTTCGCTCTTCTTCTGCGGACTGCGTCACGCCGAAGCCGAGCTACTGCGAGGCGAAGGCGGAGGGGGTGAGATTCGAACTCACGGTGGGTTGCCCCACTCCTGTTTTCAAGACAGGTGCATTAGACCACTCTGCCACCCCTCCCTCTGTAGCTGACGTTGTACCACGTTTCAGGTCCTCGTACAGCGTCCGATGGTACAATGCGTATAAATCTTACGTTATGTCTGAAGAAAATGTCGTCCTTCGGTGGAGCGCATACGAACACGAGCACATCGAAAGAGGCAGTGATTGGTATTGGGCGCTTGGTGTTGTCGCCATCTCTGTCGCTGTAACAAGCGTGCTTTTTCAGGATTTCTTTTTTGCGCTTCTGATACTCCTGGCCGCCGGAACACTTGCGCTTATCTCTCGCACTCCGCCGGAGATTGCGCATTTTGAACTTTCGGATAAGGGAATCCGTATCAACGGAAAAATGCATCCGTATCGTGAAATACTCGCGTTCTGGGTCGAAGACGACCATGATGATAGCCCTATGCTCCTCATCGACACGACGAAGTGGCTCTCGCCCAATATGATTCTGCCGATAGAACACATAGAGCCATCACTTGTGCGCGCATATCTTAAAGAGCGCATCGAGGAACGACACATGCAAGAACCGTTCACACACAAAGTTGTAGAATTCTTCGGACTCTAGTTACTCACCTTGAAGTTCGCCGTAGATGCTTCGTCGAGGTACGTCGGTGTTATAGGGTCTGCTGGCGGAAGTCCGCCAAGATACGCATTGGGAGGTGTGAAAAGCGACGCCTGTATCGAATACGTGCGACCAACGACGAGATCCGCACCACAAACTGCAGGAGAATCGACTGCGCATGGTGAGCTCGTGGCCGGAATCGCCCACACGTACGAGCCCGACGTGTTTGCCGAGCGGTGGATGAGTCCTGTCGCCTGACCACTCTGAGAATCGACGAGCCAGAGCGCGACCGCAGAGTTGGACGGTGCCGAAGGTGTCTGCCATGAAATCGTCGTAGAGGCGCCATGTTTTACATCCGTCCGACCATCAATAGTCGACGAGACCGTCATGACCGATGTCGATGTGCTGTTGCCCACCACTATTGTGGTCGAAGCCGCTTTTGTGCTACCCCCGATAGTCTGGCATGTCAGTACCACCGTGGTATTGCGTGTGAGTGGCGAGGTTGTTGCGACACCATTTACGTTTTTATTGCTCGCGTTTTGCGTAGTGAAACCCGGCATCTGAGGGCTCGATACGACGCACGACTGCATGCCACTGGTCACCCATCCGACTCTCGAGGACTCCCCAGAGACAACATTCTTCGGATTGGCAAGTAACACGATGGTCGGTTTTGATATCTGCACACTACATTCAGCGCGAGCAGTCAGATTCTCGTTGCGGCATGTGAGCGCGTACGTGATGCCCGTAGCACCCGTCGGCGGGGTCGCTATCACGGTCGTCGTCGAACCCGATGTTTGATTGTCGGTGGAGAATCCCCCGCCAGCACCCGAGCTTCCTGTCGCGTTGGCGCATGAAAAAGATATGGCCACTGACATTCCCACATCGGCGACCTTTGGCTGGCATGAGAGTTCCGCGGTCGGCGTGACCGCGTTGCTTGGCGTGCACTGCCAGTTTGTAGTGCACTGGCGTCCATTTGACCCCTGTGTAGTCACGGGCTTCCATGAGCCATTGGCGCATCCCGTCTTCGGCTGCACAGGAGCGGCAGGACATGTATTTGAATCCGCGTTCGGCGTGCATGCCGCTGGAGGCACAGGGGCAAGGGGCTGCGGGCCGCCAAACGTGGCCGCTTGTTGCTGTTGGTAATTATATTGCTGCAGCTGGTAGTTGTACTGCTGCATCTGCATCTGATACTGCTGCTGTTGTTGCTGATACGCGTTTGGATCAGACGCGCATGGAGCACCCTGTCCCGCACCTGAGCCGCTCAATCCCTTCAAGAGCCCTTGCAAGAGCGAGCCAAGAGATCCCATCGGATTACCTCCACTTCTCGGTGCTGGCGAATCAGGCCCCGCGGGTCCCTGCGGCGCAGCAGGTCCCGGATCACGGAAAGTGTTTTTGGGCACCGGTCTGCCATCTGGCCCTACACATCCACCTGCCGTGCTGCAGACCTGCGCAACGCCCGGTTGGTCGGTGCCAGGCACTACGCCGGGCTTAAGATGCTGTTGTTCAGCAGCTGAGAGAACACTGAGACGCTTCTGCAGTGACTCATTTCTTGCGTCGAGCGCCGCTTTTTCGGCCTCTAGCAACTTTGCATCTCGCGCATTGCGCCCTTCATCACATCCACCGTATGCGCAATTTGAAAGCGCCTGTTCTATTTCGGACAATCTGTTGTTATTCCGTGCAATCTCAGCCTTTGTCTCCGTCTTGTCTTCCTCATATGCTTTTTTCAATATGTCTTGATCCGCTGAAGATACCCCCATTTCGCCCAGAAGTTTTTGATGCTCAGATGGGTCGGTATTCTTTAAAATATCTTTGATCAAAGGCTCTCTCAATTCTTTCTCTACGGCCGAAGGATCGATACTGCTATTCGCTCCAAACAAATTATCTACTTCTTTACACTCACTTTTGTTGCCGCCAACCGGTATGCAGTATTTGACCTTGCACTTATAGTCGCTCTTAGGTTTGTACTGCTTGGTCTTGGCATCAAGCTCGCATCGCACCGGGTCGTTGCGCTCCCCGAATGTGCCTGGCGCGAGGGCGAGCGCCGCCGCACCCTGCTGAGTGCTCTTTATCTGTTCGGGACCCTTGGGAGCTTCGCCCGGAGGCGGACAGACTGGCTGCGCAGCAACCTGGGGTTTTCCTTTCGAATCTTTGTTCACTACATAATCGTATCCGGGTTGGCATTGCTGTTTCTGTCCGCTCTCCTTTCCCGTGCTTGCAGGCGCACTCGTAGGTACGTTGCCCGTCGCGGGAGCAAGTGCTGACATCGCCATCCGATTGACTGATGGAGTGGCGAAATTTACGGCGACCGTGATGCTCCCCAAGAGCGCGACGAATACGAGCGCGGCAAGAATAGAATAACCGCGACTCGTAAAGCGCTTCCTCATGTCCACCATGATGCGCCCTGCGCCGAGGCGACGCAATGAAACGCGTGGGGAAAAGAACCTCTTTCTTTGCTTTTTTGCAGGAATCTCCCGCACTTCTCTGCGAGCACAACTATTTCGCTGCGCTCATATCTGTGCTCCCGGCAGGAATCGAACCTACATTACATCCTCCGCAAGGATGCGTCCTATCCGTTGAACGACGGGAGCGTTGAAGACGAGTCTATCCTAGACTCGTATGTAAATCCAGCAAAAACTGCTGGAAATTACTTAGTGAGAGCGCCAACCTGCTTGGAGATGCGGGACTTCATGCGGGATGCAGTGTTGGGCTTGATAGTGCCGTTTTTGGCAGCCTTGTCGATTGCCTGATAGAGGTCAGGGAGTGCCTTTGCAGCATCCGCGCCCTTCTTGGCCACGAGGAGTTTCTCAACCGTCTTGAGCGTATCTTTCATCGCCTTCTTGCGGCGCGCGTTGAAGACGCGGCGCTTCTCTGCCGCTCGTTGTGCCTTCTTTGCTGACGTTGTATTTGCCATTGCCTAGCGATGCTACATTAATTCTGTGGTCTGCGCAAGAATCCGCCCGCAGGCGAGGCCGATGCTATGATTGCCCCATGATTGGCTACATCCGAGGCTCTATAAAAGCTACACGTCCGACGCATCTCATTATTGATGTACAGGGCATCGGATACAAAGTGTTTACACTCAAGGAAACCATCCTGCGCTCTACAGAGGGAGAGCAGACTTTTTGGACCCATCTCGCCGTACGGGAAGATGCGCTCGACCTCTATGGCTTCGTCCATGAGGAAGAGCTGCGATTTTTCGAGCTCCTCCTCACGGTGTCTGGCATCGGCCCAAAGTCCGCGCTCGGCGTACTCGATATCGCGTCTGTCGAGACACTGAGAAGCGCCATCGCATCCGGCAACGCAAGCTATCTCACCAATGTCTCAGGCATAGGCAAGAAGACCGCGGAAAAAATAGTGCTCGAACTCAAAGACAAAATGAGCGCCGCAGACGTTGCATCTTCCGGTGCGCTCAAGGGCGATGAAGAGGCACTTGAAGCAATGCGGAGTCTCGGGTACTCCGCCGCCGAAGCTCGTGACGCGCTCCGCAACGTCCCTCAAGACATCGAAGGGGGCAACGACAGATTGCGAGCAGCACTAAAGATGCTCGGAAAGTAATATGTTCTTGAGAAGATTCTTGCCCGACTCTCTCATCTCCGCGTACCATCTCGCGATAGCGCTTGGCGGTGCATTTCTTTATGGCTTCCCCTCTCGTTCTATAAAAGTCATCGCGGTCACGGGAACGAAAGGCAAGACCAGCACAAGTGAGATGATATCTTCCATACTCGAGGCTACGGGCGAGAAAACTGCGCTCATAAATTCGATTCGAATCAAGATTGGGCAGAAGAAGCAGCGCAACACTATCGGGCGCTCGATGCCCGGTAGAGCTCGGCTTCAAAAATTCTTGCGTGATGCTGTGCGCGAGAAATGTACGTACGCTGTCATAGAAATGACGTCTGAGGGTGCGCGACAGCATCGACATCGAGGAATCGAACTCGACGCACTCGTGTTTCTCAACCTTGCCCCCGAACACATCGAGTCGCACGGATCGTATGAAGCGTACGCAGATGCGAAGTACGAGCTCGGACTCGCGCTTGCAAACTCGGCGAAGCGCCCTCGAGCCGTGATAGCAAGCGCCGACGACAAAGAATCTGCTCGATACCTCGCACTGCCCATAGAATCTCGCATCGCATTTTCTCTCACCAAACAAGAACCCTGGCACGCATCGGCAGACGGTGGCACATTCACCTACGAAGGACGCGTCATCGACGTCCCTCAGCCCGGAGAATTTTCTCTCAAGAACGCACTTGCCGCTGCCGAGGTCGCGTACGCGTTTGGTGCGGACCTCAATGCGATACAAAAGGGGCTCGCCTCGCTTACACGCATCCCCGGGAGAGCCGAGCGCATCGAAGCAGGGCAAGACTTTATCGTCGTCGTGGACTACGCGCATACACCCGACTCACTCGCAGCCCTCTGTGATGCGTATCCAGGAAGAAAAATATGTCTTCTCGGTTCAGCGGGAGGCGGCCGCGATACGTGGAAGCGACCGGTCATGGGTAAGACCGCTGAGGAAAAGTGTGAGGTCGTGATACTCACCAACGACGACCCGTACGACGAAGACCCCCAGAAAATCGTCGATGAAATAGCTTCCGGGATGACCAAGCGACCTGAGATTATTCTCGACCGGCGCGAGGCGATACGTAGGGCTTTTTCAATCGCACGTGCGGGCGACACTGTCCTCATAACAGGCAAAGGCATCGATCCTATCTACGGAAAAGGCGGCGCGAAGATACCGTGGAGCGACGCCGAGGTTGCCCGAGAAGAGATACAACGACTCCGCGGAGGAGCGTTATAATACGTGCATGGTACGCACTGTCCTCTGGTACGTCCTTATTGGGATGGTGATACTTCTCGCGGGCGCCTGGCTGTGGGTTGGTGGCGCATCGCGCATCGTGAGCTTCGTCAAAACGATAGCCAATCCTATCGACATTTTGTGGGGCACCAGCACATCCACCTACAAAATTGAGCTCCCCTGGCAGCTCCCCATCCCTCAGGGCCCAGATATCGAGGGCCTCGCACAAGAGGGTGAGGCATATGAAAACATGAGCGCCGAAGAACGCCTCGACGAAATGCAGCGCCAGTACGATTCAATCCAAAAAGACGTTGCTAAGCTCGGGCGGTCGCCATATGCGGGTAAGGTCTCCCTCTCTCGCGCTGCGGCAACAGAAGCAGCCGCTTCAAATGAATATCTCGTCATCGATGCTTCTGGAGGCGCATCTCTCGCCGGGTGGTCACTCATGAGCATGCTCACCGGAGCTATCGCTCCGATTCCTCTTGCCACGACGGTATACGAGCATGGCACACTCAACAACGTCCGCACTGTTTCGCTTGAGCCGGGCACGAGCGCTATTGTGATTTCGGGCTTCTCCCCTGCCGGCGTCTCGTTCCGTGAAAACAGGTGCACCGGATACCTTGCACAGAATCTCTCGTTTGAGCCGTCGCTCGCCAATGCATGCCCCTCACCCGCAGAGAGCATGTCGCTTACCGATCAAAATCTTTTACGGTACGGTGGTGACTGCGTAGATTATGTGCAATCTCTTCCCCAGTGCACGTACCCGACGACCATTCCTACATCGCTCGCACCTGCGTGTCGCATATATATCGCTAACACATTCTCGTACAACGGCTGCGTACAGACATATCGCCATGAAGCAAATTTTGCCCTTGATACATGGCGGCTCTACCTTGGTTCACCAGTCGAGCTGTGGGGTAACACGCACGATGTCATCCGTCTACTCGATGAAAACGGCCAGACGGTCGATTCTGTAACGTACTAATTCTCGAGCGTACCAAAGAGCACTACACCGGCGGCGACCGAAACATTGAGTGACTCTTTCTTCCCATGCATGGGTATCTCGACGATTTCGTCGCAATTCGCGAGCAACTGTGAAGAAATGCCTCGCACTTCATTGCCAAGAATAAAAAGTGTCCGCTCCCCTTTCTTGAGCGCCCGATAATCAGTCGAGTGCGCATGTTGCTCGATGCCGACAATACACCACCCGTCTGCGCGCGCTGCGCGCAGAAGTGGGCCGGGAGATTTCACAAAGTGCCACGGTACTGACGTCTCGGCACCAAGAGCCGTCTTGGCGATATCTTTCTGCGATCGACCGAATCGGTCGATGGGACGCGGCGTATAGCCGCTCAAATAGACATGCGTGACGCCCGCCGCATCACAGGTGCGGAATATCGAGCCCACATTGTATGCGCTCCGAATGTTGTGCAAAAGTACTGCCACTTCTTTCATAGCGAGAGACTAGCATACCCGCTCATACTCGTTCACTTCTCCTCTCCACTGCGTTATACTTGCCGGTATGCTTTCGATATTTCCTGAAATACTCTTTCTCGCACCGTTTGCCGCGCTCGCGCTCAGACTCTCGCTCGCTGCCACTCTTCTCTTCACTGCATGGGCACATGTATCGCGTCCAGAAACACTCCCGCGTATTTGGGCTCTCATTGAGGCCGCGACGGCAGTATCTCTCATGGTAGGGGCGTGGACACAGCCTGTGGCACTTTTCGCAGCTGCGTGGCTCTTTGCAAGTATGTTCTTTCATGACATGCGCATATTCCCGAAAAGCTCTGTCGCCCTCGCACTCATCATCGCGCTCTCCCTCGTTGTTACCGGTCCCGGCGCCTTCGCGCTCGACCTCCCCCTCTAAGGCCTCTTAGTTCTCTACACAGCTCCAGCATTGCGGGACACTTTTCGCATGCCACAATGCTGCGTATGGGAATAGAACTCCGCAAAGTACGGAGAAGTATCGAGGAAAAGGCTGAGAAAGCTGCTGTCAAAGACCCTCTTTCCGGCGAGCAGATGGAGCTCGGCGAACACGCAAAGTCGCAGGAGGATATCTGGCAGGATCCTGAGGAGCAGGCCAAGTTTCTGCAGTTTCTCGGAGCGAAAGACAGCCGCAAGGCAAAGCCAATCATTGATGCTCTTGAAAACAAGCGTCTTTTGACAGAAAGCCAGCAGACCTACGTCGATGAGTCGGTCAAAGGTTACAACATACGCAGTGCCGAGATGGGCCGGCTCGAGCAGATTTTTACACCGGACTACGTCCGCGACATTGCCGATACGGACAAGAGTGTTGGCCTCATGGTCAAACAGATTGGACTTGAAAGGGCCCACGATTTTCTCAAGAGCCGACTCGATACACTCTCGCGAGAAGATGCAAAGGCATACTCAAAACTTGTTAAGTCGATGTCGGAAGAGCGTACCCTCAGCGAGGGCGGTTGGGCACGGAGCGTGAATACGAAAGTCTCTGCCGCTTTAGAAAAGACGGGAATCCCAGAAAGTGAGCTCGCGCGGTACGTCACAAAGAGTCTGGGCCTTTCGAGCGGATTCGACTCAGGTGAGAAGTCGATGATTGAACGTACCGCGCGAGAAAGCATGAACATTATGATGAGAGTCGCCGACATCGTCAGCGGGAGCGCTATTTCTCATCGACGCGCCCGCACTCTTGTCGAGTCATTTCAACACCAGCGCGATCTACTCCAAAAGAGCAACCTTCACTTAGCTGATATCGCAAAGGTCCTCAAGGCCTCTATCACCCCTGAAATGCGGCTCGAGATGCAGCGCGTCATGATAGAGGGCGGGAAGATGAAGGACATGCCTGAAACCAACGTCAACACCATCCAAGACCTCCGAGCAGCACGAGAAGAGTTTGAGGAGGGGGCAGTGAAGAAGCGCTTTGGTGAAGCGCTGAAAGCGGAGAGTAAACGACTCAAGAAGAAGAGCCTGTCGGCGTACTCCCCCGCAGAGAAGAGCGCATTCATCGACTCATTTGTAGATTCTGAAGTAACTCTTCAAAAGAAAAAGGTTGGTAAAGGCATCTTTACGGCGCTTCTCAATCTATTCCTCAAATCAAAACCAGACATTAAAACTCACGCTGCATCACTATGGCCCTAAATCAAGAACAACTTCGCGCCGAGATAGATCGCCTTTTGGACGCCGGCGACGAATCTGCGCTCAAGGATTTTATGCTCGAACACTTTTCCGAACTACCGGAAGATACGCAGAGCGAGATGCTGCTTGCTTCTTTTTCCGATGCGGTAACAGCACGCCTCGCTGATGCCAAAATTGCAGACCTGCAGGACAGTGCCCTTAAGGCTGCCGAGATTCTAGAAGAGAAGGGCGAGTAGAGAGTTACGCGACTTCGTCCGATGATTCAGACGAGCCAGTCGGCCACGACTCTCGACTCGTCGTCACTCGCCTCGGTCGCAGCCCCCGCCTCGCGGTCGCACAAGCTTGTGCGACAACGCTCCGGCCCGGACATGAATGCAAAAACAGTGCGCAGGCACTGTTTGTGACGTCATGTCCGCCCCAGTTGCCTTGGAAACCCACGGTTTTCCAACGCCGCTGCGCGGCTGCCTTCCTCCACGGGGAAACAGCTGTTTCCCCGACCCCCTTCGCAACCGGGCGTTCTTACACTTCGTTTCAGTCCGCCCGGTTGGAATCGAACCAACGACCCTCTGCTTAAAAGGCAGGTGCTCTACCGACTGAGCTACGGGCGGTTAGGGCGAAATATAACACAAGAGCCCTGGAGCTTCATATATAATGCAACCCACGTATGGACTTACTTCAGGCGGCACTGCTCGGCATCATAGAGGGGGTCACGGAATTTCTTCCTATCTCATCGACAGGTCACCTTATCCTCGCGAGCGAACTCCTCGGCATCCCCTCTTCAGACTTTCTCAAGTCATTTGAAATATCTATTCAGTTTGGCGCCATCCTCTCCGTCGTCGCGCTTTACTGGCGACTTCTTCTCGATATTGAAATTCTCAAGAAACTCGTCGTTGGTTTTATACCGACGGGCATCATCGGCCTTGCCGCATATCCTTTTCTCAAATCGTACCTGCTCGATAGCCCACTCATCGTCCTCTCTTCTCTTTTTCTAGGGGGCATCGTGCTCATCGTATTTGAGCTGCTCTACCGCGAGACGCCGGAGGAGCTTCCGGTCTCGCATATTTCGTACACACAGTCATTTATCGTGGGACTCTTTCAATCGATAGCGATTGTCCCCGGTGTATCCCGCTCTGCTGCCACGATACTCGGCGGACTGATGATAGGTATCCCCCGACGCACAATTGTGGAATTTTCTTTTTTGCTTGCCGTACCCACCATGGCTGCGGCAACAGGTCTTGATCTTGTGAAGAATCTTCCGGCGTTTACGTCAGAGCACCTGGGCGCGCTCGCCATAGGATTTATCGTCTCATTTGTCGTCGCGCTCCTCTCAATCAAGTTTCTCTTGCACTTCGTCCGCAACCACACGTTTATACCGTTTGGCATCTACCGTATCCTCGCGGCAGCGGCATTCTTCTTTATCGTCCTCTAGCTAGATCGCGAGATTGATTGTCACGAAGTCAGTGATGGGAGTCCCATCTGCGGTGAGGCATGAAATCGTAAACGTGGTCGGTCCCGTGAGAGATACAGTGGACGCACCTCCAGAGAGTGTCGTCTGAGAGAAACTTCCGTCTGGGCTCGCCACGAGACAGCTCGCCACACCCTGCGAAGTCCAGAATACCGAAGCACGAGAGCCAAGTGGCACCGTAGACGGCACTGCCCATACCCGCACTTTGGGAGGAACATTGGATACAGATGGGGTCGAAGTTGCGGGCTTCTGTGTCGGCTTTGGCTTGGCCTGAGACGTGCCCGTCGTCTGCGCGCTGCCGCTTGTCTGCTGAGTAGCAGGCGCACCGACGGTGTAGCCGCGTGCGACACAGAGACTGTCAAAGAAATTGGCCGGGAGTATATACGAGAGGAAGTTACCTGCCCACGGTCGCGTGCGGCAGAGCGTCGCCACCACGCCAGTCGCAGGCCCGGAGAACGTAGTGCCGCCGTAAAATCCTGCTACCTCCGTGTTGTTTTGATTGCGCGCACCCACGACGACCGTGCCGCCAGAATTCAACATTTTGATATCTCCCCTTAAGCCCGGCAATAGGTACGCGGGGTTCGAGAACACAGGGACGGTTGTTGAGCTTGTCGTGTTCGTCGTACCGGAAGTAGTCTGCTGCGCGGTGACTGTAATCGTGACGGAATCGATTGCGTTGCAATCCTCGCCCGCGCAATTTGATTGCACGGAGGTGAAGTGCTTGAGAAGCTTCGCGGTGTACGTACCTGGCTGTTCATACACGTGACTCCTGTTGATGGTGAGTGGCGAAGCGCTCGGTGAGCAGCTTCCGTGTTCGCAACCGACCGCATTGGTCTTACCGTCACCATACTTGATGGTGTACCCCGCACTGCCTGCATTGCCTGTGAATACGACAGTGAGAGGTGCCGTGCCACCTGTTGGACTCGCCGAAAGACCCGGGGTCGTAGTGCTGGTGTCCGGTGTTTCTTCGTCATCGTCGCCATCATCTTCACATCCATAGATATCTGCGAAGATGCCCGAGCACTTGTCTGTGCTTCCGTCGCCAAAACCCACCACAATCGAAGAGCAGTACCCTGTACCTCCTGGCCCAGTCACCGACATGGAGTATGGGGTCGTCTCAGTGATAGTAATCGATTGGGAGCCATTGACTGAGACGGTGCCAATGTTGGGCGTTATCGAAGCGCTCGTAGCTTCATACGAGCTCGACCACGAGAGCGTCGCTGTGGTGGACGATGCATTGGAAGAAACCGTACTAGAGGTGAGTGTACATGTGGGGGGAATCTTGCTGGCTGTGTCTCCGCCCGGCGGTGGAGGCGGTTGCGCCGTATCCCCCCCTTTTTGCCCCATGAGCTTCCCCATGAGATCGCCGAGAATCTTCGAAACTTGGTCGAGACCGAAACCATCCTTACCGCTCGTGCCCGAAGCTGTACAAACGCCGACTGCAGAGCATTTCCCCGTAGTACTGAATCCGCTTGTCAAATCTTTGCATGGACATTGAAGGACGCCTTTCCCCACGCCCCCGCAAGGTGATGGGGGATTCCCACCTGGTCCTTTGCCACACGGGCACGGCAAGCCGATGCAATACATCATGTCTGCGTCCATGAAGAGTGCCCCAGTCTCACGTGGCATGTAAGAAAGGGCGCCTAGAAACACAGCAGAGACGACGATACTAAGAAAGACGACAACAAAAGCTGTTCGCATTTGTTTGAGCATACGTGAGATAAATACTATCACGTGCGTGAGAGGACAAAGTGTTCGAGTGCATATTCGAGCTCAAAGCCTTGTCGCCTCGCTTCGTGCGGCAGCGCGGCGAGCTCCGCCACAAGCTCTCGGGCTCTTGGTGTATCAGATTTTAAGAGGAGCTGCTTTGCAGCCCAAAAAAGCACGCCATGTATCGCCTCCGGAGCTTTGCCACTATGGAGCTCTCGCTGATAGCCGACCCACAGGTCTTTCTTCTTCCCTGCCTGAAGCGCGTTGGCGAGCGAGAAAATCGTCTCCTCTTTGGCAGCTTTCTTCGCATCAAAGCGCTCAAATTCGGTCGCATACTTCTCCACCGACTTTCGCGTAGCGACATCAAGCGCGCCCTCAATCATGAAAAAAATATCTTTAGACTTAGCAATCCTTGGTAGCGATTCTGCAAGAACTTCTCGTAAGTCGTCGTTCGCATAGACATTGTCAAAAACGACAACGCGCTCCCCTCCAAACATGCCCCCACCCTGAAGTGCAGCGTCTACATCTGCTCTCGTATGCACATCAGTGATACGAACCACGGGAGTCTTTTTTGCCAGCTTTTCAACAGAACCGTTGAGAGCATTTCTCGCCTTGTCTGTATCGGTCCCGCTATAGAAGTACAACATACCTATCGCTCGATTCTTTTTGTGTTGCCCCAATCTTTGCCGAGCGCTATCTCAGCGACGATGGGCACGCCCCCGAGGAGCTTCGGATCAACGACATTTTCCATCACATTGCGGAGCGTGCGCGCAATCTCTTCTGCATCTTTTTCTTCCACTTCGTACACAAGTTCGTCGTGGACCTGAAGGAGAAGGCGCGCCTTATCCTCCCACTTTTCTTTTGCAATAAGCGTGTCCGCTTCTACCATCGCGCGCTTGATGATATCGGCCTGCGTGCCTTGTATCGGCGCGTTGATAGCCATGCGCTCCGCTTGTGCACGAAGATTTGGCAGCACCGACTGAAAGCCCGGGAAATACCTGCGACGTCCGAAAAGTGTCTCTGTGTAGCCGAGCCGCGCAGCCTCCGCTTTCGTGTTTTCCATGTACCTCGCTATGCCCGAGAAGTTTTTGAAATAGTCTTCGAGAAACTTCGAGGCCTCTTCACGAGAAACACTCGAACCGAGATTTGCTCGGAGCGCGTTGACTCCCATGCCGTAGAGGATGCCGAAGTTGATTACCTTTGCGCGTCGGCGCATTTCTCTATCGACGTGCTCGGGAGGTACCGAGAACACCTGTGCTGCCACTGCCGTGTGCACATCGCCGCCCTTTTTAAATATCTCCGTGAGCTTCTCATCGCCCGAGAGCCCTGCCGCGATGCGCAGTTCTATCTGTGAATAGTCGATGGCAGCAAGCAGATACCCTTTGTCAGCCACAAATGCTTCGCGAATCCGCTTTCCATACTCGGTGCGAATCGGTATGTTCTGGAGATTTGGATTCTGACTCGACATGCGGCCGGTCGTGGTCCCTGCCTGCAAGAATTCCGCATGCAGTCTGCCGTCTTTGCCGATAAGCGCGGGTATTTTCTCTATATACGTCGAAAGGAGCTTTTGGAGTTCGCGGTATGCCAGGATATCCCCGATGATGGGGTGCAAGTCGGCCATTTTCGAAAGCTCCTCCTCCTTTGTGGTCCTCGCACCCGTGGCAGTTTTTTTCTGTTTGCCCGAACCAATCTTGAGCTCATCGAAGAGGACGTCGCCAAGCTGCTTTGGAGAATTGATGTTGAACTCGTGGCCCGCATGCTGGTAGATGCGACCCGCTATTTCGCCCAGACCTTTGGTGTATTCCTTCGAAAGCTTTTTGAGATATTCTGCATCGACGCGAATGCCGACTTCGTTCATCTTGCGCACAATCGCCATAAGCGGCTTCTCGATAGATTCATACACCGCGATGAGCTCCCCCGTCTCACGGAGTGTCTTGAAAATCGATTCGCGCGCCTTTTCAAAATCGTCGGTACCCGCAAAATTCAAAATATCTTGCACATCGGGCGTGGTGAGGTCACTGCGCAATAGCCAGAGCGCGATCGATGTCTCCTGCAGTGCTTGCGTGTCGACTTCCTTGCCGGAAAAATCCGCGGGCTTTTCTTCAGCCACAATCTTGAGCGACTCGCGCAAACGCTCTTTGAGCGCTCGGAATTCGAGCTCGTCGAGAATCGGCACGATGGTACCGGCATGGTCCTCGATATGCCAATGGCGCTTCGGAAGTTCGAAGTGTATTGGCACTTCAGGATGGATTGTCGCCAGTTGCTTCGAAAATGCCGCATCGGACTTGCCCGCAAGGAGCAATTGCACGATGCGTGGCTTCACGCCGCGCTTCTCGAGAGCCTCGGGACCTTTTTCGAGCTCACGATAAATTGATTCGAGTGTGCCGAATTCTTTGATGAGCTCGGTCGCAGTCTTCTCGCCGATACCTTTGATGCCGGGGATGTTGTCGGACGGGTCGCCTCGAAGCGCCTTGTAATCCACCACCTGCGCCGCAGTAAATCCGTACCTATCTACCACCGCCTGCTCGTCGTACATGACAATATCTGAAAGACCTTTGCGCAACGTGAATACGCGCGTGCGCGGGCCCACAAGCTGGAGTGTATCCATATCGCCCGATGCGATAATCACTTCGAGGTCGGAGCGCTGACTCACCTGCTTCACAATCGTGCCGAGCACGTCATCGGCCTCGTACCCCTCGCATGAGTACACGGGTACGCCAAAGGCTTCGAATACTTTTGGTGCGCGAATGAGCTGCGCAATCAGCTCATCCTCCGCTTTTACCCTCTTGGCTTTGTATGCTTCAAACATCTCGTGCCGCACCGTCTGGCCCGGCAGGTCTCTCGCGGCCACGATGTAATCCGGCTTCAGCTCTGACACGATTTTAAGGAGCATGAGGATGAGACCATAGAGCGCGCCTGTCGGCTCACCCTTGTTCGAAGAGAAATCCGGCAGCGCATGGTATGCGCGATGGAGTATCGCGTGCGAGTCGAGAATCACGAGCCTGCTTTGTCGCTCAGACTCCGGTTTCTCACCTTTCGGCTCCCGTTTAACTGTTTTTTTGGCCGTCATTAATCGTGATGATACGCGCATCCCCGTCGATGTCGAACCGCAGACGGATGGCGTCTTTCGGCATACATTCGGCCACGCGCTCGGGCCACTCTATAAGTATGAGGTTGCCGGGCTCGCGCGCGAGCTCTTCCCACCCCAGCACCCGGAGTTCGTGCGCACTTTTGAGGCGATACGCGTCTATATGGACAAGGTGCGTAAACTTCTGATTTTCGAGAGCATAAATCTTTTCGAGCACAAAGGTCGGACTCTGTACGGTCTCCGTGACTCCCAAGGTAAGAGCAGCGCCCTGAGCAAACGTGGTTTTCCCAGCGCCAAGCTCACCAGAGAGCGTGATGACTGTCGCGAGCACTCTCGGCGCGAGCGGGCCGATGGTCTCACCCGCGAAAGCGAGCATCTCTTCACGAGTCTTGATAGTGCGAGTCATCCGCACAGCATATCAAACGCGCTCACCGCTATTTGAGTCCGAGCATTCTATCTATCTCGTCGTCGATATTTTCACTCTCTCGTGATTCCCTACGCTCGCTCACACGTGGCTGCGCGCGACCGGAGAGCATCCTGTCGACTTCACGCTCTACCGGTGCCGGGCGCGCTACTCCATCGCTACTTTCGTCACGTTCGCTCTCATCACCGACGTCACGATGTATGCGCTCGAGAATTGGGCGTGGTATATCAGTGGTCTCGACGGCAAATTCGATGAGTCTCTTTCTATTTTTGTCCGACAAGCCGCTTATCGCATCGCGGAAGGCTCTCCCCGCATTTCTTTTTTCTTTGCTGTAGGTCTTCACAAATATCTTGAGCGCCTCCTCAAACGAGCGCGATTTCTCTGAGCTTTCCCTCTCGGCGCGCTCCTCCCTGCGCGCCTCAGGGCGCTCCCTACGAGTTTCGTCGCGTGCCGGTCGCTCAGCCGCGCGCTCCTCTGGCTCTATGCGATCTCTTTCCGGCTCTGGTTGTGTACGCTCTCGCTTAGCCTTTTCTCTTAGCTGCTCTTTCGACGCAGCCTTGTCTTGCTCATTTACGGCGATAGCAGCAGCACGACGCGCCGCGACTTCTTTTTCACTTATTTTTCGGAATTTCCCGTCTTTGTATTCATAGAGTGAGCCCCGGATTTCCGAGAACCCACCGTCTTGATATCGCTGCGGATAGCGCCCCTCTTGCGGGCCACCACTGAGCATTACGCCATCACCATTTTCAAGTACCCAAAACGGAATCCCGTCGACTTTACCTGCTGGCGCTCCGAGCGCTTCGGTAAGCTTCTCTGCCGTGTTACCAAGCGGTATGAGCTCGAGAGCTCCGGGCACTTGATGGACATCGCCGTTTATTTTCCAGCCGAGGCCTCGTACTTTTTCGATAAAGATACCTCTCTCTTCATCTGAGAGTGTCGCGTCGATGTCTTGAAACAAGTCCATAGCGATCGAATTATCGGCTCCGGCCTTCTTGTCGAAATCGTCGGCGAGAACCGCGAGTCGCGCATCTCTGTCTTTGGCCGACTCCTTCGGTGCAGGACCCTTTTCTTTTCCCGCACTTCCGCCATCGCTTTTTCTCGCGCTCTTTGCTGCCTGTTTTGCTCGCTCAGCCGCTGCGTCTCGCTCGTCGACGAATGCTTTGAACGCTGCGTACTCACTATTCCCAATCACACCTCTCGATGCGAGCGGTATTTGATCCTCACGACGCGTTCCATCTTTTCTAAATTTCTCTACGAGTCGCTTATATGCTGTCTCGAAGTGGGGCGGGATGGTATTGGACGCTGCCTCTGGCTCCGATAGTCCCTCAAGACCTTTAAGCAGCTCCTCTTCTGTCATGCGCCCTGTAGCGTCAGGCGCTTCTCCTGGGCGAGAGTTCGTCGAACTTTCCGGTGCTTCGGGCTTGGAGAGGTTTTTATCGGCAAGCTCCTGTTCAAGCTCCGTAGTGCGTTCGCGGAATGCTTTCACATCGTCAACTTCGAGATCGTTCACGGCCGCGGCAAACGCTTCCGCGCCTCCCCACCGTGTACGGTAGTCGGCATACTTCCCGAGTGCCGCCCTAAAGACGCTCTCGTCTTTTACCTTGTGTCCGCCGGGTCCAAAGTTGCGACCGACTTCACGCACCCCACTCAGAAACGCTTCTCTCGGCTTCTTTCCGGCGGGGATTTCGGGTCCCGTTCGCTTCGAGTCAGGCGATGGTCCCGACTCACTGGGAGAAGGTGCCTTTTTGGCGTCACTCAGCACTTGCGCCACTTCGTCGGGATGTACCCAGACCTCTTCTCCGTTCCGATTAACACTCACCAAGTCGCTCACGGGCGCTTCGTGACCCAATCCAAATTCTTCGTGAGGCTCAGTGCTCAAACGTCGTTCTCTTTTGGGGGCCTCACTCATATAGATGAGCAAATTGTAACACCTCGTTCACGAGCGAAGTGCGTTACAATAGCGCCATGGCGACGTTCAACGACAAGAAAGCAGCGGAGCGCCTGACTGAGCTGCGCGCAAAAGAGGAGGAGCAGCTCGCCGAGATGCTCTCGCATCGATACGGCGTCGAGTACGTCGACCTTACGAGCAAATCCATCGATACCGATGCGCTCAAGCTCGTACCTGAGGACGAGGCGCGCGCGGTGGAGATCGCCCCTTTTCGCAAGGTGAATAAAATCATTTTCGTAGGAATGCGCGCTCCAGAGCGCGAGGATTCGCTCAAGTCGCTCCAGACTATCGAACGCCTCGGCTACGAGGTGCGGCGCTTTATCGTCTCTCAGGCCTCGCTCGAACACGCGTGGGACCGCTTTCACGACCTTTCATACGCGACCGAGACGGAAGCAGGCATCCTCACCCTCTCCAACGAGACGATTCAACAAATGCTTGAGAAGCTCAAGACGCTCCAGGATGTAAAGACAGAGATTGCGAGCCACACGGGCAGCAAAGACGCGCACCGCATCTCACGCGTGCTCGAAATCATCATGGCCGGCGCACTCGCGCTCGGTGCATCCGACGTGCACCTCGAGCCGGAAGAAGAAGGTGTGCGTATGCGCTATCGCCTCGACGGCGTGCTCGTGGAGGTGCTCATGTTTGACGCCGCCACATACTCACTCGTGTCGAGCCGCCTCAAGCTGCTCTCGGGCCTCAAGCTCAACATCAAAAACGCGGCACAAGACGGCCGCTTCTCTATCGTGGTGGGTGGTAAAGAAGTCGAAATACGCGCATCGGTACTCCCAGGCTCGTACGCAGAGACTATCGTCATGCGCCTCCTCGACCCGACGACGATTGCACTCCCGATGGAAGCGCTCGGCTTCGACAAATACCTCATGGATATTTTCGCGAAAGAAATCGCAAAGCCCAACGGTATGATTCTCAACACAGGACCGACCGGCAGCGGTAAGACGACGACACTCTACGCATTCTTGCGCCAAGTGCACTCACCGGAAATAAAGATAGTCACCATCGAAGACCCGGTCGAATACCACCTGCCCGGTATCGTGCAGACACAAGTCTCACGGGATTACACCTTTGCACAGGGCCTCCGCTCCACACTCCGCCAAGACCCCGACATCATCATGGTCGGCGAAATCCGCGATGCTGAAGTCGCTTCGACGGCGGTCAACGCATCGCTTACCGGTCACCTCGTGTTCTCCACGCTACACACCAACGATGCAGCAGGTACATTCCCCCGCCTCGTCGATATGGGTGTCGCGCCGGACATCCTCGGCGCTGCTCTCACGACCGCGATGGCGCAGCGCCTCGTGCGCCGCCTCTGCCCCGTGTGCCGCGTACCGACACCGATTACCGGCGATATCAAGACGAAGATGGAGCAGCTCCTCGCGCACATACCGCACGCCGATGAGCTCCCGCAAAATCGCGACACCATGTGGCTCCCCAAAGGCTGCGACAAATGCGGCGGCCTCGGATACAAAGGACGCATCGCCGTAGTGGAAGTGATTCTTATGGATAAAGAAATAGAAGAGTGCGTGCGCCACTCATCGAGCGAACGCGATATCTGGGCCGCAGCGAAGCATCAGAAAATCCGCCGCATGTCACAAGACGGTGCGGTGAAGATACTCCAAGGTGTCACCTCGTACGACGAACTCTCCCGCGTCGTCGACCTCAACGACGAGGTCATGCTTGAGACGATTTCGTAGCGTTGACCTACCTCAGCCCCGGTGATACTACTATTCACTGCTCGTAGTACGCAGCACAAGGGAGATTCTCGATGAACGCTGTTCAAGCGAAGGAAGCCGAAAACCGCCTTGCAAGGCGCCGTGTCTTGAGAGGTATTGCGAACCACTTCGACACGAAGCGGCCGTGGTGGCGGCAGGTCGCATCTCGCTGCCCTCTCGTCATGGCCGACCCGCACAAGTGCATGCTTGCCGTCGTCGAGACGGCGCACCGCACGGGAATGTTCCAGGACGTGGATAGGCTCAAGGCGCTGATCATCAGCCAGGAGGGCCTCACGTTTGCTGATGCTCTGCTCAGCGCCGACATGTCGTATCGCATCGGCATCGCCTACGGGCTTGCGAGGGATGAGAACGATCCCAACACCATGTACGGCACGCTTCAGTCCTTCTGGGAAGCGCATCTGCGCAGGTCTCTCTGACCTCAGGTGGACGAAATCAGGCGCCGGCACTCTGCCGGCGCCCTATTCTTTTTAGATTACAAAACCTCAACAATGAGGTCATGCTTGAGACGATTTCGTAGGTGCGCGGAATGATTGCGGGATATTCCCGGGGATGCTACTAATTTGATTGGAGGGTCTAGGAGCCCCCGCAACCAGGAAAGGGACTGCAAGATGTTGCAAATCGCTTCTTCCGGACCGACCGTGCACGAGCGCGCTATGGCCGGCATCGCGTTCATGGACAACACCGAACCCGGCTGGCGCTCCAGGATTGACGGCGGCTCGCTCGACATCAAGTACGACTGCGGGTGCGTCGTCGGTCAGGTCTACGGCTCGTTCAATGCCAACATGGGCAAGGGCCGCTTGCTCGAGACCTACAAGCAGGCCGCCGATCTGGGCTTCTACGCCTACAGCCATGGCACCAGCGGCGCCGACGCCGAGTACGCCGCCCTGACCAAGGCCTGGCTCGACATCCTCGCCGCCGAGGACTCCGCACGCCGGCTCACGCAGCGCGTGATGTATACGAGCGAACGCATCGCCATCGCCGCCTGACGCGGCATCGACGACATGTACAACGGGCGTCGCTTCTTTCGAAGCGGCGCCTGAAATCTTTTTAATATATTGATTCGCTAGTTTGCGCGAATGTATTTTTTACTCGCGAAATAGAACACCAAGATTCCCAGAGCGGACTCGGCGGACGCGATTGCCATCTCGATAGTAGGCACTTCTGCAAGCTGCGAGAGGAAGAACATATCGGCGCTCATCCACAGACCCGTGAGCACGACGACGTATGCGGTCGAAAGATTTACGATGGACGATGCGTCGGAGACTCGATATTTTCTACGAATATACTTCGCACCCAGTACGACGCCGATGAAAGTCAGCATCATCGTCTCGCCCACACCGAGCAGGAGATATGTCGTATCGGTGAGCACTGGAAGCGCGTAATAGTAGAAAAAAGTGAGCGCCAAACCGCCGACAAACGGTACAGCAAGCCCGACGATGAGGGCGTGTACTGCGGCGATGCGCCAATTGGCCGACTGCTTCTTTGCTGTGGGCATGTATCGCAATCATAGCAGCGCGCAGGCGCACTCCACCGCACGCAGGTGCATATGTTTAGACCACAAATCCGCATTGCGCGAGCGCAATGCGGTGTTAGATTGCAAACAGGAGTTGGAGACGCACAATTTCGGGCAATGCATTCTGGCGAATGTTGCAGTCTGGACCTGAGGATAGTGGCAGCGGCGCCACCACGTCCTTGGAAAAACCACCATTGCCCGAAGCTATGCGTCTCTACAAAAGGAAAAAGCGGGGTTGATTCCGCTTCTCTCTCCAATATAGCATATTAGAGCCATTTGTCAAGCAGCCTCTTCGCTCCCCTCCTCAGGGCTTCGTAGAGCCTCCGTATGACCGATACCGAACACAAACAGATAGAAAAGTCGCCCCGCAGCCTCGACCAGGCGCTTCGCCCTGATTCGTGGAAAGAATATGTGGGCCAGGAGGCTATCAAAGAGAACCTTCGCATCCTCCTCACCGCCGCAAAGGGGCGCAATCATCAGCCAGAGCACGTGCTCCTCTATGGTCCACCGGGTCTTGGTAAGACCACGCTCGCACATCTCATGGCAAAAGAGATTGGTGCGAGCCTGCGCAGCACATCGGGCCCTGCGATAGAGCGCGTGGGCGACCTCGCATCCATCCTCACCAACCTCTCACCGGGTGATGTCCTCTTTATCGACGAGATACATCGCCTCAATCGCACTATAGAAGAGGTCCTCTATCCTGCTATGGAAGCGGGCGTGCTCGATATCGTCATCGGCAAAGGCCCCGCTGCGCGCACGGTGCAGCTCGAGCTCCCTCCTTTCACTCTGATTGCTGCAACAACAAGAATATCGATGCTCTCCGCGCCGCTGCGCTCGCGATTCTCCGGCGGCACATTCCGATTGCAGTACTACACCGATGCCGAGATAGCAGAAATACTTCGTCGCTCTGCAAAAATCCTCGGCATCGAGATGGATGCCGACTCACTTCTCGAAGTCGCGCGTCGTTCACGCGCCACGCCACGCACCGCCAACTATCTCCTCAAGCGCGCGCGAGACTTCGCCGCGGTAAGCGAAGAGACGCTCCACATCAAGACGGTGAAAAAGGCACTCGCACTTCTTGAGATAGATGAAATCGGTCTCAACCAGACCGACCGCGACATCCTCACACTGCTTTGCGAAAAGTTTGGCGGCGGTCCCGTGGGACTCAAGACGATTGCAGCGGCACTCTCTGAGGAAGAGGCGACGATAGAAGAGGTCAACGAGCCCTACCTCATGCAGACCGGTCTCATCGAACGGACTCCTCGGGGACGCACCGTGACGGAAAAGGGGTACGCACATCTCGGCATCGAAAAGCCAGGCTCAGGCCAAAAGAAATTGATCGCTTAACGCGCCCTTCCGGGACTTTCCCAAAGAAAAAGGCGGGCACGAGGCCCGCTCTCCTTGGCATTTCTTCAATGCCGTCTACGCCGTGTCTGCTGCCGTGCCTTTCTTTCCGCAATTGCCGGAGCGTCGATGGCTTCCGCAATTTTCGGCAAGAGCAGGTTCCAGACTGCGTCATCGTCTGGAGCTTCGAGCGTCACCGATCGACTGTCGCGCTCTACGATCTGAATCTCACGGCCTGCGACGACCGCGTCAAAAATGGCCTTTAGACCGGAATCATCGGGAAGTGACTTCCCGCGGACGCTCAGGCGGGAAAGCTTACGTTGAATTCGTCCTCCCGCCACACTGCGGTGCGGCCCCCAGCCTAGCTGTGTCGTTCCCCATTTCCTCATCGCGGTTCTCCCTCATGACCATGTTCGAGACCTGGTATATCCGCCTCGACCATAGCAGAAAGTGCAATCGAGGCAACTGTCGTGCGGACAAGAATTTTTTTGAGCAGTCGCTATGCGACGTCTTGCGCTTGGAGCTTCACGTTGGCCTCTGCGCGTGAAACTGGTTTGCCCATAACAAACAGGCGCACAATCCCCCAGGCGACTATCCAATACACGAGCATGGCGAGCAGAGTGGTCCATTCAAACACACTTCCCGATACTTGTGTCGAACGCACCACATAGAGAAATGGTGCAGCGAGCGGATAGCTGAGCGTGTAAATAAACGCGGTGAATCCTGCCTCCGGATTTGCACCAAGAAGCTTGAGCAAGAAGCGGAATACCAGGAGCACTTCGACGACTGAGAATATGTACCACACTACCTGCGTGCCTCTGTAGAGAGGCTTTACACCTTTTTGCGAATCATCGGTTGTCATGGAGATAAGAAGTTATCGTAAGCCCTCAGCCTAACCCTCTCTCCATGAAGATTTGCGGAAGATTCAGCGCCGAGAAGTAATCAGGGCCGCGCTCCTTAGCTCACACATGCGCGCTTAGACGGATGTCGCTGCAGCCGATGGGGAGCCGTGAAGGGCCGATAGAGCCGGGGAATGTTTGGCGGCGGATGTAGGCGGGGCGTGAGGGCTTCTCGATAGCCTCGCGGCGAATGAATCTGAAATTACGATAGAAGCGATTGCCGGGATAGATGTGGCCGAGGTAGGTACCCTTGGTGTCGTGGACCTCAGCGTGGTCATCTTCAAAAGGAAGCCACCCTACCCAGTTGCCGACGGTATCGAAAATATTGCGATCAAAACGAAAAGCTATCCAAAACCCCGAAGAGTCGAAGAGGTGCTGCACATGTTCCAAACTATCTTCCATCAAATTGAGGCCGGGCGTGTGTGGGGATAAGCAGCGTGTCCCCTCACATGCGGTCTGTACAATGAATGCACACGCACGGTAGCGAAAAGGGTCTCCTTGCGGAGACCCTTTTCGTTTTCGGCCATTTCGGATGAATGATACCTCCAGTCCGGCTTGATACGATCTCCTCGTACTACAGCTATCACCTCAATGCTCTGACCGACTGCTCCCGCATTGTCTCTAGCTTGCGCATGGACTTACCCAGGGAACTGCCTCCGAGGAGAAAAGTATTTCTACTTGTCTCTCGGTGGCGACCGACGCACGGTAAAGCGCATCGATAAAGTGAGTATATATGCGTGCGCAATCATGCACATCGAGCACTTTCCCCTATTTCGGGGGATTTCGAGTGGATATGCAGTGTATAAGTATGTGGATATCCCTGTGCATAAACACTGCCTTTGACAGGCCAGTCTCGCACATGCCATATTCCCCGCAGTGAATCGGGGAGGAATCCATGGGCTTCTTTGCACGCACTGACGAGCGCATCATCAACGAAATCGCCGAACCGTTTGCATGGCGTATCGAGTATCGATTCGGGTACAACTGCTTCGACCTTTCGCGCACGGGCTACACGCTGGGAGCACTGTGTCACACTCTCGGATGGGGACTCACGGAGCCGGCGCTTTTGAGATTCTTCGGCCCCCTCATGGGGCTCGCTTGGCTCGGCGTGATGATGTCGCTCTCGAATGCTGAGCATCTGGTGGTCACGCGACCGCACCACATGAACCCCGCGAAAGCGCATTGGTATTTCAGGGTGGTGCCTGCGTTCCTGCTTCTCTTCAATATCGTAAATGTGTTTCCCTTCACACCGATTATGGGCAACGTGTGCAATATATTCGGCACGATATTTTTCGTCTGCGGATTTTACTTCGCGTCATGCAACGTGATGCCGGCCCACTGGGAGCCGCCGCAGCGCGAGGAGGTGGTAGCGGACGCATTCCAAGGAGCGTGAGCTCCGCAGGGCTTCGAGACTCGAGGGCGACCGCATCGCGGCCGCCTTTTCTTTTTGGCACACACCACAAAAGGGGGCCGCTCACTTTCGTGAGCGGTTCCGTAAACTCCGGTGGAGTTCGTCTCGACTCAGATGTCGAGGTATCGCAGCAGGTGCAATCGTCCGACGGACGAACCGGGGAGATCGATGATATCCGTATCATCAGGATCGTACCCGAACACGTCGGTCTCGGAGCTGGAGCTGACCTGGGTCGCTGCCTGTCCGAGATTTGCTTTCGGCAGTATTGAAACGTTCGAGTCGGGCGCCTGGTCGTCGATAGCGCGGATTGCAGACATGGCTACCTCGCACTTTTTTCAGCTCCCGATTGGGAGACCTACACAAAGCGTACCGCCAGCGAGCAAGAGCACAAGGAGTATTTTGCAAAATCTGTGTATTCAGCACGTATATAAAAAGAGTACCGCCCATTTTCATGGGCGGTTACGCAATACCAATACCAACGCAGGCGAGTACTACTCGATGTGGTGCGCGTCGAGATGCAGCAGGAGACGCGCGTGATCCACGGGCGACGAGTCGGGGAAATCGAAGACGACTCCTCCCCCGAACCCACGATTGAGAACTTCGAGTTTACTTTCCGGACAAATCCGGGAAGCGGCGGCACGAATTTGTTCGTCCGATGGCGTAGCACCATCGGGGGCAGTCAGCATCAGGTGGCCGTTTCCGGCAAGATGGATTGCAAGCATTGCGGCCTCACAAGTCTTTTTGAGCTCCCGGCCGGGAGACCTGGGTGGAAGCCTACTCCTCGCGCCCCATTACACAAGGATTCTACGCACCCCACCGGAGTATTTTGCATTTTCTTTCCTTCCCCTATACCCTACTCTCATGTCCGGTCACAACAAATGGGCGCAAATAAAAAGACAGAAAGGCGCTGCCGACAAAGCCAAGAGCAACCTCTGGGGCAAGATGGGTAAGCGCATCGCGGTAGAGAGCAAGCTGGCGAAGGGCGATGTGAATGCGCCGGGCCTCCGCGCAGCGATTGAGCGCGGCAAGAAAACAAACATGCCCAAAGACACTATCGACCGCGCCGTGGCAAAAGGTATCGCGGCGGATTCGGCTGCGCTTGAGAGCATTACGTACGAAGCGTACGGTCCGGGCGGCGCCGCTATCTTGATAGATGTCCTCACCGATAGCCGCAACAGGACGGCGCAGGAGATAAAACACCTACTCAGTAAAAACGGCATCGCGCTTGCTTCCCCCGGTTCAGCGATGTGGGCCTTTGAAAAGACCGCCGAAGGGTACGAACCCAAGACGACCGTGGAGCTCACCGAAGGCGAGAACGAGGCACTCATGAAAATTCTCGAAGAAATCGATGCGTACGACGATGTGGAAGAGGTACACACCAACGCTGCGTGAACATTGATTCATAGGTCACTCAGTGCTATGGTCGCCGCAGCCATTTTGGCATGACGGGAGGACACCATGGCACAGAGCCATTCGGGTATACAATCCCGCGCGAGTACGCGCCAAAAAGAATCCAAGAAGCAACTGCTGTCGGGGACCAACCTGCCCCGGTGGCTCGAGGAAAAACTTGCAGGAGTGCTCGACAAGGCGGCGACGAAAGAGTCGTTCTTCGCCCGCATCGGCGAAATTTGGCCGTGCTTGAGCAAGCAGTACCTGCTCATCGAGCGCGCCTACGACGCGATGGAGCGGAGCTTCCGCAACAAGATGCGCGACAACGGAGATCAGTATTTCGAACATCTCCGGGTGAGCGCGCTGATTGCCATCGTGTACATGCGGGTCCGCAACGCCAACATCATCTGTGCGATTCTCATGCACGACTGCATCGAGGACTGCCCCGATGAGTGGAACTTCAACCGCATTGCGGCGGAGTTCAACAGGAAGATTGCGAATCTCGTCTGGTGGGTCACCAAGCCTGTCGCCAACGGAGGCCACGAGACGTCCGACGATATCGACCGCCGATATCATCGCCGACTCAGCAAAGCGCCGAGGAAGGCGCTCTGCGTGAAGCTGCCCGAGCGACTTCACAACATCATCACGATCTGGGGACAAGACGAGGCACGCATCCGGAGGAAGCTCTCCGAGACGAAAGACTTCATCCTGCCCCTGGCCGAGAAGTACCACATGCTCGTGCATGAATTCGAAGACACCATGAGCATCGTCGAGCGGCGTTTGGCCGCGTAGGAGACCCCGCGGGGTGGGCCGTCGCAGACCGCGACGGTCCGTTTTTTTGGCTTCATATATGGGCAGAATAGTGGGCTGCCGGGACTTGCTTTTTCCGCTGAAATATGGTACTATGTAAGCAGTTCCCTCTAGATGGAGACGCTGTCATGCGTATTATTCTCGTCGCCATTCTGGCGACCATGCTGAGCTTGGGCAGTGCTTCCGCGCAGACGGCACACTGCCAGACACAGGAAGTCGTGCTCTACATGACTACCTGGTGCTCGCAGTGTCACGCTGCTCGTTGGTACCTTAGGGCAATCGGTGTCGACTTTTTCGAAATCGACGTCGAAAAGACCGACAACCAGGAGGTCCGCGAAATCGCACGACGTGGCGTGCCCGTGATTGCCACCGAGCGCGGCAAAATCCTCGGGTTCGACGTGACCGCCATCAAGATGAATCTCTGCGTACGGTAAGCCCCGACGCAGAGGAGATTCGAAAGCCCGACTTCATGTCGGGCATTTCTTTTTTATGAAAGGAAGCTTCCTGACGCGGCACCGACGAGTATCGCAAGTCCGCCAACGAGACCCATGCGCAGTGCTTTACGCCACGGCTTCTTCGTGTGCATCGCACTCCAGTATCCAAGGACAAAGAGGACGAAGACCGAAGAGATGATTGATATCCAAAACGCATCCGAGACACCGAAGATCACGTACGGGAAGAGCGGCACAAAGCCCGCTACGAAATACGATGCAAACATAATGGCGCCCGCAGCGAGTGAGCCTCTCGTGTCGTCGGTACCGCCGTCCATCTCTTCTACTGACGCTTCCGAGAGAAAGCTTCCTGCTGCCATGGAGAACGCCTCGACAAAAATAAGTACGACACCCGTCAGGAAAATCGTGTCGCGGTCGACGCCTGCAATCGCAATTCCGGAGAGCAGACCAACTGTGGAGACGAGACCATCCTCGACGCCAAACACGAGATTGCGCAAAAAGAGCGCGCTACGGAGTTTCGACGGCTGCATCTCCGTATCGTACCACTTCGCGGTGCTACACTTCTCTCTATGAAGGTCCTTGCTATCGACCCGGGCTACGGCCGGTGCGGTGTCGCCGTCGTAGAGCGCCAAGGTGCTACCGACGTCCTCCTCTATTCCGACTGCATCGAGACATCTCCGACCACGGAATTTACCGAGCGTCTCAACACGGTAGCTGCCGAGTGCCGTCGACTTATCCGCTCACATGCGCCGGATTGTCTTGCGATGGAGAAACTGTATTTCGCAAAAAGTCGTACGACGGGTCTGCGCGTCGCCGAAGTGCGCGGCGCCATCCTCTCCATCGCAGGAGAATCGTCACTTGCCGTATTTGAGTACTCGCCCTCCGAGGTGAAAGCGGCTGCGGCAGGTTTTGGCGGTGCTGACAAAAAGCAGGTGATAAAGATGCTTCATGCGCTTGTAAAGATTGAGAAGCCTGTGCGTCTAGACGATGAATACGATGCGATAGCGGTCGGCGTCACGCATTTGGCGATGTACAAGATGCTTGCAGCGAAAGCGCTTCATTCAAAGGCAAATTAGCGCTAAAATGCAGGTATCTCTATGAATATAAAGCGGCTTTACAGGCGCACCGTTCGCCTTTTCTCTCGTCTCCCTGAGTGGCTCAAGCTCTCGCTCATCGGCCTCATCGCGCTTGGATTTTTCGGGCTGGGAAGTGTCATCGCGTGGGCTGCATTCACGCCTATTCCCTCGATAGACAATTTCGAGAATCGAGCGGTCGCGCAATCGACAAAGATCTTCGACCGCACGGGCAACATCGTGCTCTACGATGTGCACGGCTCGATGCGACGCACCGCGGTGCCGCTCGATAGCATCTCTCCCTATATCCAAAAAGCGACTATCGCCATCGAAGACGCATCATTTTATGAACACTTCGGTTTCCGCCCGCTCGCCTTCGCCCGCGCAATATGGATCAACCTCACCACCGGCGACCTCCTCGGCGGCCAGGGCGGTTCGACCATCACACAGCAGGTAGTAAAAAATGCGCTTCTCACACAGGACAAGAAGGTCACACGTAAGATAAAAGAAATCATTCTCGCTATCCGCTTGGAGCGCATCTATACAAAAGACCAAATACTCGCGACGTACCTCAATGAGAATCCGTATGGGGGGACAATATACGGCATACAAGAAGCGAGCCAGTATTTCTTCGGGGTAGACGCGAGCGATGTCGACCTCGCTCAAGCGGCATACCTTGCGGCACTTCCGCAAGCTCCTACGCGCTACTCTCCCTATGGCAACAACCGTGACCTCCTCGAGCGCAGGAAAAACCTGGTGCTCGCAAAAATGCTCGAACATGGATTCATCTCGCAAGAGGAGCACGACGAGGCCGCGAGTGAAGAGGTGCAGTTTAAAGACGAGGCGGAGGCAGGAATAAAGGCACCGCACTTTGTCTTCTACGTCCGCGAATATCTCGAGAGTAAGTATGGTGTCGATGCGGTCAACCGCGAGGGCCTCCGCGCGATTACGACACTTGATTACGACCTCCAGAAAAAAGCGGAGGATGTCGTGGGCAAGTATGCGCCTGGCATGGAGGCCAATTTCAATGCATCAAACGAAGGTATGGTCGCGATAGACCCGACATCGGGCCAGGTCCTCGCGATGGTCGGCTCACGGGGATATTTCGACGACACTATAGACGGCAAGGTCAACGTAGCGACTTCGCACCAACAACCGGGCTCCGCATTTAAACCATTCGTCTACGCAGCGGCGCTCGAAAAAGGATACACGCCAGAGACCATGCTCTTCGATCTCCCCACCCAGTTCTCAACCGTTTGCGCTCCGCAAGATGTACTCAACTCGACACCACCTTGCTACGCGCCAACAAGTTTCGACGGTAATTTCAAAGGACCCATCACTATCCGCGAGGCACTCGCGCAGTCGCTCAACGTACCCGCAGTGAAAACTCTCTATCTCGTGGGCGTCAAAGAAGCTGTCTCTGTCGCAGAGCGTGTCGGTATCACCACACTCGTCGATGTCTCCAACTACGGTCTCTCGCTCGTACTGGGCGGCGGCGATGTGACACTCCTTGAGCTTACGAGCGCGTACTCGGTGTTCGCCAATGACGGCATGCGTAATCCGCACACAGCGATACTTCGCGTCGAAGATATGAAGGGCAACGTACTTGAAGAATTCAAACAGGAAGAATCGCGCGCACTCGATCCTCAAACAGCACGGCAGATTAGCGACATCCTCTCAGACAACGTCGCGCGCACACCGGAATTTGGCGCCAACTCACCGCTCTACTTCCCTGGTGAAGATGTCGCCGCGAAGACCGGTACCACCAACGACTACTGGGATGTCTGGATAATGGGCTACACGCCTCATATGACCGTGGGGGCATGGGCTGGCAACAACGACAATGAGCCTCTCGAGAAACGTATCGCCGCGTTTATCATCGCGCCGATGTGGCACGAGTTTATGGAGTACGCGATGGAGAAATACCCTGCGGGGGACTTCATAGAGCCTTCTCCTGAGCCTGAGCGCGATGCGCTTCCTCCAGTCCTCCGTGGTGTATGGAATAGCGACCCTGGGCAGGGCGTGCACGAGATTCTCTACTGGGTCAACAAAGATTCCCCGCGCTCCGGCGGCACCTCTCGTGGCGACAGGCAGCTCGCGTACTGGGATGCACCTGTGCAGATGTGGGCAGCGGGCCAGCTCTCGCTGAGCTCGACTACCCCAGCAACTGACAGCGGGGCATTCCGAATCCTCACCCCCGCACCTGGTAGCTTTGCTCCCGCATGGACGCCTCTCGCTATCTCTGCGTACTATCCGAATCCGCAGAACATAGTTTCTATTGCGTACTACCTCAACGGACAGCTTATAGGCTCCGCTACGCAGCCGCCGTATGCCATCACGTATGTACCGACGATATATGGGCCTTCGATGCTGCAAGCGGTCGCACAGACGCTCACAGGCCAATCAGAAGTGACGAGCGTGCCTCTCACAATTCAGTAACGTCGTATCCTGTACGACTATCGGTTGAGTGGCATCACCAGGTATGTGAAATTGCTATCCGAAACACCACGAATCACGAGTGGACGGCCTGCACCGGAGAAACTCAGTATCACAGAATCTGATGCGATAGAGCTCAGGCAGTCGGCGAGATATCCTATGTGGAAATTGATATCGAGATCCTCTCCTGAGAGGGCCGCATCGATAGAGTCGGACATCTCACCTACATCAGCACTACGCGCGGTCGCAGTAAAAATCTTTTTCTTCGGATACACATGGAGGCCCACGTGCATCTCATTCCCTGAAAACACGCGTGCTTTGCGGAGCATCTCACCAAGGTCATTTTTGAGCATTGTGGCCTCAGTCGTAAACTTTTTCGGAATAATTTCTTTATAGTTGGGGAATGTGGCATCGACCACACGAGATACAAACCGTGTCCCGGAGCCCACAACAACAAGCTGTGAATCATCGGCCGAGAGTGAAATCTTCTCATCATCGAGTTTTTCGAGTACATGGACGAGCTCGAGTGCATGCTTGAGAGGGATAAGGAGTTCATCCGACGTCTTAGAACCGGTCTCAGAAACCACCTTCTCGGCGAGACGAAACGAATCGGTCGCGACACAGACCATCGAACCATCCTGGATAGAAATATAGATACTTCCGAGGTCCGGCCGAATCATCGAAGGTGATGCAGCGTATGAAACCGATTGAATACCGTGAATGAGTCGCTCTCTGGAAAGAGAGACGTTTGATTTTCCTGATTCACTTGAGAGCACAGGGAACTCCTCATGAGGCACTGCCTTTATAAGTGTCTTGGTCCCGCGAGATTCGATAAGAAGATTCCCCTCTTCGCTTGAGAGCGATATTTTATCGCCACCTATCGAGCGGATAGTTTGTGAAAGTATCGTAGCTGAAACAGCTACAACTCCTTTTTCTGATATTTCACCGGGAACGGTCACTTCAATACCGGCTTCAAGATTTGTAGCGCGAAGTGTTATGTCACTCGTCGTATCGATAAGAACACAAGAAAGTATCGGGAGAGATTCTTTTTTTCCTGTGATTCTCTCTACCATCAATATCGCGTTAAGAAGTTTTTCTTTTGTTGTTGTTATCTTCATATACTTTTTACTTATATATTCTATTACTACTATTAGTCCTGTGTATAGCGGGGACAAGTCGGAAATATCGCGCAGAATCTAGATGAAATAGTTGTACGTGACCTGTTGAAAACTCTTGCGTGAAGCGGGGATGAAACGGGGGTAACTCGCGCCATGGCTTTTCCGGCAAACTTATTCGTGAGTTGTGCGACCACTCTCCCCGTGTTTTCCACAGGATATACAGAGACTTTTTTCGGTGCACGAACAACGCCGCGCTGTGTATCGACGGAAATACCAATGAAGGCTGTGTTCATACACTATGCGTGGATGAGAGTACGGATGTGGTCGAGTTCTTGCTCGAGTGCGTTGTTCATTTTTATCTCTTCCTTTATCTTCTCGCACGAGTGGATGACGGTGGTGTGGTCACGACCCCCAAGTTTCTCTCCTATCGACGGGTACGAGACACTAAATTCTTCTCGGAGCATGTACATGATTATTTGACGGGGCTTCACCACCTCCTTTTTGCGAGTCTTTTCGTAGATGCTCTTCTCCGGCACTTCGTAGTATTGCGCTATCCTGCGGACCACCTCGTCTATAGAGACACCTCTATTGGGCTTTACGTTGTGTTTGATGAGCGCTCGCACGTCGGCGTGGGATATTGCCTTTCCCTTGAGCTGCGATTTGCAAACGATCATATTGAGTACCCCCTCGAGTTCGCGTATGTTGCCCCGTACGTTCTCTGCAATGTATTGGATGATGTCTTCAGGGATTGAGAAGCCGTGCTGCTCAATCTTCGCCTTGATGATGGCGATGCGTGACTCCACGTCGGGCTCGGGTATCTCAGCAATCACGCCCGCGGCAAAGCGGCCCTTGAGGCGCTCCTCAAAGCCGGGGAGAAGTGACGGGTGTTTATCGCTCGAGAACACGATTTGTTTGTTGTTGTCGTGGAGTGCGTTGAAGAGGTGGAAGAGCTCTTCCTGCGTCTTTTCTGTGTTCGCAATGAACTGGATGTCGTCCATGATGAGCACGTCGTACTGACGGTACTGGTCTTTGAAGTTGTTGGCTCGTCCCGCACGCACGGAGTTGATGTAATCCACCGCAAAGCGCTCCGATGTGACATAGAGCACTTTCTTGTTGGCGTGCGCTTTCTTGAAGTAGTTGCCCACTGCTTGTATGAGATGTGTCTTTCCATGCCCGGTGGAGCCATAGATAAAGAGAGGATTGTACGTGAGGCCGGGTCTATCGAGCACCGCTTTTGCCGCCGCGTGAGCGAGTTGGTTGAAGGGACCGACGACAAATGTCTCAAAAGTGTAACGCGGGTTCAGGTTGTCGCGCTTATCTATATAGAGAGATTGTAAATCGAACGACGCATTCTCTTGGGGCTTCTCGGCGCGCGGAGCTTTTCGCTCGGCGCTCGGCGCGGAGCGGTGTACCACGTACTCAACGGTGCGGATGGTGTTGTCGAGACTGCGCAGTGCCTTCAAAACAAGCTTGTGGTGTTTTTCAAGCAGCCACTCCTTTACAATCTTTGACGGGACGGCGACTTGGACGACTCCCCCGTCACGATTTGCGATGTCAGTATTGCGAAACCAGGTTCTAAACGACGCCTGCGTCGTCCCGAGTTCTATTTGGACCAATGCGTTCTGCCATAATTCTCGATTGGTCATCATAGGTACATTAGTCTTCGAAGCTCACGCATTATACGCGTGTCGCTCGCGCTGGGAAGCGAATGCGCTACGCGAGACCATGTTTACAACCTGTGGACAAGGTGTGGACATCGCAAAACGGGAGGAGGTTTCGTGAGGTCGCTGTCTGCGCGTGCTCGCGCAGCGCTGCCGCTCGGCCCGTCGGCCTGCGCGACACCTCACGAAACCCCTCCCCTCTTGCAATGATGGGTAAGGAGTGAAAATGCTTGAAATCTGGCGCTATATAACGTATAGTCGCGCACATGAGACGAACCTATCAGCCGAAGAAGCAAAAGCGCGCCAAAGCGCACGGCTTCCGTTCACGAACGACGACCACGGTGGGCCGCAAGGTTCTGAACCGCCGTCGCGCAAAAGGACGCAAGCGCCTCTCCGCTTCCGTTTAAACGATGCCAAAGAAAAACCGCCTCACGGGCGCCGAGATCAGGGAGCTGCGCTCCCCTCGCCGTCTACATGGCGGTTTTTTCTCTGTGTCGATATCGGCATCGCGCACGGGCAGTGCACAGTTTGCGTGCGTCGTGTCAAAAAAGGTCGCCATGAAAGCAGTGACGCGCAACCTTATTCGGCGCCGATGTCGCGCCGTGCTTGAGAAGAGCGCACAATTGACGCCACCTGGCGTGTACCTGTTTCTTGCAAAGAAAGATGCGGCGAAAGCAACGTACCAGGAGCTTGCACACGACATCGAGGCACTACTGCGCGAGGTCCGTAGCGCTCGGTAAGCCGAGGCGGTACAATACGCCGCAACCCACCCTATGATACGCACTCTCTTCCATACGGTCGTGTACGACCCGATATACAACGCGCTCGTGTACTTTGTTGACGTGGTCCCAACGCACGACATGGGTGTCGCCGTTATCATAGTCACTATCATCGTCCGCTTTATTCTCTTCCCGCTTTCTCGCAAAGCGATCAAGGCGCAGATGGACATGAAACGTGTTGCGCCAGAGATTGAGGAGCTCAAGAAAAAATACAAAGACAAGCCGGAAGAACAGGGTCGAGCAATTTTCGCACTGTACCGCGAGCGTGGAGTGAGTCCGTTTGCGGGGCTCCTTCTCCTCCTCATTCAGCTCCCCGTTCTACTCGGACTCTACTTCGTGTTCGCCAACGGCGGATTGCCGACCATCAACGCCGATATTCTCTACGCGTTCGTTCCGGTACCCGCAAACGTGAACATGGAGTTCCTTGGCCTCATCGACATGGCGGGCAAGAGTATGGTGCTCGCCGTACTTGCGGGCATCTCACAGTTCATCTACACGCGACTCTCTATGGGGCCGCGCGGGTCTGTGGTGGCGGCTGAGGCATCGTTCTCTGCAGAGATGGCACGCACGTTTGATCTTCAGGCGCGGTACATTCTTCCCGTCATGGTCGCCGGCATCGCGTACTTCATCTCAGCTGCAGCGCCACTCTATTGGCTCACCAGTAACCTTTTTATGATAGGACAGGAGCTGCTTTCGGGCCGTCGATTCGGGGGTAACAAATAGCGTTCTCGCTCTAGAGCGCGGACGGAGGGGGGTGATATTAGAACACGCCGTAAGAGGGCTTTGTATTGCCGATTTACCGCCTCACGAGGTATAGTGCGCACCATATGGCAGTGTCCTATGCAGTCGAAGATGTCCTCAAAGAAATGCTCGATACGCTCGGGATTTCATACTCGAAGATTGTGAAGTCCGACATGGCCGGCCAGACTATCTACTCTATCGAGACCGATGATGCCCGCCGGCTCATCGGCATGCATGGGGACACTATCCAGGCTATTGATATGCTTGTGAAAAAGATTGTCGAGAAGCGTGCTCCTCTCCCTGCGGGTGAAGAGGCGCCGATGTTTCTCATCGACGTCAACGACTACCGGGCCAAACAGATACGGGACATACAGACGAAGGCGCTGATGATGGCTGAGCGAGCACGTTCATTTCAATACGACGTAGAACTCACTCCAATGAGCGCGTACGAGCGACTCATTGTGCACACGACACTCCAAGACGCTCCAAACGTGAAGACGGAGTCACAGGGCGAGGGACGAAACAGGCGTGTCGTCATCAAGTACTCCGCTGAATAATCACGAGGTCTTGTTGAACACTGCACCGCACCAGGTGGGCTATCTGCTATGTTGCTCTCTCTGTTTGCTGAATAAGCTGCGAAGTCGGCCTCAGGCTCTGTAGTATGTCGAGGTCGAGGAGCTTCGGATTTATCTGTCTCAAGATGAGCCAAATAGATAGGAGGAGAAGAAGCCCCATAATGACATCTCCTATCACCTCTTTCGCCTTTCCCTTTTGGCCCCAAGCATCGGTCGTCATGTAGAGGTATCCTGCGAAAGCGAGTCGCATCACGGCGAGAATCGCACCCACCGCGATGGCTGCCGTGAAAAGCCCGTTGATGAATCCCGTCAGAGAGTTTGAAGTGTAGATTTGACCCAATCTCGAGCCTGATGGTGCAGGTGCGAGTGGTACAAAACTGCCTTGTGCGTGCGCGAAATCAACACTGAGAAGCGCGAGGGCGCATGCGCCAAGAGTGATTACCGCGAGCTGTATCGTGATGCGGAGCGCGTGCATACTATTTATTCAGGGTTAGCATCCACAGTGTCTTGTCAGTCCCATTCATAAAAGCGATGTGAGTGCCGGCGCTGTTTATCTGCGGGTTTTCCACATCGAGCGCCACCGATATTTCAGGTGTATATATTTGTTCTGCGGTATTTGCAGAGACATCGACGCGCCACCATGCATCTGCGGTGTGTGCACTACCGTCGTACCGATCACGGAGGATGGTGCCACTCGGTGCGGTTTGCGGCACTGCACAGTAGGCAATCAGTCTTGTATCGGGCGCCCATACGCACTTCTCGGCGAGGGTCCTGATGGCAAGCCGTACATCAGAAGTCTGCGAATTTACGCGGGCAAAAAGTGCTATCTGGCCGGCTGATGCTGTGCTGAAGAGCATCGCCTGCGAGTTTGAGCGCGGCAATATGATGAGTCCGGGCAAATCCCCCATGACTCGCTCCAAGGACCCGGACCCGGTGATTTTGAATGCATACCCCGCGACATCATCCGATGCTTTCTGGACCAGGTATTTGCTGCCATCTTGGAGAAAAATGGCCTGCCAATCCGAGAGCGCGGATACGAGTGTGCGCTTCTGATTTCCACCGAGCCATCCCGACACGATACCCGCGGACCCACTGTTCTCCCGCACGATGAAAAACAACTCGTCGGGCGTCGAGTGCACTCCCATCGACACGATACCCTCTGGCAGGAATGCACCCTCCAGTTTGTTTGGCGTGTCACCCGCTGCAGGGCTTGTGCTCGTCGCAATTCGTGCGGCGTACGACTGGATCTTCCCGTCATCGTCTAAAGAGCGCAATACGACCGAACCGTCTGTCGCGAAGTACGCCTCTAAGACCTTGGGAATGAGCGTATTGGTAAGACGCTGTACGTTTGTCGTCGTGGGGTCTGCAAGAAGGACGTTGCCTGAGGCGCGTTCTGCGAAATAGAGACGAGGACTCGAACTCGCGAAGCCATGGCCTGCTACGGGGGTGCGTGTTATTTGCCAGAGCTTCGGTGCAGACGCAGCACTCGGCCCCTTGTCGTTGCTGAGTATTCCACCAATCACATCACCGACGAGGTTGTTGATTGTGCCCCCGATTCCACCTCCAAACGTCTCCGCCTCTCCATACCCGCGCGCGGTATCCTGCGCCTCCGTAGAACCTATTTGCTTATTGATAAACATGTACCAACCCCCGAGACCGCCGAGAACCACGACGATGATGGCCGCGACTATGTACCGAAGTAGTGGTGTGCCGAGTTTCATAGATTATTGTTGAGCGCCAAAGGGGTAATCTCCCCCGGTCGTTCCTCCCGCTCTTGAGAATGTGACCTGCCACGAATCCTCAGAACCGAAGAAGAAATTTGTGGCATGACTCACAAGAAGTTCAATGAGTGCGACGCCAGATGAGCCTGATGCGTTGATCGTTACCTGTGACGGACGCTTTGTGTCGGCCGCAACACTTTGCTGGTTGACTCGCCATTCATACTGCAGCGCCGAGCTGTTCTCGTTGGCCGCGGGCGCGAAGTACGGTATCGCGATAAAGGTCATTTCCGAATCTGGTGTAAAGGTCGTCGCGCCAAATGCCTTGTGATACAGCGGTCCGAAGAGCGGGTGATTTTCATAGAGCCGCAGGGGGGTCTCGGGGCTCACAAGCCGTGCCGACGCACGGGATGAAATGGAGCCGTCTGTTGTGCGCGCCTCGACGGATATAACATCGGAAGCAAAAAAGGCAGTCGAGTCTATGATTGCCGTGGATTTACCGCGACCCGAAAGCGTACCAAGTACCGTGTCTCCGCGCCGCCACGTGAAGATGAGGTCCTTTTCGGCAACAGGAGCGCCATTCCGGACGAAGGTCGGGTATGCAACAAATGTAAGTCGTGCACCGGCAGCTGGAAGAGTCCTCCCCTTGTAAAATGCCGGCGTCAGGCCCTCAGCTTCCCAGAGGAGGCCAAGTCCGGCGGGTGTGATGGTAAGAAATGCGAGTGCCTCGTCATCTCCGCTCACGTATGTGGCAGAGATATCTATCGACTGCCCCACGTCACCGACGTTGACAGACACCGTGCGGAGACCCATGCCTTCGGAGAGCGGTTCTCCGTCGACTCTCCACGAGATAACACCTTCGTCGAGGTCGAAAATCGGACTCTGAAGCGTGAGACGCACCGTGCTTTTCGGTGCCGGCTGCGCAGGACTCGTGACTATCTGGAGCGCATTTGATGCGCCCGGGATATCAAACTGCTGCGCATAGGCAGGGGAAGCCAGGAACAGGATTGCCAAAAGCGCGACGATTCTCATACCTCTTTCAAGTCAGAGCTACTGAACGCCTTCCCCACCGGCGCGGTGTCAGCGCCCGGTGCAGCCGGGGCAGAAGAAAGCATCGGGGCGGGTGCGGGGGCAGCAGCAGCGCCTGCGGATGTCGGCGTGTCCACGGCATCAAGATCTTGTTTCGCCTTCTTGATGGCGAGAATTTGTGACGGGTCAGAAGTAATAATCTGGTCTTCGGTGTACGACGCGATGACCTTAATCGCGACATGCTTGAGACCTGCGAAGAAGATGCCCTCCCCTACATCACTCTCGAGAAGGAGATACTTCTCTTCGTCGGAAAGTTTGAATGTGGATTGCACCAAGTCGACTGAGGTTGGCGATTGGCGCAGAAGAAGCTGAATCGACGAGTTTGTAATCATCGGGATGCCATACGGAGAGTTCAAGAAGTCGGACACGTCCTGCGTAATCGTCGAGATGCCTAGATAGTATTTACGACCTCGCTTCGCAATTGAGAAAAGGAAGGATGCGGTATCTTCGGAGCGCATCATCCACCAAGCTTCATCGATGACAAGCAGGCGCTTGCGTAGTTCTTTGCGCACCGTATTCCAGATGTGGTGCGTAATGATGTACATCGCGACCGGCTTGAGGTCGTCTTCCATGTCGCGCACGGAAAAGACGACGAGCTTTTTGTTCATGTCGACGTTGGTCGGTCTGTTCATAAAGCCTGACCAGGTACCCTTGGTGTACTTGGAGAGGCGCTGCACGAGACTCTCTGAGCCTTCCATACCGGAGAGCACGAGCTCAAAGTCGGAGAGAAGCGGCGGCTCTACAGCGGCGAAATTGGCCTCCGGCGTGATGTCTTTGAGGGCGTACGTCTCGGTGATGGCCTTGTCGATAATGGCGTCTTCCTCGGGCGTGAGCCCGCCGAGCATGATGCGGAAGAGGCCGACAAGCGTGATGATGTTATTGCGCAGCACATCGGAGGGGTTTTCATCCTCGCGAGGGATTGGCAGGTCGAAAGGATTGATGTGGTGCTCTGAGGAGAGCGAGATATTGAAATACCGGCCACCCACCGTCTCTGCAAGGTATTCATACTCCCTTTCCGGGTCGATGACGATGACTTCCGTATCAAACATGAGAGAGCGGAGAATCTCAAGCTTCGTCGTGTAGGATTTTCCGGCACCGGATTTCGCAAACGTAACCGAATTGTAGTTTTCAAGCGAGAATCGGTCGAAGAGGATAAGTGACGAGTTGTGTCTATTGATGCCATAGAGGATTCCTCTATCCGAGGTGAGGTCGAAGGAGATAAACGGAAAGATTGACGAGAGTGGTGCAGAGTTAAGTTTTGTATGCACATCGAGCTCATCGGTCGCAATCGGAAGCACCGAGCGAAAACCCTGCTCCTGCTGGAAGAGCGCGGGGCGGATGTAGACGAGGCGCGACTCGAGGATTGAACGCACCTCACTCTCCACTTTGTCGATCTCTTCCCGCGTGCCCCCGTAGATTGTGAGGTAGAGACCTACGTCGAAAATTCGCTCCTGCGCTTGCTGCAAGCTATCGCGCAGCTGCTCGAGGTCAGCATACGCAGTATCGAGCATCGGGTCGCGGACCATACCCTTTTCTTCTCGGGTCGATATCTGGCTCTGCACCTCGGCGACCTTCTTCTGGAATTTTCGCAGCATCTCATTGGTATCCATGGGGTGGACGAAAATCGAGATATCGAGCACTTTGTCCATGTTGATGATGGGTGCAAACCAGCCCGTCGTGAGGAATCGCGGGTATGAAATCACGAAGAAGGTACGCGCTATCTTCTCCCCCAAGTCGAGCTCGCGCGAGCTTACCTTGAGTGCGTGCGGTGCGATGACGTCTTGCAGGTCGAGTACGCCCGATTGGTAGATTTCCGTGGGGAGCACCGGCAAAATATTAGGAGATTCTTCCTTTTTCTTTCCAAACGGGAGTAGATCAGTGAACGACATATTATGCTTGATCAGGTACTGGCATGGGCTTTCCATCCTCTCCAGGATTGAACATCTTGTAGAGGAGCTCTATCGCCTCTTCTGTACCGAGCTGCACGGTACGCACGCCGGTGCGCACCAGTCCTTGCTGGACGATGGAGATACGCTGCTCGAGCTGAGAGACTTGTTCTTCGAATGAACGATTTTCCTCTTCGGTAGTTTTCTTACCTCCCCCAAACGGCAGGTATGATGCGGGACCGTTTTTCTTTGTTATCACAGCGGGAGCATACGGGACAACCACGAAGAAGTTTTTTGTCATGATGTTTGCGGCCTCGGTAAAGCTCTTGATGAATTCAATGTATTCTCGAATCTGGATACGCATGAGGTCGTCGAGCTGCTGCTTGTACTGGACCTCGAGCGTTGCGACATAGGGGCGGATGTCGAGCATGCGCGATTGCACAAAGATTTGTACAGAGAAATCGAGAGAGTTGAGGAAGTTTTGAAACTGCACAATGAATGCGGTCTGCTCGTCTTCGGATTTGAGTGCGAAGTTGATGGAGGACGCAAGGAGGACAGCGCGCAGTCCGCCTTCTTTGAGGACAACGATGCCGTCGCGTACCTCAGAAACAGGGACGAAGTCCTGTGTGGAGCGAGAAACAACCCGTTTGTTTGTGGTTTCTGGCATAGAGCTAGCGAAGTGGCGCGCTGTGCTTTAGTTGTGCGACCAGTTGTTCGGGGACGCGGAGACCGCCTACGGGGCTTGCGGCGCTACGGTCCTCGTCGTCGACCGTGCCCGCGGCGATACGCTCGTTGATGTCGAGACTCCATGCGAGTTCGTGCAGTCGGCTGTCGGAGAGCTTTGGCACGTACACACCGGCGCTTCCTCGCGACGGCTCGGACGCCTTCTTGATGAGTGGTTTTTTAGACCTCTCATTGTTCCACAGATAGAGCTTGGGGTGGAGGATGTAGTAGAAGCCGTTTTCCAGCGCGAGGATAAATGGCCTCCCGTTGACCTGGAAAAACGCGAGAGCTGCTGCAAAGCCGAGTACCCCCACGATAAGCGGCGCGGCTGCCAAGAGTGGGAGCACTCGCCATAGCACATACGCCATACCGAGGCCTCCGGCAATGAAGACGAATTGTTTGAATGTAAGAGGACCAACGATTTTATCCTCGACTTCGATGAATTGAGGCACTTGGAACTGCATGACTCAATTATTATAACAGCCCTAGCTTGAGCCGCTGCGCGTCTTCCGTATGTTTTGGGGCTATGCGAGTTGTTCTCGATAGGGGTCACCTTCGACGGTCTTGCGTTCGTGACTCGCGACACTCGGTGCGTACGAAGGAGTAAGTGCTGCGCGCTCGACTTTCATCTCTGGCATGGGCGAAGGCGGAGTAGCGGGAGCGACGGAGGGAATCGGAAGAGGAGTAGCTGGTGCGCCACTCCCTGTGTTCGCGAGCACTTGTGTGCGTACGCTGTCGACTTCGCTCACTGCCTCTGCCTTGGCTTCCGGGTGTTCAAGTAACCGCTCTAATTCACCGCGGATCGGCTCAAACACTATCTTGGATATGTCTGCGGCAATCGCGACGGAACTCGCCTCATCGGTGCCGACTTCGCTTTTGATGTTTTTGGCAAGATCTCCGACGGGCTCGAAACCGAGAAGCGCGAGCATGACTTCATTTTCAAGCTTGGTCCATTGGTCGAGATGGAGCTTGTGCGTGTTCGCAAGCTCGCGCAGATGTTTTTCGACATCTGCCGACGTGATTGCATCCTGAATGACTTTTGGGAGCTTCGTAAAGCGCTCCTGCATGGCGCTCTGCAATTGTGTATCTTCAGGTTGCATACTTATGCTGTAGGAGTGCCGGAGTCCGCAGGCTTAGCGCTGCTTTCATCATCGAGACTGCGAAGAACGCGGAGCTGGTCTTTTATGCGGCTGTCCTTATTGCTCGCGCGGAGCTTTTTGCTTATGTGTGCGGCAGTGTATGAGTCAGCATGATTGATGCCCGCAAGAATGCTAGCCGCGTCGTTGATACTAGCCTCAACCACTTTGCCCTTGAGATCTTTCACCCCTGCTTTATGTGCTATCTCAAGATCGCGCAGCCGCTCGCTGGCGTCTTTTACCTTCTGCTCCGCCATTTTAATATGCGGTGCCTCGAGGTGCTCCTTGTCGATGCTCCTCATTCGGACATTTGCTTCACGGATCTTTTCGTTGGCCTCGGTAATCTTTTGCTCCTGTTCACGCATGATTTCTTCGCGCTTCGAGTCGGAAATCTTTCCCGCCTTGTGCTCCTCCTCAGTTGTCGCCTTGTTTTGTGTGGCGATGGCGGCTGCTTTGAATGCTTCGTCACGCTGCTGATGCAGTCCCTCGCTGTGCTTGACGCTCTCTGCGACCGACTGGGCTGCTTTGACGAGCTGTTCGTTGGTCGACTTCTGCTCCTCCGCGCTTCGCTTCGCGGTTTCTTGCTGCTGATCCATAGTAGCGCGCGCGATTTCCTCTGCTTGTTTGTTCGAAACCACGACGGCTCCGCCTGCCTTGGCTGCCTCTTCAGCAGCTTTTTTGCGCGGCTCAGCAAAGCCGCCTTTGGTGTCCCCCGCAAGAGCTGGCATGCCTGACTTGATGAGCGCTTTGCCAAGCGCAGTGTTGTCGAAGTTGAACTCGCGTCGTGCCGTCTTGTCGGCCGCACCTTTTTGCTTAATGAGTGACATGAGCTTCTGATTTTCTTGGAAGCGGAGCGCGTCGTTTGGTGCGAGGCGTACAGCTGCCCGCTGCTTCTCTATAGAATCATCAAGTTCCAGAGACTTGAAGGCGGCTCTTCCGCCAAGACGACTCCTCAAGCCCCAGCCGGCAAGCGATGTGGCGCCCGCGAGTGGCGCCAGGCCGATAAGTTTCGAGAGGCCCGTGGCGAATCCATAACCACCTCCTATTGATGTGGCAAAGTTACTCGCGACTTTCATAGACACGAAGAGGAGTCCAATGCCGATTATGTAGACCAATACGGTGACCCATGCGGTGGCCGCGAGGTTCGTTGGGTCGGAAATTATCTCGCCGAACGGTGTACCAGCCCTACTCCCCGCCGCCTTTATGATGGCGAGCGAGAGAGCGAGCATAATCATAAGGAGCGGTCCAAAGGCGGCATTGTTGATGAGCATCTTCCACCATGAGCTCCATCCGTACTCCCCCTTTGCGAGTGTTGGCACGAGGTAGCTTGCAAACGCGAGCGGAGCGGTAAGCATGAGGAATATGAACAGCACGCCACGCCATGCGATAAGGAAGCTCCCATAAAACAGGACCAGAGCAACCGCAAAAAGCATGATGCCACCTACCACGCCGTATGCGAGCGCCTGGAAGTCGCTGTTTGTTTGTGTGGCGACGCGCTTGAGCAACTCGTTGGTGTTCCAGACACTTCCAATTTTCATCGGCTCGAGAAAACCATCGACGATTTTGAATTGCGACGCCTGTGCCCCGCTCGCGTTCGCCATTTGTGCGTAGATTTGATATGCCACGAAATTCGACCCGTCGATGATGAGCTTCGTAAAGAGAAGACTGAAGTTCATAAGAACCGCGATGACGAGCACGTTGGCGATGAGTCGCTTTTGGCCAAACTCGGAGAGACCGAGGATTATCGAAATAGCGATAAAGACGAAGAATCCAATGATAAGAATATTGGAGAAGTCGCGGAACACGGTCCATCCCTGGTTGATGGCATCGAGAATATTGAGGTCGCGTATAGTCTGCCCAAACGCGATAACGATATAGCTAATGAGCGTATCAAAAAGCATTCCCGCAAGACCGAGTATGGTGGCGCCGAGGGAGAGAAAGAGTGAGCCGACTCCATTGAGAAATGGTCCCCAGATGCAAGAGCTGAAACTCCATGACCCGCTCCAGAGGCTGCATGCCGACCTCTGGATATTGTATGCGCGGTCATATGCGGCCGCTTGGCTGGAGTCGATTGGCCGACACGAACCTATGGCCCCGTCTGTCGACACCTCATAGATAGTTTTGCCCGCTCCATTTTCAGAATCGCAATCCGCCTGGGAAGTGGCGGCGAGAGCGGTGTTGGGAAATATAAAACTGGAGCTCAACGAAAGTGTTGCTGCCGCGACAAAAACGAGCATGATTCGTGCAAGCGTATGTTGTTGGGCAAAGAATCGCATATCTAGGATTTCCATCTCGTCTTCCACATGTCGAGCACTGCGTTGTTGTTCACATTGCACCAGCCCACATTCGGGTCCGGTGAGTCGGCCCATGCCTTCACGGTATCGGTGATGAGTGTCTCCATGGTGGCGGTTACGTCGTCGCGCGCTTTTTGTGCCGCTTGCAGATCGTATTGATTGTGAAGCGCGCGCTGCGCGACGAGATTGTCGAGCTGCTGGAGCGCCACGCGCTGTGCATCGAGTGAACTTGAGTTGGTGATGCCCGCAATGAGCCTATCTACAAGCACGAGGGCCTGGTTCGATTTTTCAATATTGACTACCGTCGTGCTCGCATACGACGCTATGCGTGCGGTGATTACTTGTTGAGAGCGTGTGGTGGACGTGGCCACCTTCAGCTTGTCGCCCGTGGGGCACGTCTGTTCGCCCGTCGTCGGATCAGTGGTGCAGGCCCCGGCTGTCGATGTGCACGTGTTGTCTGCGGCCAGAGGTGTCGCACACACTTTTTGAATGATGAGACTCCAGCAGGCTGATTCTTTTGCCCTCAAATCTTGTGCGGTCGAGGCAAGGAGGCTCGCGATGGCTTCCATCGCTTGTTTAAATCCGGTCTCGACTTGCTTGGCTGCCACGAGTATTTGAAGCGCTGCGTTGCCGGCAGCATCGCGCAAACCTTGCGCTGACTCACGCACCACTTGGTCTATATACGACGACTGGCTTCCCGTCTTTTGTATGAGCCCCTGTATGCCTCGGCTATCCCCGAGCACCTGCGATGTAATTCCGGAGAAGAGTGCGCCCACCATTTGGTCGATATCGTTGGCGCGAGCCTGTTGATCGAAGCCTGTTTGCAACGCCTGTGTAAAGTTGGAGCGCACAACGGAGCTCGGCGTGACAGAAGTGCATCGTCCCAATTCATCGCACTGTTGCACAGGATAAAATCCCTCACCCCATCCGAGTTGCGTCATGAGGTTGTTGACGTCGTATGATGCAACACCCTGTGTGTAATCCTGGACCATCTCGTACGCAAAGTATGGGTTGCATGCAGGGTTCATGAGCTGACCCATAGTGGCCAAACGAAACTCCTTGCCTTCGAGGGCTGCCTTCAGATTGCCACTATATGAGCAGCGGAATTGAGAGGTGGGATTGTTACGCGCGTAGACGTATCCTTGCGCTGCCGCACGCTTCACCGCAGTGTTGAACGCGGGGTTTACCGTCTCGAGCGAACCATCTTGGAGAATCCGGAGCCAGGCTTTGTCGTTGACATCGAGCTGCTCTGTCCCGACTTTTTGCAGGTAGAGCGGATTTCCATCTCTTCCTGTGGCCGTAGTGCTAATTACCTGCTTCACGGTGCCGGCAGTTGCCGCTTCTCTTTGGCGATTCACCACGCCGCGAAGTACACACTCTTTGTAGACGAGGTAACCCGTATTGAGTGTGACTGCGGCGTCGTTGACGGGTACGTAAATCCCGCCGACAGCGGCCATCGCGCCGACACTCATAGAGTAAGAACCTTGCAGTGAGCACCCAAAGACACCGGAGCGTTTGAAGGCGTAAGAATCTGAAGCTGCCGGCGTGTCAGTCGTCTGTGCGTTCGCGAATAGCGGGGCGATGAGCGCGAGCGTTATAGCGAGAAAAGTAGTTTTGTACCTCATGATGGCAATTTCTGGCTGTAGTAATTGCTGAGTGCGTCAAAGGAAAGAAACATTTTCTGCTCTGCCGCGTTGTAGCTGCGCAAGAGTGCGACCGAAGCAAATGCGTCGTCGGAATTTTTTGTCATCGCTTCAAGGGTTGCGGCGAATTGTTCCATCGCCTGGACAATGTCTCGGTGGTAGTTGACCGCATCGCGCGGAATCGTGAGTGCGGCGGTATTCTTTGCGGCTTCGCGATAGTGAGCTGCTGCCAAAGAGAGCTTCTCAAGGTGCGATACGTCGCTCGTCTCAACAAATTTAGCGTAGATTTCAAGTTCAGACTCCGTGTTTTTTAGAAGTGGTGCGGTGGCTTCGCGCAGGTCGCTTCTATACGCAAGCATGCGCTCATACGAGATGTCAGTATCGGTCTTGAAATCGCTTGGCGCATACGTCTTGTATGAAATAGCGGCACGGATGTTGGGGGCGATGGCTTCGGCCGCCGCGGCACCAGACGCTTCATTGTAGGCACCGTTCTCGACGAGTCCCGCGTACTGGCCGACGAGCTGCGCCATGACTACAGGGCCAATCATGGCTACAGGGTCGTTCTCGGAAGTAGCCGAGGGGTCGGAGGTTGTTGCAAGACCAAGCAGTATGAGTTCTTGTTGCCACTCGGCAGTGCCCGTGGCTGCTTGGACTGCGGGCGTTTCTGAGGAGCTATAGACACTCGGCTCCCCAATGGTCTTGATGAGATGCTGCACTTGAAAAGCGAGCGCCACGAGAAGCACCGCTGCAGAGAGCGTGGCAGCGGTGGTGAGTCTCGAGCGAAAAAGAGAATAGAATACGTGCACACTAGAAGTATACCCCGCCCCGCGAATGCCACCGCGTGTTTTACCCAGACAATGCGGGGTATTTTGGGTTAGAGTCCTCCGCCAGCTGAAAATGTGAAAATGCTACCGGGATCTTGCGGAGAAAACGTAACACCCGCGAGGGAAAAAGCCGTGGCAAGGGACACATAGTTTTGCACGAGGGTGTCCGCCGCAGCGTTGTATGCGTTGATTGCTGCGATAAACGCCTCGTCGCCATTGGCATCAGGTACTTTTGTGAGCTCGCGGCTTACTTCGATGTAACTTTCTGCAAGTGCTTTGTGCGTCCCGACAACGAGCGGCGGCAACTCCTCCATCCCCAAGAGACTCTCCCCGGCAGTGCGGAGTCCCGCAGCGACAAGCTTTACCGCTTGTTTCTTCTGGGGGTCTTGCCTGTCTTCCGCCTGGTCGCGGAGGGCTACCGAGGCATTTCTATTGGAATCTTCGTAGGTCTGAATGTACGATGCGGCGTCGTTGCCGTAATTGAACAACCTCTGCTGTGCTTCCGTGCGCACAGGCTCAGGTGTCGTAGTCGCTATGAGTCCGCTGGGGATCAGTGAATAGATAGCGCCCATGTCTCCCGAGCTGGTCGGCGTTGCTTTCGGGCCAGCGGGTTGCGTAAGAGCGGAAACAAACGCATCGAAATCGAATTCTTCCGTGGCTCCGGGCTCGTCGGCGCTTTGCGTTTGAGTGGGAGGAATGTATATCGGTGAGATACCAGGATTCCCGTGCGATTGCGGCATTGCGGATACGATTGCGTTTGGGGAATACGACGTAGGATTGAGGAGCGGCGCGCCGGTGCCTCCCCATACACTCAGTGTCCCCGGTTTTGCCGACGTACGACTTTCCACAATGAGTGCGCCGATAATGAGAACTATTCCGGCGAGCGCGCTCATGGCCGCATAGGGGTGCCTCTCGAGCCACGACATGCGCACACTATATCATCGCGCGCACTTGGGTAGTGGTATAATCCTCACATGTCGACAGCGCGTAACTACGTCGCGGGCGTATGTGCTCTGGCACTCTTCCTCCCCTCTCTTGCTGCTGCGTTTCCTTTCGGTGGACAAGCGTACATCGTGCGACCGTGCTACAACAATGCGATTTACGTGGGTCTTGGTGCGCCGCGCGGCGGCCCGTATGTGTGGACTCCCGGCACGCGCACGTATCAGTTTGGTCCGCCGACGCATGCAGGCCAGTGGTTCCTTGGTCTCGCCGGCATCCCCTACTACTGCATCGTGTCCATCCAACCGGTTATCGTGTGGTCAGGAAGCTATATGACGATGGTCGGATCCAGCAGATAGAGTCTGCGAAATCGTCTTCCATTGCTCTAGCGTGAGGTCTTCCGCGCGCGCCTTTTCTCCAGCGTGTGAGCACTCGAGCGCTCGCGCAACTTCGTTTTTATCGAACACTACTGAAAGGTTATTGGATACAAACTTCCGCTTCGACGCGAAGCCGGCCTTCACGATAGTGAAGAATTGTTCTTCTCTAATGTCTTCAAAAAAGTCTTTGGAGATAGCGTCGATAGAAAGAATTGCGGAATCGACCGACGGGGGCGGTGAGAAATGTATTCTCGAAACCTTTTCGACGATGTGTGGTGTTCCGTATGCTTTCACGGATATGGAGAGGATGCTTCCTCGCTGGCTCACGATGCGTTGTGCAACCTCTTTTTGTATAAGGAGCGCCATGGCGCGCGGCTGGATTGATGCAGTGAGAAATTGCCGGATAATTTCGCCGGTGATGTAGTACGGAATATTCGCAGCCAATACGTACGCTTTTAGTCCGAGACTTTCAGGAGAGATGTTTCGCACATCGTCGGAGACGATGTGCAACTTCCCACTCGAAATTTCGTCGGCAAATGCTTCCTGAAGGAGCGCAACGAGCTCCTCGTCTTTCTCGACAGCGACCACGGGGCCAAGAGCGAGCAATTCACGTGTGAGGACCCCCTTGCCCGGCCCGATTTCGAGAATCGTCTCCCCAGGCCTCACCGCGGCGGCATGCGCGAGCGAACGCGCCGCCCATGAGTGTTTGAGGAAATGTTGTCCGAGACGCGCACCTTTCATACGATGGTGGGCTCATCGTCGATGAGCGAACGACGAGGCGGCGTGAGTGGCGTGAGAAGTCTCTGGTCGATATCTTCGATGAACTCAGAAGGGATGGTGTATTCTCGAGAGCCGTACTTCATACGCTCGGCGGCATACGAGAGGAAAAGTCGCTTTCGAGCACGGGTGAGTGCCACGTAGAAAAGACGCCGGTCTTCTTCAGGGTCTCGCTTCTCATCCTCTCTTGTCGAGGGGAAAAGGCCCTGTTCAAGACCGCTGATAAACACCGCATCAAATTCCAGACCTTTCGATGCGTGCACAGTCATGAGAGAGACCGCTGCCTTCTCTTCAGTAAGCTCATCCTGGTCGCTCTGAAGCGCCGCCTCTTCAAGGAGCTTCTCGACGCCTTCCGGCGGCAGGCCGCTATCATACTTCGTGGACACGTTTATCAATTCCTGGATGTTGCCGAGCCGCTCTTCGCCATCGTCGCGGTCTCGGTACATGCGCTCCATGCCGGTCGCCTCGACTGCATACCGTACTGCATCCGACGTAGGCAGAGTATCGATGGCATGTTTGATGCGTGTCAGCGTGTCGCGAAACGCGGTGACTTTCGCCTGGGTCGCCTTTGGGAGCTCGGCATCCTGGCCCGCAAGCACTTTGTCGAGTGTCACTTTACCGATCCCGCGCGGAGGTACCGCAATCACACGAGCAATATCTATTTTGTTGTGCGGGTTCATCGCTGCGCGCAGGTACGAGAGGATATCCTTTACCTCCTTGCGTTCAAAGAATTTTGTCCCCAGCACACGGTATGGGACCGAGAGATGTAGCATTGCTTCTTCGATTGCGCGCGACTGGAAGTTTTCTCTGTATAGTACTGCAATACTTCCCGGAGATGTCCCCAGTGCGATGAGTTCTGCAGCCTGTGATGCGATGAACCATGCCTCATCGATTTCGTTGCGCGCTCCGTAGAGCACAATCGCTTCCCCCGTCTCTTTCTCTGTAAAAAGTCTTTTAGGACGACGCCGCACGTTTTTCTCTATCACCGAATTTGCCGCAGTGAGAATCGTGTTCGTGGAGCGATAGTTCTGCTCAAGCAGGACTACTTTCGCGCCGGGAAAATTCTGCTCGAAACCGAGAAGATGTTCAATATCGGCACCCCGCCAGCTATAAATATTCTGGTCTGTATCGCCGACAACGCAGATGTTGCGCTTCTCTCCCGCAAGCAGGCGCGCGATTTCGTATTGTGCGCGATTGGTGTCTTGGTACTCATCAATCGTGATGTGCGTCCAACGATTCTGCAAGAGCGAAAGCGTCTTTGGCGACGTGCGGAGCAACTTGAGTGTACGGAAAAGGAGGTCGTCGAAATCGAGCGCGCCCTCGTCGCGAAGCGCCTTTTCGTACACGGGCCACACCTGCGCTACTGCGCGCTCCCGAAACGTCCTGGCCTTTGCCGCAAATTCTTCCGCCGATGTACCGTCGCCCTTTTCGCGAGATATTGCCGAGAGAAACGCTCGTGGAGCCCAGTTTTGAATACCAAGTCGCTCGACCTCAGCTTTCACGGCCCGCAAGCTATCGTCGCGATCCCATATCGTGAACCCTCTCACGAGGCCCGCTTCCTGGTGGAATTCCCTCAGAAGTCGCACGCCAAGCGCATGGAAGGTAGTCATAAGAGGGATGCTTTGGCCCGCGGGGACGAGAGAGCGCACCCTCTCTCGCATTTCCCCGGCTGCCTTATTCGTAAAGGTGACGGCAAGTATCTGCCTGCTCGGCACGCCCCCCTCTATTAAATGAGCGATGCGGTGCGTGATGGTCTTTGTTTTGCCCGCCCCTGCGCCTGCAACGATGAGAAGTGGGCCAGTGGTGTGCAGAACCGCCTCTTTTTGGCGGTCGTTGAGATTTTCGAGATATTGCATGGTGCGACTATATCACGCATGAATTACTTCATAATCAAAATGGCTTAAAATAAGGCTAAAATGGATTGACAATTCTGTTATCCACCGCCCCGCCGGTTTATGAATTGACGGTGAACACCCCCAGCAGGTATTGTGAATCCAACGGAGGCACATACTGTATTCCAAGAATGGCCCACCTCAATAATAACGAGGTTTTAAGCCAGATAACTGTCTTTCTGCCCGTGCCGTCGTTCAAAATAGGCTTATTTTAGGGAAAAAAAGGGAGTTCCAGAAGAGGCGCGGGGCCTCGTCAGGAATGAAATATCGCTCAGCGCAGCTGGTACGCACGGCCGTATCACTCATTTCCATATTGATAGTCGTTGGCTCTCTCATCCCCGCGGTCGCGCGGGCCTCTGTTTTAAGCGTAATCTTGGCTTCAATTAAGGGAAATACCGCAGAAGCTGAGACTCTCTCGACGGGACGCAACGTGCAGACCATGGCGCTTCTCAGGCCTGCCATGAACATCGACCCCGCACCTGCCCGTGGTGGTGGTGACATCACTATTGTCGATGACTCCGCACTTCTCCCGGAAGAGGGACCAGCCGGTACCATCGCCGATATCGAAAAGCCTAAGAACTCGACGATAAGCACGTACATGGTGCGCGAGGGCGACACACTTTTGGGGATTGCGCTCATGTTCGACGTCTCTCCGTCCACCATCTTGTGGGCCAATGACATGTCGAAAGGGTCGGCACTCAGGGTGGGTCAGCAGCTCACCATCTTGCCTGTCACGGGCGTGCGATACACGGTGAAGAAAGGTGACACGCTCGCGACTATCGCGAAGAAACATAGCGGCGACGCTACCGAAATTGCAAATTACAACGGTATCGACGGCTCACTCGCCGTTGGTTCGGTCGTCATCATTCCCAACGGTGAGATACAGGCTCCTGCGCCAAAGAAATCCACTGTCGCAAAAAAGGTCACGGCGAGTGTCAAATATGGCACGGGCGCTCAGGTTGGTTACTACATGGCGCCACTCTCTCGCTATATCGAGACGCAGGGCATTCACGGATACAACGGTGTCGATCTTGCCGCTCCCTCAGGCACGCCTATCGTGGCGTCTGCTGCGGGCGAAGTGATAGTAGCCAAAGCAGCCGGTTACAATGGAGGTTATGGTATATACGTCGTTATTCAGCATGGCAACGGCTCTCAAACGCTCTATTCACACATGTCTGGCATTGCCACGAGTGCGGGGAATTTCGTTGAGCAAGGGGAGGTTATAGGATATGTCGGATCTACGGGCCGCTCGACCGGCAATCACCTACACTTCGAGATACGCAACGGCATCCGCAACCCGTTCTAATATGAATAATCTTCTCATCGCCGCGTTCAATTTCCTCCGCTTCTTCGTCTAAAGCGTCTCCACCGTCCGGTGGATTGCCGCCCTCCCCGCCTGCTGCTATCATGAGGTAGCAATGCTGAAGATGGATGTGATAGTGGACCTCCAATACGGAGACTGTGGAAAGGGGAAAATCTCTCACTATCTCAGCAACAAAAACTCCTATACGCACGTTCTGCGCTACAACGGTGGCTGCAACGCGGGGCATACCATATTTCATAAAGGTAAAAAATTCGTAACCCACCATATTCCGGCGGGCGTTTTCTTTGGCGTGAAGTCGATTATCGGTTCTGGCTGCGTACTTGATCCTGACCAATTCTTTCGTGAAATCAAGATGCTCGAAGCGGGAGGCGTACGAACAAAAGGAAAAATATTTATCGCGGAGAACACGCACGTGATAACCGATGCGCACAAAGCGGAGGATAAGCAGAAGGGCGGCAAGATTGGCACGACAGGTCGTGGCAATGGTCCGGCGTATCGGGACAAGTACGGACGCACCGGTGTGCGCGCCAGCGATATAAAAAAGCTCAAACCGTATCTTCTCGATATGTACCGCGAGTGGCATGCGGGCACAAAGAACATAACGATACTTGCCGAAGGCGCGCAGGGCTTCGGTCTCGATATCGATTGGGGTGATTACCCCTTTGTTACATCGAGTCACTGCACGACGGCGGGCGCGCTCCTCAACGGACTTCCCGCGAGCGCGATACGCGATGTATGGGGTGTCGCCAAAATTTATGAGACGTATGTCGGCAGCAAAAAGTTTCAACCAAAAGGCGATGTTTTCAACAAGATGGGAGACATCGGCGAAGAATTTGGCTCGACAACCGGCCGCAGGCGGCAGTGCAATTGGATGAATATGCAGACGCTTGAGCGTGCGGTACGCGTCAACGGTGTGACGCACCTTGTATTCAATAAGATGGATGTACTTCGTGAAATCGGACAGTGGGCTGTCGTCGACAACAAGAAAGTCGTCAAATTTAAATCTGAGAAGGCGATGAAGGATTTCTTAGGCAAGCGCCTCGCTCCCCTCGGCCTCAAAAAGAACCGTATCTTTTTCTCCGAACACAAAGACCGCATTTAAATTGTGAGAGTCTAGAGTTCGCGTTGGCGGTATTGGAGTGCCTCGAGCATATGAATGGGCTCGATGGTATCGCTTTCAAGTAAATCCGCTATGGTGCGTGCGAGCTTTATAGTGCGGTGGTAGCCGCGCGCGGAGAGCTTCATCTGTCTCGCCGCATGCATGAGTGTGTCTTCGGCTTTCGACGTGAGTTCTGCAAGCGATTCGATTTCTTTCGGGCCCATATCGGCATTCGTACTCACGTCTTTGATTCCCGTGAATCGTTGCGCTTGGCGTGCGCGCGCTTTTGCGACGCGCTCTCTCACCGTCGCAGTTTGTCCGTCGGGCTGCCTTTTTCTAATCGCGAGAGACTCGGGTGGCATGTCACCTACCTGTACCCACATGTCGATGCGATCTGCAACAGGACCGGATATTTTTCGTTTGTATTTTTCAATCACATGCGGCATGCATCGGCAATCACGCGTCCCTAGTTTTCCGCACGGGCATGGATTTAATGCGGCGACGAGCATGAAATTGGCGGGGAATGTCGCGCTCCCCCGGGCGCGTGCAACGCTCACATGCGCATCTTCGAGCGGTTCACGCAGCGCGTTGACCACATCACGGTGAAACTCAGGGAATTCATCGAGGAAGAGCAATCCCCTGTGCGCGAGCGTGACCTCCCCGGGCCGCGGAATGGTGCCGCCCCCGATGAGCGACGCGTACGAGGATGTGTGATGGGGAGAACGAAAAGGCGGTCGCCGCACGGGGCCCTCCGTAGTGCCGGCGAGAGAATGAATCGCAGTGACTTCGAGTACCTCCTCCTCAGTGAGTGGCGGAAGCAGGGCGGATGCGGCTCGCGCGAGCATGGTCTTGCCGGTGCCGGGCGGACCGTAGAGTGCGATGTTGTGTCTTCCCGCTGCCGCTATCTCGAGCGCGCGTTTTGCGCTCTCCTGGCCGCGGATGTCGCTCAGTGAAACGTCGCTCTCATACACTTCTTCGCTCGCAACGGCAGGGATGTGCGCGCTCAATGCAAATTCTTCGGTGTCGTTGAGGTGCATGAGAATATCAGAAAGCGTGCGCACGGGGTAGATAGAAATGCCGGAGACGAGACTTGCCTCTTCGGCATTCTCAGCAGGGATGAAAAGTTCGCGCAATCCTTTTTCACGCGCAAGAAGAGCGACAGATAGAGCGCCGCGTACAGGACGAAGTGTGCCATCGAGCGCGAGTTCGCCTGCGAAGAGTTTGCCGGCCGGGTCGAAATCAAATTCATCCGATGCGAGGAGGTACGAGAGCGCGACCGGGAGGTCGAATGCGGAACCCTCTTTTTTCAGCTCGGCAGGTGCGAGGGATATGACAATCTTTTTGTTAGTGCTTTTCGGTGATGTCAGCCCGCTGTTCTTTATGGCAGAAGCGACGCGGTCGCGTGCTTCTTCGACTGCCTTGTCCGGTAATCCCACGATAGAAAATGCATGGAGGCCGCGTCCGATGTCCGCCTCGACAGACACGAGGTGCGCCGCAGGGAGCGACGGCTGCGCACCGAAGACGCGCGCAAAATTCATATTGCGCAATTGTACCAAGCGGCCCCGCGGTATGCGGGGCCGTTTCTCGAACATGTGAATTCTTTTACAGCTCCTCTGCGTGTTCGATGAGCGTGCGTGCAGAAGGATTTGCCTTGAGTCGCTCGAGCGGAATCGGCTCGTTGCTTACTTCGCAAATGCCGTACACTCCCTCGTCCATCTTTTCGAGCGCATCTACGACATCACGATGTCTGTCCTCAAGCTCTTCGACGAGCGGCACGTTGGTAGCGAGTTCTTCTATTTGGTCAGCGACATCGTTGGGGTCGGCCTCCTCTCCTTCAAACCCGGTGCTTGCTCCCTGCCAGTCTCCCGTGTCGGTCTGCACACGACCGTGTCCCGCAAGCTCTTCTTCAAGATTTTCTTTCTCTACCTCAAGCTTCTCCCGCAATTCTTCGAGATCTGCCTGCGCTATTTTTTGAACATGTGCCATAAGATAAAAATGTTACGTGTTAATGATGTACATTCCGTGATCGAATGCGCGCATGATACACGAAGCGCACATCACTCGCTAGAGCTTTCTTTGAGCTTGCAAACGGCTAAGGAGTTCTGTAAATGAGTGCGGATTTTCTGCAATGACAAGAATGTTTCGCGTCGGGAATGCATAGTAGAGCGCCACCGCACCACTATCATCAGTGAGTGCGCGCACGTCATAGTTGCGCATCACGATGTCGGTGAAAGCGCGCCGCGCCGGAATTCCGTCCGCACCAAGGAGAAGATCTGGTACGCGTACAAATACGGGTGCGAGCTGTGCATTTATGTTCGACTCCCATGCGAGCATGCCTGCGAACGCGCGGTCGTATGAGAGCACGGGGATTACTAAGAGCGGAGCATTTCTATCGATCGTATGGACACCAAAGAAAAAATCATCAGAGAGCGCACGAGTCAAATCCTCCGGTGGCGTCACTCCGATTGCTGAGAAAAACTCCGTCAGCGTGGCAAGTCTTGTCGTCTCCCCTTCAGGAGATGAAACTACTTTGAGTGGCGCGATACGCGTAATCGAGCCGAGTGACCCGGTGGACGCGTCGCGCACACCTGCAAGCAATCCCTTCAGTTGTGTAGCGGTTTGACCGTCGAGAGGAAGGGGTACCGTCTGTTCGGCGAACACGAGGGAATTTGTCTGTTGGTCTGGCAGCGGCTGTGTGCGACTTTGCATCACGATGTATACGCCGCCGAGTGCGGCTCCGCCGAGAAACAAAAGCAAAAACGCAGCAAAAAAGAAATTCTTGACTCGATTTGAGTGAGGCTTCACGACAATTTCCTCAGGAACGCGCTGCTTTTCTTGTTCGAGTGCCGCAGCGCGAACCACCGAAATCTTCTGATCATGCACCACTTGCTGCAAATCCTGCTTGAGAGTGTGTACACTTTGTACCGCATCTTTTGTTGGTGCGGGCGCCTCCGGAGCAAGCTCTGGCTTTGCAGCGGCTTGCGTTGTGGGCTGCACAGATGCGGACGTGCCACTGAGAAGCGCATCAATGTCTTTTGTCTGAGCTGTAGGTCTCTGTTCTTTTCCCGGCACGTTATCAGGTCGGGTCGGGAGCCTCACGTCTTTGAGGATTTTTGCGATGTCATCGCCAAGCGCACCCCCCGATTGCTCCGATGGCTTCTGCATGGGTGAGGGATTAGACCCTACGGAAACAGGCGCATTCAGAGGATTGCTCTGAGCTGCGCCTGTGGGTGTAGCGGGGATACCGCCAGCATCGGGGGTCGGATTAGAAGCGGTGTTTTGGCCTGTCGTCTCGTCTACCATTGTGCTCTCCACCTTCTGATGGTGTGAGACCCTTTCGTGCGGCCCACTCCGGATCAGCGGCTTTGATAGAGAGATTATAGCGTCCTTTCTCGTCTATTTCCTTGAGTACGACAGGTACAATGTCGCCAATCTTCACTGCTTCGGAAATGTTGCCGATGCGAAATGGCGCGACTTCGGATACGTGCACCAAGCCGTCGGTGTTGGGACCAATCTTTACGAAGGCGCCGAAGTCCATCATGCGCACGACCTCTCCCTCAAACTTTTCTCCGACCATGTACTCGCGCGTGAGGTCTATGATCTCTTTCATCGCTGCCTCGGCTGCACCATTGCGGCCCGTCACGAAGACAGTTCCGTCGTCTTCAATCGTGATGTCATCGCAAAGGGTGCGCTCGCGGATGCCGTTGATTGTCTTGCCTCCAGGACCGATGACGAGACCAATCTGGTCTACCTGCACTTTTGTGGTGAGTATCTTCGGTGCGCGCGGGCTAATGTCTGAGCGCGGCTCCGGTATCGCGTTTTTGATGACGCCGAGAATCTCCATGCGCGCTTTCTTCGCCTGTCGGAATGCCTCAGAGAGGACTGCGAGTGGCACACCCTCGACTTTGACGTCCATCTGCATGGCGGTCACACCTATCTCAGTGCCTGCGACCTTGAAGTCCATGTCGCCGTGGTGGTCTTCAGGACCCTGAATGTCGGTGAGCACTTTGAAAGCACCGGATTTTGCGTCCGACATCATGCCCATGGCGATGCCGGCGACGGGACGGGTTATCGGTACTCCGGCGTCCATGAGGGCGAGCGTGCCAGCGCAGACGGTACCCATCGAAGTGGAGCCGTTCGAGGCGAGGCATTCGGAAACGATACGAACTGTGTACGGGAAGATTTCCTTGGTGGGCTGCACCGCGCGAAGTGCTTTCTCTGCAAGTGCACCATGACCCGTTGCCCTACGATTGAGTCCGCCCACGCGGCCTGTTTCACCGACGGAGAACGGCGGGAAATTGTAGTGGAGCATGAACGACTTCTTCGTGTCCTGGTACTCGATGGTATCGATGAGTTGCGCATCGCCTGGGCCGCCGAGTGTAAGGGCCGCAAGTACGTGTGTTTCACCGCGGTAGAAGAGGCCGCTCCCGTGAATCACGGGTGAGAGTCCTCCTGCCTGTGCGAAGAGCGGACGAATCTCATCGAATGCTCGTCCGTCGACACGCTTCCCTTCTTTGAGTGCGAGCTCGTGCACATACGCATCGACGCGATCTTCATAGTGCGCGTCAAATCGTGCTGGCGCGACATGCTCAAACTTTTCTTTGGCCGCTTTGACCCATTCTGACTTGAGGTCGTTGATGTCGTACTTCGTGAGGGAGCCCTTTGTTGCAAGGAGCTTTGGCATGACGAGTTCGTCAAAATATTCGGCGACTTCAGCGGGAGTTTCTGGTGCACTGTACGGCATTTTCTCTTTGCCAATCTCACCTACGATTTGTTTCTGCCACGCCTGTATCTTTTCGATTTCTTCGGATGCCTTAGCAAAAGCCTTTTCAAGCGTCTCTTCGCTCACCTCGTTTGCGCCGACTTCAATCATGTTGATAAGCCCGTCCTTGCCACAGGCGAGGAGGTCCATTCGCATGCCCTCAGCCTCTCGCTCTTTGTAGGTAGGATTCACAATAAATGTCTCGGATTCGCCAGCTGACGAATCGCCGAGCTCGATGCGGACTGCCGATGCAGGGCCGTTCCACGGAATGTCGGAGACGGCGAGCGCGAGCGATGCTGCGTTGATGGCGAGTACGTCGGTATCGTAGTCTTCAATAGAGAGAACCGTGATGATGACCTGCACTTCGCGCTTCATTCCCTTCGGGAAGAGAGGTCGAATCGTGCGGTCGACCATGCGGCCGGAGAGAACCGCTTCATCCGACGGACGACCTTCTCGGCGCATAAAGCGTGAGCCCAAGATTGCGCCCGCGGCGTAGAACTTCTCCTCGTACTCGACGGTGAGGGGGAAATAGTCTTTGTCACTCTCGCGGCCGAGGACCACGGTGGCGAGCACCGTACTGTTGCCGAGTCGCATGAGCACTGACCCGTTGGTCTGGTTGGCCCAATCGTTGAATTCTGCTGTTAATGTCTGCCCTCCAATCTGGAGAGAAAATTCTTTCTTTTGCATGAACACGTGCATTTACCTCGATTGTCTCGAGGGGTGACGGGCGGATTTCAGTATTGCCCATGTAAAATCGGACAATCCTGCCTATCCGGCCGCCACGACTACTTCTAATGAACTCACTATGCCACAAAGAGGCTCCTGCTGCCATGCGCCCGCGTACTGTCTGCGCTGTGATACCATGCCTCCCATCATGCGATTGTTTCTTATCCCCTCGCTCGTTACGCTCGTTGCGTTTATTGCCGCATACATCTGGGGCGGCTTCTCCGCTCTGTTCCTTGTGGGGCTTCTTGCCGTGCTCGAAACTACGCTCTCTTTTGATAATGCGGTGGTCAATGCCAAAGTGCTTCAGCGTATGTCGCCCGCATGGCAAGGCCGCTTTCTCACCTGGGGCATCCTCGTGGCGGTCTTCGGGACACGGTTTATATTTCCCATCCTTATCGTCGCAGCAGCAGCCGGCCTCTCTCCATATGCGGTGACACTGCTCGCATTTTTCGACCCGGCAGCATACGGCGCCGAGCTCGAGCATGCGCATACTGCAATCGCTGCGTTTGGAAGCGCGTTCCTGCTTCTTGTCTCGCTCAAGTATTTTCTCAATGAGAGAAAGACCGTGCATTGGATAAAGGTAATCGAGCGGCACCTCTCGAAGTGGGGCGGCATCGAAGCCATAGAGATCGCACTCGTACTCACCGTACTCCTTATGTGTGCATTCTTAGTCCCTGCCGAGGCCACGACACTTCTCTTCGCGGGCCTTATCGGCGTCGTCCTCTTTATCGCAATTGAGGGCATCGCCCAATCTTTCGAAGTCGAGGGTGCGTCGGTCGCGGCGGCGAGTGGACTCGCGCTGTTCGTCTATCTCAATGTGCTCGACTCTGCCTTTTCGCTCGATGGGGTCGTCGGTGCATTTGCAGTGACGAATAGCCTCCCCATCATCATTGCGGGTCTTGGTATCGGCGCGCTCTTTGTGCGCACGTTTACGATTGCGCTCGTGCGTGCCAAGACACTGGAAGCGCTCCCATACCTCGAGCACGGCGCACATTGGGCGATTTTTGGCCTCGCACTCGCAATGCTCGCCAATATATTTGTCCATGTTCCCGAGACCATTACGGGCCTCATCGGACTCGTCTTCGTGGCGCTCGCCTATTGGTCATCGCGACGCGAGATTGGCCTTTTGAAAAAATAGTTAATCAAGGAGGAGTCTCGCGAGGCGGATGTCTTCAAACGAGTGCGCACCCTTGAGTGCTTTGAATATCGGCGTGAGCTGCGTGGTCTTCTGTTTATTGAATGCTGCGCGAATGGTCGAGAATTTCTTCGTATCTTTTTTTGGCACGAGCTTTTCAATGTCGGCGAGATTCAAGACGCCTCGCTCCTTGAGTACTTCAAGGTGCGAGATAATAGTCTCCGCTTTGAGACTGCGCGCATCAGCGATTTCAGAAATCGATTTTGCTACGCGCGCAAGCGAGAGCGTCGCTTCGTACGTGTCACCCTTCTCTTTTTCTTTGCGACGGGCGCCACCTTTCGGGTTGCCTCCGAGAGCTCTCACAAACGCGCTCGCGAATGTCGCATGCTCTGCTTCGGGCATAGCCTCGAAGCGCTTCCGAGCGGAGGCCGACGACCATTTAAAGTCGCGGTCATGCGTGAGGATGTCGGGATGTACATGGAGTGCGCGCTCGTTGTATCCGAGGAGGTGAAGCGAACTGAGTGTGCGGACGCGCGAGAGAGCGACGTACCCTTGGCCATATTCAAATGCGGAGGAGAGGTCGACTGCCGCCGCATCGAGTGTCATCCCCTGACTTTTATGCACCGTAATCGCCCACGCGAGCCGAAGCGGTATCTGGTTGATGCGTGCGAGCACCTTTCCCCCGTCGGATATAGACCACTCTGCCGGCTCCACCTCGAGGGTTTTCCCTGCGTTCGTTCGGATTATGGGGCCGCTTACGCCGAAGCCAGCCACCTCTCCGAGGGTGCCGTTGGCAAAAGCACCCTCCATGCTGTTTTTCGTAAACATAACCCGCGCGCCCACCTTTAGAGTGAGCGTCTCAGGAGAAAGACATCCGCGCTTTAGCGCTTCGACGAGGTGCGGGGCACCCTTTGAGAGCATGTGGTACATGCGAGCCTTGCCGGATATGTGTTCGAGGCGCTGGTCGTTTTCGCGGTCCACATTGGCATTGTGTGTATAGAGGCGCGCGACGCTCTCGGGTAGCGCCTTACCGTCGGATGCGCGAGATGAAAGTAATTCATGGTGCTCGTCATCCACGGTTCCTTTGCGGATAGCGTCGAGAAGACTAAGAAGCTCCGCGTCGCTCTGCCGGTGCTGCTCAGAGAGATAGCAGACGATGGGATTGGCGTCTTTCCATGCGTGCGAGGTAAACGCAAATAACGAGTACTGCACAGCAGCCGCGCCGCCCCCATCGAAGTCAATTGTTGCTTCTCTGTCTTCTCGCTTTGAAACGGGTGGTAGTTGGTAGAAGTCGCCGACAAACACGACCTGCATACCGCCCCACGGTTTCTCGCTGCGCTTGAGTGCGCGTATCGCTCGCTCTGCCATGGAGAGCGTACGGGCGTCTATCATGGAGACTTCATCGATGATAAGTACATGCGAAGCTTGTGCGCGGCGCACGAGCCGCTCGCGCGACATAATCTCATCGATGTCATACGTGGTGAGATCTTTTTTCACGCCAATACCCGACCATGCATGGATGGTCATGCCACCCACATGTGTCGCAGCAATGCCGGTCGATGCGGTGACCGCGGGTTCGATGCCCCTTGCGCGAAGCCACTCGATGTACGCATTGATAGTGTGCGTCTTTCCGCTCCCCGGTTCGCCCGTGAGAAACACGTTGGCACCTGTCTGCAGTATCGAGAGTGCTGTGTGCTGCTGCATGCGACGGATTGTAACAAACGTAGCTATTCGCAATGTTCAAAACAAAAAAACGCCCCGTCCGCCAGCTGGCGGACGGGGCTTTTTGCGCGTGCGTTTACTCGACACCGGTGATTTTAGAATTCTCTGCGATCTCCTTCAATACGTCTGCATCGTTGGTGTCCTCAGGGACGGGTGTTGGTCGCGGACCGCGAGTGCCGCGAACTGGTCGATAGTTGAGAAGGTAGCGCTTCGGATCTTGGTCGAGGTCGAGAAAATGGTCCGTCGCTTCTTTCAGGCGCGCTGATGTCGAGCGGCCGAATGAAACGACCTCCACTTGGCACCCCGCGTGGGTGCGGAGGTACTCAACGAGCGGTATAAAGTCGCCGTCGCCCGTGAAAAGTATCACCGTGTCGAGTTTCGGTGCCATCGTGATAGCGTCTACCGCCATCCCGACGTCCCAATCGGCCTTTTTGGCGCCTCCAAAGAATATTTGGAGATCCTTGGTAATCGTCTCGATGCCTATCTTGGCGAGAGCTTCAAAAAAGCCCTTCTCTTCGCCGCTTTCTGTCGTGACCACATACGCGCGAGCGCGGATGAGGCGGCGTCCCGCGACAGCATCTTTAAGAAGATTGCCGAAGTTGACGCGTGCGTGATAGAGATTTTTCGCACTGTGATAAAGATTTTGCGTGTCGATAAATACTCCGACGCGCTGTTCTGGATGCTTGATAATAGCCATACCAAATTGGTCTTAGGCAGGCCTAAAGGGCCTGTCGTCTGTATAAAATGCTCGCGTGGTGCACGCGAAAGCTCCGAATTACTTCTTCAAACCGAGTTTCTTCACAAGCGTGCTGTAGCCGCGCTTGTTTGTCTCCTCGAGGTACTTCAAATGCTTGCGGCGGTCTGCTACGAGACCCAAAAGTCCGCGGCGCGAGTGCTTGTCCTTGCGGTTCTTATCCAAATGAGCCGACAATTCCTCGATGCGGCGTGTCAAAATCGCTACCTGCACCTCCGGTGAACCGGTATCGGTGTCATGACGGCGCGTTTTGCCAATCTCATTTTGCTTCTTTCGCTTCGTGAGCATGGCCGAAAGATAGCACAAGTAAGCCATATTTGCAAGGGGTCCCATATGAGGCCCCTTTCATACAAAGTGGGCCGGCGCGGGCCAATATGCAAAGCGCCCCCTCGTGGGGGCGCTCGAAATGGCTCAAAATATAGCTTATTCGGCTGAGACCGTAGCTGGCGGGGTCACTTTGACGAGGCGGACGTCGAAGATGATGGTGGAGCCTGCCGGGATGATGACCTTGCCAGAGGCGTCTTTGATGTCCTGCTCGCCATAGCCGAGGGATGGTGGGATGGCGATGAGGCGTTCTCCCCCTTCTTTCATGCCATTTACCCCTATTTGGAAGCCGGCAATCATGCCCTCGTTGCCAAGAACGAAGGTAAGCGGCTCATTATTGTGCGCTGCGGAGCTATCGAAGACCGTTCCGTCGGTAAGCTGGCCGACGTAGAGCACGGAGACCTCTGAGCCTGGCACGGCTTCGGCACCGGTACCTACGGTGACTTCTTGTGCTTGTACCTGATCAGTCGACGTGGCTGTCGTGGCTGCGAGCTGATCGTTGGCTTCCGGTATATTCATGGTGGAGTTGTAAACAAAATAACCGCCTATAAGTAGTGCGAGGAGTATAACTGCCCCGATAATGATATTTCTCATACCCTGTACAATACCGTCTCCTGCTCACGCCGCAAGGTGCCAAAAAGCGTAAAGGCGTATACTGCTTCCATGGAGCCGCTCGCATCGCAGATACGCCCCAAATCACTCGATGAATTCGTAGGTCAGGACCACCTCACGGGTAGAGGTAAACCGCTTCGCGTCGCGATAGAGAAGAAAGAGCTCTTCTCATTCTTGCTCTGGGGTCCACCGGGAAGCGGAAAAACGACCCTCGCGCGCATCTACGCCGGTGCGCTCGATGCCGATTTTCATGAGATATCCGCCGTAGAGGCGGGGAAGGATGATATCAAGCGCGTGCTTCCGAAGCGCGGCACGCTCGCGATTACGAAGCCGGTGATTCTTTTTGTCGACGAGATTCACCGCTTCAACAAAGCGCAGCAGGATTTTCTTCTTCCGTTTGTCGAGCGCGGAGATATCACACTTATCGGTGCGACGACCGAGAATCCTTCGTTTGAGGTCATCTCACCACTGCTCTCCCGCTGTCGTGTCTTTGTGCTCAACGAACACACGGAGAATGAGATGGAAAAGATTTTGAAGCGCACAAAAATCAAGATGCCGAAAAACGCGAAAGAGTGGCTCATCCGCATGGCGGCAGGCGATGCGCGTCAGGCCATCACGGCGCTCGAGACCGCGCAGAGACTCTATGGCGACATCACGATAAGTACGCTCACCGAAGCGATACAGTCGACGCACCTGCGATACGATAAAAAGGGTGAGGAGCACTACAACACTATCTCGGCATTCATTAAATCCATGCGCGCATCACAGCCCGATGCGGCGCTCTATTATCTCGCACGCATGATAGACGCAGGAGAGGACCCGAAATTTATAGCGCGACGCATGGTAATTTTCGCGAGCGAAGACATTGGCCTTGCACAGCCGACAGCGCTCGTGGTGGCCAATGCAGTGTTTGATGCGGTGAACAAAGTCGGGTACCCGGAGGCGACGATAAGTCTCGGACATGGAGCCGCATATCTCGCGCAATGCAAGAAAGACCGCCGTTCATACGATGGTATTTTTGCCGCACTCGCCGATGTAAAAGAGTTCGGTGCGCTCCCCATCCCGATGCGTGTGCGCAATGCGCCGACAAAGCTCATGAAAGAATTGGGCTACCACAAGGGCTATACCATGTATGACAAAGAATCGTATCTGCCCGACAAACTAAAAAAGAAAAAGTATTTGGAGGATGACAAAAGAAACGGGGAGGCATAGCCTCCCCTTTTCGCTCTGGCGATAGTAGCGCTCCTTGCTACGTCAGGCGGATTACCGAACCTATGGCCGATTCAATCGGCGCAAGAGCTGCGCACAGCTCGATGAGCTTCCGTTGGCTGTAAAAAGTCACCACGAGACCATTCTTCTTCAGCGCGTCGCTCGCCGCGCAGCAGACGTCGTACGTCGCCGTCGATGGATGCAAGCTCCCGTTCATGCGCTTCACCGACGGATCTTTCAGCATCTCCCGTGCGGCAGCTAAGAATGCCGCAGATGTCTTAGCGCGACGTGTTCTCATTTCTATACTTCCCCAAAATATGCCGACCTGCCGGGATTATAACCAAAGAAATGACTTCGTCATGTTGGGAACTATTCCGTCACCGTCTTACGTGAAAATATGCTGCCAAACCATCGCTTCACACCATTGAATGCACTATCGAGAGCGACAAAGACTCGCGGACGCTCCTCTGCACTCCATAGGGATACTTGCGGTACGGGCACGATATCCGGGAAGGCGCGCGGAGCTTGCATGAGCGGTACATGGCCGTGTACTTGGTACACAATTGCGGTCCCTTGAAATATTGATACAGGGTTTTCACGAAGACGCTCGGTGAAACCGCGCTGCACAGCTGCATTGCGAGGCACACTCTCGTTGGAGACAGTGCTCGGAGCGCGCGCAGCTATCCCCCCTTCTTCAGTCGGTGACGTTTCATCACCCGGTGGGAGTGCTGCTGGCCGCTCTCCCCGGGTGGGGGCGATGGGTCGTTCATCGTACTGCACGACTTTCAGTGGCGTTTCCGGTTCTCCGCGGCCGAGTACGCGTTTGATGACGTCGAGCGAGCCCTGCGTTATCGCGTCGAGCAAGTCTGAGATTGATATCGCGTGAAAAACTTGGACGAGTGCCGATGCGCGAGGTGTCGTCGATGCGGCGCGGAATCCGTCTGCCATCTTTATCGAAGCCGACGAGGGAGCGACCTTCTCTACGAATGCGCGGCGGATGCTTTCCGTGGAGCTGCCCATGCCTTGTATGAAGAGAGTCGGCGTCTCTGTGGGAGTCGTGTGCTCCGTGCGCTCTGCTGCAGAGGATGTGAACTCCCTCGGCGATGTGTCGATGAGTCGAGGGAGCTCGAGTGGGGCACGGCCGAGTGTGGTAGTCGGTCGGGACACTTCTATCTGGATTGTTTCACCATCATCGAGCGTGGTAGCGATGTACACGCGCGGTGTCTCAGGCACGCGCACCTGCAATCTCGTCGTAGTCTCCGGGTCGCGCACCGGCGCTTCTGCCTGTGTCGGTTGCGGCATAGGTGAGTTTGTAGGCTGACTTTGTTGCACGACTATCGTGGTGGGTCGGACGACAGGACGAGGCACGTACTGCACTCTATTTTGCACGACCGTCGTCTGACTTGAGCCGCCACTTACGATGCCGCTAAAGAAACTTGCGATACCGCCGAAGAAGTTTTGCACGCTCTGTCCGCGCGACGTCGCAGTGCTGGGCCGAGTGCTCGGCGAGTCATTGCTCGGATTGGCGTGTGATGGTTGCGACGGCGTGTTCGGCTGCTGTGCTGTCGGATTTGTTGGCGACGTGGGTTGAGGTTGCGTTGTGGGTGTGGTGGGCGATGTCGGATTTGTGGGTGTAGTCGGATTCGCTCCTGAAGTAGGGGTCGTAGGAGTGGTGGACTGTGAAGTCGGAAATGTGTTTTGCGCGCTTGCTGGTCTATTCGACGCGCTCGCGAGTGGCGCGGGCGTCCCCGATGCTGGAGCCTGCGCAGCGCCCGATGCCGGGGTGAGTGTCTGTGTCGTGCCGGGATTGAGTGCCGGACCGGATGGGAGAGGAGTGTTGACCGTATTGGCACTTTGGCTGGGGGTCGGTGCCGCTGGGGCAACATTCCCTACCTCGCTTATTCGGTCTGTGACCGACGGGCGAGGTGTCGATACCGCCGACGCCGAAGTGTCTGCATTTGTTGATCCCGTCTTTGGGACGTCAGTCTTAGGTGTTGTGTACGCGTCGTTGGTCACCGTCGACCCAGGAGTCTTGTTTTCCTTAGGAAGCGCAGTTTCCGTGCCAGGCTTCGAAGCTGGATTAAGCTTATCCGCATCGGAAAGCACATTGCCTCCGATTTTTCCGCCTGCATCCGCTACCCTTACATTCTTCGGTGTGTTACACGCCGTCCACTTGCCTTCGTCGTAGCATTGAGAGCCTGCGATTTTACCATCGCACTTACCTTCCCCATCTACCTCAGCGCAGAATGCCTTTACAAGTGGACCGGTGCACGGTTTTTTATAGAGATTGATATACATCTTCCCATTTTCCGTAAACGGAGCATTGGGTGGCTTATCTTTTCGGAAGACATACTGGTCGCTCTTCCCCGGCTTCTCGCACTGCTTGTTAGCGATATCGGGAGATACTGCTGGCCCAGATGTATCTCCCCCCGCAGAGACTGCGGCCGCCGTGAAGGCATTTTCGGTGGTAGATGCGTATGGGCCCTGGATGTATGCGACAAACGTGAGCGTGGCAATAAGAAACGCGAGCGCCAGGGCGGGCATGCCATACATCATAGCGGTGAAAGTGGGGCTGAGGTGCGAGGTTTTTCGACTGTGTGTACATCCCGTAGATGGAGGATATCCACAGCGTCATATGAGCGCTTGCTTTTTAGACATATGTGTGATATAATGAACAGAGTCAAGATCCGCTGAGGCGGCCCAATGTTTCCGGAGGAATGGCAATGTATAAGGCAATCGCGCTTGTGTTTGCGGCCTTCATGGCCGCTACTACCCCGGCTCTTTCGCAGGTGCCGACGCCAAACCAGAGACTGGCGACTGATGTGTTCGAAATCGTGAAAGAGGTGTGGGCAAAGCAGCAGGCATACTGCAAGAATCCGCGTTCGTATGCCGCGCCGGTTTGCAACATGGAATTCGAGTTTGCTCGCGGGAAGCTCGCGAACATGATCGGTTGGCAGATTCTGCTCAACATGGCGCTCGGCGAAAGCGATAAGGACCTGACTGCCTACCTGCAAGGGCGTCACGCTTACAGCAGGACCAGCGCAGTGGAGGCACAGAGGGAGGTCGAAAAAAACTTCTACCCCCTCCCCCGAGCTTCAGCTCCTGAGCCGAAGCAGTCGCCAGCTCTGACCAAGACGGCGAGGATCAAGAAGTAGGCATGGCCTACGGGCCATCAAGGCGCATCCGAGCAATCGGATGCGCCTCAAACTTTTTTACACTCAATATTGTGCGACGTGACGCTGGTACAATGAGCGCATGGCTGCGGATTTGAAAGAATACAAGAGTCAGTTTCTTGAATACCTCGAAATAGAAAAAGGGCGCGGTGTGAAGACGGTAGAAAACTACGACCGCTATCTCAATAGATTTCTCACTTTTGCAAAAGTAAAAACGCCCGGACAGATTACCGAGCAAATGGTCCGCGAGTTTCGCATACATCTCAATCGCTCCCCTGGCGCGGTGAGTACGATGAAAAAGAATACGCAAAATTATCACCTGATAGCACTTAGAGCGTTTCTCAAATTCCTCCGGAAGCGTGACGTGGAATCGCTCAATCCTGAGCGCATCGAGCTCGCAAAGACGAGCGGGCGCGACCTTGACCTCATCACGTCAGCCGAGCTCGAGCGCCTCATGAGTGGTCCCAAAGGAGACGATGTGAGCTCATTGCGCGACAAAGCTGTTCTCGAACTATTCTTCTCCACGGGGCTCCGCGTATCGGAGCTCTGTAATCTGAATCAAGACCTCGACCTCACGCGCGACGAGTTCTCGGTGCGCGGTAAAGGTGAGAAGGTGCGCGTGGTCTTTCTCTCGCCGTCGGCAAAGAAAGCTGTCGCAGAGTATTTGAAAAAGCGCGGCGATATGTCGGAGGCGCTTTTCGTGAGCTACGGCAGAGGGGGAAAAAGTAAAGGCAAGGACCTCTCGCGCATCACACCGCGTTCGATTGAGCGGATTGTGAAGCAGTATGCGGTGAAAGCCGGCATCACACGCAAGGTCACGCCACATGTGATACGGCACTCCTTTGCAACCGACCTCTTGCAAAATGGCGCGGACTTGCGCAGTGTGCAGGCACTCTTGGGGCATGCCAACATCGCGACTACACAGGTGTATACGCACGTCACCGACTCGCACCTACGCGACGTGCACAAACAATTCCACGGCAAGCGCCGGAGCTGACGCTTTAGTGGGCGGGTTTTGGAAATAGCTGATGCGGCGCGCGGTGTCTTCGGATGTGCACCACCGTGCCATATCTCGGCTGCTTTTGTATGGGAGTCGCGACACGGTACATCCCCGTGATGTCGCCCCACACAGAGTCGATGGTGCTCCACTCGGCACTTCCCTTTTCTTTTGGCGAACTAAATAGTGATTGTTGTTTCATATGCGTGCATATCTGAGACGGTCTCGTCTCCTACTTCTTACTCTTTATACACAAACCTGTGTGTTGATTGAATGAAGCGGACTCGACATGAGTATCCTCGCTTCGTGATAAGGTATCTGCATGAAACTCGTATCGTGGAATGTAAACGGTATACGCGCTGTACATAAGAAGGGGCTTTTCGTCCCCTTCGTAGAGAAGATGAAACCCGACATCATTTGTCTCCAAGAGACTAAGGCGGAGCAGGGGCAGGCGGAAATAGACCTTCCTGACTACGAGGAGTACTGGAATTCGGCTCAAAAGAAGGGTTATAGCGGCACCGCCATCTTTAGCAAAGTGAAACCGATAAGTGTGCTCTTCGACCTGCCAGACGACATCCGGCAGAAGTACGATATGACGGGCGACGGATATGGAGATCCGAATACAGAAGGACGGGTTATTGCAGCTGAATTCGACGATTTCTACGTAGTAACCGTCTATACGCCCAACGCGAAAGACGACTTGAGCCGTATGCCACTCCGCCATAAGCACTGGGACCCCGCATTCCTTGCATACATGAAACGTCTGGAAAAGGAGAAGCCGGTCATCTTCTGCGGTGATCTCAATGTGGCCCATACCGCCGATGACTTGGCCAACCCAAAGCCCAACGAGGGTAAGAAGGGTTTCACCAAAGAAGAACGAGAAGGCATCGACACCATGATTAAGGCCGGTTTTGTGGACACATTCAGGCTCTTTACCAAGGGCAACGGGCATTACACGTGGTGGAGCCACTTCTCCCAGGCTCGGGAGCGCAATGTCGGGTGGCGCATCGACTATTTCTTCGTGAGCGAATCCCTTGCTCCCCTAGTGAAGCGAGCGCGTATCCATGCCGACATCTACGGGTCCGACCACTGTCCCGTCTCCCTCGAACTCGACCTCTAGATGTTCGAGTTACGAACTCGGTCATTGTGACGAGGTTGTAAAGGACACGGGGCGTCAGGAGGATATCCACAGGTGTGTCCTTTACGCATGTCCTATAGAGCTGTACTCTAATCAACGGTCGCACATTACATACAGCTCCGTTACTTCTCTGTTAACGGGACTCATACGTACAAAGTACTTACAAACACATTCATTGTAAGGAATACCTCTGTATTCTATTGTCTAAAGAGTACTTGGAAGCATGAATCTCGCGTTCTTTTGGAAGATAGCAAGCTGGATAATAAAGTCGCCTCACGTAGGCGGCCCACAATTGTTGAGAAATAATTGCTAGGCCACCCCGTGAGGCGATTTTTCTTTTTTGCGAAGCAAAAAAGCCCTTCGTAGCTTTAGCGAAGGAGGGTCAGTAGCACACCATTTACGACGGACTTCGCGAAGGCGAAGGACGACGAAAGGGGTCGGGAAAACTGTAGTTTTCCCGTGTCGGAGAGCAGGGCGTAGCCCGTTGAGAACCGAGGGTTCTCAAGGAGTAAGTGTTGGCCACTAGGACAACACTTACGACACGTGGTGTTTTTTGCGGAGTTTGGCTACCTCAGCCTTGTCGGCCTCCTCCTTTTTATCCTTACCCTGTTCTCCGAGCTCCTTAAGCCCATTTTCAGTCAGTTGGAAAAGCTCCCCTGCCCTTTTTTCGAGGTATTCCTCAGTATTCTTTGACGGCTCATCGAGCACTTCCTCAAGGAGCGCATGAAGTACCCAGCCAAACTTGGGTCCCGGCTGATGACCGAGCTCCATGAGCCGTGCGCCGTGAATCTTGAGCATTCCCACTGAGATTGGGTCGCGCATCGCTTCGTCTATCATCGACATGTATTTACGGAGGCGAAACGGATGCTCCTTGGGCCTCCCTGTACCGATGCGGTCGCAGACACGGAGGTTGACCAGGTCCTCGATGTTCTCTGGCCCTACGCGGGCAATGAGGCGGCGCACAGCGGAGAGCGTGACGAGGTCTGGGTCGGAGAAGAACATGTGCGCACGGACGAGGGCGGCGACCTTGTCGATCGTATCTTTGGGGAATTTCAAATCGTTGAGGATTTTCTTCGCCATCTTCCCCGAAATCACATCGTGCCCATGAAAGGTCCAGTCTTTTTTCTCTTCGGACCATTCCCGCGATGCAGGTTTTCCTATGTCGTGCAGAAGTGCGGCGAGTCGGATTTCGAGCGACCACTCTTTATCCGCTGCGTGCTGGAGACTGCGCATAAGGTGCTCAAACACGTCGAAAGAGTGTGCCTGATTTTGTGCGCAGCCTATGCCATCTTCGAGCTCTGGGATGATGTACTTCAAAATACCGAGCTTTTGTGCCACATACAGCGCCTGGAGCGGGCGAGGACTCATGAGTGTACGCGTAAATTCGTCGCGGATACGCTCGCGGGAAATCTTCTCTAGCTGTGATGCTTGTGTAGAAATTGCAGCGAGCGCATCGGAGTCGATGGTGAAATCAAGCTCCGCAGAAAGACGGATGGCGCGCAGCATGCGCAGAGCGTCCTCAGAGAATCGCTCCTCAGCAGCACCCACTGTGCGAAGTACACGGCGCTCGATATCTTTCTGCCCCTCGTGCTTGTCTATGAGCGTGGCCGTGGCATCGTCGTACGCGATGGCGTTGATGGTGAAGTCGCGACGCTCGAGGTCGTCTTCAAGCTTGTCGCTAAACGTGACTTCGTCGGGTCGACGTGCATCAGAATACTTCCCCTCTATACGATACGGGGTAATTTCTATCACCTTGAGCGTGGGGTCGTCGGATGTGGTGACGACACCGACAGTGCCGAAACTGTTTTCATAAAACGTTTCTTCAAAAAGCTTTTGGATATCTTCTGGTCGCGCGTTTGCGGTGAGGTCCCAGTCCTTTGGCTGTCTGCCGAGCAGCAAGTCTCGCACGCAGCCGCCCACCAGATACGATTCGTACCCGGCTTTTCGCAATGTGTCGCTTACTTCCCGAACGACGGGTGGCACCGTCAGCGCTTTGGTCATGGAGATATTGTATACCGTGGATAAAGCTTTCTTAGTGCACCTCGACTGTTCCCGGATTCTGCCAAGAGCTCGATTTGATGCCGTCGCATCAAATCTCCTCTCGGCCCTGCTCGCACATCCCCGTCTTCTGACG
>CAZPGE010000003.1:0-130682 GCA_964586255.1 uncultured Candidatus Saccharibacteria bacterium | reverse complement strand
AGAGCAGTCGCCTCTTAAGCGAACGGTCGTAGGTTCGAATCCTACTGGGCGCACAAAGACGAAATGAACCTGGCCTTCGCCAGGTTCTTTCGCTTTGTGCGAGGCGCAGCGATGTCGCGCAAGCTTGCGCGACCGCGAGCCGGGGTCGCGAAAATCGCGAGCGACGGCGAGGGATTATTTGTGACCACGAAGTGCGGGCCGGAGTCACGCTGAGCGCTTGGCCGCATCCTACTGAGAATGGCCGCGAACGAATTATCTGTGACCACAGAGACAGCGCCAAGGGAGTGATTATTTGGTAGGATACGCGAGTTGGGCAGATGGCGGAATTGGTATACGCGCTAGGCTTAGGACCTAGTCCCGCAAGGGTTGGGAGTTCGAGTCTCCCTCTGCCCACTAAAACAGTTGAGCCGAGAGTACATCTCTCGGCGATTACTGTTTTTGGTCAGAGGGAGACTCGAAAGGGAGCGGCGGGGGCCCCATCAACAGATGGGGCGACGCGAGCAGTGCCGAGAGGAGTTTTGATGCGACGGCATCAAAACGAGCTCTTGGCCGAGCCCCTCTGCCAAGATACGAACGCTCCTACTGCTGTCCCCCGAAATCCGCTGGAGCCGTGATGTTGTTCATACGGCTCATGTCGGGATTGCCGATGTCGAGGTTGAAGGTCTCGTCGATCAGTCCAATGATGCCGTATACAGAGACCATGATGAGCATGCCCACGATACCCCAGAGCATATGCTGTTTGCCGCTCGATTGCGCGCCTTCGTCGAGCTTGTAGATAAACTGCACGAGCCCCCAGACAAACAGGAAGAATCCTGTCGCAAACACGATGAGAATCATCGGGTTTATGATGTAATCAACAAACCTATCTATGAGCGTTGAGGCAGCGTTCATGAGTAGCCTCGCCTAGCAGCCTAGTACTGCACTGCGTTTATCTGGATACCCTTCGGGATGATCGGATCCGTAGAGGTAACTTTGAACGTGTTCTGCAAGAGGCGGATGATGCCCCAGATTGACACCATGACGAAGATGGCGATGACGCCGTACATCATGATTTGGAGGCCTTCACTCGCATTTTCCGAGCTTACGCTCCAGAGGTATTTGATGAGGCCCCAGAAGAAGACGACGATTGCGAGCGTAATGAAGAGACCGATGAGCGCGTTGAGGAACGTATTGGCCAGAGAGAGCGTATCAAAGAGGCTGGCCGCGCCGACAAAAGACGGAAGACCGATAACAGCGGCGGTAACTACAGATGTGAAGATTAATCGTGCGCGCATAGCGAAGCTCGTTTTAGTCATAATTAGACTAATCGTAGCCCTGGGGGCCGAAAATACAATAGACACCGCGGCGCCTAGTGTGGATAGCCCTTTTAATGCTTCTTCTCGTCGTCCTCTCCCTTGGCCTGAGAAACGGTGACCACCATCCACGCCACACCAATCACGATGACGATGCCTGCCAAGAACGTAGCCGCGGCCACGTGTTTTTGCACAAACTGAACGATTGCGAGGAGCGCAGCGAGCACGAAGAGAATCACCACGCCCCACTGCATCAGTCTGATGGCTTCATCGCGATACGTCGGCCATGTCCCAAGACGCACAAACCACATGCCTAAGCCCCCGAAAAAGAAGAGGAAGGCAAAGACGAGCATCAGCCCGACCATGATATTGAAAAGTCCGGATACCTGTGAGAGCACCTGGGCAGATGCCGCGGAGGGCAGGAGCACGATACAAAGTGGCAGGAGGGCGCGCCTCATATCTTATTCGCCAAATACAGGAAACTGCGTCGACGAACCGCCGCCTCCGGATTGCGCCGGGCTTCCACCACTCGGGTCGTAGTAGTCCCCGCCAAATATCGTGTTCTGCAATATTTCGATAATGCCCCAGATAGAAAACATGACAAAAATGGCAATGAGTCCCCATACGAAGTACGCCTTGAATGCCTGGCTCCCCTCATCTTTCATTTTGAGAATGTTTGTGGAGATACCCCAAAAGTACACCACGATACCTCCCAAGATAAGAAGCCCCGTGCCCGTATCAAGAATCGTGACGATGAGATTGGCCAGCTCATTAAACGTGCGCGGTGCCGCAAAGGTGACTGCGGGGAAAAGCAGCGCCACCGCAGAGAGAGCGAACAGATAAGGTTTCCTCATACGTAGTTAGCGGACAAGCTGCGTGACCGTGCCGCCTATGAGCGTCGATATCACCCACGCGCCGAGTATCAATACAGAACCGATGAGTACGTAGAGAAGATTGGTCTTGGCTTTGCTGAGCGCCTCTTGATTGCCTTGCGCTGAGATGAAGAGGAAGCCCGAGTACACGATAAAGAAACTGATGATAGGAAGCGCCACCATCACCATGACCTTGAGGACGAGCGATATGAAGCCCGAGATGTCGCTGATGGTGAGCGGATTCTGTAGCTGTTGATTCTGCGCAGAAGCAACATCAGCGACTATGAGAGTCGCAAGCGGAAGTGCGTATGCGAGTGTGTGTTTGAGGTATTTCATTGTCCTAGCATAGCAGCCATTTCTTGGTCCGCTCTTTGCACAGCTTCGGTCACGAGCGCGGCACCACTGACCGTGCTTTCAATCATATCGCGGAAGATGACCTCTGTCTTTTCTGGGTCGGGGTCTATCCAGGAGCGTGTGATGATAGCTTGTCTGTTGTATATCACGTCGTTGCCCTCTGCTGGCATGGAGAGCACGTCGCGCCTGACCGAAGGGATGCCGAGCGCAGTCGAGAGCGCCCGCGACATCTCCGCTCCCGCAAGGTCAAAGGCCACTATCGCGGCGCCCGACGGGTTGCTGCTGGTGCGCGGTACTGCCAGGCCGTATACGTACCCCGTGACCACCGCGCGTGCAGCACCGCGTATTTGGGGCACCGCCGAAACCGAAAAATTAAGATTCGGATTCATGCGGCGGATGAGCGGTTCCTCGCTCGCATTGCCTATATAGAGCGCGAGGTCCCCCGCCGCAAAAGACTTTCGCGCATCCGGAAGAGCACGGTTCCACGTGTAGTGCGGTTTAGAAGGGTCGGCAAACTCCGTATAGAATCTCAGCGCGTTGGCAGTGGACTGTGCGGTCTCACCAGTACGCGGCGAGATGGCGGAGACGAGGTTGCCCGCAGTGTCGCGCGTCGTGATGTTGCCGCCCGCTTGCAGAATCAAAGTGGAGAGAATCGCTTTCGCGCCATTGACGTTGCGATACTCACCAAATGGAAGCGCGCTTTTCTGAATCGTGCCTGCGTCGGTCTTTTTCGTGATATCACCCGCTATTTTGTAGAGCTCGTCCCAAAACTGTGGTGCTTTTGCGTATCCGGCGGTGGAGAGTGTGTCTTTGTTCCAATAGAGGACGAGCGGGTCGACGAGTAGCGGTATCGCGAGCACACCACTTTGCGAGATGAATGGCTGTGCGGCATCTACAAATGCCGAGCTAAATTGCGATTCTGTGAGAGACGTAAATGGTATCGGGATGACTTTGCTCGCATCGGAGAAGGCATTGTCTTGGCGGAAAAGAAAGAGATCGGGCCCTTGTCCACTCGCGAGCGCATCGGTAAGTCTCTTGTCGTACGTTTCCGGGTCCTGCTGCTCATAGGTGACCTGAGAGAGGTTCGGGTTGTTCTCTGCAGCCTGTCGTATCACGGTGGTAAATGCGGTCTCGTCGAGCGTGCCCCAGATGCGCACGGCACCCGTAGTGCTCGTGGAGCCACCGCCCACCGCAAACGCAAAGATAAGCACTGCTGCAATAGCTATCGCGCCGAAGCTCGCAAGCAAGATTACTTGAAATACTGAAAGTCTTTTCATACCGTGCGGTTATTATCACCTATCTTTGGCTGAAAGAGCAGTCCATAGTGATGCGCCCCCGCATCAAAGTCGCCGACGTGATCAAAGCCGGCTCTATCGGCGAGCTCCATAGCTTTCTCTTTTTTTACGACATCTTTCTTCACTGGACCCATGCCGCCAAAGGAGTCACTCCAGTCTATGACCGCGAGTGTCCCGGCCGCATTCAATATGCGCCACGCTTCGGCAAGCACCGCCTCTTTCGCGTCGACTTGAAAGAGCAGGTTTGAAATCAGCACGAGGTCAGCGTGACGGTCTGCAATCATGGAGCTATTGGGCTTCTCCAAGTCACTCCAAATAATCTCTACATTCTTGAATCCCCTCTTGTGCGATTCATTTTTAATCCGTCTCAGGAGCTCTTGCTGCACGTCGACAGCATAGATGTGTCCCATGCCTTTGAGGCGCTCTGCGATAGCAAAGACGTATGCGCCACTCCCCGCTCCAAAATCGACGACAGTCTGCCCCGGCCTGATACCGAGTGCATCGATATTGCGATGCGGGTGCGCGAAACGCGAAGTGTGCGCAGACATTGCGCTCATTATATAACGCCGATGTGCATTCTCGTCGCGGAAAAAAAGTGAATGGGGAAACTATTCTTGCACTGTCTCCGCTTCGAAAATCACAAACGATGCCACCTGGTCGCCTTCATAGAGCTTCATGACGCGCACACCCTGCGTCGCACGCGAGAGTTTCGGGATTTCGTCGAGACCCGTGCGAATCGTCTGCGACTTCTTTGACATCGCTACAAGCTCCCCGCCCGTGAGTACTACAGCGCCGCCCACAAGCTGTTTTGTCTTTGTAGTGATTGACATGGTCTTGATGCCGCTGCCTCCGCGTCCTTGCACTTTGTATTCACTGAGCGGCGTCTTCTTGCCATAGCCGGTCGAAGAGAGCACGAGGAGCTCGCCCTTCGAGCCTTTGGGGATGATGCCGGAGCCAACGACACTGTCGCCTGAGGTGAGCTTGATGCCGCGGACGCCCGCAGCCTGTCGCCCCATCTCACGTACATCTTTTGCGGCAAATCGAATCGACTGGCCCTTTGCAGTGACGAGCATCGCATCATCTTCCTCGCGGATGAACTGCGCGGAGATAAGCGCATCACCTTTTTCGAGACCAATCGCAATGAGGCCGGAGCGTCGCACTTCGTGGAAGTTGTCGGCACCGGCGCGCTTCACCGTGCCGCCACGCGTCACCATAAGAAGCGAGAGCCCCTGTGTCGCCTTCTTTTCTTTTGGCATCGAGAGGATGGAGGTAATCTGCTCGCCCTGCTCGAGCGAAATAAAGTTCATGATGGACTTGCCTTTGGTCGCACGCTTACCCTCGGGGAGCTCGTACATTTTGAGCTGATACGCTTTGCCTCGGTCGGAGAAGAAGAGGAGGTCGGAGTGTGCGGATGCGGTAAGGAAGTTGGTGACGAAGTCCTCGTCTTTGGTATCGAGGTCGACGACACCGACACCACCGCGCTTCTGCCTGCGATATTCGCTTGGATTGGTACGCTTGATATATCCGCCCTGCGTGAGGACGAGCACCGACTCTTCGTCGGCCACAAGGTCCTCCGCAGAGAGAATCGCCGCACCACCTTTTACAATCTTCGTGCGCCTATCGTCACCGTATTTCTCGCTGAGCTCGCGCATCTCTTTCTTGATGAGCTCCATCATTTTCTTTTCGCTCTTGAGAAGCGCTCGAAGCTCTTCGATGAGCGCCTGCACTTCTCTGAGCTCGTCTTCGATTTTCTTTCTCTCGAGACCAGCAAGCTTCTGGAGGCGCATATCGAGAATCGCCTGTGCCTGGAGTTCGGAGAATTTGAACTTCGACATGAGGTTGATTCTCGCCTCGTCGACATCTTTGGATTTTTTGATGAGTGCGATGATCTCGTCGATGTGGTCGAGTGCCTTCTTGAGACCAAGGAGGATGTGTTCGCGTGCTTCCGCAATCTTGAGATCGTACTTCGTACGGCGCGTCACTACCTCTTTGCGATGTGCGACAAAGCTCTCGAGCATCGCCTTGAGTGAGAGCGTCTGCGGTACACCATCGACGAGGGCAACAAGGTTGTAGTGAAAAGTCTCTTCAAGCTGCGTGTGTTTGTAGAGATAGTTGAGCACCGTCTGTGGATGCGCATTGCCCTTGAGCTCAATCACGATGCGCACGTCTGTCGTGCTCTCATCGCGGATATCGCGCACGCCTTCGAGCTTCTTCTCGTGGACGAGGTCCGCGACTTTCGTGATGAGGTCCGCCTTGACGACGCGGTACGGAATCGAGGTGATGATTATTTGGTAGTCACTCTTCTTTCCTTCCACGATTTCCGCATTGCCACGCACCACCACACCGCCGCGGCCCGTCGCATACGCGTGTGCGATATCTTTCTTGTTAAACGCGATGCAGCCGGTCGGGAAATCGGGTCCTTGTACAAACTGCAGGAGGTCTTCCGTCGTCGCATCTGCATTGTCTATCAAGTGCATTGCTGCGTCGCACGTCTCGCGCAGGTTGTGCGGCGGGATGTTGCTCGCCATACCCACGGCGATACCGAGCGTGCCGTTGAGGAGCAGGTTGGGAAATGCAGCAGGCATCACCACGGGCTCTTGCTTCGTGTTGTCGTAGTTGGGGCGAAAATCCACCGTCTCTTTATCGATATCACGCAACATCTCGCCGGCAAGGCGCGACATCTTCGCTTCTGTATAGCGGTACGCTGCAGCCCCATCGCCGTCTATCGAGCCGAAGTTGCCCTGACCGATGATGAGCGGGTAGCGCATCGAGAAGTCCTGCGCCATGCGGACCATCGCGTCGTACACCGATGCGTCGCCGTGTGGGTGGTATTTACCGAGCACATCACCGACCACGGTCGCCGATTTGCGTGTCTTTGCCGAGGCAGAGAGACCCGCTTCGTGCATAGCATAGAGAATACGACGATGCACGGGCTTCAGGCCGTCGCGTACATCAGGAAGCGCGCGCGCCGTAATGACCGACATTGCGTAGTCGAGGTACGACTCGCGCATCTCCGTCGTGATGGAGCGCGAAATCACGTTTATGTGTGCCGGTTTTGGCGCCTCAGAATCAGGCTGTTTTACCTCTTTTCCGCGGGCCATAAAGTACCTCTATAGTATCACAAAATCCATTAGGTATCCACCCTATTACGGCTCTACTGAGGCCTCATTTCTAGAAGTTTTGGTCGCTGCCGAATTGATCGGAGCTGCCACCTATTTCCTGAAGGTATATCTCCCCCTCGCCCCTGAGCTGATTGCCCGCTGCGTCGTCACGAAGTCGGTAGAGGTCTTCACTGGACTGGTTGCGAGATGCTTCTATCGCATCTTGCGCTTCGCGCGTCGCACCGAAATTGAATTCCTCCTGCGCACCACTGTCAAAGTTGATTTCTTGAGAACCGTTTTGGATACGCTTAAAGAAAAGGACCGCCCAGCCCACGAGCAAAATCACGACGACGGTGACCGCGACGCCACCGGCTACGACTTGCCGCTCGTCTTTGGAGCGTTCTTTGAGATTGTCTATTGTCTTTTGGACTACCACTCCGCTATTTTACCTTATGTTTACCTATGCGGAGAGCACTACCACCTCATTTTCTTTACCGACCACATCGCGCGGCTTGATCGTGAGTTTTTCCACCGGCTTCACGCTTTCAGCACCTGCTTCTTTCTGAAATACCTTGAGTGACTTTTCGTCGTAGAGAATCGGGATGATTATTTTCGCTTCGAGCTTCACCGCGAGCTTGGCAGCTTCCGCAGGAGTAAGTGTGCCTTCGGAACCGATTGGCAGAATAAGCACATCGGGTGAATCCATCTCAAGCAAATCACTCGGCAAATCCAAATCGCCGAGGGCGCCGAGATAGAGCACACTGAGTCCGTCGAAATGCACCGAGTACACGGTGTTTATCTTTCCCTCGCCTCCATAGGTAGAGCCCGATGGGAAGCCGGAGCAGCTGATTTCCTTTACCTCATACTCTCCCGGTCCAAAGATGACAAACGGCTGCTTTTCTCCTCGCCCTGCTTCGGTGGCACCGTTCATGTCCGGATGATTAAAGGATACAAACGCCACATCGGCCCCAAAGTTGACCGGCTTAAAATTCTTGGACGCTTTGGATACAGGGCTGAATACAATAGTAGTATCGCCCGCGCTCGCCTTGATACAGGCGCCTTCGTGGAATGTGAGAATCATGGCCGATAGTATAGCAGTTTCTTCTCCACGCACACCCTCTTGACCGAATCCGAAGAAACGCTAGTGTATCAATCGGTCGGACTCCGGGCGATTGGAAAGGAGCGTACGGGGGTGCGTCATAAATCCTGGGAGACACGACATCGCTCTGCGATGCACGCCTCCTGGGTACCATTTTTATAGAGAGAGCTTCTTGCCAGTTTTGCATACAAACCGTTATCCACTCCCCCACTTGCAGACGTTCATGAAAGGCATAGTATGAATGGACGGGAGATTTTCCGTTCTCCCGCGCGTCCGATTCCGTATGGATAGGACAATTTGACGAGAGGAAAGAGCATGATCAAGTCCAGTGCGCTGTCCGGCTTCGCGCGTGCGAGCCCGGTATTCGCGACCATCATCTCCATGTCGACGACTTCGGCCAATGCGGCCACGAATGAAGTTGCCGACATGACCTACACCGCCGACTATCTCGGTGGAAGCGTCAAGATCAAGCTGGCCGCCTAGGCTCGATTTCGTGAGCCACGGGACTTTGCGTCCCAAGTCGGCATACCCTGGTTGGGGATTCTGGTTTTTCGCATTATATTCGCGATTACCGAATCTCCACCCAGGGTTCGTTTTTTTATACACGCGAATCGATGGACATTAATCAAAAGGAGGCGTAGCGTACTGAATAGTACCCGCGGATTCAACCATCAATCCGAGGGAATCGTTGCTCACCAATGGTGGATGATTGGGGAGGCTGCCATGAAACCCATGGCGTACGCGATATTGATACTGACTGCAATGTCTGCAAGTGCGGCGCAGATCGCATCCGCAGACTCCTTCGACGAGCGTTTCAAAGCGTCTGGCCGAAAGAACCCAACGCTGGCAGCGCTCGATAGGTCGAGGTCGGCCATCATCGAACTCGACGAGCCGCTCCTGAGGCGTCACCCGCTCGACGACGTCATCGAGAAGCGGCAGGCCGATTTGCGGGCATTTCTGCACGACAGTGGTTCGCTCGAAGACCTGCCGTATATCTGGTCGGTCCCCGCGTCGAAATGGCCGGTTCTTACCGCCCAGTTCGAAGAGCAGGAACCGCCGGCTACCGCATCGAAGCCTGAGCCAGCTCCGGCACTGAGCGCGGCAGCAAAGCTCCCGTAGCGGGGAGCCATAGGAGAAATGACCCCGGGAATCCGGGGTCATCCTTTTTACTGAGTGAAGTCGCTTTTCTTCGCAGACTGCTCTTTGAGGATGTCGCGTATCTCGCAGAGCAATTTCTCTTCCGTCGAGGTCGGCGTAAGAGGTTCCTCCACTTCTTTCTGCTGGAATCTGGCGAGTACACCAGAGAAAAGCTTGAAAAGCCCGAATATGGCGAGGCCCACGATAAAGAAGTTGAGTGTGGCTTGCATGAGCTTGCCGTACCCGACGACAAGTTCGGGGGTCGTGGTCCCCGTCAGTACCGTCTCGGGTCGAATCGTGTACGACCAAGTGGAAAAGTTGACGTTGCCAGTGAGGACGGAGAGAAATGGCGTGATGATATCGGCCACGAGCGAGTTTACTATGGCGCCGAATGCCCCTCCGATAACCACGGCGACCGCAAGCTGAATCGCATTGCCCTTGGCAGCAAACTTCCAAAACTCGGTAAAGAAGCCCCCTACACGTCGTTCAAATCCGCGCATACGTATGTTCCCCAATGTACCACATTGCATGAAGGGGGGTGTTCATATATATTGTGCGGACGCCCTTTGGGCGTTTATTCATTAATAGAGCGGACGGTTAATTTCTTCCCTGCCGACAGACACGGTAGCGTAAGCAGGAAGATCCGTGCGCACCATTACATGGTTACAGAAACAGAAGAGAAGGTGGTAAAGGATTCCGACGAATCCGAGGTAGGAGAGGTGAAGCCCCAGGGCCCCATGGCGGAGCTCCTCACGGCATCGCCGAAGGCTCCTGCGACAGACGATGTAGTAGAAGGTCCGGTCATCGCTCTTGGCCGTGCCCGTGTGTTCGTAGACCTGCATCCGTTTGGTACAGGTATCATCTACGGCCGCGAGTATCTCTCGGCTCGCGAGACACTGAAAAACGTCCATATCGGTGACCTCGTCACTGCAAAGGTGGTGGGCACCGACAACGAAGATGGGTATATCGAACTCTCGCTTCGCGAAGCGCGCCAGGCCCTCATCTGGAACGAGGCGGAGATCGCTTCCCAGAAAAAGACGGTCTTCGAGCTCCCTATCACCGACGCCAACAAGGGCGGCCTTATCATCAACTGGAACGGCATTCAGGGATTCCTCCCGGCCTCCCAGCTCTCGCCCGCGCACTACCCGCGCGTGCCGGATGGTGATAAAGACAAGATATTCCTCGAACTCAAGAAGATGGTGGGAACCAAGCTTGAGGTCATGGTCATCACGGCATCTCCAAAAGAACAGAAGCTCATCTTCAGCGAAAAGGGCGCGGGCTCTTCGGAGCGCAGCTCACTCGTCGAGAAGTACCAGGTCGGCGATGTCATCGACGGCGTGGTAACGGGCGCAACAGAATTCGGTGTATTTGTGAAGCTCGAGGACGGACTCGAAGGACTCGTGCACATCTCCGAAATGGACTGGGCACTCGTGGAGAATCCAAAGTCTCGCTACAAGGTCGGCGAGCCGGTCAAAGTGAAGGTCATCGAGATAAAGGATTCGAAAGTGTCCCTCTCTATCAAGGCCCTCGTCGACGACCCGTGGAAGACTGCGGCAGCAAAATTCACCAAAGACCAGCAGGTGGATGCCGTCGTCATCAAATACAACAAGCACGGCGCGCTCGCCTCTATCGAGGAAGGCGTCGCCGGACTCGTCCACATATCGGAATTTGCGAGCGAGGACGAACTTCGTCAGAAACTCGAACTCGGCAAGGTGTATCCGTTTATCATCACCTTCTTCGAGCCCAAGGAGCGCCGCATGACGCTCAAGCCGGTCCAGTAGAACCGGCCAAAGTGAAAGGACCGTCCGCGATTCCGCAGTCGGTCCTTTTTCTTTTTCGTCTCATGCGATGCCCCCTTCGGGACTGAGCCCGTATTCGAGCGACGTGAGGTAACGCCGCCGGCACATGGCTATCCGCCAAGCGCCCATTGCATCGCATGACGCAAGCAAGACGTCGGGCGCACATCGCCGCGCATCTCGCACCGCGAGGTGGATTCTCGTCCGAACGGGCCACGTCTGCCCGTGCAGACACCCATTGGTGTCGCGGCGGACGATGGTGGCTCGCCAACCCTCAATCACGGCGTCGATGCGCACACCGACGCCCGGCATTTCAGACAGCTCTCTCTCGCTTGGCACGTTTCCCCCTTTCAGTGACGACGTTCGTCGTCGTTTACGGCGTGATTGTAATTCTCACACCGGTGGTAGTCGGCGGCCGAACACGGCTGCGGTACGTACAGTTCGCAGTAGGCACAGACCTGCACGAGGTCTCCGCCAGGTGGAGGTACATCCGCCGCAGGCGTTCTGTGGATATGCTGAATCATGTTCCCCCCTTGATGTCACACGAGTTGCTCGCGAGAGCATGCCCCATACACGAGACTCAGTCAATAAGCGCGCATCCTCGCTACCAAGGACTAGTTGTAACGATTCATTGCGATCACGGCACTTTCGGTCACGACAGTTTCTATCGCTTCGGATACCGTCTTAAACACCTTCTTGAGGTCATCCATCTCGCTCGCTTTAAATCGCTTTAATATAAAATCGACGACGTCATCGCCCGCTTCCGGCTTGCGAAGTTTCCCTCCTGCCGTCGTCGGCGACACGCCGACGCGGATGCGTGTGAACTTTTTTGTCTTCACCGCACGCATGATGGACTCCACGCCCTTGTGTCCCCCGCTTCCGCGGTCAAACGATATTTTTATTTTGCCGAGCGGAAGGTCGAGGTCGTCGTATATGACAATCATCTTCTCAGCCGCTCTCACCGACTTCACAAACTTCGCGGCAGAAACGCCCGATTTGTTCATAAAGGTCTCCGGGAGCACAAGCGCGAGCAGATTTTTGCCCACGCTCACCCCCGCGGTGAGCGATTCTGAGCTTTTGTGCGCTTTCCACGCGCTCGCGCCAGCTTTTTTAGCAAAGAATTCCACCGCCATACGGCCGGCATTGTGCCTTGTATCGATATATTCCTCTCCGGGATTGCCCAGACCGATGACTACCCATGACATGGCGGCCAGTATATCCCATTTTCATCGCCTCACACCCCACCGACTCATGAGCATTGCGATTGCGCGAAGCCTCGCGCAGCGCGACGGCGCGAGCGGAGAAAATTTTTATCAAAAAATTATTCGTGCTTCGCGAATCGCAATGCGAAATGAGACGCACCACTCCATTCATTTGGTGTCAATGCCACTGAGCGAGTAGAATATTCGCACATGTCTCCCGTTAGAAAAAATTCTGATGGGCTCTTACAAGAAAAGAGGTTGTCGCTGCGCGTATGAGTGAAGGCGACACACAAAACACTGTGCAGGCACCGATTGAGAGGGGGCCTACTGAGCATCCATCATCCTCAAAGTCGCTCGTGGCGTATACGCTCGTAGCGCTGGGCCTTGCGCTCTTCATACGCTTCTTCATCGCCGCTCCATACATCGTCCAGGGGGCCTCGATGCTCCCTACATTCCAAGACCTCAACTACCTCATCATAGATCGGGTGTCCTATAACCTCGGAGAGCCTGCGCGCGGAGATGTCATCGTCTTCGATCTCCCCCAAAACACCAGTAAAGCGCTCATAAAAAGGGTTATTGGGCTTCCTGGAGACACGGTGGTCATCGCCGGTGACACCGTCACCATCATCAACGATGAGAATCCCCAAGGTTTTCAGCTCGAAGAACCGTATCTCTCAAGAGAAAATCTTGGCGGCGCCAACCAAGTGAGTGTAAAACTTGGCACCGATGAGTTCTTCGTGCTCGGCGACAACAGAAAAGTCTCTGCGGATTCGCGGATATGGGGCGTCCTCCCTCGCGAGGACATCGTAGGGCGGGTACTCGTGCGACTTTTCCCGTTCGGAGAAATTTCCATCTTTCCGGGTGTAGCAAGGTACTAGCAACATAAATAATCATCATATGATACGGCTCAAGGATACACACCATGCTTCCACTGCCGATTTTCTCTCCGAAGCTATTCGCACCGCGGAGTATTACGGCTTCGCGCCGCTTGAGGAAATGCGCATGACGCGCATGGCTAAGTCCGGCGAGAAGGACGACAAGAAGCGCGCAGCGAGAAGCGACGCCGATATCGCGTACGCACGGCGCGATGAGCGGCCACTTACTTCGTCTGCGAAGCGCTGCGCCGCATGCGCGCGCACGCAAAAAGAAGGTTTTCTTGCATGGCGCGCCGTGCAAAACACCACGGGCATTCCCTCAACGACGCTCGAGCTGCATGTCGTCGGTAGTACATCCGCCGTCTCAGAGGCGCTCCTTCTCGTCGTCGCGCACGCCATCTTGGAAGAAGCCGGTATCGGTGAAAAGTATCTTGCCATCAACAACATCGGCTCGCACGAATCGTCGAATCGTTTTGTACGTGACGTGTCCGCATACTTACGCAAACACATCGAGACGATTTCTCCGACACTTCGACCGCGCGCAGCCACCGACCCACTCGGCACACTTGTGCAGCTCATAGAGCGCGGCCATCCGGCTGCCCCAAGAGCGCCGCAAGCAATGGAGTACCTCACGGAAGAAGAGCGTCGAAAGTTTTGGGAACTCCTCGAATACCTCGAGGTGTACGGACTCCCTTACGAGCTCTCGCCACAAGTGCTCGGTAGCCGTGACTGCTGGGCGCATTCACTTTTTGAGATTTCGACAATCGACGAAGAGACCGGATCACGCGTCGCTATCGCTTTCGGCGGCAGGTACGACCCGCTCGCAACGCGCTTCGGCTCAGAAGCCACGCCGGCTGCGATGATATCTATCAATTGTGAGGTCCGCGGCAAGACCCAGGTAAAGCGCGAGAAGAGAGGCGTGCCGGCCATCTACTTCGCCCATCTCGGCGCAGAGGCGAGGAGGCGCGCACTCAGTGTCCTCGAGACACTGCGACATGCAGATATTCCTGTCCACCAATCGCTTCTCTACGACCGAATCGGTGAACAGATGGTGCAGGCGAAGCAGCTCGCGGTCCCCTATATCCTCATCATGGGATACAAGGAGGCTATGGAAAATACCGTCCTCGTCCGCGAAGTCGTGTCCAACTCGCAAGAAGCCGTCCCTCTCGACGACCTCTCCAACTACCTCAAGCGCCGCCGCATAAGCGCCCCCTTGACCGCACTCTCTGCATAAGCCGCGGGAGGGACTTGCTACACCTGCAGTTTTCGTGTTAGACTCTGGCCCACATGTCAATCAATGCAGAAGTCACGAAAAGCGGCAACGAGAGTACCCTCTCGGTGATTCGCAAATTCTCCCGCAAAGTGCAGGGCACGGGCCTTATAAAGAACTCCCGCAAGACCCGTTACTTTGACCGTCAGAAGTCCAAGAACGTCCAGAAGAAGCGCGCCCTCAAGCTCATCAAGCGCCGAGCGGACTACCGCCAGCTCGTAAAGGAGGGCAAGGTCATTGAGGCTCCGCAGCGCCGTACCTATTCACGCGAACCACAGACCACCACCGCCCCAGCTCGCTTCGGAGAGAGCACTCCTATCGCTCGCTAAATGTCATCTCTCGTAGAAATACGAACAACCATTCGCGGCCCAGTGCCGCGAATTGCGTTTGAAGATATGGCACGCGTCGTGCTCGGCTCCTCGTACCAGCTTTCACTTGTGCTCTGCGGCGACACGCTCGCGCGGCGCATCAACATCGCGTATCGGAAAAAGAGCTACTACCCCAACGTACTTTCTTTCGAGCTCGACCCGAAGGAAGGTGAGATATTTTTGAATATTCGCAAAGCGGAGCGCGAAGCGCGCCAATACGGCGTGACGCTGAAGCAGCGCGTCGCACTTCTCTATGTGCACGGTCTCTTCCATCTCAAAGGTCTCGCACACGGCGATGCGATGGAACGTGAGGAATTGAAAGTACTCAAAAAATTCGGCTTACAATAAGGATTATCCCCTCGCGAAGACTACGTGCACCCGGCCAGGACACGGTACAATAGTCAAATGAGGAAGTTCTATACCGGCATCGACATCGGCTCTTCTCTCGTGAAGGTCGTCATTGCCGCGCCGGCAGAGCGCCCCGATGTCCCGATGCAAATAATCGGCACGGGCACAGCCGCTACCAAAGGGGTGCGCCACGGGTACATCATCGACCGCGTCGAAGCAGGACGAAGCATCAAAGAAGCGCTCATGCGCGCCTCTGCGGCAGCGAAGGTGAGTGTGAAGAGTGCGCGCGTCGCTATGGGCGGCGTCGGCCTCGACGAGACACGCTCCATGGGCGACGTGTCGCTCACCCAATCGGGCGGCATTGTCACTGAGCGCGATGTCGAACGCGCACTCAAAGACAGCGAGACGCGTGCCTCGGCCAAGCTGACCAACCGAAGCGTTATTCATACGATTCCCCTTGAGTACCGTGTCGACGGCAACAAAGTTTTTGGCAAAGCCGTCGGCTTGCAGGGCACGAAGCTCTCCGTCGACACGCTCCTCATCACCATCCTCACGCAACACCACGACGATCTCATCGACGCAGTGGAGGCTGCCGGTGTGGAGGTGGAGAGTGTCATGGCCTCACCCTTAGCCGCGAGCCTCGTGGCACTCACCAAAGCACAAAAGACCGCGGGCGTCGTACTCGCCAATATTGGCTCTGAGACACTCTCTCTCGTGGTCTTCGACGACGACGTGCCCGTATCGCTCAAGGTCTTCCCGGAAGGCTCGGGAGACATCACCAACACTATTGCGCTATCTTTCCAAATCCCACTCACGGAGGCCGAACAGATGAAGCGTGGTGCAGTGACAGGAAGCGATATCGCCCCAAAAAAAATTCAGACCATTGTCACCTCGCAGCTGCGCGACATGTTTGGTCTTATCAACACACACCTCAAATCAATCGGTCGCTCGCGTTTGTTACCCGCGGGCATTGTGATAACGGGCGGCGGCTCCGGACTCGAAGCAGTTTCAGAAATCGCAAAGACGGTTCTCAAACTTCCATCGCAGATTGGCCAAGCAGGAAATATGGCGCGCACTGCAGCATCGGATGCGACGTGGTCTGTCGCATACGGACTGTGTCGATGGGCATACGGAGAAGACATGAGCGACCGTGGTCACTCGCTTGGCGATATGTTTACGCACGGATGGGAATCATTTAAACAAAGTTTCCGCGCACTCCTTCCGTAGAAATTACACCTCTAATCCCCCGTTTTGTCGCTTTTTTGCGACTTTTATGAAGCATCGAAAACCGCACATCGTCAAGATTGTCATTTTTCCCGAAGTGCTATGATGTCCACACTATGTCGAAGCAGGTCAGGTCCGAAGTCGAGTCATTTGCGCGAATCCGCGTAATCGGCGTCGGAGGTTCCGGCGGCAATGCCGTCAACCACATGGTGACCTCTAAGGTGGAGGGTGTGGACTTTATCGCGGTCAACACCGACGCCCAAGACCTCCATAAGTCCAAGGCAAAGAAAAAGATTCATATCGGCAAGACCCTCACGCGCGGCCTTGGTACCGGCATGAACCCCGACCTCGGCAAGCAGGCCGCTGAAGAGACGCGCGAAGAAATCCAGGACGCAATCAAAGGTTCTGACATGGTTTTCATCACGGGTGGCATGGGCGGCGGCACGGGTACCGGCGCGGCACCTGTCGTGGCGAAAATCGCGAGAGAGCTCGGCGCACTCACCGTCGGTGTAGTGACGAGGCCGTTTATGTTTGAGGGACAGCAGCGTCTTCGACTCGCAGAGCAAGGTATCTCTGAGCTTCGCAAGGCAGTCGACGCGGTAATCATCATCCCCAACGACAAGCTTCTCACTATCGTCACGCGCGAGACCGGCATCAAAAATGCATTCGCCATGTGCGATGACATTCTCAAGCAGGCTGTTGAAGGAATCTCCGATCTCATCACGCAGACCGGTATCATCAACGTCGACTTCGCCGACGTCCGCTCCATCATGCAAAACGCAGGCTCGGCACTCATGGGTATCGGCACTGGCATGGGCGACAAGCGCGCCGAGCAGGCTGCGCGCGCCGCGATAAACTCGCCACTTCTCGAAGTCTCCATCACGGGAGCCAAGGGCGTTCTCTTCTCTATCGCCGGCGGCGAAGATCTCGGCATGCTCGAAGTACAGGATGCTGCCAATGTCATCACCGAAGCTATCGACCCCGACGCAAAGGTCATCTTTGGCGCCGTCACCGACGATACACTCAAGAAGGGACAGGTGCGCGTCACCGTCATCGCTACCGGCTTCCCAGAGACCACGAGCCGCGCACCCAATCTCTTTGGTCAGCGCATCGCTCCTCGTAAAGACGGCGATATTCCTGTGATTCCTGCCCGTCCTACAGACAAGCCGGCACCAAAGAAGATTATCGATGCCGCTGTAGAGCGCACCGAGGTCAAGGAGACACCAAAGCCAGAAGCACCGAAGCAGGAGTCTCCGCTTGCACAGGGCGAGGATGACGAGGATTCGTGGGGCGGACTTCCTTCCTTCCTCCGTCGGAAGTAATACTCCCGTAGTGCGCAGTCAACAGTGCTGGCGCGTCTTTCTCGTGTACACTAGGAAACCATGTACGACCTCATCATAATCGGCGGTGGCCCAGCGGGCACATCGGCAGCCGTCTATGCGGCGCGCAAGCAGCTCAAGACACTTTTTCTTACGACTGAATGGGGCGGACAGAGCGCCGTCTCGAGCGAAATACAAAATTGGATAGGCACGCCCGCCATCATGGGCGCTGACCTCGCTGATGCGCTCAAAAAACATGTCGAGGCCTACAAAGGAGAGTTTCTGGAAGTGGTCTCCCCTGCTGAGGCGAGCAACCTTGCGACGTTTGACGACCATGTAGAAGTCACCATCAAAAACGGCACGGTGTACTCGGGAAGGACCGCAATCGTGGCCACAGGGGCGCAGCGCCGAAAGCTCGACGTCCCGGGTGCAGCCGAACACGACAACAAGGGCCTCACCTACTGCGCCTCCTGTGACGGACCGCTTTTTGGCGGCATGGATGTTGCAGTAATCGGCGGCGGCAACGCCGCGTTTGAGAGCGCACTCCAACTTCTTGCGTACTGCAAAAGCGTCACGCTCCTCAACCGCACTGATACCTTCCGCGCTGATGAGATATCTATCGCCGCTGCAAAATCTCATCCCAACATGCGTATCATCCTCAATGCCGAGCCGATAGAAGTACTCGGCGATGCATTCGTCTCCGGCATCAAGTACAAGGACACGAAATCCGGCGAAGTGCATGGGCTCCCCGTCTCGGGCATATTCGTCGAAATAGGTCTTATCCCAAACTCAGGATGGGTCGGCGATACGCTCGAGAAAAATCAGGTCGGCCAAATCAAAGTCGACCCGCGCACGCTGCGCTCCTCGCACCCGCGCGTATGGGCAGCCGGCGACATCACTGATGGTATCTATCACCAAAACAACATCGCAGCGGGAGACGCCGTAAAAGCGCTCGAGGATGTGTACATGTACCTCCGTAAGAATAAGAGCGAGGCATAAAAGGAAAAAGCGCGGGTTTCCCCGCGCCATTGTCATTGCTCTGTCGCCGATTCAAGCGGCAATTGCTTCGCAGACCTTGCCGAGGATTCGCTTCGCCGTCGCGCACACCTCACCCTGCAGCGGGTCGCGGACGCCCGGTGACACCGACACGTAGACGCACACGCCGGGTTTCGCATGGCGCTTTCGCGCCTGATACTCTGAGGGGCATACGTCGATTCGACCGAGGAAGTCGGCGCACTCAATCGCACGGTTCGTGGCCCGAATCGCTGCCGCGAGGCCATCACTGCTCTCAATCGGCACGAGAAATGCGAGCTGAGTCCGACCTGCAACACGAATGACTTCGGGTCCGTGGTATGAAATATTTGCCACCTGTCGCCTCCTTGATTCCTACCGCGCTGCTGCGCTCTCACTAGATAACACTGTAAAGGACGACTCGTCAATCAGCGCACGAGCGTCGCAAATAGGTCATCGGCAGTCTCTGCACGACGAATCATGGTGAATGTCTTATCGGGATGCATGAGAAATTCTGCGGAACGAAGCTTGCCGTTGTAGTTGAAGCCCATCGCGTGTCCGTGCGCACCTGCGTCGTGTATGACGACCACGTCACCCGCCTCCATCGGTGGCAGCTGTCGGTCGATAGCAAATTTATCGTTGTTTTCACACAGGGACCCGACGACGTCGTACACCATCCCCTGCGCCTCATGCTCCTTACCGAGAACCGAAATGTGGTGGTACGCACCGTACATGCCAGGGCGCATCAGGTTGGCCATGCTCGCATCGAGCCCCACATACTGCTTGTACGAGTCTTTCACGTGCCGCACTTTCGAAACGAGGAATCCAAATGGCCCCGTGATGTAGCGTCCTGATTCGAGGAAAAGTTTGATGGACGACTGTCGCTCTCCAAAAATCTTCTCGTATACATGCTTGAGGCCCGAGCCGAGCCCTTCGATATCGAGCTCCTTTTGGCCGGGCTTATAGGGGATACCGAGACCGCCGCCAAGATTTATGAACTCAAACGTAATTCCGACTTTCTCTTCTATCTCCTTGGCGAGTGTAAAGACACGCTCAGCGGCCTCGAGGAAATACGTGATGTTGAGCTCGTTGGAAATCGGCATGGTGTGAAGTCCAAATCGCTTGATGCCCTTCCCCTTTGCCGACTCGTAGGCTTCAAACATCTGGTCACGAGTGAGGCCAAACTTCGCTTCTTTTGGATCGCCGATGATAGCGTTGCCGCCCTGCACAGACCCCGGATTAAACCGAAAACATATGAGCTCCGGCAAGCCGGCTACTTCTTCGAGGAAATCGAGGTGATTGATGTCGTCTAGGTTGATGTGTGCACCTCGTTCCATAGCCGCCTTAAATTCTTCCGCTGGCGTGTCGTTGGAACTAAACATGATATCGCCTCCTGTAATCCCTGCCTTGTCGGCAATCAAGAGCTCTACCATCGAGCTACAATCGGCGCCGCATCCTTCTGAGGCAGCGATACGCAAAATCTCCGGGTTGGGAAGTGCCTTCACGGCAAAATATTCGCGAAATCCCTCATTCCATGAAAAAGCCGCGAGCAGCTTTCGAATCTGCGCGCGGATACCCTCCTCATCGTAGATATAGAGCGGCGTCGGGTGCTCAGAAAGAAGGGTCTTTATATCGGAAAGATTGAAGGGCAGCGGTTTCATCCGATGATAGTACCACCGCTTTCTTTCTAGACAAATCCGCGCTAGTGCCGAAAATGACGCATCCCTGTGAAGACCATCGCCATATCAAACGAGTCAGCCGCATCGATGGAGTCTTGGTCTTTGAGCGAGCCGCCCGGCTGGATTATTGCCGTGGCTCCCACCTCGTGTGCCGCATGCACACAATCAGGAAACGGCATAAATGCATCCGATGCCATGACACTGTCTGAGAGCGAAATCTTTTCCTCTGCCGCTTTCATGGCCGCAATCTTCGCGCTATATATGCGACTCATCTGTCCTGCGCCCACGCCTTTCGTCGCGCCGTCTTTGGCATACACGATGGCGTTGGATTTCACGTGTTTTACCACCGTAAACGCAAAGATGAGGTCCGACAGCTCCTCAGTAGTCGGTGCGCGCTTCGTCACCGTCTTCAATTCGCCATCAAACACCGCACTATCCGCCGTCTGCACGAGGAATCCTCCACTGATAGAGCGCACCGTGGTGCGCACCTGCGCAGGGTCGGGCATGCTGCCCGTGAGCAGGACACGCACATTGGGTTTGGTAGAGAGTATCGCGAGCGCTTCAGCGTCAGCTTCCGGCGCCACCACGACCTCGAGAAATATTTTGACGAGCTCTATCGCAAGCTGCTCGGTGAGCGTGGAGTTGAGCGCTACGATGCCGCCAAATGCTGAGATGGTGTCGCACGCGTATGCGCGCAGGTAGGCCTCACGGACATCACTCGCCACGGCGACACCGCATGGATTCATATGCTTTACAATCACGCACGCAGGCTCCTCGAACTCCGCCACGCACTCGAAAGCGGCGTCTGCATCCTGCAGATTGTTGAAGCTCAGCTCCTTACCCTGCACCTGCGTGGCGCGCGCGACTGACGGCCTTGTGTCGTTCTCGTCGAGATAGAGCGCCGCTGCTTGGTGCGGATTCTCTCCATAGCGAAGCGTCGTCGCCCTCTTCAAGTTCTGCTGCATCTCCTCTGGCCATTCCATACTATTCGGTCACCGTGATTACGCCTGTCTTAAACGCCTTGATATGGTCATGGTAGCGCCACTCTCCCACATACTCGAAGGTGAAGTCGAAGAATTCGTCTTTCCCAAGCTCACGACACGCATCGAAAGAGCTCCCGAGACAATTCTGCGTGTCTTTTTCAGGATAGATGGAATGCGTGGGATGCACAGCGGATGCAGGCCACACGCTTTCGTCCGATGTATTGAGAAAACGCACACGCGCACCTTTCTGTACGGTGAGCTCTTTGGGAGAAAACGCTTCTCCATCAAACGTCACGAGCACGTCGTATGAATCCGCACCCTCTGCCGAGACCATCCCTACGACAGGATTGCCACTACGCTGCACGACCTCTGTGACCGGCTGCCTCGCCGGACGCGCATACATATATGTGCCGACCGCCACGGCAAGAAGTACTGCAACGATGCCGAAGCTGCGCATACGTTATGAAAGTGCCCACTTGCTCCTATCGTCGAGCGCGAGCGTGAGAAGACCCATGGCGAGGCCAAAGTCCCTCACACCCACTGGTGTCACTCCAAACTCCCATACGAGAATCGCCATGTGTACAAAAAGAAAGAATGCGACGGCACGCGTGAAAATACCTGCGAGCAGGAGCGCTCCTGCTACTACTTCGAACGAGCCGTTGATGAATACGAGCGTCTCAGGCGACATGCCGAAGACGCCTGCCCATGCAGGTACCCAACTCACCCACATATCAGGCGCCATGAGCTGCTGCGCGCCAAACCACATCACCACTGCAGCGAGCGCTGTGCGAAGCACGAATGGCGCGTATTCTGCAGTCCTCGAGAAGAGTGAGGTCGAGGGCATACTTACTGTACGAGAGTGCCTATCTTGAGTGTGACCAGCATGGCCGCCTGTTTCTCACCGCCTTCATGTTGGCCGACGAACGCAGCACTTCCATCTTTGCCGCACAGGCTCAGAATCGCCTGCGTGCCGCCCGGATGCTTCGCTATCCAGCTTGTAAGGTCGTAGACACCGCCGTTGATAACACTCCAGCAGCTCGTCGCGCTATTGTGTGGTGCTACCTGAGCGAGTGTATAGGTCCCCGCTTTCTGCTCCGGCGCTGCAGTGTCTGACCCCGCGGTCTCTGGCGATACGGTCATTTCGCTTCTCCCCTCAGCGCCCTGCACTGGCATTGTGGAATCGACTGACGTCGTGGCATCACCCTCTTCGACGACGGGCGGCTTCGCACTGAGCCAATAGATAGCGCCTGCCGCAAGGATTATGACGAGGAGCGCGGAAATAATCGTCTTTTGCATAGGAAAGTATAAAAAACTGGTAGAGACACCAGTATATCATTGCGGAAAAGTGGCCGAAATAGGCGCTCTATACCCCTGCAGCCTGCTTGGCGAGGAATTCCTTACCGTGGCCGACATCCGTGTTTACCGGTATGCCCTGCTTACAAAGCTCGCACTCCGCTGCCGGCCACTGGTCCAGATGGACCGTGAGGAGCGAGGTGAAGACAGGCGGGTTGCCTGCCATCTCTTTTGTGACCTCGCCACGATTGCACACCGCGACAGCGGCAGCGACCTCCGCGCCCACGCCACGCGCAGCTTCGACGACTTTTTTGAGTGAGCCACCCGTCGTCACGAGGTCTTCGACGACGAGCACTTTTTTTCCTTTGATGAGCTCGTCGTAGCCGCGTTTGATGACAAAACCATCTCCATCTTTATCTGCGTACGTGCTATAGACCTCGCGTCCCTCGAGCTCGCTCAGGTGGTACGCGACCCATTGAGAAAGAATAATCCCGCCGGTAGCGGGACCAAGAACTGCCTCAATCTGCTGACCCTTGAACATCTCAGCGACCCCCTTGCAGAGCTCAGACATGGAATGCGTGTACGGGTACATCGCATTTTTGTTGACGTACGTATCGGCGTGAAGCCCAGAGACAAACACGAAGTGCCCGGACCGGAAGGCACCTACCTTCTGCAAAATCTCCAGTACTTTGCCCTCGTCCATATCGATGAATATTCTATAACGCTTTCGTTATCGCGTCATGGAGCTCCTGTGCACGAGCTCTCGCCGCCTCCGCAAAATCTGGTCCTCCGGAGGCAAACGTAATAGCGCGCGATGCGGATATTATCATCCCTCTTCCGCGCGCATCTTTACCCGCCGCAACGGTCTTTTCTAAGTCGCCGCCTTGGGCGCCGATGCCCGGAATCAAAATCGGCATGTCTCCCACGATAGCGCGAACTTCGCGTAGCTCATCAGGGTATGTCGCGCCGACCATAATCGAACAGTTGCCGCGAGAATTCCATTTTTCTGCTATGTGCTTCGCCACGACTTTGTAGAGCGGCTCGCCGCCCACGTCGAGCAACTGAAGTTCGCCTGAACCTTCGTTGGAAGAGCGGCATAAGACGATGATGCCCTTGTCGGTGCGCTCGAAAAAAGGCTCCAGCGCTTCTGCACCAAAATACGGATGCACGGTAATCGCGTCGGCACCGAGATGGTCAAAGGCGGAAACTGCATATCCCTGATTCGTATTGCCGATGTCCGCGCGCTTCGCGTCGAGGATGACAGGCAACTCAGGCGCCACTTCGTTGATGTACATAATCGTGGCTCGCAGTGCAGCAAATCCTAGGTCACCGTGCGCTTCGTAAAATGCGGTGTTTGGTTTGTATGAGGAGGCGATATCTTTCGTCGCATCGACTATCGCACGATTGAAGGCAAGGATGCCTTCGTACACGCCTAGTTTTCGCAACTCTTCGGGTATTTTCTGGTCGTCGGTATCAAGCCCCACACAGAGAAACTTCTTGGCATCCCATTGTGCTTCGAGCAGTGTTCGAAAGTTTCTCCCGGTCATTGCGCTGCATACTAGCACAAAAGAAAACCGGTGAATCAAGCGATTCACCGGTTCAACGCATCCACATCGGGATGAAGACGTCCCATCCGAGGACTTCATCGGTCTCCCTGAGACCCTGCTCAGAGAGGTCTCTCAATCCTGCAGATTTACACTCTTCGCAGCAGAAATGATGCGCTTTGCGCGGACCTCCTTCTTGGGGTCGCACAAATACGCGCAGTCGAGCCGGCTCGTGGCACGTCGTGCACTCTTCCATCGGTACCTCCCTAAAGAGCTGTCAAAAGATCCAACGAAAAAGCCCCGCTTGTGGCGGGGCTTTTCGTATGTTGCTTAGTTATGCAGTACGAAGAAGACTCCCGCCGAGCGGTCGCATCTCCATCATCATCGCGGTGCGATATACCTGCATGCCCTCAGCGTAGCAGCACGCAGCGATGTGTCAAATCAGCCTATGGCGATATGAGGACCGGCGTGTCGTCGCAGCTGCCACCTCCGCCAATCAAGTACACGCTTACCCCATCGACTATCTGACCGTTGTTGTACACATTGTTGGCATCCTGACCATCGGCTACCACGTAGCCCGTACAATCGGAATTCAAAACATTCTGCGCAGAAGGAAAAGCTTGAAATGTCGCAGGGTCGGCCGACGCCACTATCGACACGGAAGCGGTACATACACCATCTGTGCAAGTCACGATGATGACGTACACATGCTCCGCATCTTTTGAATATTCCGCATTCAAAATCTGAAAAGTAGCTGGGTCTGCACCGACGACGACTTGCGGCGAGCTCGTCTGTCCGCCGCTCTCTATGACCATGTACACATTATTTGCGTCACTGTAATACGTGATGCTATACGAGGTGCCGGCGGCACCAGAGCCTCCGGCAGAGCCGAGCTGTGTGGGACCACTAGACTGTGTCTGCGTCACAGTCTGTGAGCTTTGCGTTGCTTCTTGCGCAGAGCCGCCACTACCTCCCACGAGCGACGAGGTCTGTGTGGAGCTGCGAGGTGCGCCACCAGGAATATGCGGCGAGACGGTACCGACTTTCTTAAAGGTCTCAGGGTCGGCACCACGCACGACGGCGTAGACAGGCTCTCCTGTGCTGTCACTGCCGGTCTTGTAGTAGACGTACTCCCCACCCGACGCAAAGCTGTTGTCGAGAATCACGTATGAGCGCGTCTTTCGCGGGTCGCCATCTGGTACCACTTCTACGAGCGGCGTCGGCGCCCGCTCTGGCTCTGGGTCTGCCTTGAATGCGTAGTACCCTCCCCACATCGTCACGACGAGGATTCCGAACACGACGAGAAGAAGTCCCACAGTGCCACCTCTTTGCATGCGCTCCATTATCGCACGCCAACATTGAAAAAGACGTACCCGAAGTACGCCTTTTTCAACACGTGCGGAGAGGGAGAGATTCTCCTTCGCCTCTCGTCCACCCGTCGGTGGACTCGGGCTAGGCACCAGCTCACGGCCTCGCCAGCTGGCTCGGCATCGCTCCGCTGTTCGAATCTCTCACGAAGAGTGCTCAGCACTCTTCTCCTCTCCGCATAAGAAAATCACCCCGCAGTCGGGGGATTTTCAACATGCGGAGAGGGAGAGATTCGAACTCTCGATACCTTGCGGTATGCCGGTTTTCGAAACCGGTGCTTTCGACCACTCAGCCACCTCTCCTTGGGAGAAGCGCTAGTGCGCTTCTCCTATGTGATACAGGAACGAATTCCCGCATCATGTGTCTTCCGCAATTGCAGAAATCACTAACGATCTGACCGAGAGATACCATATCATTTTTTTGCCTTTCAGCCAAAATAACCGTATGATATAGCCACTTTTCCTCGCGCTTTCAAGGGCTAGCCCTGCGAAGCCAAGGCAGAGCACGGCCCTATCGTCTAATGGTTAGGACACCAGCTTTTCAAGCTGAGAATCCGGGTTCGATTCCCGGTAGGGTCACATAATGATTCACCGCATCGTTCGATGCCGATTTAAGCTTGTAAATTGGTGCTAATTCAGCGGTTTTAATTCCAGGATGGTGATACAGCAGGTTTTGAGGAAAGAGCATGGAATTGATTGCTCGCAACTCTGCAGGCTCCAACATTCGCCACATGTCCGGATATTCTTTAACGAGGCGAATTCCAAACTCAACTACTGCCTCAACTCCTGTTTCGGGATTCTCCGGACGAGAGAGCAAGAGTGAAATGCTTACACGATCCGGACTGCTTCAGCAGGCTCGAAGCTGCCATCAACGAGATCTACGAGCGCGCAGGGTATGGCATGTGAGTAGCGATTCTTTGAATAAATATCAAAGACATCTACAGAATCTGGCACAATGCGCCAAAAACTCAGAGCGACACACGGGGGAAAAAGGTCAATCTTGCTGCGAGAGTGCACCAACGTATACTCCATAAGGACTTTGGCGTGTTCAGCACGATGCTGCGCCAGACTCCTATTACTCATTAGCACAAATGACAGATATGGCAGAGAGAAAATTCCCTCCCTACGTAAACGCACATGGCGGCGTCGCCAGCCTGTTTCCGAAGATTCGAGAGGCGCAGGTACCGACGAAGTTTACCAACGATTTCCTAGCCTCTATGTTAGGGCTCAAGTCGTCGAGCCATAGAGCACTCATTCCGCTTCTCAAGAAGATAGATTTCCTTGATGCGGCTGGCGTACCCACAGTGGCGTACAAAGACTACAGGGGTGAGCAGGGAAAGAGCGCCATTTTGGCAGACAAGCTTCGGAAGGCGTACGCCGATCTCTACAAAGCGAGCGAGTATGCACACAGGCAGGATAAGAAAGAGCTCGAAAACATCATCGTGCGAATCACTGGTGCTTCGAAAAGCGACCAACAGGTCAGCGCAGTAGCCAGCACTTTCTTGGAACTGGTAAAGCTTGCCGACTTCGAGGGCGAAGTGCCTCCTCCACACTTGATACAAGAGGAGGAGCCCCGGAATGAGGTTCGCAAGGACAGAGAGCAGGTACACGTTGAGCTCCCAACGAAGTTTGGCCTTTCCTACACGATTAACCTCAACCTGCCCCCGACGACAGAAATTGAGGTTTTTAACGCCATCTTCAAAAGCCTCAAAGCAAACCTGCTGGACAAGTAATATGACATCGCAAGATTTTCTCCAGGAGCTCAAGATTTTCGGGATGCAGAACTTTCAGCTCGAAGCGGACCTACTGAAGTTGGAGGAGGCAGGCCTCGACATCGGCCACTCGCAGACAATCGAACAAAAAGAGATCGTAGACGTAGAGCTCTTCGAGGCTGACATACGAGACCAAGCACGTAAGATGAGCGCATTCTACTATCTCTACTTCTGTATCGAGAACTCTGTACGCAACCTCATAGTCGGACGCTTACAAGAGAAGTATGGTGCTGATTGGTGGGAACAAAAAGTGCCTGAAGAAGTGAAGAATGATGTCGTGGATTTACGAGAGCGTGAGCAAGAAACCCCCATAGCGATACGCTCGGAGGAACCCATTTTTTACACCAACTTCAGCGATCTAATAAAAATAATCGAGTCAAACTGGGACGACTTTTCTGACACGCTTAGAAGCAAGAAAGCAGCCGTAGCGGCACTCCGACTCTTGAATCGCATCAGAAACCCAATAGCACACAGCTGCGAACTCGATGATGATGAAATCCAACGCTTTCAGCTTGCCATCAAAGATTGGCAGCGAATCCAAATGTCATAATTTATATGCAATGCAGCCAATGTAGCAAACCCGCAATAGGCACTATGCAAGGGCATCCCTTGTGCGTTGAGCACGCAGCAATGCTCTCGCAAATCCAAAACGCAACGAATGACACCATTAGGCTCCTGATGGCTCAGATGAATGACATAGAGAACTCAGCATATGCCGCCGTTGGGTTAGCGCCCAGAGTGCCTATGCAAATCCCACCAAGGCAGATAGTGCATGCTCCGAGAACAACCGTAAACGACCATAGTATTAGAATCGATGGGAGCACTATTGGCGTGCTCAACACGGGCACCATAGGATCACTAAACTCGTCAGTTTCACTAATTCAGCAAGTTAACCCTGAGCATGCTGAACAGCTCAAAGCATTGATTGAATCAATATCACGCAACAATGATCTGGCCCAAGAAGCGCGAAAAGAAACTATCGAACAAATTTCTTATCTTTTGAGTCAAATATCTGTTCCAAAAGAACAGCAAAATTTATCTGTTCAGAAGACGACGTACCAGTCAATTAAGTCGATGCTCTCAACCTCTGCCGATCTTTATACATTGTGGGAAGCGGCAAAGAATGTACTAGTTCAGTATTTGCCCCACCTAGCACAGATTACAGGGTTTTAACCCCATTAAGGGAGTATTTCCATAAGCTGAGCCGTTGGTGCAAAGCCTCGATTTTGCAGACTCTCGAATTTTGCCGCTACAGCGCTGAGCGTTTGGAGGAACTGGATTATTGGTTTTGAGTTCTGTATCGTTAGGGTCATCTACACATGGTAAAACATCCTGATTTTTCCGAGTCGCTCAAGGCGCTCAAAAAGGACCCGAAGATGGCCGCCGTGTTGCGCAAACACGGCACACTCGATTTATCGAAATATCACAAAGGTGCGGGCTCTGTGTTTGCGCGGCTCGTGCGCTCTATTGTGTATCAGCAAATATCGGGAAAGGCAGCGGCGGCGATACTCGACCGCGTATTGGAGCTGTTTCCAAGAAAAAAGCCGACGCCCGAGCTATTGCTGAAAATCCCCGTCTCCAAGCTGCGTTCCGCGGGGCTCTCGCCGCAAAAGGTGGTGTATGTGCGAGACCTCGCGCACAAATATCTCGATGGCACGATAAGCGAGAAACGATTCCCGAAGATGTCCTCGCAGGAAATCATCGACCACCTCGTACAAGTCAAAGGCATCGGTGTGTGGACCGCGCACATGCTCCTCATATTCACCCTCTATCGCCCCGACATCCTCCCGTGGGGCGACCTCGCGATACAAAAAGGATTCAAGGAGGTCTATGGCCTCAAGCAATTGCCCGACAAAAAGCGGATGGAGAAGATAGCGCTGCCGTGGAGAGCACACGCCACGGCAGCATCGTGGTATCTCTGGCGAGTGGCAGACGAGGCCAAGATTATAAAGGACCGTCCTTTATAATTTAGTCGCCGTGGAGGGCTGAAAATGTATCTTCAAGGCCCGTCACGAGTGCATCCTTTTTGAAGTCGAATGCTCCGTCGCCATCGTCGGCATAGACGACGACGCTGTAGGTCTTCCCTGCCTCTGTGTTACGCAGAAGCGGGACCGTGATGTCGTTGACCGTGCCTCCACCCTCCGGCGGCGTCACGCGCGCAGCACCATAAATGCGCATATCATCGCGCACTGCAATCCAGCTCACGCGAGCAAGCCTCGCTTCTACCACGCGCACATTGTCGCCTGCCGGCTGATCATCCGCGCGCACTTCCTCACCCGTCTGCGCGCCGACAGTTGGGCGTCCATCGCTCACGCTCGACGTCGTACCTGTCTCTGTGGATTTCTCAGACGGAGTGACCGTGTCGTCATCTATTGAATTCGTTGCTGCGCCCGTAAAAAACCACCAACCACCGAGTGCGAGCGCGACCACCACGACCCCTGCGATTGCCCACTGCTGCGTCTTTGTATTCCATTCCATACGACTATAAAAATGATTGATACCCCCGCAGTGTACCCCGTCCAAAAACACCCGCAAACGGAATCTGTCGACACCCTTCAGAGAGACTTTAGTCCTGCAGCGCGGACCACACATCGGCCGCCGGCACGGCACCCTCTCGTATAATCAGCGGATGGTCGTGCGTGAAATTGACGACGGTAGAGGGCTCTCTCGCCGGCAATTCGCCTCCGTCGATGATGAGGTCGATATGCGCTGCACGAGGGCCAAGCTGAGCGAGAATCGCCTCGACAGAGCGCTCCGGCTTCTCCCCGCTCGCGTTGGCGCTCGTCGCTGTTATCGGTCCACCAAACGCGCGTATCATCTCGACACAGAAAGCGTGCTGCGGGATCCGGAAGCCGAACGTCTCTATCCGCCGTGAGATGCCTTCATCGAGCCCCTCTTTCTTTTGCGTGATAAAGGTGACCTGACCTTTGGGGAGTCGGTCGTCGAGGAGGCGCGCCAGGCCGCTCACCTCCGTGTATTTCGCAGCCATGTGCATGTCAGACACGATTGCATGCATCGGCTTTCCCTCATCGCGACCTTTTATCTCAAATATTTTTGCCACCGCATCGTCGGAGAGCGCATCGGCACCAAGCCCATAGAGCGTATCTGTGGGGTACAAGATGACCCCGCCCGCGCGCAGTACAGCAGCGGCCTTTTCCGCCGCCTCCGCAGTATTCTCGCTACTGAGCGTAATGCGCTCCATATTCTGTGCGCGATGCAGGAATCGAACCTGCCACCTACCCCACGTCAAGGGGTCGCTCTACCAAATGAGCTAATCGCGCAATATTTCCACCCAGAACGTACGGCCATACTATAGCAAAATCCGCTGTTTTTGGTAGGTATAATAGCCCCATGCCCGCACTCAATATCCGGCACCGGCAGCCAATCGCCGCCCTCTGGTATACCGCGCTCCCGGCGATTCTTATCGCCTGTATCGTACTTGCACTCGGCATCGTTTTTGCTACTTCAAGCACGCTGGCATCGGCGAGCATGCCGGGTTTCTCGGCGCTCGTCTTGTCTGTATCCGTAGTGGGCACCGTAGTGGCTATCGCATACCCAATTCTCTTTTTTCTGCTTTTCTCATACGAAATAGGCGAACACGCCATCACCATCAACTCAGGCATCATCTTTCGCCAGCATGAGACAATAAATTTCGAGCGCATCCAGGTCGTCGACAATGAGCGCGGCCCGCTCCTCATGCTCTTTGGGCTCACGCTCGTCGAGATCTGGACTTCCTCGCCCGACCAGCTCGCCGCTGCGCCGCATAGCATTCGTCCGCGACCCGACGCTACGCTGCTTCTGAAAAAAGGCGACGCGGAAGCGCTCAAAGATTTCGTCACTCTCCGCCCCACGCAAAGGACCGTCTAGTCCTGCAAGAAGCCTCCCGCCTGATGTGCCCAGAGCTCTGCATAGAGCCCACCTTTTTGTACGAGTTCCTCGTGCGTGCCTTCCTCGAGAATTGCGCCGCGGTCCATCACGATGATGCGGTCCATCTCACGGAGCGTCGAGAGGCGGTGCGCGATTGCAATCACCGTCTTCCCTACCATGAGTGCGCGAAGCGCCGATTGTATCTGGACCTCGCTTTCGCTATCGAGCGCGCTCGTCGCCTCGTCCATGAGAAGTATGGGGGAGCTTTTGAGTATCGCGCGCGCTATGGCGATGCGCTGGCGCTCTCCACCTGAGAGTTTTACACCTCGCTCACCCACCATCGACTCATAGCCGGTCTCAAGGCGCGATATGAAGTCGTGCGCATGCGCGAGCTTTGCCGCCTCGATTATCTCCACCTCGGTCGCGTCGGGTTTTCCGTAGCTTATGTTTTCTCGAATCGTGCGATGGAAGAGCAGCGGCTCTTGTGGCACGACTGATATCGCATTGCGCAGACTCTCTTGGGTGACCGTCGTGATATCGGTGCCGTCGATGCATACTTTCCCGCCGGTCAATTCATGGTGGCGAAGAAGCAGCCGCATAAACGTCGACTTCCCCGCGCCACTTCTTCCTACAAGACCGACGCGCTCACCAGGGCGAATCGTCAGGCTCAGAGATTCGAACACGGTATTTTGTCCATACTGGAAGGTAGCGTCCTCGATGCGTATCTCGCCTTTCTCCACCTTGAGCTCGGCTGCATTCGGCGTGTCCGCAATTTCGTGCGGCTCGATTATCTCTTCGAGGCTCTCGGAGATTTCACCCCACACTTCCGCCGCTTTATTGAAATTCGAACCAAGCCCCTGCAAGAGCCCTTCGACGCGGAAAATAATCGTGATCACGAGCACAATATCGCCGATCGAAAGGAGTCCCTTTTGCGCGAGCCATACGGTGGTAAAGACCATCGCGCCACCAAAAATCACGAGGAATACGCTGTTGAGGATGCGTGTCCACTCGCCAAAATTCCAGCTCTTGAGGTGGGCAATACGATGGTCTTCGATAGCGGTCTTGATGCGCTCAATCTCAAACTCACGGCGCGCGTATTCTTGCATCGCGCTCACGTTGGACAAGAGGTCCACCGTCGCACCGTTGAGGTAGGTACCGAGGTCGTGCGCGCGCACCGCATAGGGCACTCTCCGGATTCCGAGATATGCATTGGCCACACCAATCACGAGTACCCACGCAAAGAAAATCCACGCGATGATGGGGCTCACGATAAACGCGATGATAAAGCTCATGACCGCAGTCACTCCAAGCTCGAGGAATTCCCAGAGTGTGATGTCGACAATATCGCGCAGGCCTGTCGCGGCGTGCCGAATCTTGTTCATGAGCGAGCCCGCAAACCTATCGGAGAAATACGCACGACTATGGAGCGTCACGTATGAGCTGAGTGCAAAGCGGCCCGTCGCCGAGGCGCCTGTCGCCCAGCGCGCACCGGCAAATCCGGCCAATCTCCAGAAAAGCTTCGCGAGAGCGAGGACGAGTACGTAGAGCGCGCTAGCCACAAAGAGCGCCTCAAACGTGCCGCCCTGTATGAGCGCAGTCGCGGCGTTGGCGATGAGCTTAAATATGTATGAGACACTCGCCGCCGCGATGTTGCCGAGCGCGGCAAGCGCTATCGCCAAAAGCGCTGCTTTCCAATGAGGACTCGATGAAAAGAGAAAGAAGCGCAAGGGGCTCTTGCTCATCGGGAGGTCGTCGCGCCAGATAGATTTCATAAAGAAGTATTATGCGCTATAACCTGTGGATGCGCATCTTAGCTATAGAGACGTCGTGCGACGAATCCGCTGTCTGCCTCCTCGAGGCCGAGGGTACGTTTGAGCGCGATTTCCAATTCCGCATCCTTGGCAATGCGCTCCACTCTCAAGCGGCGCTCCACACGGAATACGGTGGCGTGTTCCCCAATCTTGCCAAGCGCGAACACGCGAAGAATCTCGTGCCGCTCCTTGAAGAAGCGCTCCGGCAGGCGGGCGAGCTTTTTCACACCGAGTCACCCACCGACCCAGCCGCATTTCAGCCGCTCAAGCAGCTTCTCGAGCGCGAAGAGGAGCTTTTCAAACAGCTACTCGCACATGCACTGCGCTATCGAAAGCCAGGCATCGACGCTATCGCCGTCACCGCGGGCCCCGGGCTCGAACCCGCACTCTGGGTCGGCATCAACTTTGCCAAGGCACTCTCCCACCTCTGGGGCGTGCCTCTTGTCGCGGTCAATCACATGGAGGGGCATGTGGTCATGCCCATGATGGAACACTCTGACATTCTTGAGAATGTGAGAATGTCCGGGACGATGCGTGCATTCAACTTTCCGCTTCTTACACTTCTCATATCGGGCGGTCACACGGAGCTCGTACTTTCAAAGAAATTCGGCGAGTACCAGCTCATCGGTGAGACACGCGACGACGCTGCGGGCGAAGCGTTTGACAAAGTCGCGCGCCTCATGGACCTCCCCTATCCCGGCGGTCCGGAAATCTCCCGCCTTGCCGCCGAAGCGCGCACCATCCAAGAGAGCCCTATAGACTCCAAGGAATCCCCTTGGAAACTCACTCCGCCAATGCTCCGCAGTGATGATTATGATTTTTCCTTTTCGGGTCTCAAGACAGAGGTGCGCAAACTCGTTGAAAAGCACTCCCCGCTTTCCGACGATGACAAGCGGAGGCTCGCGCTTTCCGTAGAAGAGACGATTGCAAAGGTGCTTATCGAGAAGACACTTCGTGCTGCCGATGAATACGGCGCAAAGACACTCATCGTGGGCGGCGGCGTGTCGGCCAACACGCGCATCCGAGAATTATTGGCTGGGCGCGTACGCGAAGACGGCGCGGTGGAGCAACTTCTCACGACATCTCCGCAGCTCGCGACCGACAACGCCATCATGATTGGACTTGCCGGATACTTCCACGCTCTCGCGAGTCGCTATGCTGCGCCCGAGGATATCGTCGCAAAGGGGAACCTGAAGCTAGAAACAGCGCTCTAATATTGCTACGATGAGCCAACATGACGAATATGATGGAGCCATCTAAAGCGCCCGAGCCATTTCTGAAGCCCTACAACCCCGAGGAGCGGGAGTCGGCCATAGGCGACCTGTGGGAGAAAAGCGGGTACGCCAACCCTGATGTCTGTATCGAAAAAGGCATCACGAAGCCCGACGCCGAATCGTATTCCATCGTACTTCCCCCTCCCAACGTGACGGGCACGCTCCACATGGGCCACGCGGCCATGCTCGCCATCGAGGACATTCTCATCCGTTACCACCGCATGCGCGGCTTTCGCACACTGTGGGTACCAGGTACAGACTCGGCTGCCATCGCCACGCAAGCAAAAGTGGAAGATGAGCTCTATAAAAAGGAGAAGAAGACCCGCCACGACCTTGGCCGCGACGAGCTCATGAAGCGCATCGATGCGTTTACCGACGAAAGCAAGCTCACCATCATCAATCAGCTCAAGAAGATGGGCTCGAGTCTCGACTGGACTCGCTATGCGTACACGATGGACGAACCTCGTTACAAAGCGGTGATGGAGGCATTCGTCCGCATGTACAATGCGGGGCTCATATATAGAGGCTTCAGGATAGTCAACTGGGACCCCAAGCTGCAGACCACTGTCTCCGACGACGAAATAGAGTACGTCGAAAAGACCGACCCTTTTTACTATTTTCAGTACGGCCCCTTCGTCATCGGCACCGTACGCCCTGAGACCAAATTCGGCGACAAGTATGTGGTAATGCATCCCGACGACGCGCGTTATACCGGGTATTCACACGGCCAGCAGATAGATCTCGAATGGATAAACGGCCCAATCACCGCGACGGTGATAAAGGATGAGGTCGTAGACATGGAGACAGGCTCAGGCGTGATGACAATCACGCCCGCACACTCCACCGTCGACTTCGAGATAGCGCAGCGACACAAGCTCGATATCGAGCAGGTCATCGATGAGCGCGGCATCCTCCTCCCCATCGCAGGAGAATTTGCAGGACAGCACATCAAAAAAGCGCGCGCTGCCATTGTGGAGAAATTGCAAAGCAAGGGACTCGTCGCAAAAGTAGATGAAAAGTATGTACACAACATCGCGACCAACAGCCGAGGTGGCGGCATCATCGAGCCGCAAGTGAAGAAGCAGTGGTTTATCGGCGTCGACAAAGAATTTGTCATCGAGAAATCCTCAATCACTGGCATCGAGTCAGGCTCGGCGACCACGCTCAAGAAGCTCATGAAAGCGGCGGTGGAAAACGGTGGTGTCAAAATCAACCCCGAGAGATTTGAAAAAATCTATTATCACTGGATAGACAATCTGCGCGATTGGAATATCTCGCGCCAAATATGGTTCGGCCACCGCATCCCCGTCTGGTACAAGAAAGACGCGCAGGGCGAAGAAGTCTACTGCGGTACAGAGGCGCCGCGCGAGGCAGGCTGGGAGCAGGATCCCGATGTGCTCGATACGTGGTTCTCCTCGGGTCTCTGGACATTCTCCACGCTCGGCTGGCCCAATGCGACTGAAGATTTGAAGACCTATCACCCGACCGCAGTCCTCGAGACGGGCTACGACATTATTTTTTTCTGGGTGGCACGCATGATACTCATGTCGGGATTCCACATGGGCGAAGTCCCCTTCAAACAGGTATACCTCCACGGACTCGTGCGCGACGGGCAGGGGAGAAAAATGTCCAAGAGCCTCGGCAACATCATCGACCCGCTCGACATGATAAAGAAGTACGGCGCCGATGCGACGCGCCTCTCGCTCGTCGTGGGAGCGCAGCCGGGCAACGACCTCAAACTCTCGGAGGACCGTGTGCGCGGCTACAAGCACTTCGCCAACAAGCTCTGGAACATCGCCCGCTTCGTCCTCGAAAACCAAGATGTTCGAGTTACGAACTCGGTCATTTTGACTGAGGCGGATGCGGCGCTGGTCGCAGAGGCGCGAGAACTGGCGAAGACAGTGTCGGGCAATATCGACAACTTCCGTCTCGACCTCGCCGCGGATGCCGTATACCACTACGTCTGGGACCGTTTTGCCGCGCAGATAATCGAGGAGTCAAAAGCCACGCTAAAAGGCGATGACGAAGCAGCAAAAGCATCCAAGCAGCATATGCTCTACGAAATATTGATAATTTCCCTCAAGCTTCTCCATCCCTTTATGCCTTTTGTCACAGAAGCTATCTGGCAGCACCTCCCCGAGAAAGAACGCGACCTCCTCATGGTAGCGCAGTGGCCGTCCGAGAACACGATATAATCCAGGAATGATTGAGACGCTTACTATCCTCGCAGCGATGGCGGGCGGCGTCTTGCCCGCTCTCGCCTGGCTCTGGTTTTGGCGCAGGGAAGATAGTGCACACCCTGAGCCGCGCAAGCTCATCGCGCTCGCCTTTCTCGCCGGTATGGTGACGGTGGCGGTGGTCATACCTATCCAGAAGTTTGCCGCCTCATACATCCATGAGGTGTACTTCTTTGTCGGTGTGTTTTCCGTCAACACCATCATCTTTACCGTCTGGTCCATCATCGAAGAAGTGTTCAAATTTATCGCCGCTTCGCTCACCGTCCTCCGCCGACGCGAAGACGACGAGCCCATAGACCCTGTGATTTACATGGTGACGGTCGCCCTCGGCTTCGCGGCAGCAGAAAATACCCTTTTCTTACTCTCCCCGCTCTCCGGTGACTCTATCCTGCAGACCGTCATGACGGGCAACCTCCGTTTTATCGGCGCGACGCTCCTCCACGTGCTCGCCTCGGCGGTGATAGGTGTCATGATAGGTTTCGCTTTCTATGAGAAGCGCGCCACGCGCATACGGTACGCAATCGGCGGCGTTGTCCTTGCATCGCTTTTGCATGCGGCGTTCAACTTTTTTATACTACACACGGCCGACGACCAGCTGCTCAGGACGTTTGCCTTTGTATGGATTGGGGTGATTGCACTCCTCGCCATCTTGGAATTTGTGAAGCGGCTACGCCCGCGCTGGTTATAATTGGTGTTATCATATATCTGTTCACCGTATGAAGAAATTCTTCTCTAAGCTCGCAGGCTCGTCTCAAGAATACGACGACTTTTTCGACGACCCTGTCGCCGAGCATCCACGCTTTGAGGGTAAGGGCGAAGAGCGCGTCGCACACATAAATACGCGGGAGGGTTCGCCAGCTGGCGAATGGACGCCTGAAGAGCCAGGAGGCGAGCTCGCCGTCGATGTCTACCAGACACCCGATTCTATTGTCATAAAGGCACTCGTCGCTGGCGTGCAGCCCACCACTATCGACATCTCCCTCACGCGCGAGATGCTCACCATATCCGGCACCCGCCAAGACGAGAAAGAAGCCGAGGACAACGACTATTTCCAAAAAGAGTTGTACTGGGGTGCATTTTCACGCACGATTCTACTCCCCGAAGAAGTCGATGTGGACCTTGCGGAAGCGAGTGAGAAGCACGGCATCCTTATGATTCGCCTTCCGAAAATCAACAAGAGACGCCAGACCAAGCTCAAGGTCCGCAGTCGCTAAACATGACGCGTCTTCTCGCCTCCTTCGCGGTCGGCGCACTTTTCGCTCCCTCGCTCGCTTTCGCGAGCACGTGCGTGGAGCGCAACGAAGCGTGCAGCCTCGGTGAACTCATGGAGATAAGCGCGAAAGCGCAGACACTCGGAGTCTCGCAACAAGAACACATTGCAATACTTCTAGAGATAATCACCAATCTTCGCCGCATCATCACCAACTTCAAAGCGAGCTCGCAAGTATCTGACTGCGTGGACCTCGCGCATGACTTGAGACCTGGGACCAGTGATGCAAAGACCGACGGAGAAGTGAGTGAGTTGCAATATTTTCTCACGCGAGAGCGTGTCTACAGCGATCTCATCACCGGCTTCTACGGCCCGCAGACCGCGCGCGCCGTGTATGAGTGGCAGAAAGAGCAGGCTATCCCCGACGTCTCCGAGACCACCGGTGTAGGCAAAATCACGCGCCAAAAGATACGTCATGCCACATGCGCAAGTCTTGATTCCTAGACACTTGACCCCTCGCCTCTGGCCCCGTAGGCTACTCATCAGGAGCAATCCTGCTCAAGAAATCTTAGGGGGGCTCAATGCTTCAGCAGATTCCGAACGCTTTGACACTTCTGCGCGGGCTTGTGATGACGCCCGCTATCGTAGCACTATTCATCTGGTACATCGCCGGCAACTTTGGTCTTGTCGTGCCGCCGGACGAGTACTTCCCCTTCCGCTCAGTCGCTCTGCTTCTCGCTGCCCTGTGCGTCGGCTCCGACGCACTCGACGGCCATCTGGCGCGCGCCTATGGATGGAGGACTGACTTCGGTGCGCGCGTCGATCCGCTCATGGACAAGTTCTTCTCCTATGCCTGCCTCGCTGTCGTCCCGCTCTACTTCGGACTCGGCTGGTACCTAATCTGGTACATCGCGTTTGCATGGAAGGTCGACGAATACTCCAGAGCAACGACCGCCATGCGGACACGCGGAGAAATCCTCGATGCCAACCAGGCCGCGAAGTACAAGACGGCGTATCTCTTCGCTGCACAGCTGGCATTCTTTGCTGCCATCGCAGCGGAAGACGTGCTCAGCGGCGGTGCGCTCTGGTACTTCGTCACGTTCGCATTTTGGGTCGCCTTCGGCACCATGCTCTGTAGCGTCCTGTATTGCGGTGAAGCGCTCGCGCTCTACCGCCGACAGGCCGCCATGGCACACGCCGCTCGAAGCGCGCGACCGGGCAAGGTCGCATTCCTGCAGCTTGCCCGCTGACCTCTGGTCTTTCAAGTGATGCAGCGCGGCCGTTCGGCCGCGCTTGTTTTTTATTCCACGAGCCCAAGTCGGTAGATTTCAAAACTGTTTTCACCCTCAAACATGTCCGACGGATTGGGCAAATACCGCCGCGGGCGCGATATTTCCTCCGTCGCATCGTTGATAAGCCGGTGGAACACCTCAAACTCGTGCGAGATTTTCGAAAAATCTATGACGTAGCGGCGAAGCTGTGGCGAGCCGTCGATGTTGCGCGACTTTTTGCACTCGTACACGAGAAATCTTCGTACGGGCATTTTGTATGCGTGCATCACGGTGTAGTAGTTGAAGAGCGCCTGCATAATAAAGAGCGTCTTTTGATTCTTCTGTTTGCTAAACGCATCGACAAATTTGTGGTCGACGATATCCACCGCGCCCTTTTGCGCACGCGACACGACCACGAGGTCCGAAATCGCCTTGAGCGGGAGCTGTAAGCCTTCTACCTGTGCCGTCGCTACCACCTCGACACCGAGCACCTCGTGCTTGGGCGCCTTTTCTAGATAAAAGCTCACCGCCTGCAGGTAATCGCGCTCCATCAGCTCACGCTTCCGCTTCTTGTCTTTGCGACTCCTCGCTTTACCAAAATTTATCTCGAAGTCCGGCACATCGCGCAGATAAGCGAGCCCGAGGTCCATCGCGGCATCTTTGCCGAGTCCGCCATAGAAATGCTGGAGTGCCGTGTGAGCCGCGCGGCCAATCACAGAGGACGGATTCGACGGCGTATCACGCACATTCTCAACATAGCGCTTGTACCAGGCCAATTGGTTGCGCAGAAAAGCCATCAAGGAGGAATGGCTCCAATGCGCTATAGGCGCTCCTCGAGCTTCCACAGCGGCTTTCGGGGCCCTTGCGCCTGTCTTCGCACGTTTCTTCTTAGCGACTGATTTCCCTGCCACAGAGCCATTTTACCATCATTGACAATACATGCTTTCAGTAGTATAATAACAGCTAGCCAATAGTGGCACTGCCAACATCGAAAGGTTCGGCCATGCTTCGCATTACCGCATTGAGACTGTTCTGCCAATTTCTGGCAGTGGTTACCATCTTCGTATTCTGGTACGTCGTCGACACCAAGTTCGTCAACGATATCTTCCAGGATGCGGAAGACGTGGCGAAAGCCATGGCGCGCGTCATCTCGTCGTTCACGAGTACGTCACCCATCTTGGCCGAGACGATCGTCGCGGACAAGATGCATCTCGACAGCACGCTCGTCATCGGCACGCTCATGACGCTCTGGATGTTCGCCATCCTCTTCGTCATGCGCGGCGGGAATACCTGGTGGCACGTGAAGCGCGTCGTCCTCGCGATTATCATCGTGCATGCGATCCTTCTCGTCGCTTGGTTCGGCTTCACGGCCGAGACGGCGGCGTGGTACAAGGGGCACGCTGACTTCGTCAAGGCGACGCTGCGCATGTTCAACGCGCACAAGACCGAGACCCTCGTGGTCAAGGTATTGCAGCTCCACAGCGTGCTGGTCTTCCTCGAGGTCGTCCTAATCTACTCGTTGCTGCTCGCAGCGGTCGAGAGGACCTCGGAGCGTCGCCACGCAGCGTGGACGAGCTTGGGACGGTAACGCTCCAGACCTCATCCCCCCTCGTTCTTTCCCCCAACACCGGCCGGGCTTCACGCCCGGCCATTCTTTTTTGGAATATAGCCACCGCTTGACAAGCTTCTCACAAAGTAGTAAAAAATGCACAGGACACCAGGCGGTGATCCGCAACAAATTCGGAGGAAAGCCATGAACGCAAGCGCACACCAGATGCCGGGCCCCAAAAAAGCAGTCGAGCGGGTCCTTCTGCTGGAGACCAGCAACGTCGGCTGCGGTCCCCTCTGCACCTGCCGCGCCCAGCTCGTCCTCGTCATGAGCGAAGCGCAGGAGGCGAGGCTTCGCGAACACGCGAGGCAGGTCACGTTCGACAAGATTCCGACCGACGAGCGCGTCGTGAAGAATGTCCTCGGCGGCGACATCGAGGATATCGAGGTCGCACTGCTCGACAAGATGGCGCTCGATCGCGGCGTCAAGACCAGCGACGAAATCAAGGGTGGACGCGACGGCGCCGAGGGCGCTTTGCTCGGCCTGCTTAGAATGGTCGGGCTTCCGCTGCAGATTCCGGGCATGCCTGGAGTCAGCGTCCTCGTGATCTGATACGCGACACTGCAGCGGCGCGATTTCGGCCGGGCCTCATGCCCGGCCGTTTCTTTTTTGATACCATGCGCGGATGCTGATAAAAGTGCGCGTGAAAGCCGGTGCGAGAAACGAGAGCATAAAGAAAGTCGCGGACCGCTATGACATATCCGTGCGCGAAAAAGCCGAGGGCGGGATGGCCAACGCGCGCGTACTCTCACTTCTTGCGCGCGAGATTGGCATCGCTCCCAAGAAGCTCCTTATTATCAAAGGTCAACGCTCCCCTTCCAAGACTATCCAGGTACGGGAATAATGGTACGCCTTTTCAAGGGTGTATGATGGCGGCAGTCCAAACCAGAAAGGTCTTTCGCCCATGCCAGAAAGTTCCATCGCCTTGCGGGTATCCGCAATCCGTGCGGCACTCGATGCATCGTACCCGCACACGCAGCCCCGGCAGATGCGCCATGTCGACAGCGGCCGCCCCGCATTCTGCCTCGGCGACCTTCATGCTGCTGTCGCGCACGCCAAGTGGACCGCGCGCTCCGCGCAGCAAGATGTGACCGAGGAGAACTTCCCATCGGCCACACTGATCCTGGAGTGGCTTGAGGAGTTCATCGTCGCCAACACTCTGCAAATCACCGTCGATGCGTAAGCTCTCGACACCAGCGGCCCCGCCACGCGGGGTCGTTTGCTTTGGAGATGTGCGGCGTATGCTGCACACATTAGTAGTAGTTTGCAGAGAACGGTTCTCTGCAAAAGGTATGCCAAATGATGCAGGACGCCTTTCGGCGTCCTGTTTCCTTTCACGAACAATCGATCCCTCAGAACCACGGCCAGAGCGATGCGCCCCAGCGCCCGATGACAATCACGAACACCGCGAACGAAGCGATAGCGAGGTCACCCTGGAAAAGGTGGCGCCTACACACTTCGAGCCGGTCGTCCCTTTTCGGGAGCGCCTCCTTAGCAGCCACGTAGCAGAAAGCGTACGACAGCGCTGCCGAGAGGACAAGCTTCCACGTGGATACCGGCGTGAAGAGCATGTGCTTGGCGACGAACCAAAGCATCACCGCAAACGCCACGACAGCAAGCGTATTCCAGACGACCGAACCTTGGACAAGGCCGCGAGACGCATTGTTGGACATTGTGCACCTTGCTCCGGTTGAAACGGCTCCCACTATCCCCTAAGCGTCATTCGTCGTCAACAGTGCATACCAAGGTGTCACCTCCGCAGCAATATCGGCCGGGCGCTTCGCGCCCGGCCGTTTCTTTTGTATTCTTATTCTCGCTTGAGGTCTTCGCTGTGAAGCCCCGTTCGGATTCTGTTTTTCATTTCATCGCGGACCTGCTCTGCTTTATCAGCTATGACACTTGCTTCATCGCGACTCACGAAGCGTCCGGTACTCGTGAGGAATCCATTTTTTATGTCCGCATTCGCTGCGATTACTTCCGGATGAATCGCCGTGAGCTTTTCATACGCTTCACCATGATTGATGCCGACGAACACATCGTCTCCATATTGGATAGCAGCGGCATCGATGCGCTCGACACCTTCCCCCTCTACGCCACGCGCATACAATCTCCTGCGCTCCAAAGTCATGCCGCCATACTAGCACAAGCCGACCGGCTGTTTACTTTTTAATACCCTATCTATACAGTGCCGCCAGAGGACAACTGTATCCAGGAGGGCCACATGCGGCTCATCACCTTAATCGGGCTTCTGCTCTACCTCATGGCGCCCGCGCATGCACAGGATGCATGCAGGGCCAATGTGAATGTGGTCGGCGTCCAGGGCTTCAGTGCCATCGACGACGCTCGCATCAATCTGCTCTACCGCGAGGTCGCGGCGCAGGCGGGCTTTGGCGTGGATGACATGCCGGTATTGTGCAAGCTGGAAAATACATCGGTCGGTCCGATACCACTGACCTTCCAATTCTCCACGACCACGAGCATCCGCTATGCCGTCACGCTTCCCGCATTCGCACTCGACGCCGACCGCGACACGCTCAGGGGCATGATGGCTCACGAGCTCGCACACCCGCGACGCGGTCTGCGTACCCGCACTGAGGCGGAGGGTCTTGCTGAGGAAATCGCGTCAGATGCGCTCGCGGCGCAGTGGGTGGGCAAAGATGCGGTGCGCGCTTTTCTGCGCCTTCTGCTCTCGGAGGCATTCATGAGCCGCACTCCTCCTGCGTATCGCGAACGCTTCACCCGCGAGGCGCAGGCGAGAATAACCGCTCTCCCATGAGAACCCAGGCCGGGCGCTTCGCGCCCGGCTGTCTCTATATATGAGTGACTATTGGACAATATTTAGTGCGAGGGTAGCATCTCCACAGCACCCAGATACTTGGGAGGACAGGATGCGAAAACAAGGAAGATCTCGTCGGGTCGTCATCGCACTACTTCTGCTCGAAGTGGCGTCGTTCATCGGCCTGATGGCATGGGTGTACGTCCGCCACGGCGAGCTCACGCCAAGCGCCATCATGGCCACCGCACTTGAGCTGCCCGCACTCTTGGACGCAATCGTCATCGGCGCGTACAGCTTCGTGGGCTTCTCTGACGCACTCGCACACACGCTGGGACGCATTACCAGGGTCGCGTTCGACCTGACACTGCTCATCGTGTTTATCGTGTTCGCGAGGCGTGCACTCCGAGAACGCAAGGCGGCCAAGACACGGTCCTGACACCCAATCGGACCATCGCAGCCGGGCGCTTCGCGCCCGGCTGTTTCTTTTGACTATGACGGAGATCGTAACTCCGTCATTACTCCAAGGGGTCCCCTTGGATGTAGCTCTGTTGAGCCATGCCGCGGGCTGTTTCTATGAATATCCCCTCATTGGACAAACCCTCATGGAGGAGTAGCATTCTTGAGTGCAGACTCTCTTTCAATATAAGTACACTATTCCGCCAGTACTGAGTATTGTGGCAATTGCCTCAGCGTACCCCAGTGAATCGTTAGGCCTTCTAAGAACCGGCGACGATACGGTTCAAATTCTATTTGGGGGCACGTTATTGATATTCGCTCTCGGGTACGTTATTTCAACATTCACGTACGCCTTTCTTAATTTCTGTACTAATGATTTCAATAGCTCGAAGGAATGGGAGTATTGGAAGGGTCTTGAACCAGATCTGCGAGCTTTTCGTCGAAGCAACATTGAGCGACGTTGGAACATGGCGATACTCAACTTTAATTCGTTTGGAGCATTACTAATTGCAATGTCCGTCGTAATAGTTACGGGCTTTGGCAACAAAAATCTCTCTTCTCAAAGTTGGTGTTGGATAATCGGCTGGTTTGTCGTCACAGTACTTATCGCCACACTAACGTTTCTATTGGGAAGGCGTGCCAGACAACAGGTACATGATTTTACGGATTGGTCGATAATACCTGACAAGCTATGAACACAGAGAACGGTTCTCGGTAAAACGACCCCTTTCGAGGTCGTTTTGTTAGTAGCTGCGGAGTTGTTTAGCGCGTTCGTGGAAGCGGATGCGTTCGAGGGCTTTGGCTTCGATTTGGCGGATGCGCTCGCGGGTGACGCCGAACTCCCGGCCCACTTCTTCGAGGGTGAAGCACACACCGTCTTCGGTGAGGCCGTTGCGCATCTCCAATATTTTTCGCTCTTTTGGAGAAAGCTCGTCGAGGATGGCCATCATCTGCTCGTTGAGGATTCTGCGTGATGCGTCCATGTCGGGCGCGGAGATGGTGTCGTCGGCGATAAAGCTGCCGAGTGTCGAGCGCTCGTCGTCGTCTTCACCCACCGGACTTTCGAGCGAGACAGTGTCCTGATTGATTTTCTGTATGGTGTAAATCTTCTCGACTTCGATACCCATCTCTGCGGCGATTTCTTCGGGAAGCGGGTCGCGGCCGAGATGCTGAGAGAGCTCGCGGAGTTTCTGCTTGTACTTGGCGATAGTCTCCACCATGTGCACAGGGATGCGGATGGTGCGGCTCTGGTCGGCCAGCGCGCGGGTGATGGCCTGGCGAATCCACCAGGTGGCATAGGTCGAGAATTTATAGCCCTTGGTGTAGTCGAATTTGTCTACGGCCTTGAAGAGGCCCAAGTTGCCCTCCTGGATAAGGTCGAGCAGGGTCAAATCCGGGCTTCTGTTGACGTATTTTTTGGCGATAGAGACCACGAGGCGCAGGTTGGAGCGAGCGAGGATGCCGCGGGCCTCGTCGTCGCCGAGGAGGATGCGCTTGGCGAGCTCTTTCTCCTGCTCACCGTTGAGAAGCGAGTACTGACCGATCTCGCGGAGGTACATCTGGACGCTGTCGTAGTTGCTATCCGAGCGGCGATTTTGGAGCTTCTTGCTCGCGAGCACGCTATCAGCCGAGGTGTCTTCGAGCATGCCTCCGCCTTCCAAGACATCGATGCCCGCAGCGGAAAAGCGCTCGTACATGGATTCGAGCAAGTCGACGTTTTCTTCGATCGTAGGGAATTCGCGGATGATTTCGTCGTAGGTCACGTAGCCGCGCTCACGGCCGAGCGTGATGAGTGTATCTACTTTGAGCTGCTGCTTGCCGCCTTTGATTGCAGGAGACTGAAGATTTGAAATCGGCTTCTTGATGCGGCCACTTGTGGCGACCGGTGCAACGACCGCAACTTTCTTCGTGCGAGATGCGCGAGCAGTCGCAGAGCGACGAGTCTTTGCGCGATTCGCAGCCTTGCCGCGCACGCGAGAAATCTTCGACTTTGACTTGGTCGACTTCGTGACTTTCTTTTTTGCCTTTACGGGCTTTTTCTTTTTGGATGCGTTCGCCATATATGTGTATGCGATGAAAAATTTTACGAAAATCGGAATACAAGGCAAAAAACAGCCCCGTCCTGCGGAAGCTGGCTTTCTCGTCGTCGCGCCCTATGTACTACTCTCTGTGCGCGTACGTAGTGACACTCTACACCCCCGCGTGGAGTTTGGCAATCTGCCCTGTTAACAACTGGCACTCGGCCATGCGTCGCTCCATCTCGGCCTCGTCACCGGTGGCTTCGGCGGTCTTGAGCGCGGCGGCCGCAGCAGCGAGACGCGCCGAGAGCTGCTCGCGGCGTAGTACAGCGAGGAGGGCTTCCGCTTCCCTCACCGCATTGTGACCCTTTCCGTGCACGCGCTCCGCGGAGAAGCGCATCGTCTCTCTCTCGGTCTCTGGAAGTGAGACGAGAATCTCCATAGAGTCTTTCCCGATGATTTCGAGGAGGTCCGCTTCGTATTTCTTTACATCGAACTCCGACTTCGGCACCGACTTCTGCCATAGGAGAAATGCATACGCCTGTCGTACGCGGTCCGCTTTTGAAAATTCATCGGGTTTTTGCGGCTCCGCCTTTTTTATCTCCCCCGGCACTTTCGGTGTCTTCTCGTATGCTTCGTGTACTGCGTCTTCCGAGACACCGAGTCGCTTGGCGATATCTTTTATGTATTGCTCGCGCTCTATCGGGCTCTGCACATCCGAGAGGTACGGGAGCACGATGGTCTCCACGGCGCGGCGGAATTTATCTTGCTGCGGCAGATGCTGTAGAAGTACATCGAGGAGAAAAGTGATGATGTCTTTACTATCGCGAATCGCTGCACGCCATACTTCCAGACCTTCTTTGAGGATGAGATCGGCCGGGTCGAGTCCGCTCGGGAGCTGCGCTACTTTCACATTGAGCCCGCCTTGGAGAGCCGCTCTCGCTGCTCTGCTCGCCGCCTTTATGCCCGCCTGGTCGGCGTCGAGCGCGAGCACGAGATTGTCGCTCATGCGCTTGAGGAGCGCCGCATGCTCCGGAGTAAATGCGGTGCCAGAGACAGCCACCGTGTTCGGCCAGCCTGCCTGATGGCTTAAAATAAGGTCCATTTGGCCCTCGACGAGGATCGAGAAATTGTGCTTGCGGATAGCGACCTTGGCTCTATCGAAGCCATAGAGGATGCGTGATTTGTGAAAAAGTGGTGTCTCAGGACTGTTGAGATATTTCGGTGCCTCGGGCGATGCCTTTTCACCAAATATGCGCCCGGAGTATCCCACGATGCGGCCCGCGCTGTCGGCAATAGGGAAAAGTATTCTGTTGCGGAATTTGTCGGTGATCCGCCAGCCGGCGGACTCGCGTTCACTTTTCTTCGCAAGCCCAGCATCCACGATTTCTGCATCGGAAAATTTTTTGGATTTCAAGAAATCGGATACGTCGGTCCACGCGTCCCCCGCCCACCCGATGCGAAATGCCTGGATGGTATCGTCCTCGACGCCGCGCTCCTTTAAATATTTTTTTGCTTCATCGGTCAGCTTGCCCGCATAGTAGATAGTCGCGACTTCAAGCAGCTCGAAGAGCCTCTCACGGTCGTCGCGTACTCCTTTTTTGTCATACACGATTTCGACTCCTGCTTTCTCCGCGAGAATCTTGAGCGCTCCTTTGAAGTCGAGTCCCTCAATTTCTTGGACAAACGTAAAGATGTCGCCGCCCACGTTGCACCCAAAGCAATGGTATGTGCCCCTGTCGGGCGACACATGGAAAGAGGGTGTGCGTTCGGCATGGAACGGGCAGCGAGCGCGCAGCGAAGCACCGGCCCTCTCAAGCTTCACGTATTGAGAGACCACGTCGACTATGGAAAGTTTATCTTTGACTTGCTGTACGGTATCGAGTGCCATCGGTGTCATTATGCTCCGAATGTTGTCAAAAAGCATGGGGAGTCGGCTCATGCGTCCGACTCCCCTTTTTCGTCACGTGCTCCCGGCGCAAACACCCCGACCTTGAACACGAAGTGCTCAAGCTTCCCATCGAACTCACGCACGACCGAGGTGCAATGTCCGAGGAAAGAAGTTACCGGATTCTTCTTGTCTGCATTCGGGTCGTCGATGACCCCCATGCAGTAGAGATTGACGTTCTTCTCGCCCCCAAGCTCGAAGACCAGGAAGAAGCTCCCGAACGGCTTGTGGATGAGCAGGCCGCAGTAGTTTCTCCCCTCGCGCTCGAATATCTTCACCCCTCGGAATGACTTGGCATCAATCGCGAGTTCGTTGAACCATCGGTCAGGCTCATTCACGAGCTGATTAGCCACGGCGATGAGCGCTTCTTGTGTGCCGGTCTCCATTTCGGGGCGCCGGTACATTTGTCGCACATCATCAATCGATGGCATCTCTATCGGACCACCCCAGCCCGAGAGAGCGTCGGTCAGTGGGCCCTTTTGCTTCGGGCTCACCTTCTCAAACAGCGCCTTCGTAAAGCTTCTGTGTTTTGCCACTGGTGAACCCCTCTCATGCTCCGACATACTTGTAGCATGCACCTCCGTAAAGCAAAAGCCGCCCGAGAGGGGCGGCTTTTGCGAGACTGTCGGAGCGATTATCGCTCGACGCGGTCGCGGTCTCTGTCTGTGGTCGGCATATCCACGGGCGCCTCTGCGGCAAACCCGGCTTCCATGTCCTTTATCATCTGGTGCTTCTTGCTGCCTGCAAATCCGGTACCAGCAGGGATGAGGCGACCGATGATGACGTTTTCCTTGAGACCCACGAGACGGTCGACTGCGCCTCCCACCGCTGCCTCTGCGAGCTTGCGAGGCGTGTTCTGGAATGAGATAGCGGAGAGGAACGAGGCACGCGTGAGCGAGACCTCCGTGATACCGAGGAGGAGCTGCTTGGCTTTCGCCGCTTCTCCACTCTCAGTCTTGGCAACCTTGTTGATGCGGTCGAGCTCGAAGTCGGTGATGATTTCGCCGGCCGAGACACCTGTATCACCTCCTGTGACGACAGATACACGCGAGAACATCTGCTTGACGATGATTTCGAGGTGCTTGCGCGCCGTCGATACACCCTGCAGTTCGTAGATGCGTGTAATTTCGTTGATGATGTATTCCTGTGCGCACTCCTTTCCGGCGAGGAGGAAGAGTTCCTCGAGGTCGGCGGAGCCGTCGGTGAGGAAGTCGCCCTTCTCGATGTTGGCACCCTTCTTCACGACAATGCTGCGGAGCGGATGGATGCGATATTCGGAATCCTTCTTCGCAGCCTTGGCTGTCTTGCCTGCGGAGCCTTCTGTCGGCACCACGGTGATGATGGTCTCCTGACCATCCTTCACGATGTCGGCAATCACGCCGGACACGCGCGCAATCGTCGCAGGGAGCTTTGGTGTGCGGCTTTCGAACACTTCTTCGACACGTGGCAGACCCATGGTGATGTCGCCGCCAGCGGTCGCCACACCTCCTGTGTGGAATGTACGCATCGTGAGCTGTGTACCCGGTTCGCCGATGGCCTGCGCAGCGATGACTCCGACAGATTCACCGAGGTCGACGAGCTCACCTGAGGCGAGGTCGACGCCGTAGCACTTCTGACAGACACCACGTGCAACCTTGCACTTCATCGGACTTCTCACGATGACCGCCTGTATAGACGCATCATCTTCGATGGCCTTGGCATCATCGCGATTGAGGAGCGCGTTGCGCTTGAAAGCGCCGGCCTCTTCCGCGAGTACGCGTCCTGCGACACGGTCCGCAAAGCTGCCTCCGATATTTTCCTTGCCTGGGCGCTTGATTTCCACACCATCTTTCGTACCGCAGTCTGCTTCGAGAATCACCACGTCGTGTGCGACGTCGAAGAGGCGGCGCGTGAGGTAACCGGCGCGCGCTGTGTTGAGTGCGGTGTCGGCAAGACCCTTACGAGCACCGTGTGTCGAGATGAAGTACTCGATTGGTGTGAGGCCCTCCTTGAGGCTCGATGTAATGGGGAATTCGATGATTTCTCCGCGCGGGTTGGTGATGAGGCCCTTCATACCCACCATCTGGTGGAGTTGGACCACGCTACCGCGGGCGCCTGAGGTGATCATGTCGTGCACAGGACCCTGCTTGTCGAGCGCATCGACGACATGCTTGCGCAAGTCACCTGAGACTTTCGCCCAGATGTCGATGGTCGAGCGGCGGCGTTCATCTTCCGTGAGGAGGCCGTTTTCAAAGCTCTCCTCTTCTTTCTGAACAGCCTTGTGTCCCGCGAGAAGCATCTCTTGCTTCACGCTTGGCACGATGACGTCGGAGATAGACCACGTGATACCCGCGTGCGTCGCATAGCGGAACCCGAACGCCTTGATCTTGTCGAGAATTGCCGGGATGCCGTCGAGCGAGTAGTGCGTGACGAGATTGTGCACGAGTGCGCTCATGCGCTTGTTGGTGATTTCTTCGTTGATGTACGGGAAGTCATTGGGCAAGACCGAGTTGAACAAGAGGCGTCCGACGGTAGTCTCGAAGACTTTGCCCTCGTACTGCGCGTACTTCTTGTTTTCGCTCGGAAGCACCATGATCTTCGCGCGCAAATCGATTGCACCGAAGTCGAATGCGGTGATTGCGGCGTTGGTGGTTGGGAAAGATTTCTTCTCGCCCTTGAGACCGTCGATTGACTTGGTCATCCAGTAGCAGCCGAGCACGATGTCGAGAAGCTTCGATGCCACGACGACGTCGCCGGAACCCGGCTTGAGGACGTTCTTGTTGGCCGACATGATTTCTCGTGCTTCCATCTGCGCCGCTTCTGAGAGCGGTACGTGCACTGCCATCGCGTCGCCGTCGAAGTCTGCGTTGTACGCAGGGCAGACGAGCGGGTGTACCTGGATGGCGTTGCCTTCGATGAGGACCGGGCGGAATGCCTGCATCGACTGGCGGTGCAGCGTAGGTGCGCGGTTGAGGAGGACGTATTTGTCCTGTATCGCCTCTTCGAGTATTGGCCACACTTCCGGTGCTTCGTCTTCGATGAGGCGTCCTGCACCACGGATGTTGTACGCGAGTTCACGAGCAAGGAGTCCCTGAATCACGAATGGACGGAAGAGCTCCAAGACCATGTGCTTCGGAAGACCACACTCGTCGAGTGCGAGGTCAGGGCCGACGACAATGACAGAGCGACCCGAGTAGTCGACACGCTTACCAAGGAGGTTTTGGCGGAGGTACCCGTGCTTACCCTTGAGGTAATCAGCGAGCGACTTGAGCGCGCGGCGGCGACCGCCGAGGATTCCGAGCACACCCGCACCGCGGCGCATGCTGTTGTCGAGGAGCGCGTCCACCGCTTCCTGCAGAATGCGCTTTTCGTTGCGGAGGATGACTTCCGGCGCGTGAATCGCGAGCAAGCGCTTGAGGCGATTGTTGCGGTTGATGACGCGGCGGTAGAGGTCGTTGAGGTCGGACGATGCATGGCGACCGCCTTCAAGGGCGACCATCGGGCGAAGCGCCGGAGGGACGACCGGGAGACGGGTAAGGAACATCCATTCAGGACGGACCTCGGCGCGCTTGAGCGCTTCGGAGAGCGCGAGGCGCTTTCGGAGCTTGTCTCGATCGGCTGCGCCGGAGTTTTCGTATTCCTCGCGCACTTTCTTGATGAATGTATCGAGGTTGATGGACTTGAGAATCTGGTAGAGCGCTTCGGCGCCGATAGCGGCGCGGAACATCGCTCCGTACTTCACCGCAAAGAGGTGGTACGACGCTTCGTCGAAGACGACACCTTCGCGAATCGATTCGATTTCTTTCTTGGCCTTTGTCGCCTTTTCCTTGATGTCGGTCTTTGCTTCAGGCGTCGGCGCGAGCTTCACTTTCTGCTGGAATTCAGCTTCGAGATCTTTGAGAAGACGTGCACGCTCTTCATCGTTGACCGAGGTCACGATATAGCCGGCGAAGTACACCACCTTTTCGACTTCTGCGGCGCTGAGGCCGAGCATGAGTGCGATGCGCGATGGGATGCCACGAAGGAACCAGATGTGCGCTACCGGTGTCGCGAGGTCGATGTGACCCATGCGCTCACGGCGCACGATGGCGCGGGTGATTTCCACACCGCACTTTTCACAGACGATTCCTCGGAAACGGATGCCGCGGTATTTGCCGCAGTAACATTCGTAATCCTTTTCAGGACCGAATACGCGCTCGTCGAAAAGACCGTTCTTTTCAGGGCGCTGGGTGCGGTAGTTGATGGTCTCGGGCTTTGTTATCTCGCCGTACGACCATTCCATCATCCTGTCAGGAGAAGCGAGTCGCATCGCGACGGCTTCGAATTCCTGCGGAATCATGTCCTTTTTCTTTTGGAGTGACATATAGATTTTTTATGTTCGTGGCGATTAAAGCTCCGGAGCGTGTTCAAGGAATTCGATATCGATTCCAAGACCTCTCAAGTGTCTGACCAGGACATTGAATGTTGCCGGTGTGTTTGTCTCCTCGATGCGCTTGCCCGAGACGATTGCGTCGAACGCCGCAGAGCGGCCCAGGATGTCGTCGGATTTGATGGTGAGAATTTCTCGGAGCGAGTATGCGGCGCCGTAGCCGAGGAATGCCCACACTTCCATTTCTCCCACGCGCTGACCTCCGTTTTGTGCTTTACCGCCGAGAGGCTGCTGCGTCGTGAGTGAGTAAGGACCGATTGAGCGCATGTGAATCTTGTCTTCCACCATGTGGTGCAGCTTGAGCATGTACATGACACCCACCGAGACAGGCTGTGCAAAGGCTTCGCCCGTGCGACCGTCGAAGAGCATTCGCTTTCCGCTTGGGTCGACACCTGCTTTCACGAGCTCGTCGCGAATCTCCTGCTCTGTAGCGCCCGCAAAGCTCGGGACAATAGCCTGGTAGCCCAGCATTTCAGCCGCGAGACCGAGATGGAGCTCGAGAATCTGTCCGAGGTTCATACGCGATGGCACGCCGAGCGGTGTGAGGATGATGTCTACAGGGTTACCCTCAGCGTCAAACGGCATGTCTTCCTCAGGAAGAATGCGCGAGATGACACCCTTGTTGCCGTGGCGGCCGGCGAGCTTGTCGCCCACTGAAATCGTGCGGAGCTGCGCGACTTCGATGTGTACGCGCTTGATGACGCCACTCTCGAGCTGGTCGCCTGTCTCACGCGAGAACACTTTCACGCCGATGACGCGACCGCGCTTACCGCCTTCCATGCGTAGCGATGTGTCTTTCACATCTTTGGCCTTCTCGCCGAAGATTGCGTGGAGGAGTCGCTCTTCTGGTGTGAGCTGCGTCTCGCCCTTTGGTGTTACTTTACCCACGAGGATGTCGCCCGGACGGACCTCGGCACCAATGCGGACGACGCCGTCTTCATCGAGGTTGCGGAGTTTGAATTCAGAGACATTCGGGATGTCGTGTGTCGTGACTTCGGGACCGAGCTTTGTGTCGCGCACGACGCAGACAAATTCCTCCTGGTGAATCGAAGTGAGTCGGGCTTCTTTGGCGAGCTTCTCTGAGATGACGATGGCGTCTTCGAAGTTGGCGCCGAACCACGGGAGGAATGCCACGCGGACGTTTTGACCGACAGCGAGCTGCCCGCCGACCGAGGTCGAGGTGTCGGCTAGGATGGCGCCCTTCTTTACATTGTCGCCGACATTCACGAGCGGACGCTGGTGGAATGTGGTGAAGCCGTTGGTGCGGGAGAAGTTGACGAGGCTGTACTCCTTGGTCTTGCCCTCGCCCTTTACCTTGATTACCTGCGCATCTGCGTAGGTCACCTCCCCTGCCTCTTCGGCAACGATGAGGCGTCCTGAATCGCGTGCTGCGGCGCTCTCTACACCGGTGCCGACAAGCGGTGCTTCCGGTACGACAAGCGGTACCGCCTGCTTCATCATGTTTGAACCCATGAGTGCGCGGTTTGCGTCGTCGTTTTCCACGAACGGGATCATCGCTGTCGCGACCGAGAATGGCTGGTTGGTAGCGACTTCGATGAAGTCCACGTCGGTGCGCTCGACGAGTGCTGGCTCTCCACCCTTTCGTACCTCCACGAGACTTGGCGTGATCTTCCCCGCGTCGTCGCGTGCGGTCGCCGCGTGTGCGATAGCGTACTGTTCTTCTTCGAGCGCGTTGAGGTATTTTATTTCTTTCGTTATTTCTCCCTTCTCGACTTTTGCATACGGAGTCTCGATGATGCCGAATTCGTTGGGGCGGGCATAGAGCGACATGTGCAAGACGAGACCGATGTTCTTACCTTCCGGTGTGTGAATCGGACAGACGCGACCATAGTGCGATGAGTGCACGTCGCGCACTTCGAGGCCTGCGCGTTCCGATGTAAGACCTCCACGACCGAGCGTGGAGAGCGTGCGGAGGTGCTCGATTTCATCGAGGGTGTTGTACTGCTGCATGAGCTGCGAGAGCTGGTCGGTGGTGAAGAATTCGCGGATTGCGGCCTGGAATGGGCGTGGATTGACGAACTGCACCGGTGTGACCGTCTCTGGGTCCACCATGGCCATGCGGTCCTGGATGTTGCGCTTCATGCGCGAGAGACCCACGCGCATGCGCTGCTCGAGGAGCTCGCCCGCAAAACGGACACGGCGGAATCCGAGGTGGTCGATGTCGTCGGGTTCTGCATGCGGATTCACATTGCTCTCAGCAATGTGCGTCACGATACGAATGACGTCTTCGAGTGTGAGAGTCGAATTGGTGAGGTCAGCCTCTTTCGTGGAGAGACCAAAGCGGCGGTTGAAATGAAAGCGGCCGACGCGTGAGAAGTCGTAGCGGTCCGTCGAGAGGATACTTTCCACGTGATCGCGGGCAGTGTCAGCGGTGGCAATGTCACCGTCGCGGAGTCGTCGGTAGATTTCGACAAACGATTCTTCCTGCGTCTTTGCATGGTCAGCGGCGAGAGATGCGACTATAGCGTCGCGCGCTGCGGGATTGCCCTCGAAGCGCTTCAGTATCGACGCGTCGTCGGTAAGACCGAGTACGCGAAGCAGCGAAGTCACTGAGAAGCGGCGCTTGCGGTCTATCTTTACATAGAGACCACCGTCCGGGTCGGATTCGATTTCTATCCAGACGCCGCGAGCCGGGATTATTTTTGCAGCATAGTAATCCTTTCCCTTATAAGGAATGGATTCAAAGAAAACGCCGTACGAGCGTGCGAGCTGTGGGACCACGATGCGCTCGACACCGTTGATGATGAACGTGCCATGTGCGGTCATCCATGGGAAATCTGCGAGGAATATCTCCTGCTCTTTCTCATCGCCAGTCGTCTTGTTCTTGAGCTTCACCACCATAGAGAGCGGTGCCTCATAGGTCTTCATGGCACGCTTCGCATACTGCTCGTCCCAGCGAAGGTCACCAAAAGTGAACTTCACGAGCTTGAGCTCGAACTTTTTTCCCGAGTGGTCGGAAATAGGAGAAAACTCTTTGAACACACGCTCTGCGCCTCCTTCGACAAAGTCGGTAAACGACTTTATCTGGGATTCGACGAGCGATGGGAGCTTCACGAGAGGCTCGCGAAACTTTCCAAAAAACTTCTGCGGACGCACGTGAGCAGACGATTTTGCCATGTGGTGTTGGGGGCGAGCTCCGCCAGCCGGCGGATCCTCGCCTCATGTGACTACATTATTAAATTTTTCTATGCAAAACCCGTGTCTTCCAACGGGACTTTTTTGCTCCACGCGCATCCGTGACTCAATCGGCAGAGGGCAAAGGTCGGCACAATATATATGAAGACTTAGTGAGAGTCAAGAAACATGAGCTTGAAGACGAGGGACAAAAAGTGGAGGCTCGGGATTGCTCCCGAGCCTTACCCATGTTGAGGGTGTAAAGCAGCGTTCAACGCTGGCAGAAGCGACGAACGCCCGCATAGTAGAATCCCGCGGGACCGTGACTGACCGAACGAAGCGAAAACGGCACCGGTCGCTTCAGATGGAAGCGCTCATCCGGACACGTGCCTTTCTCGAACGTGCAGCCGCAACGTCCGATATTACCTGTGACAGCGCCCTTCACTTCTTCGGTGCAGACGAAGTAGGCGCTCGCTCCGGCCTCAGGATCAATGCCCGGGGACCCCCTACCTGATGAATAGTGACTCAGCATGGCGTATATCCTTCCTAGCTAGTGTGAGCCCCACGATTCTTTGAAAAGAACGAACCGCTTGAGCTGCACGTACTATGTCCCACCACCGATGTCTGTGTCAACGTGTCTCTGTATAAAAAATAACAGCGGGTCAACCGTGATGGTCGCCCGCTGCCAACTTTGGATCATGATATCCTCCCGTCTTCCATCGGCGCTGCGAATCAGCGCGCCGAGCTGAGGACAATCGTCCGAACGGGACGTGCGGCCGACGACGCGAAGGCCGTATCCGGCGACTGTGCCATTGAAGGAGTCGGCGTCCTTACACGATACACCGTGCCGTTGTCGACCTCGCACGGCACCGAGAGTCGTGCACCCTCGAGCATGCGGGGGTGGAAAGGCGCCCCGGCTTGGACCATCCTGGGTTCGCCATGACTCTTGATTTCATCGTCGGTAATCCCGACGCCGTGTGGATACCAGATTGCTGGCATGACGAAATTCCCTTCTTCTCTATGATGACGCCAAAATTACGTTTGTTCTTCCCGTTGGCGACTATAACAGCTTTTTTTTATTTGGCAAGTCCCCGCTTGCCTTTCTTCCACGCATCTATCTTCGCGTGGTTACCACTCAAGAGGACTGCGGGCACCTTGTATTTCTTCCCCTTCCACTCGAGTATTTCCGGCCGCGTGTAGACCTCAGGGCTCGATACGCGCGACGCTTCGAGCGACTCAGCTTTCCCAAGTACGCCGGGAACGAATCGTGCGATTGCATCAATCATCGTCGCCGCGGGCAGCTCCCCACCGGTGAGCACATATGGACCGACCGTAACCTTCTTCGCTTTCAATATTTTTTGCACGCGCGCATCGATTCCCTCGTAGTGGCCACAAATAAATACAATATCTTTCTTCTTTGAGAACTTCTGCGCCATCGGCTCGTCGAACTGCGCACCATCGGTCGCAAAGAATACTACCTGCACACCTTTCTTTTTTCCCACTGCTTTTTCGACTGCTCGAAGCATACCGTCGGGCTCCAGCACCATACCGGGGCCGCCGCCATATGGCCTGCGGTCGACACGTCCATATTTATCGCGCGTAAAATCCTTGGGGTCGTAGAAAGAGACTTTGATGGTCTTTTTTTCCTGCGCTTTGCCGAGTATCGAATCCTTGAGATACGGCTCGATGGAGCCCGGGAAAAGCGTCACTATGTGGAAATGGATCATATATGCCTCGGTGGATGCGAATGGACTTATACTATGCAATATATCGTCGGAATTATCTAACGGGGTATACTTTGCCAATGATATTTCGGCACCGCTCTTTCTTTATCGCGTCTCTTATCGCGCTTATCGTACAGGTGGTGGCAATATTCATCGCCAAGCTCGCCTATACTGGCATGGACTGCGGGCTGCTCGAGCATCGCATCTGCTCATTTCCCGTATTTCTCGAGGGCGTCACAGAGCTCGTCGCGTCTATCAATGTATACACGCTGGGAATCCCCACCATCTTACTCGCGCTCCTCATCGGCGCCGGCTGGCGACTCTACTCGCAATTGCGAGCCGACGGGATGAAGGCTACTGACTTTTTAGGTCAGTAATGATGTCGTCGACCGTAGTGTCGCGCACATACGGCTCAGACGGAGTCTCTGCTGGACTCTCTTGATTTGAGCGACGCTCGCTTCCCTCTGGCTCTTCGATTTTGAGATTTACGCGTGCATCGTTTTTCATACCCACGACACGCAAGACCGTACGGATGGCTTTTGCGGTGGCGCCGCTGCGTCCGATTACTTTGCCCATGTCGTCTTGATTGACCGAGAGAGTAAGGAGGACCCCCATCTCGTCTACCGTGCGGTTGATTTTCACATCTTCCGGCTTGTCTACGAGTGCCTTTATAACGTATTCAAGAAATGCCTGATCGCTTTCCATATCTGTCTTGCTATCTCTTAATAGGATTACTGTACAACAATTGCAAAGGCCGCGAAAGGCGGTCCGCCAGCTGGCGGACAGGCCCTATTGAGCTGGTGCCTCTTCGGGTTTTGGCTCCTCAGAAGCTGGCTCTGCAGCAGGTTCCTCGGCGGCCGGTGCCGTCTCTGGCGCGGCTTCCTCTGCTGGAGCTTCTGCGGCCGGTGCCTCTGGCTCTGGCGCTGCTTCCTCAGCAGGCTTCTCTGGCTCCACAAACTTCGGAAGGACGTTTATCTTCTTGCCTTTGATGATGCCTGCAGATACGAACATATTGTGGACCGTGTCGCTCGGTTGAGCGCCGACCGATATCCAGTACTTGATCTTGGCCTCATCGAGCTTTCGCTCTTTGCGGCGCGGGTCGTAGGTGCCTACGATATCAGTAAATTTGCCCGTCTTAGGACCTTCGGTGTGTTCCACCACAATAATACGGTACGAGGGCATATTGATGCGCCCGACACGCTGCATTCGTATCTTCAACATAAGTCGGGCCACTCTAGCAGAGTTGGCATGCACCGTCAAATTGTGGCGTATTTAGCCCCTAAACGGTCACGGCGCATAAAAAGTTGAACCGGCGCAGTTGCCCGCGCCGGCTTCAATACATTCAACTCGTCCTCTTGAGCCCCACGAGGCTACGGGCTTCCTCAACAGATTGGACAAGTCGGCACTGCCGAACGCGCTCGGCGTCCTCGTCACTCCCACTGAAGACCGCAACATTGAGCGCATCGTCGGGGACTACGGGCCCGACGTTGTAGTAACCGAGCTGCCTCACCAGATTGGCAAGAGCGAAATCGCGAACTGGTCTTGCATAGAATGTTTTCGCGGACATTGGCTATTTCCTCCCTCACAAACTGTAAACCAACGTCAGCTATTTCGCCACTTTAGCTGCCTCCTCAAATTTCACGGAGAGGAGCTTCGAGACACCGTCGTTCCCCATAGTGACGCCATACAGATCACCAGCGGCGACCACGACTGCTCTGTCTTGCATAATACGCGAAATGTCTTAACCCACGGGACGTACCAGACTCACATTCAAAATCGATCAGCCGGCGCCCGCTATGGGCACCGGCTCTATTTGCAGGCGTGTCGTTGAGGCTTTTCACCTAAGCACGCGCAAAGCGCATCGCTGCCAGCCGCAACCAATCTGGCCACCAACTCCTGCTTCGGCGAGCAATCCGATTCGCAGCCGCAGCCTTCATCTGCGACCGTATGTGCTCTGCCTCGTCCGCGTCGATTACCTCGAACATCGGATGGGGATACGGAAACATCCTATCGACGATGTGGCCACCGCCTAAAACATAAAAGGTGCCGGCGCTACGCTGAAAGGTGACGTGGCCGCCTTCGCTGTCGAGGACGTAGCTTTCGACTTCAAACACCGGGTGTCCCTCGTAATAGGTGTCCCCACTGCGCGTCCACCACCCCGATTCCTTGAGAAGTCTTCCGTCGAGGTGCCGCTCCGGAAACATCCGGAGAAATGTCCCGGGTGCCACCGGGAGAATCACGAAGTTCTGACCCTGTCTCGTCATGACCACATCCCTACGCTCTGCCAAGCCGCTCAATGCGACCTTTTCAACAGAGACTGATGCAATTGTAAGCACTCCTTAGCTACTTAGCTACCCTCTCCGCCTCCTCAAATTTCACGGAGAGGAGCTTCGAGACGCCATCGTTCCCCATAGTGACGCCATACAGCTCGCCAGCGGCAGACATCGTGGCGCGGTTGTGCGTAATAACGATAAGTTGCGACTTTTCGCCGAGCTCGCGGATCATATCGGCATAGCGCTTCGAGTTGGCCTCATCGAGCGCCGCGTCTGTCTCGTCGAGTATCAAAAATGGCGGGGGGTTCACCTGGGTCATCGCGAATATCATCGCAATGGATGTGAGCGCGCGCTCACCGCCCGAGAGCACCTCGAGACCGCGAATTTTCTTGCGCGGAAGCGAGACGTCGATGGCAAGGCCGGCGTATATTTCGTCCTCTTCAGGAACCTCTTCTTCATCGTCTTCGTCAAATTCTTCCTTTTTGCCACGGCGTGGCTCTTCAATAAAGAGCTTGGCGTTACCGCCACCAAAGAGCTTTTCAAAAAAGTTCTTCAGCGCCACGTTGATGAGCTTGAGACCCTCTTTGAATCGCTCGTCAATCGTCTTCTCGAGCTCTGCGATGATTTCTTTGAGCTTCTGCGCCGAAGCTTCTAGGTCGGCAAGTTCGCGCGTGAGGAATTCGTCGCGCTCTTTGGTCTGATTGAATTCTTTTACGACGGCATCGCCATTGCCTATCCCCGATTCCTCGATCTTTATCTTTAGACGCTCGATGTCTCTTCGGCGCTTCTCTTGTTCTTTTCTATCCTCGGCGAGTGCGCCCTGAGGAATGCCGGTCTTCTCCCAGCTATGCACCGCTGCCCCGATAAGCGCAATTCCTTCACGGACTTCTTCTTCAAATCGCTGCCGAAGCGACGCGATAGACGCGCGAGCGGAATGCGCTGCATTGAGTAGATTTTGCGCATCGCGAATATGACCTTCGAGCTCGATGACGTCGCGTTCGGCCGCGAAAGATGCCTCGCGAATACGCGCGATTTCAGCGCGCATCGCTTCAATATCGAGCACCACCGCTGCTTCATCTTTCTGCTTCTTCTCGAGAGCCGCGCTGAGCTCTTCTACATGCTTTTTAGCCTCTTGATTGGTGACGGGCGCAGCGCCGGTAAGGCCCTCGATAAACGATTTGATGCGGTCTCGGATTGAAAGCAGCGTGGAGCGCACATGTGCGATATCTCCGCTCTCGGCAGCTTCAGCTATCTGTGCATCGATATCCCGCGCAAACTGTCTTACGTGCGGCACCGCGACAATCTGCTCGACCGTCACGGTGTTGGCCTCGAGCGCTCCTTCTGCACGGCCGAGTTCGCGCGCTATTTCGCCGGATTGTCGGCGCGACTCGACAAGCTTCGCTTCCCGCTCTTGAAGCTTCTCGTGGAGCTCATGCGCACGAGACGTCGCTCCCGTGTCACCTTCTCCGGCGAGCGTCCGTGCCTCGCGAAGCTTCTCCGTGAGCTTTCTCACCTCGCCCTCATGCGCCTGTGCGTCTTCTTTGAGCCGCGCGTCTTCCTGTGTAATCCATGCATTCTCACGTGCCAAGTATTCACCGAGCTTATGCGAGAGATCTTCTTTCATCTCACGCGCTTTCTCTATCTTCTCCACTTGCGAGCGCAAGAAGTTGAGGTGCGGCGCTATCTCGCGGCGTAGCGATTTGGTCTTGTCGATATTGACGCCCGTCTCTTCAAGCTTACGCTCACTCTCCACTTTCTTGTGCTGATAGAGCTTGAGACCAAGCGCGTCTTCCACCATCTCACGGCGCTCTCTCGGTGACGCATTGAGAATACGGTCGGCCTCTCCTTGCGAGATTATTTGATAGCCTGAGCCGCCTATGTTTGCCCCTGCAAGCAGCCGGATGACGTCTTTCAGGCGCACTACAGAGCCGTTGAGCAGGTACTCATTTTGTCCGTCGCGATACACGACACGCTCCACCACCACCTCATTGAAATCGAGGTCCAAGAGTCGCTTACTGTTGTCGAAGGTGACTTTGACCCCCGCGCGATTTGCGCGTGGTAGCCCCGGCGACCCGCCCCATATAAGGTCTTCGCCCTTTTTTGAGCGCATGCTTTTCATCGACTGTTCGCCGAGTACAAAGCGAAACGCTTCGGCGACGTTGGACTTACCGGAGCCGTTGGGCCCCACGATACTCGCAATCGGTGATGTAAAAACGAGTTCGGTCTTCTTGCCGAATGATTTAAAGCCCGAAAGCTCTATGGATTTGAGGCTCAGAAACATTGGCACTCATTGTATCAAAAAAGCAGCCCCGCGAGCTTCGATGAAGCGTGCGGGGCTGGGTCGCGCAGAACTATTCCTTGGGAGCGTCGAGCTCCGCGTCCGGAAGCACACGCCTCACGAGCCCATGCAAAGACTCGGATGTGGGCAGCTCCAGTATGAGCGCTTGCAGATGCTCGCGCTGATCATCGAGCTGCGCGAGGTATTTTTTTGCGAGTGTCATGTCGATACCCGAGTTCTTTTGGATATCTGCTGCCGCTTCGATTTCGCGCAGCTGGAGCGCCGCGAGCATCAAGAGCTCGAGCGCGAGAAGCGTCTCCCGACTCTTGCGTGTCTGATACAGAAGTGCAATCTGCTCCTGAATCGTGACTGATTTTTGACCCGCCGCATATGCAGCGACGAGTCCGTCCAAGCTGTCGACAAGCCGCCTAATAGCCGGGCGGATGCTCTCTGCATACTCTGCGCTCACGTGTAGCCTCCCTGAAAGACGTTTTAAGCTCGGCCAGCAAAATACCATGCATACACACGTATGTCAAACTGATGCCTGGGCCTGACGAGATGCTCCTAACACCATTTTTATCTTTTCTCTCTATTTGCTTCTCGTATTTTTATACTCCTCTAAATTCACCAATTGGTGAATTTACTGGAGCAATTTCTAAATTATCAGCGAGCGAGAATGCACTTCTCGGAGTGTCTCGCAGGCCGACGGGCCGAGAGGCAGCGCTGCGACAGCAGTCGCAGACAGCGACTCCGAGAAGTGCATTCTCCGAGCCCCCTACCACCCTTTCGCCGCAAGTGCCTTTTGCGCAGCATCTTGCTCGGCTTCTTGCTTACTCCTTCCCTCTCCTGTCGCTGCCTTTTCCTGGCCTAGGTACGCACCCACGACAAACACGCGGTCGTGATCCGGCCCCGATTGGTCGAGTAGTTGGTAGACAGGTGTTAGTTTCATTTTTTCTTGCGCAATCTCCTGCAACTTACTCTTGGCATCTTGCCAGAGGCGTTTCGAGACGACTTCGTCTGTCTTATGGAACAGTTGGTTGGCGATGAAGTCCTTGGCCGCATCATAGCCACTGTCGAGATAGAGCGCGCCGATGAGCGCCTCAAATGCGTTGGCAAGAATAATCTGGCGCGCACGGCCAGTGTCGCGGGACTCGCCACGTGAGAGCAGTAGGAATTCATTCATGCCGAGCGAGACGGCGGCATCGGCGATACTCACCGTGTTCACGAGAGCCGCGCGGTATGCCGTGAGCTCACCCTCCGGCTTATCGGGATATTTGGAATACAAGAATTCCGTCACCACGAGTTCGAGCACGGCGTCGCCGAGAAATTCGAGGCGCTCGTTGTGCTCGCTCCGCCGGCCGGCGGACGTACCCCGGTTTTCATTGAGATACGAGCGATGCGTAAAGGCCTGCTCTATGAATCGCTTATCCTTGAAGGAGTAGCCGATTTTTTGTTCAAACGGCGCGAAGTCCATGGCTACGTGCGGTTCTTCTGCGCGAGGATATTTATTGCGCGCGTGACCACAGGGAGAATGTCGTCATAAAAATTGAGGTCGCCCACCGAGGCAAGCGGAAACCACTGCCCGTCGTCGAGCCCCCCTTCTTTCTTGAGGATGAGGTCCTGAAACGTAGCGCGAGCGAGGAAGTATGTCGCATGTCGCTTTTTCTTGCCACCTGATGCATTGCTGTCGTTGGCGATGTATTCGTTCTCACCGAGCGTATCTTCCACCTCGACTTCGAGTCCGATCTCTTCTTTCACCTTGCGCTTTACGCCATCGTGAAGCTGCTCGTCTTTCTGGAGCTTTCCTTTCGAGAGCGTCCAGTGGCCAAAAATATCGTGCACCAGCGCAAGGTATACTTCTGCACCCTCACGCGCATATACGACAGCGCCGACGAGCTCTTCGACCGGCATTTTCCCGCTCTTTTGTGGAGCCTGCTTTCTTGCGCTGCCGTCATTTTTACCCGGCTCGCCAAGCTCTATATAGACAGCGCCAAGTACACCGTTGACGAATCGTCCTGACGACGCGCTGCCAAACGCTTTCGCGAGCTCGATGGCCTCGTTGATGGCGACCTTTGCCGGCACTTGCGCGCGGTCGGCATAGAGAAGCTCCGTGAGCCCGAGGCGCAGGATGTTGCGGTCGATGGCAGCAATCTTGTCGAGCGGCCACTCGGGCGCTGCCCTCACTATCACTTCGTCGATCTCCTTTTGCTTAGCGAGCGTGGTCTGCAAAAGATTTTTCATAAAAAACGCGTCGCTCTCGCGCGCGCCAAATTCTTTCGCATAGTCGACAAGCCTCCCGAGGCATGCGTCGAGTGTCATATTGCTTGATGCGTCGCGCTCGAAGAGCACTTGGAGAACTACTGAACGCGCAAGATGTCTATTTGCCATAGAAACAAAGGAACTGTTTCCCTAGTGTACCAGGAAACTTCTGATGTGAGGATGAAAGGCGTGGAAAACTCAAAGGCGACTTATTCCGACTTCACGGTCTCCTTCTTCTTCGCGTCGGCAGCATCCTGACCGCTCGCACGGAGCTCCTTCTCCTTGCGCTTCACGCGACGCTGCTCGCGCTTGGTGCGAGCCACGACATCGATGACGACTTTGCCGCGGTACATGCCGGTCTCAGGGTCGACGCGGTGACGGAGGTGCACGCCTGCTGCGTCTTTGGTGATGCGCGCGGTTGAAAGCCCGTGATGTGAACGGCGCTTACCGGTTTTCGAGCGGTTGACCCGCATTCGTACTACCATAGTCGCGATACTATACCGTATTTCTGGCGGGGTGCAAACTTCTGCAAAAGGAGGCTCTGTGGAGCCCTGAGAGTCCCAGACGACGGATGGCCTCTCGATGCTTGAGGGTCCCATACCCCTTGTGTACCTCGAACCCGTATGCAGGGTACTCGCTGGCAATACGCACCATATATCTGTCTCTCATGACTTTTGCCACGATAGACGCGGCAGAAATGATGGGCTCACTCGCGTCCCCGCGAACGATGGTCTTTTGAGCGATAAACTCTTCCGGCGCATAGAGGCTCCCATCGAGCAAGATCTCACACTTCCTCGAGTCTGCTTCAAGCTTCAAGAGACATCGTGAGAGTGCTCCCCGAATAGCAGGCACGATGCCGCGACGGTCGATAACGGTCGCGGACGAAAATGAATGTGAAAAATTGAGTACGCCTTGTTCTCTGAGACGCGTCAGGTCTGTAAAAAGTTCTTCTCGTGCCGTTTCTGAGAGCTGCTTCGAGTCGCGCATGAGCTTGAGAAGCGAGGTCTCTTTTCCTTTCAAAACCATCACGGCACCAACCGACACTGGCCCTGCAAGCGGCCCTCGTCCAGCTTCGTCGATACCGATGAGGTACTTCATTATGTGTCTATTATATATACGGTAATCAAAAAGGCCGCGTATGGCGGCCCCTTGGAAGACCCTGCCAGGGTCTAGAACTACTTGTGCTCCCCTCGGGCGAGCTCGTGATTGAGCCGAACAAGTGCGAGCGGGTTTCCGGTGACGGCACGCCTTTCCGGAGGCCGGAACGCTGGCTTCTGGGCGCCGATGCTTTGCGTGGTGACCTTTCGGCTGCTCTTTGCAGGTTTCGTCTTCTTCCCTCGCTTTTTCATGGAATCAACTCCTGGCTGCGACTGCGCGGTACTATGCCACGAAGTATTCTATAAGAAAAGAGGCGTCGCTAAGCCGAAAAGTGGTGCGTGTATACTAGCTACATGGCTCGCGATTTCGTGCATCTTCACACGCATTCTCACTATTCCCTCCTCGAAGCACTCCCGAAGGCCGAAGACCTCGTGGCGGCTGCAAAAAGCGATGGTCAGACTGCACTTGCGCTTACCGACAACGGCAACATGTACGGTGCTATCGATTTTTATAAAGAATGCAAGACGCACGGCATAAAACCGATTCTCGGTGTCGATTTCTTTGTAGCACCCCGTACCAGGCACGACAAAGAACATCGCATCGACGACCAGACGACGCGCCTGGTCCTCTTGGCGAAAAATGAGGAGGGCTACCGAAATTTGATTCAACTCGTGTCGGCGTCCTACCTGGAGGGTTTTTACTATCGTCCGCGCGTGGACCGCGAACTACTCGAGAAACACAGTGCAGGACTCATCGCGATACTCCCATCTTTTTCCGGTGAGCACGCACGAGCAGTGAAAGACGGCCAGGAGGAAAAAGCCCGCGAATCGCTTCGGTGGTTTAAGAAGCTGTATGGCGCTCCGCCGGCTGGCGGATGTTACGCAGAGATTACGCATCATCCTGATGTCGACGGTTTTGAGGAGCGCATGAAGAGGGTGATCGAGCTCGCGAACGAGGCAGAGATTCCCCTCGTCGCTGCAGCCGACTCGTACTATCTCAAACAAGACGACGCGGTCGCGCGCGAGCTCGTCAACAAAATACGCACCGCAAGCACCCTCAATCGCGACATCATTGACAACCTCCCCGACTTTTCATTTTTCAATCGAGAGAGAGCCGCAGAACTCTTTAAGCGATTTCCCGAAGCGGTCGATAATACGGTAAAGATCGCCGAAGCCTGCAACCTCGAACTCACGCTCGGAAAAGCTATCTTCCCCTCCTTCCCCATCCCGCCTGGTACGACTGACAACGAGGAACTACGCAAGCGCGCGGAGCTCGGTATCACAGAGCGAGGTCTCGAGGATACCCCTGCGCTGAGAGAACGCATCAACTACGAGCTCGAGATTATCGCCAACAAGGGATATGCATCCTACTTTCTTATCGTCGCGGATTTGCTTCGCCATGCAGCAGAAGTCGGTATCTTCACCAACACGAGGGGCTCTGCTGCAGGCTCACTCGTCTCGTACCTCTGCGGTATCACGACCGTCGACCCGATTAAGTTCAACATGCCGTTTGAACGATTCCTCAATCCTGAGCGCCCTTCGGCACCCGATATCGATATGGACATCGCTGACAACCGCCGCGATGAGCTCATCGAGTACGCGCGCAAACAATACGGCACCGACCATGTCATACAGATAGGTACATTTGGCACGATGATGGCTCGCGCTGCGGTCCGCGATGTGGCTCGCGCACTCGGGCATAGCTACGCGCTCGGCGACACCGTGGCGAAGCTCATCCCTTTTGGTAAGCAAGGATTCCCCGTCACCATCCAGGGCGCGCTTGAAGAAACCCCAGAGCTCCTCGAGCTCTACAAACGCGACGCAGATGCACGAGAGATTCTCGACCTCGCACAGAAGATAGAGGGCAACGCGCGACACGTCGGTGTGCATGCAGCCGGTGTCGTGATTGCGCCAAAATCGGTGACCGAGTACGCACCCATCCAGCTCGACCCGAAAGGCGGCAAGACGATTACACAGTACGATATGTACTCAATCGCCGACGAATACGGCGGCGTGGGTCTCCTCAAGTTCGACTTTCTCGGACTTACCAACCTCTCGGTCCTCGCCGATTCGGTGGCGCGCGTAAAAGTACGCCACGGAATCGATGTCGATCTCAACAAAATCCCGCTCGACGACAGCAAGGTCTATGAAATGCTCACGCGCGGGGAAACCCTCGGTGTCTTTCAGATGGCAGGCAGCGGCATGACGGCATACCTCAAGGATCTGAAGCCCACGGTGATTCACGACCTTAACGCGATGGTCGCACTCTATCGCCCCGGCCCGATGGCGTTTATTCCTGAATACATCCAGCGCAAACGCAACCCTGCGCGCGTCACCTACCTCGACCCGCGCATGGAGCAAATCCTCAAACCCACGTATGGCGTCCTTATCTATCAAGACGACGTGATGATGATAGCGGTGCAACTCGCAGGATACTCATGGGGAGAAGCTGACAAATTCCGCAAAGCGATGGGTAAGAAAATCCAGTCCGAGATGGCCGCACAAAAAGAGCACTTCACAAAAGGCTGCATCGAGCACGGCATGAAGCCTGCATCGGTCACCAAGCTTTGGGAGCAGATAGAGACGTTTGCCGCGTATGGCTTCAACAAAGCGCACGCCGCCTCATACGGCAACCTCGCCTACAAGACCGCGTACATGAAAGCCAACTTCCCTGTCGATTACATGGCGGCAGTGCTCACCGCTGATGCTGGCGATGTGGAGAAAATCGCGGAAATCGTCGCGGAGTGCAAACACATGAATATCTCGATACTACCGCCATCGGTCAACGAGAGCATGGGCACATTCACGGTGATAGATGACAAGACCATACGCTTCGGTCTCTACTCGATAAAGAATTTTGGCGAAGGTGTCGCAAACTCCATCATCGCGGCGCGCGAAAAGGGAGGTAGGTTCACCGACGTGTCCGATTTTATTTCTCGCAATCCGGATAAAAATCTCAACAAAAAATCGCTCGAGTCACTTATCCAGAGTGGCGCCATGGATGAATTCGGAGAGCGCGGCGCACTTCTCGCCAACGCCGAACGCCTTCTTATCTTCCACAAAGAACACATGAAAGCCCCTGTCGACCAGGGCTCGCTTTTCGGCGCGTCAGTCTCCCCTGCTTCGAAAATCAAATTAGATGATGCGCCCCCTATGCATCTCGATGAGAAGCTCACGTGGGAGAAAGAGCTTCTTGGGCTCTACATATCTGGGCACCCGCTCGACAAGCACGCCGCAAAGCTCCAAAACGCGAAGAACAGCATCAGGCATGCGAAAGAACACCTCAAGGGTGTCGAGACGGTCATCGCCGGATTCGTGGAGACGGTGCAATCTATCTTGACCAAAAACGGTGAACGCATGATGTTTCTCAAAGTCGCCGACCTCTCCGACAACATCGAGGTCGTGGCATTCCCGCGCGTCCTTAAAGAGTACGAGGCCATCCTCGCCCCCGGCCAATGCATCATGCTCAGGGGCAAAATATCGGAAAGAAACGGCACCCCGAGCTTCGTCGCCGAAAAAGCGAAGGCGCTCTAGACCCCTTGCGCATCCGCCTATTATGTGTTTTTATGCCATCGGCACGGGTACTTGGTCAGTGCCATTCACCAACACCCTCAATAGAGAAAGACACGCAGATGCGTCACGATCCCGAACGCAATTCCTCAAGAAGCGGCGCCAGTTTTGCGGCGTCAATGGCCTCGATTCTCGGCAACGCCGAACTCAAGGGCGGCAAGGTCATCGCCACCGGTGTCGACGCCATCATCACGGCGCTCGACGAAGTCGGCACGAAGAAGGGTTCCAAGCTCCCCCAGCGGGCGCTGGATGAGATCAAGGCGACTATGGCCGGAATGGTCAATCCCGAACTGCACGAAATGCCCGACGGCAGCCACATCATCTCCGGCTCGGTCGTCGAGACGAAGCTCGGCGACGGCCTCGATCTCGGTGCGCTCATGAACGCGATGCGCTACTCCGACCGCCACGGCGGCCGCAGTGCGTTCGCAGACTTCGGCCCCGGCAAACCCGGTCGCGCCGAACAACCGCAGTCGCCCCTCGGCGATTTCATGCAGAGCATGAAGCAGTCCTTGAACGACGAGCCGCGCGACACGCCGAAGAACGAGGGTTCGCCGACTGCTACCATCATGCTCACCTCGGCGATCACCGCCGTGGCGCTGACGAAGTACGGCCGCTGGCAGAAGGAGCCCGGGAAAGCTGCGATTGCCGCCGACTCGTTCGCCAAGCTGATCGGCGACTTGCAGGCGAAGGACCCGGTTCGCTTCGACAATCTCGCGAAGTATCTCGAGCCCTACGCGGTCAACCTCGGCATCCTTGCGGAAGATCTCCGCACCTTTGCGAAGCGCCCGAGGGCCGACGCTGTCGATTCGCTCGTCGGTCAGCTCGGAAAACTGGTGCCCGTCCTCGTCAATGCGGTGGACGATGCGAAGGCGAAAGCGAAGGAGGTCTCCGACGCGGCGCTCGCGATCTAGCGCGAGAAGTTCATCAAGAATGGCGGAGGGGCGGTTGCGAAAGCGGCCGCCCCTTTTGTTTTTATACAGATAAGCTCGAAAAAGTATTGACATGAGCGCGTGAGGGTTTATCGTACGCGCACGCGCCGAAGACGACGCGAGAAAAAAGGGAGCAATGTGGAATGAAGGCTGATGAGGTGCCACCCATTATTGACGAGGACGCGTTCGCGAAGGCGGGCGAGGCTCTCAAGAAACTCAACGATGGCGAAGCTCCAGACCTCACACCCTGCGGCCAGGTTGCAGACGTGCTGAAGAAGGTTCGGACGGAAGAAGGCTTTCTTCTTCTCGACGAAACTGTGCAGGCGCGACTGCGAGCCGCAGCGGCGTCCGTCCACTCGAGCTTTGGAAAGGACGACACCAGATTGCGTAATTTCCTAGCCGAGGCATTCGGCGCCACGAAAAGGCCAGCGAAAGCTGAGTCGCACCGACGCGAGCGCATCGGTACATTCCTTCTCAACATGGCCAACCCGGCCTAGCGCTTGAGAACGAACTACGAACGACCCCGGGCACGCGCCCGGGGTCATCTTTTTGCGTAGAGGCCTAGAATACTGCTATCATTGGTCAAACATCAAAAACTATGGAACACGACGCACACGAGAGAGACCACAAGAAGCTCGGGAAGGAGCTCGACCTTTTTACATTTTCCGATGCCGTCGGCAAGGGCCTCCCCCTCTGGACACCCAAGGGCTCGGTGATACGCCGTGAGCTTGAGCGGTTTATCGTCGATGAGGAAATCAAGCGCGGCTATCTCCACGTCTACACGCCCGATATCGCCAAGCTCGATCTCTATCGCAAGAGCGGGCACTACCCGCACTACAAGGACTCGATGTACGCACCTATCCAGGTCGACGACGAAGAGTTCATGCTCCGCCCCATGACATGCCCCCATCACTTCGAGCTCTACCTTGCAAAGCCGCACAGCTACCGCGAACTCCCCATGCGTATCGCGGAGCTCGCTAAGCTCTACCGCTACGAGCAATCCGGCGAGCTCATGGGCCTGCAGCGTGTGCGCTCGTTTTGCCTTGCCGATGCACACATCATCTGTGCCACGGAGGAGCAGGCAGCGGAGGAGGTCGCCAAGGCGCTCGACCTTATCGTCGACATCGCAAAGGTCTTTGGTCTCAAGATGGGTGAGAACTACCACTTCCGACTCTCGCTCGGTGACCGCTCAAATACTGAGAAATATTTCCAAGACGATGCCGCATGGGAGAAGGGCGAACACCTTTTGCGCGAAGTCCTCAAAGCACGCGGCGAGAAATTTGAAGAAGCCAGAGACGAGGCAGCATTCTATGGTCCCAAGATTGATATCCAGATGAAAAATGTAAACGGCAAGGAAGATACCGCGTTTACGGTGCAGTACGATTTCTGTATGCCGAGCCGATTCGACCTCACCTACACCGCCGCAGACGGCACGCAGAAGCGCGCGTTTGTCGTGCACCGCTCCTCCATAGGCGCAATAGAGCGCATCGTCGCATTCCTCATCGAGCACTACGGTGGCGCCTTCCCTCTCTGGCTCGCGCCGGTGCAAGCGAAGATACTTCCGGTCTCGGAGAAGCATGCCGCGTACGCATCGGAAGTCCTCACGCAACTCCGCGAAGCGGGGATTCGCGCCGAAATTGATGCCGACGACAGCCTCGGTAAGCGCATACGACAGAGCAAGCTGGAGAAAGTCCCCTACACACTCGTGCTCGGCGACAAAGAAGTGAATGCATCGACCGCGACACTCGAAGGCCGCGATGGCGGGAAAGATGTGCTCGCTATCCCCGACCTCGTCGCAAAACTAAAGCAAGAAATAACGTCCCGCTCGTAAGACGGTTGTACATGCACAAAACCGCCCCTTTCGGGGCGGTTTGCGTTCACTTTTGTACCTGTCTTTCGCTTTCACGAAAGAAGGCTGGAGCTGGGTCCTGCTTCGCGAAAGGCTTCGCAGGACAGGCGGCGGCAGTTAGGCGCGAGAGATGACGAGGCGAGGAGTTCCGTCTTCCGAGCGGACAATCTTCATCGCGTCACGAGTCGTCGTTTCCTGTACCGGAAGGTGAGCGAGAGCCGCTACCTTTTCCTGATGAGGAGCTGCCACCGGAGATACATCCTCTTCCTGCGAACGACGTGCAATCGAAGCTGAGAGAGTCTGGCCTGCGAGGGCAAGCATGCCGCCCCTGTAGTAGACCAAGAGGTACGCACCGGCTACCGCTACTGAGATGAGACCCATCCAGTAGAGCGCGTTGCCGATAGGACCAAGTGCAAGACCTGTGTACGGTATCTGCGTAAGCGATACGTACGGGCTCACCGGAGTTATCGGATTGACGTACGACTGTGTGTGGCACGTGTACGAACCACCCTGTCCGGAGACTGTCATGGTGTACACAGTGTTGTTGTACCCATAGAGCGTCGTCGAACCGTTGGGAGCGACCTGACCGAGGCCCGGTGTGATGTAGGCACTCGTGGCTCCACTTGAGCTCCACGTGAGCGTTATCATGCCGTTGCCATAGTTGTACTGATTGCTTGCTGTGATGACACAGAACGGTGCCTGGGTCGGGTATGTCGGATACTGCGGAGAGTACGGGTAGACATACTGCACGACGGGGCCCGGGGTTACTGGCGTGACGGTCGTCACATTCGTGTTCACGTTGGTGTTGGTATTCGTGTTCGTGTTCACGTTGTTGATGTTGATTGGAGTCGACGGAGTCGTCGGGGTAGGACGAGGAGGAGTCGGCTGAGGGTAGTGCGGGGTCGGGGTAGGACGAGGAGGAGTCGGATAGCTCGGAGGAACAATCGACATGCCACCGAAGGAAGGCATCTTGAAGCCGCCGCCAAAGCCACCACCGAATCCGCCGCCGTAGCTACCGCCGCGAGTCTCGTAGCAGCCGCACGACTCGTTGTACGTCACCTGGCCACAGCTTGAGCCGCAGTCTGATGGGAAGTCGCTGTACGTCGGGAAGTCCGAGTACGTCGTTGGGAAATCGCTGTACGTCGGGAAGTCCGAGTACGTGGTCGGGAAATCCGAGTACGTGCAGGATACGCCACCGCAATCCGTTGGGAAATCCGAGTACGTGTTCGGGAAATCTGAGTAGTTGTTGAATCCGTCATAGTTGACATACGAATCCGAGAAGTCGTAGCCACCAGTGCCGGTGTAGTCACCAAAGCCACTGTAGTCGACGTATGAGTCCGAGAAGTCGTAGCCGCCAGTGCCGGTGTAGTCACTAAAACCACCGTAGTCGACGTACGAGTCCGAGAAGTCGTAGCCGCCTGAGTAATCCGAAAAACCACCGTAATCGACATACGAATCTGAGAAATCGTACTGTGCGTTCGCGACGGTCGGCATGATGCCGAACACTACTGCGCAGAGACCAACTGCGACTATTTTATTGATGTTCATATAATTAATCGTTTCTATTTAGTAATTCCTACCCTACTAATGTGAGCGTACTATCACGCGTATCGGCCCTTGTCAAGGTCGTGCGCCTTTCGTACACAGCCGATTCCTACTTCCCTTTTTGACCTAAAAGGGTTCGTAAAAATCTGTCTGTCGTCTTTCATCTCGAAAGACAGATGTTTGCGAAAAGTTTCGGCGACGACACAAGGCTGAGAGGCCTTGCGTCGTCGCTCGAAGGAGAACTTGCCGATGAATATCAGCGCTTGTCGTGCTTCTGCGCGACCGTGCCCGGATTCACCGTCTTCAGATCCACCTGCGTCAGGTCGGCGAACTGTGCAGACGCCCAGAACGGGGTCGCCTTCAGCTCAGGAACCGACGAGTGGAACGTCGCGACCATCTTGGCCTTGCGCGAAGCGGGCACCTTGATCGTAGCCCAGCCCTGCGTATCGGACACGACGTGAATGTCGACCGAGACGTACTTCGAGTTCGGGCGCACGGCGATGACATCGCCGTTGCACGTCTTCATCTCGTCGACGAACTTGGCCTTGTCCGCATCCGAGCCGGTCTCGTTGAACGCCTGATCGAAGGCAGCGACAACGAATCGCGCCGGCTTCTTCAGGACTTCGACGCGGACCTGCATCAGCGTGCACGACGGCGCAGTGGCCGTCGGGAACGTCGATACCGGGCCCGGAACGGGTGCCGGAGCGGCAGCGGCGGGCGCGGACTCGACGATGTCCTTCGACCTGCCGACATCCTGCGCAGATGCGACGGAAGCGGTCAAAGCGAGAACAGCGGCGGTCAGCGTGAACAATTTGTTCATGGAAGTCTCCTCTATGATGCCCGAATTGGGCGCTTTGAGAACGATGCTTCGCTTTCGCGAAGCGGGTTTGCAGTACTCTATCTATTATAGCAGATACTATTGGTTTGTCAAGTATAAAAAGAAAGAGGCCCCATCTTGCGATGGAGCCTCTCGGATGCCCGAGATAATGGGCTGCCTGGGCGAATGAGTCGCCTAGGATAGAACTTGGAGCATCAGCGGTAGCCGGCGCAACCGCGGCCTTCGTTGGCGAGCTGGCCACCGCGCGCGATGCACTCCTGCGCATTCGTCGGTGCGCCGGCGATATAACCGCCGCCGGGCGAGCCGACCGCTGCAGTCTGCTGCGGGGCACCATGAGCGTTCGCCGGACCATGATGACCCGGAGGCACGCACGCGGTCCGCACGGGCTGGCAACCATTGCAGGTCGCACGCACGATCGGCCGGCACTGCGTCGGAGCGCGAACCACCTGCACCATCGGCGGAGGCGGAGCGCGTACGAGGGTCGGCTGGTCGTAGACCACCTCCGGTGCCGGGAGAATGCGGACCGGCGGAACCGGGGCATATTCGACGACCGGGCGGGTGATCACCAGGACCTTCTGGTTCTGAATGACGACCGCGGGTGGTGGCGAGGGAATGTCGACACCGGGACCGGCGTTCACCTTCACAGGCGAGCAGTCGTCCTTGCAAGTGACCTTTTCCTTGACCTCGTACTTCTTGCGAACGGGCACGCGCGCCCACTTGTATCCGACGATCTTCGACTTCGTGACCGTCTTGTAGCAGTCGGGTTCGCAGGCCTTATTGTCAGCCCCGTTGGCATTCGCCGCGGGGATGAACGCGAGCAGCGCAAGCGCTGCCAAACCGATTCTCATCTTCATGGTCTTCTCCATCGCCCATCATGGGCATTGTCGTAGAACAGGATGCTCTTCCCTTTCGGTCCGAGCGGCTCAACATAATATCTTCTTCCGAAGACTATCCAGAGGCATATACCTCTGAAATGATATTCGCAAGTGTGGGAGAAAAATCTTGGGAAGCGGCCAGGCCTCAGGCGAGGCCGCTTCCGGGAAGAACTTCAGCGATAACCGGCACATCCGCGTCCGCCGTTGGCGAGCGTGCCACCGCGAGCATAGCACTCCGCGACATTTCGCGGCGCACCGGGGATGTAATTGGTCGTGACCGCCGCAACCGCTGCAGGACGATACGCGTACGAACGCGTACGCCCGTACTGTCGAGCCGCGGCATGACGACCGTGATAGTAGGCCCGATGCGATGAAGCACGCGACATGCCCCAGATGCGGTTTCCGCGCCGATCCCTTTGCCAGGAAGTGCCGCGGTCACAATCCCTCGCGCGACTCGCGACGTAGATGGTGCCGTTCTGGATAAAATCGCCGCATCGGCGCTGAGCCGATGCCTCATTCGACATAGCCATCTGCGAGATAGCGAGCATCGCCAACCCGAAGAACAACCTGACAATCTTGGTCATCTGTATTCTCTCCTTCAAAGAACTCGTGCTCTCACGCCTTTCGTGAAAGTCCGGCACAGTTCGATGTATCAAACCGTATCGGATTTTCAGAAAGTAGCGGGGAGCGGCCAAGCCTGAGGCGAGGCCGCTTCCCTTGTTGTAAAGACCATGGTTACCGGTAGTCACGACATCCCTTGCCGCCGTAGACGACATGGCCAGCGCGCGCGATGCATTCCGTCGCATTGACGGGCGCTCCTGCGACGTAACCGCTGCCGGGAGTGCCGATGACCGCAGCCTGACGAGATCGGTACGAAGCGCTCGGCGGACCGAATCGCTCGAAGATCATGATCAAGAGCAAGGTGCCGGCAACAACGAGCGCAATGGCCCACACTATTCCGAAGCCAATGCCCATACCCTTTTCGAAGCCGGACTCATGTTTCGGCGTATCGTTCGACATGACATCTCCTCTCTATTGGTAGCCGCTGCAGGACATGCCGCCGTTGACGACAGAGCCCCCACGCGCGGCACATTCCCGTGCAGTTGTCGGAGCGCCGGCGACATAGCCGACACGCCGTCCCGGATTGTTCACACCCTGGAAGCTTGTCGGCGAGCGCGAACCTCCGCTGAAGATCCCGTCGAAGAAGTTCTTGCCATCGAGCCTGTTGAAGGCTCCGTTGACGACAATGACGGCGAAGGTGGCAACTGCCACCCAGCCAGCAACTTTCCCGAGCGCACCACTTCCGTGGGTATCATGACCGCCAGCTGACATGGCATTTCCTCTCAATGTTAGGGCCAAAACCGATAGTTTTATTCGGTTTTTATTATAGCAAATAGTATACAAAAGTCAAGGGCGCGGCGGGAGTGAATCCCGACGCGCCCCGATAGAGCTTGCACCCCGTATTACGGGTTTCCTGCACCTCCTGCCGGAGGATGAGCCGCCGGCGCATGCGCCGCGGCCGAGCTCAGCCAGACCCTCCCCCTCTTCCAGGCGTTGTACAGGTCGACGATGAGCGAGGCGAGAACGATCCACCACACCCAGCTATACAGCGTCGACCACCACGCCACTTTCGGCGTCTTGCCCGCCATATAGAAGGAAACGAGGACGAATACGACAATCGGCATGAACGTCGTGAGCATATCCCACGCCTTCTCGCCGACGGTCTCCTCCTGCAGCTCGACACGGTCGAGGGCGATCTGGAAGATGACATGGACGAACGCGAGAATTGCCGTCCATCCAATGACGTTGGCGGTCGAGGTGATTGCTTCGTCCACGCTGAGGCTGTAGACAGGCGTGAAGTTGGCCGACAGCACCGTGGCGATGAAGGCCGCATAGACGAGGGCAACGACCCCCGAACCGACGAACACGAATCGCTGCATTCCATTCATGGGTCTCTCCCGTTAAAAACAAGGTTGCGCTCCTGAAATTGTACACTAATATATCAAAAAGTCAAGAGCGGGGCCTTGCAGCCCCGCTCAATTTGAGAACTATCCCCGCTCAAACAGCAGATCTACGCCGAGGTAATCCGCTGAGCAAAGCGCGAAATCTTCAGCGACACGAACGTCAGAAGCACGTCCGCGATACTCAGCGCAAGGCCAGTTCCGTAGACCTGCCAGGTCCAACGATCGGGCATGATGCCCCTTGTAAACCAGATCGCCGGAAATGCACCGAGCAAGATCACAATAGGGATCCAGGACGTGAGGTGGTCCGCAATCTCCCACGCATCCTTGTGCACGGGCCTCGAGACGACCGGGATGATCTGCAGGCAGATGAATACGCCGCCCGCAATTCCCCACCACTCTGTGATATGGCCACGACTTGTTGCACCGAACCAGTGCGGGAAAATCGTGAGGAAGAAGATTGCGGCGGAGTAGACGATGCTTGCGAGCACGCCGATGTAGAAAACGACCCAAATGCTCGCAGGCATTTTCGTATGATGGATGGGCATTCCAGACTCCTCTCTGCGACTCTATGCCGCGTTTGCCGTGGCTATTGTGCCACGCAGAAGACAAATGTCAATGAATACCCTAATTCGCTAAGATGCGACGCATCTGCTCGAGATTTGATTCGACGGAATTGTCGGGCTTCGTCTGGCGATGAATATCTATCGCATGTGCAATCTCGACGGGGCGTCCTACATCTACCGCACGCGCGATTTCCACAGCATGACCAATCGAGACGACGGAGCCGATGTTTGCAACAGAACCAATCGTGACTGCGTGCGCAATGTCGACCACCTTACCGATATCGACGGCGCGTGCGATGTCTACCGCATGCGCGATTTCGACAGCGTGTGCGACGTCTACCGCGTAGCCGATTTCAACCGGATACCCAAGACTGATGGGTCGGCCGATTATGACGGGATAGCCCACACTCACAGGGCGCCCTACGTTTACGGGGCGACCGACTGTCGCTGGACGGCCGACTGTAGCCGGTCGTCCTACAGTGACGGGACCCGCAATGGTGACAGGCTGTGCGACTATCGTGCTGCGCGAAACTACGATTTCATCGCATCCGCAGTTGGATGCGGCAGATGCCGTGTTTGCACCAAGGAGGATGGCGGCACACGCGAGAGGGATGATGAGTGTTTTCATGGTGTTCATAGATTTATATGTCGTACGAGCCAACAAATGAGGCCTCCAGCACAAAGCGTGCATCTTTTGAAGTGAGGGTATCGCACGTCACGAGGGTGAGACGCGTACCAAGCGTGCGCGACATGTCGATTCGAGTGTCCGACGCATCTGCCTTTTTTACCGACGTGACCATGTACAAGTAACTCTTTCCATCAGCCTGGATGGTGATGGTATCCCCCGCGACCAGTGTCGGTACTTTGTTGAACGCTTTGTACATCTGATTGCGCACTACAGGAAGATTCGACGAATGTGCGAAGATAATCATGTTGCCGCCGTTCTCGCCGAGCATCGCAGAGTCGACGTACCTCGCAGGACCATTTTTAAGAAGCGCATCGAGCTCGCCGATGTCGCGCGTCCCTGGATTCTGTATGGAGAGGTCGAGGTCGATAGCAGAGATGATGAGGCGCTCCGGCTTTACGGCGATTTCTTCGACAACAGGCGTACTTGGACCAAGCTCAGGAAGACTCGAGAGAGCTACCGTCTCTTCAGAGAGTGTCTCTGCGACGGTCTCGTACTCTGTATTCGTCCCATCGATGTAATCGGGAACAAAGCCGACAGAATCTGCCGCTGAGAGCGAGAGAAAGAAGACCACGAGCGTCGCAGCAAGAAAGACGCTCTTGGGAGCGGTTTTTTGTGGCTTTGTTGTGCCGTGGGTAGGATTCATAGGTGAATCATACATCTTATGTGCCTCTTTGTCAATAGGCCCCTCCCAGAGCACTTGACAAACGCATATATTCATGTAAAGATGCCGGCCATGTCAGACACAAACCAAAAGGGCGCCGGCACGATGATGCTTGCGAATATCCTCGCCATCATAGGTTCGATTATCCTTGTGGTGATAATTATTTGGGGTCTTATACATCTCCTCTCGATTTCAGGCGGCTTTTTCTCTTCACTCTTTGACGGAAAGGGCGACACATCGATATCTGTCACCGCTCCCGCTTCTGTAAACTCCGGTCAGAGCGCGCGTATTTCGTGGAAACATAAGACGAGTGAAGCTGGCTCATACGCACTTATCTATCCATGCACTGAGGGACTCCGTTTCTCGACACCTTCGGCTGTGCAGACATTTACGACTATCCCGTGCGGCACCGCATATACGCTCGGCACAGCGACGACGAGCGCGACCATCCTCCCGATGCTCACCGGCACCTCATCGGTAAAGACTCCCCTCTCTGTGCTCTTCATCCCAAGCGCTACATCGTCCACCCCAGCAGAAGGTTCGGTCACGATGACGGTCCTCGCATCTTCCGGCACCCCCGCGCCGAGTACGCCGACGACTCCTGTCGTCACGGAGCCAAAGAAACCAATCACGCCCGCGACGCCAACACCGACACCTGCGAAACCTGCCGCGTATGGCCTCGGTGATCTCGCCGTCACCATCACATCGGTCTCGATAGACCAGTACGGCAACGGTACAGTGACGTTTAACATCTCCAACATCGGCACGGGAAACAGCGGCAGCTACTACTTCACTGCACAGATTCCGACAGCGCAGCCATACACCTACATGTCACCGCTACAGTCTTCGCTCGCTCCTGGCTCGTACATCGTCAACACGCTGCGATTCACGCAAGCAATCCCTGGTCAGGTATATGTGATTGTCGACCCATCGAATACTGCAGCTGAGAGCAATGAGGTCAACAACACCGACTCTCAGTACATAAGCGGAAGCTATCCGTACAACTACAACGCTCCGTATCAGTACCCAATCTACTAAAACAATATGACGGAGTTACGAACTCCGTCATGCCTTCATCATCTAAGGACGCCGAAAGGCGTCCATTTGATTGGGGTTTAGTTTATATGTCGATGGTCGCTTCTTTTGCGTGCGACTGGATGAATGATTTACGGGCGGGGACGTCGGTGCCCATGAGCATATCGAATATCATATCGGCTTCCTGGGCGTCGACGATAGTGACTTGCTTGAGTATGCGACGCTCAGGGTCCATGGTTGTCTCCCATAGCTCCTCCGAGTTCATTTCTCCGAGGCCCTTGTAGCGCTGAACAGATATTTTCGGAGTCTTCTTTGCCTTCTTATCTTCCACTTCTTCGGCTGCTTCTTCTTGTTCGCTCTCCCCAGACTCATCACCGCCCTCAACTTCGAGCGGCAGATCCTTGCCGACGAGCGCAACACGCTGCTCGTCAGAGTACGCATAGAAAACTTCCTTGCCCTTCTTCACCTTAAAGAGCGGTGGCTGTGCGATGTAGAGGAAGCCGCCGTCGATTATCGGTCGGAAATGACGGAACATGAGTGTGAGCAAGAGCGTGCGAATGTGTGCACCGTCCACATCGGCATCGGTGGCGATGATTATCTTGTGGTAGCGGAGCTTCTCGATATTGAAGATGTCACCTATCGCGGTACCGAGTGCGACCACGAGATTCTTTATCTGCTCGCTCGCAAGCATCTTGTCGAGACGAGCACGTTCGATGTTGAGAATCTTGCCGCGGAGCGGAAGGATAGCCTGTATGCGACGGTCGCGGCCCATTTTTGCCGTGCCTCCTGCCGAATCTCCCTCCACGATAAAGAGCTCGGCCTCCTCTGCTGATTTCGTCTGACAGTCGGCGAGCTTGCCCGGCAGGGTCATGCCATCGAGCGCACCTTTGCGGAGTATCGAATCCTTGGCGGCCTTGGCGGCTTTACGTGCCTTCATCGCAAGGGTGATTTTGCCGATGATAGCGCGCGCCTCGTCCGGATTTTCTTCGAGGAACGTATTGAACGCCTCACCAAAGATGGCCTCTGTGGCACCGCGTGCCTCTACAGAGCCGAGCTTTCCTTTTGTTTGGCCCTCAAACTGAATTTCACGAAGCTTGACCGAGACCACCGCCGTGAGACCTTCGAGTACATCGTCGCCGGTGAAGCTCTCTGCGGCACCACTCTTTGCGTTGATCGAGCGCGTAAGCGCAGTCTTGAAGCCGGTCACATGCGTGCCGCCCTCTGCGGTGTAGATGTTGTTGGCAAATGCTGAAATACGCGAGGTAATGTCGTCGACATACTGAAGTGCGACTTCTACGTGCACGTCATCTTGTTCTTTTTCTATATAGAAAACGGTTTTGTGAATCGGGTCGAGATGGTGATTCTGGAAGGACACGAGGCTACGCAAGCCACCCTCAAAGTAAAAGGTCACCGACGGCGCATCAAGACCGAGTTCGCGGATATAGAAGACATCTTCGTCACGCACTTTTTCGACATTGCGCAAATCGAGTATCGAAATACGCATACCTTTCACCAGGTACGCCTGCTGGCGCATGTGCGACACGATAGTGTCCCAGTTGAAAGCAGTGTCGGGGAAAATCGACGGGTCGGGTTGAAATGTGATGATAGTGCCGTGAAGCTTCGACGCGGCGAGCTTCTTGACCTTGCTGACTGCCTTGCCGCCGTCTTTGTATTCTTGTACGTGCTCGCCGCCATCGCGGTGTACAATCGCTCGCACCTTTGTCGAAAGCGCGTTCACGACCGATGCACCAACACCATGAAGTCCGCCGGATACTTTGTATCCTTCGCCTCCGAACTTACCGCCGGCATGCAGAGTAGTCATAATCGTCTCGAGTGCTGAGACCTTTGTCTTCGGGTGGATGTCGACCGGGATGCCGCGACCGTTGTCGGCGACGCGTACGCGATTGCCAGGGAGAAGCGCTATTTCGATGTCATCGGCAAAATCGCCCATGGCCTCGTCGCGCGAGTTGTCGAAGATTTCCCATACGAGATGATGCAGACCAGAGACACCGGTGGTGCCGATGTACATACCCGGCCTGCGACGTACTGCCTCGAGCCCCTCAAGGACGGTGATGTCGGCTGCCCCATACGAACTTCCGCCCTTTTTTGGGGCGGCGGAATCGGCGGATTTTCCCTTACTTACAGCCATAGTTTTATGCCCGAAGTATAGCAAAAAATGACCTCCTTGCCTAGTCGAAATCCCCCACCTCGCGTGAGTATTTAGCGGACCTGCCAGCCATTTGACGCAACGGCGGTTTGCACGCTTTCCATTCGCTCGTTCGCGTCTTGGTCGGTGAGCGTCCTATCAAACGATTGGAACACAAGCCGAAATGCGTACGAAGTACGACCCTCTTTTGTGAACTCATCAAAAAGTGCACTGCGCACCAAAAGTGAACCCGACGCATCGCGGATGACACTCAGCACCTCGTCCGCCTGTGTCCCGTCTGGCACCCAGAGCGCAATATCGCGAACAATGAAAGGATATTTTGAAAATGGCTCGTATCGCAACGCTCCTGTAAACGGCAGGTCTTCGTACGAGTCCCCCTCGCCGTACTCGGAGAGATGCTCTTCAAGGAGTTTCTTGTATTCTTCCGTATTCTTCTGTCCTTTTACTTTTTCCACCGCGATTTCCACTTCCACTTCTTCCTTGCCGCCCTTCCATACCGTGCCTATCTCAAAAATCTTCACCTGCGCGAGACCGAGCACGTCTTTATTGCGGATATTGCGCTCAAGGGCTTCCTGAAGCGACTCGGCAATGCTTCTGCGCAGGTGCGGCTTCACACCGTCGACCTTGTTGAGCACCACGCGGTCACCTTTTGTGGTGAATACCGATGTGAACACTTCACTAAAGCCTAGGCTGCAAAGGAACGCGCGGACGCGTTCGGACCGTGCAAATTCCGCGTTGACTTCTACCGGGGTCGAAAGCGGCGACAGCTCAACAGTGGGCACATGCTCATATCCTGCGATACGCGCGACCTCTTCCACCAAATCTTCCGGAATAGAGAGGTCGAGTCGCTCGAAGGGGGCATGCACTTCGAAGGCATCTCCTGTCTGTGAATGCGCCAAATCGAGTCTACCGAAGATTCGCACCACCTCCTCCGCGCTAAATGAGGTACCGAGCGTCTTGTTGATATGAGGCACGGAGACACTCGCAGTCATCTTTTCCTGCGTCACGGGATATTCGTCGACAAAGCCGACGAGCTCTCCACCCGCGAGTTCGAGTATGAGATCGGCAGCCGCACGCATACCGTACGCAGTGAGTTCTGGCGAGATGACCTGTTCAAAGCGCGACGATGCGTCGGTGCGGAGCTTGAGTGCTGCGGCAGTTTTTCGAACCGAGACACCTTCGAAATTTGCGGATTCGATGATGATGTCCGACGTCTCTTGTGTGATACCCGCAGGTGCGCCGCCCTTTACGCCGGCGATACCTATCGCAGAATCTGCCCGCGCATCGGCAATGACCAGCATGGAATCCGAGAGCGTGTACTCTTTTTCGTCAAGCGCGACCATGCGCTCACCGCTTTTCGCTTTGCGTACCTTTATCGAATACACGCCATCTTTCTCGATGAGCTGCCCCGCATCAAAAGCGTGCAAGGGCTGTCCTAGGTTAAACATCACGTAGTTCGTCGCATCGACTACGTTGTTGATACTGCGCTGCCCCACCGACTCAAGCGCCTTTTGAAGCCACTCGGGCGATGGACCCACCTGCACGCCACGAATGTAGCCTGCGATGTAGCGCTTGCAGAGACTCGGCTCTTCGATGGTGACTTCCACCCTGTCGGTCCTTTGTGAGAGGTCAGGCTGCTGACGCAGAGGATCGGCACGAAGCGGTTTCTCGAGTATGGCAGAAAGTTCTTTCGCGATACCGCGATGGGAAAGGCAATCATGACCACGATTGGCAGTCACTTTTATATCGAGCACGTCATTTTCAATGCTCTCAATTTCAAATGCATGAAATGTAAGCGCTTCAGAGAGAACATCGCTCTCAGGGAGTGGTGAATCGAAAAACGTCTGGAGCCAATTGCGTGAGATTTTCATATTAAAACTGATTGATGAAACGCAGGTCCGCTGAGTGCATGTGGCGCACATCGTCGATGCCCCACCGAAGCATAGCGAGACGGTCGAGCCCCATGCCGAAGGCGAAGCCACGATATCTTTCCGGGTCGAGCCCTGCGTTGCGCAACACGCTCGGATGTACCATGCCGGCGCCCATCATCTCTATCCAACGGTCGCGGAGCTTCTCCGGTGCCGCATCGCCCACAAGGCGCATATCGACTTCGACGCTGGGCTCTGTAAAAGGGAAAAAGCTCGGGCGAAATCGGATTTCCACATTCGCGCCAGCGAAAAGTTCTTTGAAAAATTTCTCAAGCGTACCTTTGAGGTGTGCGAGCGTCACGTCTTCGCCAACGGCGAGTCCTTCTATCTGAAAGAATTCTGCTTCGTGCGTCATATCGGTCGCCTCATTGCGAAAGACCTTGCCCGGCACAATCACTCGATACGGCGGCTCGATGCCTTTTTTCATCTGCGCTTCCATATAGCGCACCTGCACAGGCGACGTGTGTGTACGAAGCACGTATCCGGGCTCGTCCTTTATGAAAAACGTATCTTGCATGTCGCGAGCCGGATGATCTTTGGGCACGTTGAGCGCGTCGAAGTTGTACCACTCGCTCTCAAGGAGTGGCCCCGAGGCAAACGTAAAGCCCATGCCGTGAAAAATACGATTCGCCTCGCGAATGAGGTATGAGATAGGGTGCACGTGTCCCGTTTCTGGCATGCGAGACAGTATAGCCTCTCCCAAAGGCTTAAAGCGAGTACCGCATCCTCGAACAAGCGCGAGCGCGGCAGTGTTCGTGGGAAACCCCTCGCAGCCCCGACGGGAGCGAGAGGAGCCGTTCCGCCAGCAGGCGGAAACGCGTGTTTCCCACGAACACTGCCGCCGAGCACCCCTTTTTGCTATAATGCACCCACAATTTATGAACGCCGCAGCTTTGGCTACATACGTGCTTCTTTTTACGTCCCTCTACTTCGAGGTGTTCTTGCTGCTTGCATTTGTGCGCCGTCGTTTTCAAAAGACGCTCCCCGCCGCGGTTCGAGTGCCTACTCACTTTCCTTCGGTCGCCATTGTGGTCCCCTGCTACAACGAAGGCCGCACGGTAGAGAGTACGATGCGCTCGCTTCTCGCGCTCGACTACCCCGCTGACCGACTCGAAATCATTGCGGTCGACGACGGCTCGGTAGATAACACGCTCGAGGTGCTCCGTACGTTTGAAGCGGACCCACGCGTCCGCGTCTTCACGAAAGCCAACGGCGGCAAACACACCGCGATGAATCATGCGATTGAGCGAACTCACGCCGAGCTCATCGGCTGTCTCGATGCCGATTCCGTGGTAGCAAAAGAGGCACTTCTGCGAATCGTACCTGTCTTCGACAACGAAAAGATTGCTGCGGTGACGCCGGGCATTCACGTACGCGACCCACAGACGATCCTGCAGCACATGCAGCACGTGGAATATCGCCTCTCGATTTTCAACCGCTTCATCCTCGCCGCGCTTGGCTCAGCGTTTATCACACCGGGCCCATTTTCGTTCTTCCGAGCATCTGTCATACGCGAGCTCGGCGGATGGCGATACGCTCACTCCACCGAGGACATGGAAATGGCGCTCCGCATGCAGGTCGCTGGCCATCTCATCGCAAATGCACCCAAAGCTATAGTGCACACGTCGACCCCACGTACCCTCCCCGCACTCTTCCGTCAGCGAGTACGATGGACGTATGGCTGGTTGCGCAACGCGGTCGACTACCGCTTCATGCTCGGCAATAAGAAGTACGGGAACCTCGGTCTCATTGTGCTCCCCTCTGCCATTCTCTCAATCGGAGCGGGTATCTATTTCTTCCTCCGCATTCTCGCCGAGGGAGCATTGATGCTCCGCGATGAACTCGCCCGCGTATACTTCTCGGGCCTCTATGTGTCGCCAGGTTCGTTTGAACTTTTCTATGTAAATACGAGCGCGATGATATTTCTCGTGTTTGTCAGCGTGGGGCTTATTCTTGTCCTCATCTCGGCAGGCTCGTTCATTGGGACCGGTTCACGCAGGCCACCCGCCGCGACACCACTTTTCCTCCTCTTTTATAGCTTCCTCGCGCCGCTCTGGCTCTCCGCCGCCGTGGTTCGCGCAGTCTTCAAGACTGGTGTAAGGTGGCGATAACTCTATGGAAGAACCGGTAGTCGAAACGCGCTCTGCTCGCTGGAGCAGCTATATAGTGGCATTCGTCATCACGGCGCTCATCTTTGCGACCGCGCTCTACGTATCCAACTATTTCAACAACCGCCGTATCGCTGATATACAGGCGACGCAGGACAATATCTCTATAGATATACTCTCCCTAGAGACGCAGTTTGAACTTCTTGCCGAACACGCTTGCCGCGACATCACGGAAAACTCCGTGCTCTCCAGTGAAATACGACCACTGGCAAGCAGGCTCTCCTACCTCGAGCTGCAACCGGGAGTCGACGAAAACGAGCTCGACCGTCTCAAACGCTACTATTCGCTTCTTCAGATAAAGGACCTCATGCTCATGCAGGAGGTTACACAAAAATGCCGCAACATTGACCCCGTCTTCATTCTCTACTTCTACTCCAACAAGGGCGACTGTGAAGACTGCGAGCAGCAGGGGTACGTGCTCACGGGTCTTAATGAAAAATATCCACAGCTTCGCATCTACTCTTTCGACTACAATCTCGACCTCGCAGCGCTCCAGACGCTCATCGACATCAACGATGTCCGAAATGCGCTGCCAGCGCTCGTAATAAACGGTCAGGCCTACTATGGCTTCAAGACGATGGATGATATCGCCGAGATTCTCCCTGAACTCTCTACCCTCGAAGAAGCTGCAAGCACGACTGCTACATCAACGGATAGGTAATTTCTTTGAACCGCCTCGCAGGCGGCTGGGAAACCCCCGGTTTTCCCGTCCCTATCCAGTCCGGGACGCGTCTCTGCACTTCGTTTGAGCCGCCTCCCGGACTCGAACCGGGGACCTTCGCTTTACAAAAGCGTTGCTCTACCAACTGAGCTAAGGCGGCACTACTACGCTCCGGCTACGCCGGAGCTTCGAAGTGCAAGTCGTAGTGGAAAGTACTACTGCTTGCCCTGCGAAGCTCATGCATTGCTTGTGCGAAGCAGGGAGCTAAGGCGGCGTGGGGCTATTGTGCCCTCTCTCTTACTTCGTATCAAGACCTGAATCGATATCATTCCTCTCTCCCACTTGCCTGAGGAAGTCAGAGCGTGGCTCGCGCTTCTCAAAGTTTCGCTTATGCGATACGAGGTCCGCCACTTTATGCGACTGCGCCTCGGCGAGGCGCGCAAGCTGAGCAGAACCAAGCGCAAGCTTATGGAGTGCGACTCGGCTCAGGTACACGCATGCAGGCGGCAGTTTGGAGATCATGGCGCGGAGATCCGAGAGAAGCGATTTGAGAGAGAGTGCTGCATCGTCCGCTGCGGAGCGCACACGAGGCAGGAATATATTTCCTCGCTTTGATTCAATCGCCTTGAGTCCGAAGAGCAGGGAGAGTCCAGTGAGCGATACGAAAAATACTGATGCCGCTGCAATCATGACTATTTTACCGAGAGTCGTTCGAAGCGCGTTATTTCAATCTTCTCGCCGAACTTCTGCATGTGCGTGTCGATGAGCTCGCGAATCGTGATATCTCCGTTTTTCACAAATGGCTGTTCGAGAAGCACGCGCTCTTTGAGATACGCATCGAGTTTCCCCTGTACGACCATGTCGCGTTTTTCCGCCGGCACATTCGCCGCTTCCTCAGTGAAAACCTCTTTGGCGGCGCGTACATCCGTGTCTTTCACGTCGTCTTTCGTTTTAAATTGCGGCTTCATAGCTGCTACGTGCATGGCTATGTCGTACGCGAGCTTCGAAAACTCTTCGTTCTTCGATACGAAGTCAGTCTCACAGGCAAGCACCACAGCGCCTACTACAGAGCCTCCTGCGTGCACATACGCAGCAGCGACGCCCGCGCCGAGTTCACGGTCAGATTTCTTTGTAGCAATGGCTGCCGATGCCTTGCGAAGCAAGACCTTGGCCTTCTCCACGTCACCCGCAGCCTCTTCGAGTGCCCTCTTGCACTGCATTATCGAAACGCCTGTCTCATCACGCAATGCCTTTATTTCTTCAGTTGTAGCCATAGTAGAACAAGTGACCGCAGGCGGCCTATTTATCGATTATAACACTTAGCGCTGTACTGCCGCCTTGGGAGCGGGAGCACGCTTCGCACCCTGGTACGCTTCTGCGATAGCTTCCGCGACGAGGCGGATGCTACGCACTGAAGTGTCGTTGGCCGGTATTGGATACTGCACGAGCGCGAAGTCGCAATCCGAGGATGCGAGTCCGACAACCGGTATGCTGAGCTGGTTTGCTTCTTGGACTGCAGTATTCTCGTGCCTTGAGTCGACGACGAACAGTGCACCAGGAAGATCCGTCATGCTTACAAGTCCGCCGAAGCGGGCGATGAGCTCTTCTATTTGACGGTCGATGAGGAGGCGCTCCTTTTTAGTGTACTTCTCAAGTGCTCCCGTCTCACGCTCTTCAGAGAGCTTGAGGAGGAGGTCGATGCGCTTGCGGATGTTTTTGAAATTGGTGAGCGTGCCGCCAATCCAGCGTCCTGCGACGTACGGCGCCCCTATCTGCTCAGCGAGACTTTTCACCGTCGCGACCGCTTCATGCTTACCGCCGACAAAAAGTACTTGCTTGCCTGACTGGGCGATTGAAGCGACAAACTCTGCTGCGGCGGCAAGACGGCGCTCAGTCTCCTCAAGGTCAAAAATATCAGTGCGATCTTTGGTACCGAAAAGAAAGGGAGCTGCAGTGGGGTGTCTGCGTGCGCGAGAAAAACCGAAGTGCGCGCCCGCTTCGAAGAGTGTCTTGATATCGCTTTCTGTTGCCATGAATATGTTGAATCCGCCAGGCGGCGGAGCACTGGGATAGTACCAAAGCGAAGCCGCCCCTGCAAGGGCAGGGCGGATTACTCGTCTTCACCGGAGGCGCCCTCCCCCTCGGATAGGTCTCCCCCCTCTGCCTTCTCAAGAGCCTCCAAGATAGGCCCTATACGACCCTGCATAATGCCCTCAATATTCGACCATGATTGTTTGATGCGGTGGTCGGTGACTCTGTCCTGCGGGAAATTGTACGTGCGAATCTTCTCCGAGCGATCGCCAGTACCCACCTGCTGCTTGCGGTCTGCGGCCCGCTCCCTGGCCTCGCGCTCGTCTTGCGCCTGCTGCAACCTGCTCGTGAGGAGCATCATTGCCTTCTCTCTGTTTTGGACCTGACTTCTCTCCGATGTACAGCGCACATCCATACCGGTCGGTTTGTGGATGATGCGCACTGCCGTCTCCACCTTGTTGACGTTTTGTCCGCCCGCACCTCCCGAGCGAGATGTTTCTATCTCGAGGTCGGAAGGATTGATGACGATAGTCGTGCGCTTGTATATCGGCATTATCGCGACCGATGCGGTCGAAGTGTGTGTGCGCCCTGCCTTCTCAGTGGCAGGTACGCGCTGCACGCGATGTACACCTGTCTCAAATTGCAACTCGCGATAAGCGTTTTCACCGCGAATCTCAAATTGCGCTTCTTTATAGCCGCCGATACTTGCGCGTGATTCGTCGAGAGAACGTGTCTTCCAGCCCTTGGACTCCGCATAACGCAAATACATGCGAGCTAAGTCTTCTGCAAACAACGACGCTTCATCGCCACCGACTCCTGCCCGGACTTCGAGCACAATCTCGTTGGGCCATTCGCGCTCGCCCACTTTGCCGACGATATTCTCCATCTGTGCCAAAAGTGCGTCTTTCTGCAAACTTATCTCTTCGAGTTCTTTCTCGGCAAGCTCTTTCATCGCAGGGTCCACTTCCAGAAGCTCGGCGGCATCTTTCTCCGCTTGCGTAAGTCGTTTCCATTCAGGTATGAGATATGCCACTCGCTGGTCGTCAGCGAACTCTTCCGGATTTATGTGCTTTGTCTCATTCATACCGCGAGTATATTGGCATTTCCGGCTTTTAGCGAGTGCATCGGTTCAAGTGAGCCTTGCGAGCGCGTCGTCTGCCGACCCAGGACATCTCGCACGAGGAATTTTTCAACAGAAAAATATCCGTGCGAACGAGAACGGATGCCGAGCGTCTTTTTATTTGGAGGTCTTGGTCTTCTTGGCAGCGGCGCGAGTCTTGAACTTCTCTACGCGACCTGCGGTGTCGATGGTCTTGGACTGGCCGGTGTAGAAGGGGTGAGACGCGCTTGAGATTTCAATCTGGTAGACGGGGTATTCCTTTCCATCCTCCCATTTGTCGGTCTTTTCGGTCGCGATGGTCGAACCAATCAGAAAACGCTTCCCCGAGGTTACGTCCTCGAAGATAACGCTGCGATAGTTCTCCGGATGAATATCCTTTTTCATGTCGCGGTACTATACCCAAATTCTTTGAAAAAGACAAATGGTGGCGCTATTTGCCTTCCAGGATGTTGATTTCCGCCTGGATTTTGTCCATATGTCGCAACACGCCATCGCCATATGGTGCGTTGGCTGGTTTGCTCCAATTGCCTCCCGCAAAATAGCGTAGAGCCGCTTTGCGCCAACTCTCGCGCGTGCCGCCGTCACCGCCATTGTCCTCCATGAGGAGCGCGGTCGCGAATATTGCCGTTCGCGCATTCCACGGGTCAGGGAAGGCCTCGCCCGTCAGGTTTGCGAGACGCGTCTTATAGAGCATCCATGTCGATGGGATGAATTGCGAAGGACCCATGGCCCCGCCATAGCCCACTGACTGAGGGCAGGACACCGGTGTGTTCGACCAATCCCGTCCGAGCGATTCGGTAATCGTCTGGAACGGCGTCGTGTCTCGCGGCGCGGCCATCACTTTATTGAACGCGCGTCCCGTGTTCTTGCCCACGCCATTGCCTGTCGCAAGGTCCTTCACGAAGCACGAACCTTGGTTCTCTCCGAGATTTGTCTCCTGGGTGAGAATCGCGAGAATCAAGGCGGCTGGCACGCCCGTACCCTGCGAGGCCTGCTTCGCATAATCGTACGCGGTGCCAAACGGTATCGCACCGCTATCGCGCAGACCGAAGAGCGCTGCACGGATTGCAGAAGCCTGCTTTTGTTTATCGGCGATGATTTGTTGATACGTCTTTTCCTGCCCCTTTGTGGCATTCAGTATCGTCTGCTTCTCTTTCTCATCCTCGAGAATCGCCTGCTTCGCTATCAGCTGCGCCGTGCGCACCTTCTGTGCCTCGTCTTCTTTTTCTTCGAGAGACCTTTTCCTGTTGGAAAGCTCTTCTTTATACAGCGCCATCTCTTCAAAAGATTCGCCAAGCGCCTTTTGAATCGCCTCGTAGCTGTCTATTTGCTGAAACACATCCGAAATAGAGCCGGTCGCGAGTGCAAGTGTCGCTATCGAGAGATCGTCAATCTCGCGGGTGCGGCGCAGTATTTGAGCGAGCGAATCTTGGCCTTTCACGACTTTTATGTCGACCAGACGGATTGCCTGCTGCTTATCAGTGATATCCGTCTGTATCTGTTTGAGCGTGAGGTCGGTCTGCCGTATCTGCTTTTGCGCTGTTTTAATCTTATTGTCGAGAATCGCGATATCTCGCTCAAGCGTCGTACGCTGTTTTTGGAGCTCCGAGAGCGTGCCTTTGTTGTTGGCTATGTCGCGCTCTATCTGATCGAGCTGCGCCTGTAGCGCAGCACGCTCCTCAGCACTCGTTACCGCGAAAGACGCGGTGGGGAATGAGAGCGCGCCAAGGAAAACCACGGCGCATGCGAAAAGAACGAACGATTGTTTCATATTCAGAAGGTATGACGATTATACCAAGCTCTTGTGACAAAAAATCGGCGCTCGAGCGCCGGGTTTCATTATTCCATTTCCAACATCAGTGAACGTCCCCTTGTGTTTTGGAGGCTCTTGAGCACGACGGTGCGAAAGCCGAGAAATTCCTCAGCAGAGGAATTTCGTACTCCAAAACACAAGGGGACTGAACGTTACTCCTTTGCCTCACCTTCAGAAGCCGCCTCACCCTCTGGAGCCGCACCCTCAGCAGGAGCCGCACCTTCAGCAGCAGGGGCCGGTTCTTTCTCTTCCATGTGCTCGGTGACCGACGCAACAATCTCTTCGGGGCCCGTGAGAAGTGTCGCACTCGGAGGGAGCTTGATCTGGGATGCGGTGATGTGATCGCCGACATTTGCAAGCAGGGCAAGGTCGACAGCGAGATGCTGCGGAAGCTCTGCGGGAGCAACCTCGATTTCGATTTCATGGAGCGCCTTCGAGATGACGTGTCCGGCTTTTTCAGCAGGAGCCTGGCCCTCGAATTCGAGCGGGATGTTGATGGTGATTTTCTTACCTTTTTCGAGAACGTAAAAGTCTGCATGGAGAAGCGCGCTTGTGACGGGATGGAATTGCACATCGCGGATGAGTGTATCCTTGTCTTCACCGGCTCCAGAGAGCGTGATGATGGTGGTCTCGCCGGCATCTTTCCATACCGATGCGAGCTTTCGTGCATCTATCGAGATGGCGGTCGATTCTTCCTTCGGGCCATAGAAAACAGCCGGGACCGCGCCGCGCTGGCGGAGCGTTTCTGTCGATTCTTTCGAATCGCGAGGACTGACTTCCAACTTCACTATCATGGCTCAGCAGTCTACCCCGTGAGATAAAAAAATCAAGGCCATCTGTCCCGCGCGAGAATTCCTATCTCACGGGGTATATGTATGTAGGGCTTTTTTGCAAACCCTTTCCCTACTTGAGAGCAAAAAGCTTGAGGTATCGCTCCGTCTCTGCCCGCACCCCATCGACACCAGGCTGCAAGAATCGGTAGGGAGCGATTTCGTCGGCATCCTTTGAAAGGCCCGCTTCTATACCCTTTCTGTACGCTATACGAATATCAGTATTGATATGGACGATTGAGATACCCGCCTTCACTGCCGCCACGAAATCCTCGTCAGTCGAGCCCGAACCGCCGTGGAGAACGAGCGGCACGCCGGCTGCCTCTCGAATCTCTTCTATGCGCTGTGCATTGATGCGCGGCATGGGACCGCTCTTGAGTCTCCCGTGCATCGTACCGACCGCGGGCGCAAGCAAGTCGACCCCGGTCTCGCGGACAAATCGTGCCGCGTCATCGGGTGTCGTGAGCTCGGTATCGATATCTTCGGGTGCCTTGTCGAGCAACTTGCTCGACGTACCAATCCGCCCAATCTCACCTTCTATCAGCACGTCGCGACCACTCGCGCGCGCATACGAAACCGCGGCGCGCGTCTGCGCAATATTCTCTTCAAGTGGAAGGTGGCTCCCGTCGAAAATAACGGCATCAAAACCCGCATCAATGGCCTCCTTTACGAGCTCGATTGAGTACGTGTGATCGGCGTTGAGATATATGCGACCCGCCTGGGCTTGTATAGACGAGACAACGGCAGCGAGCGCTCGCACGCCGAAGAACTTTCTTTCACCCTCGGAGGCCCCAATAATGACCGGAAGCGAAGTGTTTTTAGATGCGTCCACTACCGCATTCAGCTGGTTGGAATCCGAAACATTGAAATGCCCGATGCCAATATGAGCATCGCGCGCCTCTTCAATCGCTTCGCGTAACGTTTGCATGCCAACATAATACCACCTGTCTCGCATGATAAAATTGCTGGCATGAGTATTGATTTTCTTGCTATTGGTGACACCGTCATCGACGAATTTATTCGCCTCAAGGACGCCCGCGTCAATTGCGACATCAACGACGAGCACTGCATGCTCAGCGTTCGCTTCGGCGACAAGGTGCCGTTTGAGTTTTCTGAAAAAATCCCGGCTGTCGGCAATTCCGCCAACGCTGCAGTAGCGTGCGCGCGGCTCGGACTGAACGCGTCACTCCGCGTCCATGTCGGCGATGATGACAATGGCCGTCTGTGCATCGAAACATTTAAGAAAGAAGGGGTCGATACGTCGCTTATCGTGACGGAAAAGGGCAAAAAGACCAACTACCACTTTGTGCTCTGGTACGAGAGCGAGCGCACCATACTTATTAAGCATGAGGCGTACGCGTACGAGATGCCGGTACTTCCAGAGCCACCGAAGTGGATTTACCTTTCTTCTCTCGGCGAGGGTACGATTCCGTACCAGATGGCGATAGGCGAATACGTCGCAAAGAACCCCTCTGTAAAACTCGCATTTCAGCCGGGCACATTTCAGATCAAACAGGGCGCTGATGCGCTCAAGCCTCTGTATGAAAATGCGGAGATAGTTTTCTGCAATAAACAGGAAGCACAGATGATACTCAAGACGCAGGATACCGACTTCAAGCTTCTCCTCGAGGGTATGCGCGGTCTGGGCTCGAAAAACGCGGTCATCACCGACGGCAGAGGTGGCTCGTATGCAATGGACGAGAGTGGAGCTGCTTGGCACGCACCGATGTATCCAGACCCGAAGCCCCCGCTGGAGCGCACGGGCGCGGGCGACGCGACAGCATCTACGACAGTGGCATATCTAATCAAAGGCCTCTCGCTCCAGGAAGCACTTTTGCGCGGCCACATAAACTCTGCATACGTCGTACAAGAAATTGGTGCACAACGAGGCCTTCTGAGCGCAGAAAAGATTGAGGAATGGTACGTAAAACGCCCTGCAGATTTCAGAGCAACTTCATTATAGACAGCGACTGGGCCACGACCCGGACCGAGCAGGAATCCTCTCTGTACATTGCTCCCGTGATAAAATGCCGAAGTGAAATTGCGCGGTAAAGTCGCCTTCTTTTTGATTATCCTTGCTTTGCTTGCGGGTGTACTCTTCCACACTACAGACAACCGCGGGCCAGAATCGATTCGATGCACAGAAGGGTGCAATGTGATTATTATCGTCGTGGACACCCTCGCAGCGGGACACCTGCGCACATACGGCTACGATCGCGACACAATGCCGCGGACAGAACAATTTTTCTCGAGTGGGACAATTTTCGAGAACGCGTATTCGGGAGCTCCGTGGACACTACCGTCGTTCGCATCACTATACTTTTCGAATGTCCCATCCCAAGTCACGTTCAAGGATCTCGCACGCAATGGAAAACCGTCCTTTGTAAGCGCTGCCCGAGACGCGGGGAGCACGATATATGGAGTCCTGCTCCCTAATACCGTATTCGTCACGGATGCAGTCAACAGTCCGTTCATGGAGGAGGAAATCGAGTATGGGGGCACTGATACTTTTTCAAAGGCCGAGGGTGCGGTGCGAAGACTTTTGGAGCAGTCAAAGCGTACCGACAACCAGTTCCTACTTATGGTGCACACTTTTGATGCGCATGACCCCTACAGCCCTCTGCCTCCCTATGACAGCGCATTCGGGACAAGCGAGCGCAACAAAACCGTGACGATGCAGGACATACTCCGCGCGAATCAAGCAGCCACACCGACCATGGAGACACTGCACGACTACACTCTGCGGTACGATCAGCAACTCCTCCGTCTCGACGACAAGCTGGGAAAATTTCTAGAGTCTATACCGGAATCCGCGCTCGACGATACGGTCGTCATCCTCATGTCCGATCACGGCGAAGCATTCTGGGAACACGGCCATTTCTGGCATGGCCTTTCACTTCACAAAGAAGAGATGCATGTGCCGTTTATGGTCCGCGCACCAGGCACAGACGTGCTCCGTGTGACTGAACCCATTTCTCTCCTCGACCTCGGGCCGACCGTCCTTTCGGTCATGGGTATTTCAAGCCCGGAGACATTTGTCGGAGACGACATCTCGCCACTGCTGACAGGAGGAAGCCTGGGCAAGCGACTCTTGCGGTACGAGAACGGCTATCCTTTTTCCCTTCACACAATCACGCCTGACATCGTCCCACCATCTTCTCTTGCTGCTGTCGGTGCCTGGGACACGAACTTGCCCGTCATAGAGAAAAGCTCGGAAGGTGCGCGATGGAGTAATCTCGTCTATATGCGGGCGGTGCGAGTGCCGAGTAAGAGTTTCATGTTTGACCTATCGTCGGATCCAGCCGAAAAGAAGAGTTTGCTTGCGACGACTACCGCGAGGACCCATGCGCCGCTCGTCAAGCAATTCAAAGAGATGCTCCACGCTGAGGGACTTTTCTAACACTTCAACAGACTCTGAATCCGTGCGGCCCCCGCACACAAACGACCGCTCTGTAGAGCCATTACAGATAGTTGACTTTCAAGCTGCATGATGTTATAATTGCAATAGTGCCCAATCTCCCCGGGCGCACAGAGGACAGGAACACTCGGACCCCCAACATCAACCTTGTGGAGTCTGAGTATGCGTATCAAGAATCTGTGGCGAATCGAAGCAACGCTCTTTCGGTTCGCCCCCTACTTCTCGTTTGCTTGCCTTGCCGTTCTCGCCATCACCTATGGGGGGTATTCCCTCTCGGTGTACGTGAAAAACGAAAAGGCAGCCATGTGTCTCGCGGAGAATCTGTACCACGAGGCTCGCGGTGAGTCCCGCGACGAGAAACACAAGCTGGGGATGCTCACGCTCGCACGCGTGGCAGATCCTGATCCGCAGTGGCCAAAGACCATCTGCGGCGCAGTCGCACAGGAGCGCCAGTTCAGCTGGGTTCTTGAGCACAAGCTTGCCACGAGTCGTAGCGAGCAGGCCAAGTGGGAGGAGGCGCAATATATCGCGCGCGATCTTCTGCGAAATGCCTGGACTACGTATCGTCTTCCGAGCGGTTGGGAATGTGCGCGGTTCTACAAACGAACCGACGGAAAGGGGGTCTCGAAGAAGTCTGCAAAGTACTTCGATTCGAAACTCCTGCCGGTGGGTCGCTTCGGCTCCCACACGGCGTTCCAGGAAAAAAGAGGGTGCAAATACCCCCTACCGACTGCTTAGTTCTTCCACTACCTCGAGCCTGCGCCCCGCGCAGGCTCGATTCTTTTTATTTCCGTGCCGTGACTTTTCTTACCGCAGCAATGATATGCGAGACCCCCATGCCATAGTGTTCGATAAGTTCTTTGGGCTCCCCCGACTGGCCGTATGAATCATGCACGCCAATATATTCCATGGGTACCGGCGCCTCTTGTGAAAGCACCTCTGCAATCGCGCTCCCAAGCCCGCCAGCGATTTGATGTTCCTCTACGGTGACCGCCGCGCCTGCGCGCTTCGCTTCGCGCACGACCGTCTCCCTATCAAGAGGTTTTATTGTATGAATATTGGTCACGCTCACCGCCACTCCTTCACTCTCTAACTGCTTCGCGGCGAGAAGCGCATTGTAGACGAGCGCTCCGGTCGCGAATATCGCGCACGCGGAGGTGTCACCTTCGTACAGCACATTGGCCTTTCCGATTTCAAATGGCGTATCCGTTGTCGTCATGACGGGAGTCTTCTCCCTACCAAATCGCATATACACAGGCTTACCGAGCTTCGCCGCTGCGAGTGTCGCCTTTCTGCCCTCTTCACTATCGCAGGCAGAAATCACTATCATGTTGGGCATCGCGCGCATGAGCGCCAGGTCTTCCAGCATTTGATGTGTGGCACCATCGGGCCCGACAGAAACCCCTGCGTGCATGCCACAGACAATCACCGGTACATCGTTGAGCGCGATAGTGGTGCGTATCTGCTCCCAGTTGCGACCCGGAGAAAATGCTGCGTACGAAGTGATAAACGGTATCTTGCCGTAATTAGCCATGCCCGCTGCGACGGTCGCCATGTTTTGCTCGGCCACTCCCACCTCGACGAAGCGCTCAGGATATTTTTTCTTGAACTCCTCGACACGGGTACTTTCGGTCAAGTCGGCAGAGAGCGCGACGATACGCGCATCGGCATCTCCCGCCTCGACGAGTCCCTTGCCAAATCCATCACGCGTCGCCGCCTGCGCAGGAGTGTCGAATATGTTGGCTGCGAGTTTTATGTCTTGATTCAGCATAATTACTGGTGCTCACTCGCCACTTTTCCCTCCATGGTCCTGAGCTCGTTCAAGAAAAGCGCGGCCTCTTCTTTGCTCGGCGGTTTGCCGTGCCAGCGATAATCACGCTCGATTGCGCGTATGCCCTTCCCCGGAATTGTGTGCGCGAGAATGAGCGTAGGCCTCTCTGCGATGGCGCTGGCTTCATCGCACGCCTGGATGAATTGCGGGATATTGTGCCCATCCACCTCAAGGACGTGCCAGCCGAAAGCTTCGTATTTATCTCTCAGAGGCTCAAGCGGCATGATGTCTTCTGTCATACCGTCTATCTGTATATTGTTGCGATCCATGATTGCAGTGAGATTTGAGAGACGATACTTACCCGCAAACATCGCGCCCTCCCACGTATTCCCCTCCTGTTGCTCGCCATCCGACATAGCGCAAAAGACACGAAATGTCTTCCCGTCCATACGAGCCGCATACGCGTACCCCGATGCTTGTGAGAGACCGCTCCCGAGCGGCCCTGAGGTCGTCTCAACGCCGGGGAGCTTATCGCGTTCCGGATGCCCCTGGAGTCGCGAGCCAAATTTCCTCAGCGTCAGGCACTCTTCTACCGCAAAGTACCTGGCGTGAGCCATCGCTGCATAGCGCACGGGAGCAATGTGACCATTGGAGAGCATGAGTCGGTCACGCTCTTCCCATGCAGGATTTTGCGGGTCATGCTTGAGAACATGAAAATAGAGCGCCGTGAAAATATCCGCCATCCCGAGTGGTCCGGCGGTGTGGCCGCTCCCCGCAGCCACTAACATTTCTATGATCGTCTGCCTGATCGCACTGGCTTTAGTTTCAAGCCGCTTAACTTCTGCGTCGCCAAGAGCTTCCATGAGAGTAGTATACCGCGTCGAGTCGCCTACAGGCTTCTTCTTCCACACTACTGTGAGCTCTTTTTCTTAGAGTACCGGGGACGCGCTCTGTGGTGCACATCCACGCATCGCCCGCTCGAGAAGTGTGACGAACGCGACTTCTTTATTCATCGCATTTGATATCGCGGAGCCGACGCACAATCGATTCGCCCCCGCACGAACGAGGAGCTCAATATTGGACTCTGAAATGCCTCCATCGACAGCGACCATCATGTTCGGATACTTTGCGTGAAGCTCTTCTACCCGTGAAAGTGTGCGCTCATCAAACGGCTGTCCTTGAGCGCCGATTTTGGGTATCGACATGAGCTGTACGACATCAACAGCACCGATGACATCATCGATAGCCTCGAGCGGTGTTTCCACGAGGAGCGACACGCCAACCTCTTTCGCGCCGGCATCCTTCCATGCATCAATCATTGCTCTCCTTTCCGCCACAGCGACCGTTTCGATATGAAAGATGAGACGCTGGCACCCCGCTTTAGCAAGCAAAACTCCAACGTCGAGCGGCTCTTGCACCATGAGGTGCGCTTCATACGCAACCGCGTCTGAGAAAGGTAACTTTTCACCTTGCGCGAGCCGTTCTAGTTCCTCCCATTGGCCCGATTGATATGGCCACGATACGACGGGGGCAAACACGCCATCGGCAATATCCAATTGGATTTCAGTTGCGAATCGCGAAAACTCTTCGGCGCGCCGAGAGAGCTCTGACAAATCCGGCGGACACGTGTTCGTCGGCAGTATGCGGGGGTTGCAGAGATACTTCATCTTCGATGGAAGCGTGTGCAGAATTACGGACCGACAGAATACCCTACCCCAGTGAGAGAGCTCCCAAGGCTCGTAGTGTTGCACGTCGAGGCAGGAGCTGTGCCTTCATATGCAGTCCCGAGACAATAGAATGTGCCACCTGACGTTGTCTTGTACACATAATGATAGCTGCCGCCGAGCGGGTCTTCCGGTATCGCTGCCATGTACGCCGGCGCAAGACCTGAGAGCGCCGTCGAAATATTCGCTTGGGTAACCGACGCTGGATATGCCGTGTTGTCGGAATAGTACAGCTCGAGCGCAGTCTGGAGCTGTTTGAAATCGGCAAGACGTCGAGCGTCACGCGCCTTTTTCCTCGCGCTGTTCAAAGATGAAAGGACGACTGAGGAAAGCATGCCAATAATCGCTATCACCACGAGTAGTTCGATGAGTGTGAAGCCTCGCTTAGTTGAATTGGTCTTCATGCAATCTATACACCTACGGGCGGCGGCGGCGGCAGATCGCTGCCGCTCGACCTAAATAAGAAAAACGCGATAATGAGTGCGAGCACACCGGCGCCTATAAGCACATAGGTGGCCTGCTGTCTGTCTGATACGAGCCCCCACGCTACGAGCTTGCCTGCAAGGTCAAGGCCCGCCGAAGTCTCGCGCGAACTCGCAAATTCAGTATCTCCTGTGTCGAATCGTAAGTCGCTCATAGAGAGAAGTATACGTGAGAGGACGGCTAAGGAAAAGCCTTTGTGGATAGTGTTTCTAGGACAATGTGTCGATATCAGCAACCCTCCGAGCATGGCGCTCATCTCCAGAAAACGGTGTCTCGAGCCACTTTTTGACTGCGTCCTGCGCCTCTTCTAGGGAGACAAACCGAGCTCCTAGCGACAGCGCATTGGCATCATTGTGTTCTCGCACGGAGGCGATTATGTCCAATCGCTTTCCCGTGGCATCTGTCTGTGGAGCCTTCGCCTCACCATAGTAGAGCGCAGCACGGACGCCTTTGAATCGATTGGCGACCATCGCTTCTCCCTGGCCAGAGCCACCGAGCAAAATCGCTCTGCTCTCTATTCCCTGCGATACGTCCGTCGAAAGGCGTTTCGCTGCCGACGCGATGATGTGGGGGTAATCGTCGGTGGCGTCGAGCTCGAGCGCGCCGCAATCTTCCACGTCGACTCCAAGGAAATCTCTGACATACTCTACGAGTTTATTTTTGAGTTCGAATCCTGCGTGGTCAGATGCAAAATACACGCGCATACTACATTCTCTTTGCGACCTCTTTTACGTGTTCGAGGAGCGTGTGTACGTACCCCATTTCATTGTCATACCATGCGAGTACTTTTACAAGTGTCCCATCAACGACACGAGTCATTTGCAAATCGGCAATCGCACCATATGGAAGTCCTAGAATATCTGAAGAAACGAGCGGCTCTTCGGTGACGGCAAACACCCTCTTCCACCGGTCACTTGTTGCGGCCGCACGGAGCGCGCTGTTCACTTCCTCTACCGTCGTGGGGCGCTTGGGGACGAACGTGATATCAACGATGGAGCCTGACGGTACGGGGACGCGTACTGCAATACCGTCGAATTTGCCCGCAAGCTGCGGATATGCGAGAGATGTCGCTTTTGCGGCTCCGGTTGAGCTTGGCGAGAGATTGAGCGCACCCGCTCGGCCACGGCGGAAGTCGTCGGATGCCGGCGCATCGACGATTGCCTGTGTCGCCGTGTATGCGTGCGTCGTATTGAGAAGCGCTCTCTCGATACCGATAGCTTCGTCCAGCACACCGATGAGGGGGTTCGCGGCATTCGTCGTGCAGGATGCGTTCGATGTGATGTCGCACGTGCCAAACTTACTCTCGTTGGCGCCAATCAGAATCGTTTCCGCTCCCGCCCCTTTTGCGGGTGCGGTTATGACGACTTTTTTAGCGCCTGCCGTGATATGCGCACGCGCTTTTTCTGCATCGGTAAAAAATCCTGTCGACTCAAGAACGATGTCAATACCCATATCGCGCCACGGGAGCACTCCCGGATCCCTCTCAGAGAGTACGGGAATCGTTTTCCCGTCGACGGTGAGTGTCTTTTCAGTAGACGAAACGCTAAACGGCGCTCTCCCATAGACCGAATCGTATGTTAAGAGGTACGCGAGATTAGCTGGGGAAGTGAGGTCGTTGACTGCAACAACTTCAATATCTGCCTGCCCGTGCGCTGCACGCATAAACCCTCTCCCGATGCGGCCGAAGCCGTTGATTGCGATTTTTGCCATAGTACGAAGCAGTATATCACCCGCCTTTCCAGGAAAATCCCTTTCGGATGTGGCCAACGCCCATTATTGCGCCGTCGCATCTGTCGAAGATGCCGACTGCGCCGATACTGCGTCCAATGCAGGTTCGCTTCCTGATGAAGGCGCGACTGCTCCAGTCTGTCCTGCCGTAGAGGTCGCAGACACTGTTTCCGCAACAGAGGCTGACGCAGCCGGCTCCTTCGACGCGTTTGGGTCATAGACAACGACAACTCTGTCCGCTACTCCTTTCAGGCCCGCTGCATTCGTGGCCTCGTAGCGGATCATTGTCTCCCCAGCGATAGCTGTGTCGATGGAAGGCGTCTGCATCTCATTGCCATTGACAAATACATGGATACCAAGGGTTTGGTCTTGTGGCGTGGGGCCGGTAATCGCGGCACCGAGGTCAGCATACGTACTTCCGAGAGGAATCCGCGCAGGATTGTTGCCGAGGACCTGAATCGTGGGCGCACCCGGATCGCTCTGTGGAGCTGCCGTAGACGGAATCTCTTGCGACGGCGTTCCGGACGCCGGCGCACCCCCCACCGCTTCGCCGACTACCGCGACTTGTGGCTCTGGTGGACGGACCACGACAGGTGTATAGCCCGGCAGTGTCTCGGTCGTGGTGTCGAGCATTTTGCCGACAAGTCCTCCGTATTCGGTCGCAACTATTTTCTGTGAGACATTTCTCTTTTCTATCTCCTGTGTCTCGGTGAGTCGTCGTATCTCTTGCTCTATATTTTCTCTGAGCTGACCGGTGACATACACACCGAGGTCTCGATAGGGGCCGAGCGCCGCTTTAGAAACTTTCATAATCTGTTGCCGGGAGATGTCTTTCCATACAGCATCTTCGATATCGATTGTGAAGAGAGTGTATTCTATGTAGTACGTATCCGCGTCCTCCGTGACCGTAACTATTTGCGCCCGAGGACTGTACGCACCGAGGTCTTTGTTGACGAGATACGTATTGTCGATGGACAAAACCGTTTGTGATTCTGAATATATGGTCTCTGGATTTGTGGCTGCAAAGCTTGCTCCGGCGCCGAGGAGCACGACGGATACCGCAATCGGCACCGCGTTGTGATAGCTAAGGAAATGCAGTATCGACATGTATCTGTATTATACGCTGCGCCTTGGAGCTACCATATCTCCCTGTCCACACGCTTCAAGGAGCAACCTCCTGTGCCTCTAGAGCAACGTAAAGCTCTGGCTACCGGGAATCGGTAGTGTGTGTATGTCGGTTCGGTAGCGAATGATTGGCGTCGGATACCGTGCGAATTTCGTGAGAATAATCCCCGATTCATGCTCGATTACACAGTGCGGGAGCGGGGCGAATTCCGGGTTTCGTGAGAGTGGTGCTTCGGCAAATGCACCTGTTTCGGGCAGCGCGAGGACCAGGCGTATAGATGAGGCGTACCGTTCAAGCGACATAAGCTCGCTTGGAGAAAAGCTAGACGCAATAATCGTAATAGAGGAAAGCGGTGCCTCGAGTGTCGAAAAAAACGGTGCAAATTTCGCAAGAGACTGTTCGTCGACGAGTAGCGAGTCGATTTGATATCGCTCAGCTGCAAAGATGGCCATGTCCGAGTCTTTCTCTCCGACGAGCGGCGTCATGCCATTCTCATAGCACCACAAAGATTTCTCTACCGCATCATATGAATCTGTCATGTAGACAAACGGGCGTGTGCTATGCGGTGCATACGGTTCTCGTCCAATGTCCGTAAAGCTCCATTCGGACAAAAAAGCTTGTTCGCCTGTTCCTACGATTTTCACCATACCTTTCTCTTTCTTATAGCGACGCTTGGAAAGTGGGGCCGCTATGAAGTCAGCGCGCGAAGTATGTGGAAGACCGCCGTATGTCTGCGCGGTCCCCCATTTATTTCTATAGAAATCACTGAGCGAACTTTCGCGTACAAACGAGATTAGTTGCTCAAGCTCGGTGCTATTCTCAATCGGTGTACTCATATGCATGTTATGTACGCAACGAAAGCTTCTTCGCCTTCCCGTCCCGCACCAAGGGTGTTGTGCTCACTAAAACGGTGAGCGGGAGAAACAATCCTTGTGCAACAAACTGCTCCAGCGTTTGCGAGACACTGAGATATATTCGCGCCGAAAATTCCCGTGCAATTTCTTCAACAGCCGGCGCGCCATTCGACCGATACACGGTGAGAACTATTTTACCCTTCAACTTTCCGTCGGCGACGACGGCTTCCGCCTCCGCATAGTAGTCGTCGAAGAGTGCCGCGCATTCGCTCGCGACACGATCAAATTCCTCTCGCTGCAAAATTGCTCCAGCTACTTTTATAAAATCGTATCCGGCGCGGCCAAAAACTTCAAATGTGAGCGCTTGCCCGCACGGACATGCTTCCGGCACGATGCGGGCCATATCACCAATCTTGTAGCGCTCCATGCGCTTCCCGAAGAGAAGGTCTTTACTGATAAGTAGGTATCCGATACCCCGCTCGTCGGGCTCCTCGACTTCAATCACGACTCCCTCGCGCGGATGATATCGATTCGGAGAAAGATAATCGCACGGGAATCCTGTGATGACTCCGGTCTCGGACGTGGCGAATGTAATAACCTGCCTCGCCTTTGGGAATCGTGACATAAACAAATCTCTAAGCGTCTTTGACATTGGTTCACCCGAAAAACCGAGCGTGTGTACGTTGCTCCGGGATTCTTCGCTCATATGCTCGGAGATGCGGACAGCAAAAGACGGGATTGCGTAAAAACTGTCGGGTGCAAAATCATAGAGGAGGCGCTCGACCCACGGTTCGAGCGCACCGGCATCGAACGGAAGGACGAGCGCACCTTCGTTTTCAGTATTGATGCGAAAAGAAAGCACGTTGCTCATGCGAGTCGCAAGCAATCCGTATGCAACAATAAAACGACGCATGCTCTCTGCATGAGGCCAATCAGCGGCGCTTTTCTTGTGCCACATCGTGAGGAAAGGCCTACCGGTCGTCGTACCCGAGGTCATGCGTATCCAGTACTCCTGCGGCTTTTCGGGTGGGTGTGCAACAAACTCATCGAGAATCTCGTTGTAGAGTGCGGCAATGTCACTTCTTTCCATCATGTGCGATTACCGCTTATTCCACTGCCGACGGTATGACACGTCGTCATTAATCCAAAAATCCACCGCATGAGATGAAGAGCATCTTGTTTGGGTTTTCTTTTTTAAGCACCGAGGCCTGTCCCGGAAGACATGTGTTGGAAACTGAGAGTGAGGACTTGTGCCCAAACACGGAGGTCCCGAAACGAGCAGACCACAAGGCCATTGTGGCTCCGATGGTTAAGCCGAGAGCCGCCAGGCCAAAAAAGATACCGGAGGTTCTTTCTCGGAGACTTTTCATGTAAATATAATAACATCGATACTAAGGCTATGTACAATACGAGAGCCTAGAGCACGTTTCGCATTGGTACGCGGCGGAGTCTGAGCCAGAGAGATGCTGCAGCAATGGAGAGGACGGCACCAATTCCAAACCCCATGAGGGCATCCGCAGGAATCGCGGGACCGGAGTCGCTTAAGAGAACCGTGAATGGAAACGAGGCTTCCGCCATCACGTCTGCGCCTTGTCGGTAACTTACATGCAGCACGTAATCACCGGGTGTATCAAATGTATAGACAAGTGTCGTGGGTCCGAGCGTCTGCCGCTCGATGCCCGTGGCAAAAAGCGTCTTTTTTTCTTTCGTTATTCTGACCCACACGTAATCGTAGTCAGTGATAGGGCCGGACTCTTCGCGCAAGTCGAAGTCAAATCGACTTGCGTCTCCGGCCAAAAAGTCGACAGGGTCATACCCCACGTCGACGCGGTACGGCGAGGAGGTCGCTTCGAAAGATGCGCCAAGTGAATGGGCGAGCACATGCTGAGGAGCCAAAACGGAAGCACTTCCAACACTAAGAAGGGTGCCGAGCAAAACACCCGAAAAATAGATATACGGTGTCGCCTTTGTACTCATACTGTGCAGGCTATCATGGGACTCAGGCCGATTTATAAGCTTCGCGTGCAATCCGAGCGGAATTCTGGCGGAAACTCAGTGCAAATACTTCTCTGCTGGTCTTGAGAGTAGAAGCGGGGCAAACGCTCCATGACAGCAACATAGCATTTCGATGCAAGATCATTCTCAACAACAGCGTCGAGCCTGCACATGCCGAGTGCACGGATATATTCTTCCTGCGGTGCACCATGTTCAAATAATCCATGTACGAAATTCTCCAGGCACAGATTGAGAAATCGCCTATCCAATGTGGCACATGCAGAAAGTATCCTCTCCGAAGCACCTTTGTCTTGTATCGTATTTTGGACGATGCCCGCAATACCGACTTTGAATGACATGAGTCTCAATCGTTCATCGGGAATATCGGCGACAATACGTGCAAGCTTGACAGGGTCGCGCTCCGCGAGTCCATCCAATTTCTGCGCCATCTCGTAGTAACACGCACTCTGTAAGCTTCTCGGCCCCGCGTCGCATGGAACAAATGGCCGCGCCTGATCGTAGGAAAAGCCGTACTGCTTCAGGGACATCCACTCTACCAACACATTGAACACGCCCTCCTTACATTCCTCAACCGAACGTTCATCGGCCTCAGTAAGCTTGTCACACATCGCGGCAGCATCCACCGTGAATTCCCGCACATTTCCCCACGCAGAGCGGGGCAATGTCTCTGCATGAGCGAGCGCAAATCCATGTCCGCTCCCATGAAAACATATGCTCTTTATGGAACCCATCGTCCCACTGAGACGCGTGCTCAAGTTTGTACATATCGAGTCGACAAACTTGGGGTCGGGTCTGTCTTGTATCAAGTGTTCGAGAAACCCGTGGAAAAATCCGTATCCGCACGCGGTTGTCTCTTGCGGAAAATCGAGTGCGTCCATTCCCCCTTCGGACGTGTAAAGACGCGCATACACGATATCTCCGACTCTGTGAGCTTGCTTGTGACATCCTTGAGCTACGAATGAAGGGAAGTCAGCGTATGCACGCGAGAAAAGCACCATACCCGCTGACATCCCGTCGTCAAGAATCTCACGCTCAATCGAGCGGAAAATGCATTCTATTTGCTGTGTATCGACTGTTTCCTTGCGGCATGGCGCGAGCGTCGATTTCGAATTGTCTCTGTATGAAAAAAGCAGAGCGGCCAGCGCAATACAGAGCACCGCACCTGCCCCCACGCGTACCAATATCTTTTTATTCATCCACATATATGACCCCGGTAAAATACGAACGCACGTGATCGTGGTAACCCCACACACCCACCACGTCAAATGTGAACGACCATGATTCCTCTGGGCTCAGCACCTTCTGCGGGTCAAACTGCGGGTACACATCATGCGATGGATGCGCGTTGGAAGCCGGCCAGAATTTGTTTGGACGCGTTGTAGTAAAGGTCACCACGGTGCCCCGAGTCACGCGGATATCGCGCGGTTCGAAACCGTCTTCTTTCAGCACGATATCGACTCTTTCTTGTCCCTGAAAGTCGACTATCTTTACTTTGGATGGGGTGCTCGTATACACGAGGGCACCTACGAGCGCGACGACTGCAAGCACTATCAAGATACTGAATACCGCGCGCATATCGAGGCCATTATTGCACACTATGGGCGAGTACTCTCGGTACACGTCATGCGGTATGGACCATCCAAAAGCCTGCAAAACGATTCCACGAGCCCATCCTCGTTTTCGGGCTCGCCGATCCCCCGCAAACCCGAATGAACTCCTACAACGCACGCATGAATATCTTGCTCTATTGAGAAGGAGCGGCACAACTTCGCGAATGCCCCTACGTCAACAGCATCTATAGAACGTTTGACCTCAGTGTCCATATATCCCACGATGATCGCAGCGCGAACTTCCTGATTTTCGATACGTCGAATGAAATCGATTTCCTGTGCCTGCCCCCAATGTTTATCTCGGATATATCCATTGCCAAGTTCCATATTGCAAAAGTCTTGATACGCTTTCGGCACATTGTCGCAAAGAGAGGGCGGCTTATTATCGAGATACGTGAGGTCATAGGTTCTTGCACTATACGCATTCGCCAGCGCATTAAAGATGCCGGAACCACAACGCACGCGCTCCCACTCGCCTGACAGTGCCGCTTGGCATACGCCAAGCGCGAAGTCGACCATGCCGACGTCATTACCCCACAAAGAACCATCGATTGAATCGAATACCGCGTGACCGATACCGTGATAACACGATCCGGCCGCCTCGGGCTTCATGACCTTGAGATCCGTGCAATACGCATCGGCCTCCGCGTACTGGCCTGCCCCGCGTTCCAAAAGCATCTTTTCAACAAATCCGTGATAAAAGCCATGCCCGCAATACGACGTCTCGTCTCGTATCGTAACGAGTCCTTTCCCGGCATATTCGGCATATGCCGCAACGCCCACAATATGCATAACATCATGACAATTTCTCCGGAAGTCACTGCTCTCTTCATACCATGTTCGTATCGAGTCGAATGCCGCTTCCGTACCTCTTGTGCGCACGACAGATACAACTTCGGCTTCCCAGCACTCAGGCTGTATGGTCCCGGTTTGTACCTTTAGACAATTCCTGCTGCTTTCACCTTTTGCGCCCATGACCAATATCTTGCCTCTCAGACCCGTCCTCAGGTGATCATGGAATGTCCACACACCGGCTTTCTCAAACGTGAATTCCCATGACTCTCCCGGAACGAGCGCGCGACCTGGGTCAAATTCAGGATAGCGACCGTGGGTGGGATGCGAGTCCGATGCCGGCCAGAATGCGTCCTCGACCTCAGATATAAAGACGACGGTATCTCCCTTATCTATGAGCAATCTTGAGGGCACAAATCCTGACTCGGTGAGCGTAATCGTAAAGACTTTCGGAGAAAGACTCGAAACTACCGCATACGCTGCGAGTACGCACGTGAGTACGGTCACGCCCACTCCGAAGCCGATATTTCGAGATTGCATGAGCATACCGTTATTCAGACAATGATTTGAAAAGAGAAAGCGCCTCGGCGTAATCGGGCTTGAGCTCTATCGCTCTTTCCAGAGCAATGCGGGCATTCACTTTTCTACCACGCGCCGTCTCAAGCAGCGCCTCTTGGTAGTGCACATCTGGACGCGCAGGAGCTCGCATTTTTGCCTCCTGAATGTCAGCGTACGCATTTTCTGCCGCTTGGGGATATCCACTCGAGATAAGTGCCATAAAAAGTGAACCTCGATACAGCCATACTTCATAATTATTCGGATCAGAATCAGTAGCGCCTCCCGCATACGAAATGGCCTTCTCGACTGAGACGCGTAGACCATATGTATCGCCCCCCTCTCCGGCTACGCGAGCACGCTCCACAAAAGCCCGAGATGCATCAAGACTATAGCGAGGTGTTTTCCAGATGCGCGCCGCACGTTCAAACAATTCTGGTGCTATGGCGTCCCCCACGGAGGCATGGGCAACTGCCCGGGCATGAAATCTCTCGGCAATCACCGGGCGCATCGAAGCCTGTAGCAATAGTGCAGACATGGCGAGTGCCACTATCGCAATAAGTCCTGCAACAAGACGCGACCCACCAAATGAAAAGTCGATAGGTATGATGCGCACTTCCGATTCTAGCGCGCGTACAGACATACCGACTGCTACCCCACCGATGAGAAATAACGGGGACTCGAGGACCTCCGTGAACATCGCTGCGAGGGCAAAAAGTGCAAGCGCTACAGCCGGGAGTGCGTGCGTGAGCATCTCAGCATCGCCGTCTTTGAATAAACACACAAGTCGATGTACGGTAAACACGACGAATGAAAGTGTCATAAGAAAAAATGCGAGGAATCCGAGCATTCCCATCGTCACAGCGAACGTCGCGGCTGTCGAATAACCGTGGTGAGGAGAAAGTTGCCAAAGCGGCGAAGCATTGAGCTCAGGTACACGATGCTTCTCCCACGCATAGTGAAATCCATTTGGGCCAATTCCCAACAAGGCGCCTTGTATGTCTTGGAAATACAGCGCACCGGCTAAACGCGAAGTCACCGACAAGGAGGGTCTCACATCAGGTGATGTCGGTATGAATTTCCCCACGTGACCAACAAGCAATAAGACTCCGATAAAAAGAGTGGAGATTACCGCGGTCCACGGAATATGCTCGATGTTGCTACGCCAAACCACGAACGCACTTATAGCGAGCAAGGTAATTACCGAAAGCAAGTTGGTGCTCCCACTAGATGTGAAGAAGAGAAGGGCGCTAAACAAGAACGCGCATGCACCATATACAAGACGTGCTCTCCCGCGTGCTCCTTCAGCTCGTAAGACTGCGACAATCAGGGCCGCACATATAATGAGCGATACATTGTTCATGAGTTCAACATGCTCCCATCCCAAGAAAGCTATGCGGGTAAACGTTATAACGGAACCTGCCGCAGAGGCACCCAAAAAAATATCGAGGAGGCGCAACATGTTTGCGCGTGCCATGAGAGAGCCGCATACTATAGCGCTCGCAAACAAAAAAAACGAGCCTACGGTGCCTGTCTCAAGCGAGACTCCGAATACCATGGTTTCAAGCGATGGTCGACCTACGAGCGATGCCACCGACACAACGAGAATGGGGAGTCCGGCCAAAATATGAATATTTCGCGGGAGCGCTATCGTCGTCTTTCTTGTGAGGAGCGCGAGCGCTGCAACAGCTGAAGCTGCGCCGAGCGCAAGGAGGGGTATCCATCCCCCGACGAGACCCATCCCTACCGTATTGAGAAGAGCGACAATGAGCGGCAGCGCCATAAGTGCGCCGCCGTACATGACAACTGCTGTAGAAAGTGACATGCGCCACATACCTGTACCCCAAGTGTAGCACTGTGCAATCTGTGACATGATTTCCTACCTTATCCGCAACCGCGATATACTTGAGTGTATGCAAAGCACCACGATTCTGAGCATCACTTGTGGATGCGCCATCGGACTACTGAGCACATACTTTATGATGTCGCCCTTCATAGAATCGATGGGGACGGTGGGAGGATTACCTCCAAAGAGCGCCACGTCAATCATTAGCATTCGCGGCATCGTGGAGAGCGTTGACCTCACTCAAAGAGAGATTACCATTCTTGTCGCGTATCCCGGATTTCCGGAGGCGAGGGCGCCATTTAGGATTTCTTTCGACGCCGTAAACAATTTTGCAAATGTCAGCATCGCGGAAAGCACCAGTACCCTGGATCGTGCCCAGACTCCCCGATACGATATCAGCAAAACACAAGGAGGACTGCTCGCTTTGATTCGACTCCAACGAGATCCTGGCCCGTTCAGAGTGCTCTCACTCGTCGTCAATAAACCGCTCCCCGAGAATCTATGAAAATCCTGAATATTGCCGGTGTGGTCGTGATTGCAGCGAGCCTCTCTGGACTTGCTTTTGCAACATTCAGCTATCGTTATGCATATGACACCCTTCAAAGCACATACGCTAAGCTCGTAGCTCAATACGAGACCGAGCGCAGTCTTCTATCACAACGCTCGACACTTTGGCACGCCGAAGTCGTCGGTGTCGATGTTCCGAAAAACCAACTCACCATAATTCTTAGAAATCAGATTTTAGCTGGACAAGAAAATGTGACTCTCACCATCGATGTGAGCGAGGTTACCCTCTTTATCAGACAAAGTCTCATATCCTCCGACGGAGTGTATGTGGGCTTCTCCGAGACCGCCTCAGGCTCACTCGCCGATCTTTCTCCTGGCATGCTTATTGCTGTTGATCTTTCTCGTAAGTGGCGCGCGGAGCGCGCGAATGCGGACGTGATCTTGTTTGGTGGAGCGATGTAACAGACGCCACAATCACGGTGCATCCGTGTCACAGAGCTGCGTAGTACCACTATGCTAGGATTCGCGCTATGCAGGACGACGTAGGAATTTCACAGGCAGCGGCTGCGGAGCGCGCGAAATGGGCACGTGCTGGCGTAGAGATTGAGGAGCGACAGATGACGCCAGAGACGCTTGCGATTTCATTAAAGAAAGTTTTGACGCATACACAATCCCTACGAGGACGCTACGTTCCGAGCTCGTTTTCACCCAGCGACTCATCGCTCACCATATTCCCTCGCGCAGAATCATGGCGATGGGACTCGATAGAGAGGACGCTGGCCGATCACGAGGGCCGTGGGCTGATGGTCCGCCTGCCGCTTTTTTGGCAAGTCGAAATCCCGCTTTTTTCAGCGTGTAACAAGCAAGGTCTTTTTATTTTTGTTAACGACAAGGGGAACATGCCCCTCGGGGCGATGGCGATACTTCGCTCATCAGTTGCGGTCGTGGTCACAGACGCTGCAGACGCAAATGAGTTCGCAACATTTCTTATGGTGAACGGTCTCTCATTTCCTGATACATGGCACATCGTACAGAAAAGCGATTCCATGGTGCCACTCGTACCCGCACTGACGAACTCGGCTCGTACACTCGTACAAGAGATTCATCTAATACCCGGGGTGCCCGTTCTCGAACAGTGTGCACACATCGCAGGAAAAGAATTCTCCTTTCATGTCGGCGCAGGGTACACCTGGGAACACGGGACCAATGCACTCGTCACGGGCCACATTGATGATCCACTGCCCCTCATACGTTACGAAACCAGTCTGACCACAGATGAAGTGGGGCTCTGCGTCTGTGGGAAAACAATTGTCCGGGCGCAGAACGCTCAGCGCTCCCCCACTACCGCATCATAGACATCCGGTGAAAAGCGGGACATAAACTCCCGGTATACGGCCTTCGTTGCGTTCACGAATTCCTGATGAGACACGGGAGATATTTCGTTCACAGTGCTCCCTTTCGCACGAAGCGCCTCTTTTACCGTGGCGTTGAGTGCGATAGAGTCCTGCCGTTCGACTTTCGCCGCGGCACGAGCCGCAGAGATGAGCGCCGCTTGCTCGACGGGCGTCAGTGAATCGAAGAATGTATCGCTCGCGATAATCGCCGTGAGAAACACACTGTGATTTGTCTCGTTTATATGTGAAGTAAATGCAGTGTTTGAGCCAAGCGCCGTCGAGAGGCGAGCATATGTAGTCTCTACGCCATCGATGGAAGAAAAATCGCGTGAACCATCATTCTCGAGATCAAGAGGCACGGGAATGGCGCCAAGCGCCACAAGGGTCGCTTCCGCGACAGCGCCGCCTGATGTCGCAATGCGCTTACCTTTCAGGTCGCTCATCTTTCGGATATCCGTATTCCTCGACGCAATGATGCGTAGCCCTCCGCTCATAGTGAACGCGAGCCCCCTCACGTTGTCCATGCGCGTATCAAGAATCGATAATGCAGCTCCGTCGAGCGAGGCATTCGCCTCTTCATATGAGCCGAAGAGGAACGGCAGGTTGAGCATCTGAAAATCCTGGTACTCATTCCCCAGCGGTATGGTATAGACCGAGGCAATATCGGCAGTGCCCAAACTCAGTTGCTCAAGCACTTTTGCATGCGGTACGTCGCCTTTTTCAACTCCAATATCTTCGGGCTTCATGAGTACGAGAGAAAGACTCCCTCCGCTCTCTCTTTGGAGAGTCTCGTCGAACACATCGGCTGCGCGGGCAAAGACGTCAGTAGGCTGATGTGAGAGAAGCCACGTCACCGTGCGCGACGCACCTGACGCATCACTTCCTGTCGCTTTGTGGAAGAATATGGCGTACGCGGCTAGCCCAATCACCACGACGGCTACGATTGCCCGTATCCAGTTCATTTGCATAACGTGATTATAGAACACAGAGGGTCATCCGCAATTGTGGTAGCAGGGAGAGCGTGCGATAGTTTTCAAGTATGCTTTCCCAAAAAGACCTGTACGCCCTGGCTGCTCGCGCGACACGGTCAGGCAACAACACGTTCTATCGCGAGTTGTATGGTCTATCGCATGATGCCCCTGCGCTCGACCTCCAAGATATGGACGGCTGGCGCGCGCTTCCGATTCTCACAAAGGACGCACTTGCCCGCAAAGCACTCGCGGAACGATCCTTCATTCCACTTTCCAATCTTGACCACGTGCGCGCATCGTCCGGCACAAGCGGCAAAATTCCACTCTTTTCCCCTCGCACGCACGTGCGAGGCATGGACTACCGACTCCGTTTCCATGACTTCAAGAGACCATTCCTGGCATTCACCGTACCCTTGATGCCCCATTGGCACGAAACGTTTCAAAAGGAGCACGGCGGTTCCCCGCACGTACTATGCCTCGACCCGAGAGAGCCGCGCGCGTCGGCGAGACTCGCGCAAGCGGCGGGTGCAGACGCATTTTCGGCATTTGTATACCACGTGCGCGATATCGGAGAAGAAATGAAGGCGCTCGGTAACAATACGGAAATTCGATTTATTGAAGTGACCGGGGAGGTGTGCAGCCGTGCACAAATACAGTACATGCACGATACATTCCCCAATGCCACTATCGTACAATCGTACAATTCAAGCGAAATCGAGGATGCGCATATGGGCATGCCATGTCGACCACTTACACTTCTTGAACCAATCGCCCATTACCACCCGAAAGAGACACACTACTTGGAACTGCTCGACGCCGAGAGCGGCAACATCATCGAGCCGAGCGTGGGCGCGGAAGGTGATCTCTTAGTTACGACATACCCCGGAGAGCCGGCATCCTTTCCACTTATTCGTTTCCGCATCGGTGACACGATACGCATCATGGAGGCGCCCTGTCACGAACATGGGATGTGGTCATTTACGGTACTTGGCCGCACTGATATGGATTTCATTAAAATCCCCGGTGGCTTGTTGCGTGCAGACGAAATAGCGCGCGTGCTCAGACTATTCCCCTCGCAGGTTTCAGATGTGTTTGAGCTCCACTATTCCGAGGTTGAAACTCCGTCTGGCCCACAGTTAAAGTTCGCCCTCCATATCGAATTGCGTGCCGATGTAAAACTTGATGTGTTTGCCGCCGATATTTCGTCGCTCATACGCGTCGGGCCTTTCATGTCGTACGCGGAGGGGGTCGCCTCTGCGCGTTACCTGCCACTTACATGTGAACACCTTACACTCGTACCGGGCACAAAGATTCGAAGAATTGTACGGCATTGAGCACTCCGTGAGCACCTTCTCTTCTAGCGAATCTTCTCGCGGACGATATACTGACAGAGAACTATGGTCGTACACATGAGGACACTGAAATTATTCCTTTTCGGGTGCTTCGTTGGCATCATCGGGATACTCGTATATGGGGATACCTCGTCGACGCATGGCTGGTTTACTCACTCCGAGGGTAATACGGACAGGAACACTTTAGCGGCGGCACGATGCGTTCCCGACGCATACGAAGACGAGATTTTCTTCATAAGCTGCGGGGGCATATACTGACGAAATGCGTGCTTGTCTCGCGTCGAAACGCTTCGTGCGTGCCCCTCTTTTTTTCTTTGCACTTTTCGGATTTGTTCTCCTCGTTTCAGTAATCTCTGCAAAACGCACGGAGGTGGCATTTTTTTCAAATGCTCTTCGAGATGCTCACATCGAAGAGACCGTATCTATACGCGGAGTATCCTATCGCGTATCGCTCGGCGCCGTTGCGAACGAAGCGGGGCCTGTCGCGGGAGCAGTAGAGCGCACCGCACTCCGACTCGCGTACGAAAAATCCGCTGCGCGCAACAATCCACTACTCGCGCTGCCCGACATCGATATCGATTTCTTTCGAGCTTCCGTAACCAATCTCCGCTCTACCGCATCACAACTGGCCGTGCGACAAACACGCTCCAATCAGACTTTTTCTGTACAACACTTTTTGTATCCCATCGACTTTCTCGAAGAGCTTGCAAATCTCGAAGTGGCCAGAAGACAATTCCTCAATGTGGGCGACGACGAGAGCGCAAGGCGCTATCGAATTCAGCTCTTATCTACGGTTCATGCCTTTCAAAGAGACCGCGCGGCATTTGAGCGTGCGTTTAAGAAGGCCGTCCCTCTGGACGCGCCAAGCTTTGCGACCCCGCAATCAATCGTGAGTAGAGACGACTTTATTGACGCACTCGACCAGCTCGAGAAAGATGCTGGCAATGTAGCGAATTCCATGCGCAATCGCTTCACATGCTTCCGAGGCCACGTCCGCGCATGCACGTCTACTGAAATTCTCCTACCAGAATTTCAGACGACCTTCGCTGCTCCTGTGCATCCGGAGGCACGTACATTCGCCGGACGTGCACTCGACATATTTGAGCGCTCCGGCTACCGATTTACCTCTTCGCAACTACTTCTACTCCCCGACAGTGCATGTACGCCACTGAACTCCAGCACGGCTCCACTCTTTTCTATGCGAGACAATGGCAGCGGAACCCTACCCTCACCTCTTTTTGTGGGAGACATTCTCTTTGTAGAAAGTGCTCCATACGCGGGACTGCCGTATATAGGATATTTTGCGGCTCATCATATTCCGTATGTGTACATGAGCTCGCTCTCGTACTATGAATGTGTGGGGGCCCAAGCAGACCTCGGGACTGTAATGGCAGCGTATGCCGTGAAGGACTTTGCATTGCGCCAGACCTTGAGTATGAGGGCTTCAGGAAACCTTGCCACCGAGCTCGAGCGCCTTGAGAACACGTTTGCCTCCGCTTACATAATCACAACAGCCGACGTCGAGACATATCTCACCTACGCGCGGACACTTTCGGAAAGCCCAGACTTCCCGGAGTCCATTTCGCATGATGTTCGCTCGTTGTGGCTCCGCATGCGCACAAAGAGCGACGGAATCCTGGGTGTGGTGCGCGACATCAATACATACGAGACCAAGCATTTGCATTTCCCCCCCGAAGCAGCGATTGATTTTGATGCGACATATTTATTTTTTGCGCGAAGCGGTTTCTTATCTCTCGTGCCGAATTCTCTCAACATCACCTTACACGGTACCGACCAAATCTTCCCAGCAAATACCTTGTCTGCCGACGTGCAACCATATGCGCTGCTCTCCGAACTCTCGAATGAGACTCTGTCCACGACCGACGCTATTTCATACATGCGGTTCTTTCGCTCATTCGATCTCGATACAAACTGACCTTAGGGGAAAAGTGCCCGAAGACGGGAAAAAATGTATGCTTACAGTGCCATGAGTACCCGGATTCGCACGTATATCGCCTACGCTATTCTCGGCCTCGCAGCCGCGAGTGCCATCTCTTCGGCCGTCCGATACCGACATGAACAGGCTGCCGCAGACACATTTTTCTCTTCTGTGCTTCAAACGATGAGCACAGAGGAGGTCGTCGTGTATCGAGGGAAATCGTTCAGAATTCATGGCGGTCTTGTCGAAGCTGAGGACGGCATGAGAACATCTACGACTGCGGCCCGAAATGCTCTTCGTCTTGCTTACGCGCGTACGCTTGCGAGTCGCGCACCGCTTTTAAGTGCTGCCGGAAGCGACCCGCAACTTCTTGAAGATTCTACACACCAACTCGCTGAAGTCATGGATGAGTTGGCGGGTGTACAAATGACCGCACAGGAAACATCTGCCATACGCAGCCTCTATCCGATTCACTTTTTATTGTCGCTTGCTGAGCTTGAGAAAGCGCGGCGTACATTTATTGCATCCGGTACGGATACAGATGGAGACTTGTATCATGCGTCTCTAAGACGCGCGCTCGCCGCTGGCCGCCAAGACAGTACGTATTTCCGTAAGACATACGAGCTCATAACGGCAGGAAAGAAGGCTCAATTCCAGGGATTCGGTGGCAGCATTTCAGTCCAAAGCATGCTGGATACTTCGCGCAGCATAGAGAGCGAGTTTGAGAGACTCGGAAGTCAGTCGCAGGAACTCGATGCATGCCTGAAAGGCCGCATCGAGAATTGTTATCCCGATTCGCTCATACTTGGCCGTGCATTTCCACTTTCGGCCGCAAAGACGCCGCGTGTATCCACTGCGTCCCGGACTCTAATAGATTCGGTGAGAACGCTGTACGCCGAGACCTTCACAAAAAGGGCGTCCCCCATATTTACTAATTCGACTCCCATTGTCCTCACGCAAAGTGTGTGCCTTCGCGAACTACCCCACCCCCATGTCGTCATTGTAGGAAATGAGGAGCCCCTAGGTATCGCTCCGCTGTGGTATGTGGGTGATGTGATCTTTTCTCCCACAGAAAATACGAAGGCGCCAATGCTGCAATATCTCGCTAAAAAGTACGACATGCGTTTCAGTCGTATTAACCCCACGATGTTCTATCTGTGCCCCGATGTCGGCACGGATCTTACGAGAGCAAAGGCGGTGCGCGCTAGCGCAAAGTTCGCGGAGCGTCACCCTGAAATTGCACGCACGTATCGCTCAGCGCTCCTTTCTACCGGTGACGTATGGTACGAGTCAGACGCATATGTGTACACACGCGAAGCACTTATCGAAGTGCTGACGCAAGCGAATTCTCCAGGAGAACTCCGTGAGCTTGAGGAAATTGTGCTTCTATGGAGCAGTGGGTCTGCGGGACTCGATTTAATTGTTGCCAATATCGTACGTATTACACAAAACAATCTTGATACGTATGCGGAGGGAGCACCTCATGACCTCAGTGCGCAAACGCTATTTCTCACACACGCTGCATTCCCAACACTTCTTCTCGCCTCAGATACTTCGAGAGAAATGCTGTACATCACACCTAAGGCGCGCTCTACAAGTAACGGTACTCTCCCCGCCCTTGTCACGTACTCGGACATACGCTTTGACGAACACCGCGATCGCATCGCCCACGACCTGCGTGAGTTCCTAGTTCACGAAGGAGCGAAATTCTAGGATCGACGTCGTCTATGGCTGTCCCAGGCAACGCTCCTTAAGCTGGACTGGGAGGAGAGAACAAAACCTTTTCTGTTCGGAGGAGTTGCCGAAAACGAAGCTGGCAGTGTCTGCAAGCTGCCCGAGACACTCGTCTTGCTGATCGTTTGCCGCGCTCTTACAAAATGCGACAGCCTTTTTCCCTTCTGCCCTGTCCTCTTCAAGTATCGCGCGTGCCGCACTCGAATAACACATCGCCTTCCATTTATCCGCAACCTCGTTGCACAGCGAGAGCGCCTTGGCCTGATTCCCTAGATTGAATCTGCCCGAGAGTGCGAGCGTGGATTCGAAGCACGCTATCTCTTCTCGGTCATTTGGCTGGCCTGAGCAAAATTTCGTTATGCCTTCGCCAGTCTTTAGCTCTTCTCGGAAAAATGGCCAGCCCTCTCGCAGACATGCGCCCTCATACTCATCTTTCGTGTATCGTGCACAGAAGGAACGGAGTGTTTCTTTCGTCGGCTTTATGGGCATGCGCTCAATGAGTAGATAGTCATCCGGTTCGAGCGGCTGATAAATTTGCATGTATACACCCTCGCGGCATACGCGCCTCAGCTGCTCAGGCATCGTGTCTTCACAAAGCGAAAGGGAAAGCGGAATGTCCGCATCGGTGATAAACATATAGAGATGCCCCATGCCGTGGCTGCATATGGCGCGGTCCAGTTCGCTGGAGCGCCACTCTTTCCTCGACGCGCATGCTCTCGTGAAGTCTGGTATGAGTTTTCTGAGAGCCGCCGGTTCAAGAACCTCTGCTCGAAATCGGCCACCCAACACCCCGTGAATATATCCATTTGAACACAGGCCATCCGTCGGATTGAGCGGGATGGCATCTATCCATTTGTCGGGGTCTTCAGCGACGACTCTCTCTCCGAGTTTATGCGCAAGCACGTGACAAAATTGGTACGCAGGGTCGATTAACCGAATCTGACGTATGACGTCGAAGGCCTGCGTGAGTGAATAGTCGGGAAGCAATCTCGGAACCTCCCGTTCGTAACACTCGGCATGTGCTGATTCTCCTGAGCAAATCTCCACGATGCGCTGGGCTTCACTATGCGCAGAGCGAACATCAGCAAAAAATATAAGCGCAAAAGCACATGCGGCGATTATGAGAAAGCCGCTCACCGTGAAGACTGGCTTCATAGAGGAGATTCCAACACATTCGCTGAATTTGCCTCATTGCGCGCATACGCAAGACAGAACTCTCGCTCACTTTCGGGTAAGCCGTCGCACAACGCATCCCCATCACCGATTTTTCCTCCGCCCCCATTTAAGAGGGAGTTGGCGGCATACGCCCTACAGTAGAGTCGTTCAAGGTGGTCTGAAGAAGTGGCATCGCATAGTTCTCGCGAGCGCACTACATCGAAATCGGTGGCCGGATTCGTAATATTGCCAATACCCTGGAAGCACTCGCGACGTAACTCTTTCGTATGTGTCATTCCTCTGCAGTAGGTACCAAGCTGCGCAAACGATTCTTCGCTGCTTTCAGCATGCAGCACTGCAATGTGCCACCATTGCGGCTGCCAAAATACACACGAGGCATGGTACTTCGATTCCAAGCCGACACACGGCTTGTACAAACCCTCCTCGGAATCTGCCGACCGTAAGTGCCCTTGTTTACCGAGCATCGTTTGCATATTGTATTCCATGAACACACCGCCATAGCATCCCCCTATACGGTCACTGTATGGAAGTTTGGCGCATTCCCCGAGTGACGTAATGAGGGACTCCTCGTCGTATCCGAGAGAGGCTAATATTCCATGTCCTATGCCGTGCTGGCAAGAGAGCGGGCTTTTGACTAGTACCCGGATACACCCCTCGTTGAGTTCGTTGACGACAGAGAGCCCGTGCGACGCGATCGAATTACCCATGAACTCGTGGAAGCACCCATACGAGAAGCGCGCGTCGCACACAGATAGTCCAGCATTATCTTCGACAGCAAAGAGGGCTGCGCCAAATGCATGCGCGCTCGTGTGCTGAACCTCCGGCGCCATACCCTCTATCTCTTTTGCAAGCGAAGCGTATGCCGCTTTGCCACCAAGCGCACGTATTTTTTCCGTCCATATTCTCTCGCTCTCAGTCGGCTGCCTGTTCGCCAACGAGCTCTGGGTCTCGGTCGCATACTGGCGTACTGCGATGCCACCAGCCCCAAATACAACGCAGAGTGCAATCGCTATAAGGGTACGTCGTGTCATATACCTGAGATTGTGCACTCTATACGCTCCTTTTCTGGTATACGTGCGCACAGCGCGTTTCGCACGGAACCTTCCGTGTAGTCCTGAATATTACGCGCGAGGCTTCCGTAGCATGCGCTTTGCATTCCAGACTCAGAAACAAGAGCGCAAAACCGGAAACTCGCCTCTGGGTCATTCTCTCCGCCCCAGAAGATCGATGCCAAAGCCTCTGAAATACATGCCGTGCGACCATCTTCTGCAGGTGCATACCCACACCACTCAATCGCTTGAGCATACGCATCATCAGAAAACCGGTCCACGCCTCGAATGTCTCGCGCACCTGCGAGTGGAATGAATTCTTTTCCGAAGCCTCCGAAACATGCGGCACGTAATTCTTGCCGTGAGCGAGAGAGCGTGTCGCACATCGCAAATGCCTTCGAGAAAAGTGACGGGTCCGGACGTCCTAAGTCGATGCCGGCCAATTCCCAGAGTCGTGGCGTGAGGTAGACAAGGCACAGCGGTTTTATTTCACTTGGAATGACGTCGCTCGTGCATGGCGCAAGAGGCGTATCCCCACTCAAGTATCGTGACCTACTCGCGAGCCACAACTTTCTGTCATGACCACCACCGCCCATGAGCTCCATTACGGCTCCCCCCACACACTCTATATATTCGCGCTCACGATATTCCAAAGTGCCGGCTTGTTTGCAAAGCGCAATTGTAGGCTCCAGATCGTACCCATAAAAGGCGAGAATGCCATGGCCCAACCCGTGGTAACACATGGTATATGCACCGGAACCTCCTGGCGCTCTTCGGCACGCGTCGCGGATGCGTGCAAGGGCGGGTTCTCCGCCAAATTCATTGAGTGCTCCTATGACTATGGAATGCGAACATGCGTTGCGGAAATCCTGCGTACATAAGACGATACCGTCTATCCCCTGCTGTTTGTACAATTCATCTCCCACGACGTGCCCCAACAGATGCAAATCCGTATTCGGGGGTAACTCCGCGCGTCGGAGTATCTCAAACGCATACTCTGCACTCTTCTTTTCTGAAAGAGCGACGAAGCGCTGAGATAGTTCCTTGAAGTCCTCCACGCCGCGGGCGATGGAGGATGCTTCAGCGTACGGCTTAGCACCGAAGATGAAATAGCCGACTCCGAACACAAGCGCAATGAAGAAGGGGATTATCGTATATTTCACGGCAAACTTTCCCATGACTGGTATTGTATAGGAATACACTTCAGCGGGCGATCAGGGAGTTCAAAAGGTCTACTATTCCGGAGAAAATTGATCGGATGCCGCCGTTGTCGTACCCCGCCGCAAAAAGATACTGGCCTTTCTCAACCAATTGCTCCGGACCCTTCTCGACTTCGGGAATTATGGGATTGTCGAGAATGTACTGGTCTTTGCGCGTACCCGTGACTTGCCAGGAGACTTTTCCACCAGCGACGCCTCCGCCAATTGCGAAACTATTGTCCGACACCTCGCTCAGGACATGAAGTAGTGGCATCGGCGCACCAACGGGCTTCAACTGATAGCGAAAATCCGTATTAAGCGCTTCGAAGTATTTCGGCAACGTGACTCGCGCGCTGCCGTCCTTGTCGAGCTTCGCTATGCCGTCGTAGAGATTCTTTGCGTCGGGCGACTCGAGGAACGAATGGAAGAGGAGTTTATTGAAAGGGTCGAGCGGGTGATCGATGACAAATGTACCTGAGCCCTTTGAGATGTGCCCCGCCACACTGAGGCCTCCTACGATAGACGCATTTCTTGTGAACGTCGTCTGATAGCTGGCTTGCGAGTAGTAAGTAGCCTGAGAATAGTAGGTTGCTTGCGAGTAGTAAGTAGCCTGAGAATAGTAGGTTGCTTGCGAGTAGTAAGTAGCCTGAGAATAGTAGGTTGCTTGCGAGTAGTAGGCGGCTTCATAATAACCCTGGAAATATGCATGCGCGCTCATTGGCGTCAGCAACAAGAGGAAACATGTAGCCCGTGTAATTATTCGCATAGGGGTTCATAGAGACACTCGCCTCTGCCTACTTCTTCGTTTGGACCTTTCCACACTTCATTGCGGACTGGATTTCTCAGTATATACGGGTCATGACGTATACCGGTAATCTGCCATGACACCCGTCCCCCGGGCGCTCCTCCTGCAATCACGAATCCATTTTCTTTCTCCTCATCTTTAACATAGAGGCCAGGCATCGCCTCGTCGAGGGGAAAGTACTGATACCGCGGCGCCTTATTGAGCGCGTCAAAATACTCCGGTAACTCTATTTCTGCCTCTCCGTTGGCATCAAGCTGTACAATCCCATCGTAGAGATTTTTTACATCGGGCGACTCGACGAATGAGTGATAGAGAAGCTTGTTTTTGGGGTCGAGTGGGTGGTCGATGACGAATGTGCCCGAGCCCTTTGAGAGGGCACCCGAAATCGCAAGGCTGCCTCTAAATTGTACATTGCCGGTAAGTTTTACCGCCACGACTACGCCCGGGACGAGTATGACAGCAAGAATTATGAGCAGCCTGACTGAAGAGATCCTCATATGTTATTGCACATAGCATTCTTCACACACGTATTCGCCCTTATCTGCCAGCTCATCGGGCCCCTTTTCAACTTCTGGGACTATGGGGTACGCTTCGATGAATCTGTCGTGGCGAATACCCGTAACCTGCCAAGATACACGTCCGCTGGGAGTACCGCCCGATATGCGTATCGAGATTGCACCTAGCACGTTGAAATAACGCTTATGAACTTCTTTAGATAGGTAAAGCTCTGGCATGGGCCCACCTACCGGAGTACCGAGGTATCGGAAGTCTTTGTTGAGCGCGAGGAAATACGCAGGTAATTCTATGACGGCTTCCCCATACGCATCAAGCTGTACAATCCCATCGTAGAGATTTTTTACATCGGGCGACTCGACGAATGAGTGATAGAGAAGCTTGTTTTTGGGGTCGAGTGGGTGGTCGATGACGAATGTGCCCGAGCCCTTTGAGAGGGCACCGAGCACGCTCGCGAGGCCGGTCACGCTACTGGTCTCCGTGATAACAACCGCGCCCACGAACAAAGGAACTCCAATTAAAGCCGCCATCACTGCCGCAACCATCATCTTCCGAGTTCGTTTCTGCATATGTGTGTGCATTATTATATAGCACCAGGTGTCGTAGTGTAATCCATCGCTCTCCTACCGTTTCTCCTCGATGACATGCGTGCCCTTGGAGTCACCATCTTGATCTGGTCGTAGGTTTGTCCATTTCGAGAAGTCGAAGCGATTTGCAATAAGTCGTGCGGAAACTTGCCCCTCTTGAGATGAGTAGATTATGATCGCGTTCTTTTCGATATCTTCTTCATAGAATGCGAATCCGTTGAATGCGGGCGTAAGCGATACAATAAGATTCTTCCAGTCTTTTCCAAAGTCCGTGATCTGATAGAAGAGCCAAAGGTCGATTCCTCTCTCGAGCTCGTCAAAGTCGATAATGTATCGATACAGTCCACTCTCCGGATCCCACTGCTGCATACTGATCTTCAACACCGTCTCTTCCTTGATCCCGACTGTTGAGTGCCCATATGTCGCATATTTGGTACCTCCTATGGTGTACGCCGGGTCGATGGTGCCCACGTCGAGCTTGCCCAATATCTTGATGTCGCCGTTGAATGTGGAAGTGGCAGTACCTAGTGTTACGGGTGCGACACTATTCGCCCCCACGCGCAGAAGTCCGTGCACAGAGAGCATGTCGGTCGGTGTCGTGGTACCGATACCAGTCTTTCCACTCGATAGAATAGTTATAGCCGTCGTGTCTAAGGCACTTGAGTTCGAGGTTCTAAAGACAAAGTTTTTACCCACTTTTGCATTATCCAAATACGCGTCGGAGTTATCGAAGAGAAGTTGGAACGCGGAACCTCCCGAATCGTTGAATCGAACACGCGGATTCGGCGTGCCACTGATCGACAGCAGGTCCATCGGCGTCGAAGAGCCGATACCGATCTTGGTCTCCACGATGAGATTGCCGGTATCGCTTGGCGTGCCGCTTGGACACGAACCTCCTGCGCAGACCCAGAGATTGTCATCGTTGAGACGAGCATCGTCACCGGAAGGATTGATGACGACATCTCCCGACGAGTCGGTCTGTATTTCAGTGACACGCGTCGTATCGTATGCGACCGAGAACTGTGCCGCTGAGGCAGCCTGTTCAACAGCGAACTTCCGGAGTGGTGATGACGTACCCACACCGAGTGTTCCGACCGCAAATATGTTTCCGGCAGAATCGAATGTACTTGTAGCAGAGCCGCCAAAATATGCACGACTAAAGACGGAGAGCTGCGATGTCGAGGCTACGTTGAAATATGCTGAACCATTTACCGTAAGTGCTGTTGTTGATGCATTCGTGACAGTGAGCCTCGTGAGAGAGCTGTCGAATGCAAATGCACTCGAATCGGTGAATGCCCCCGCCGTCGTGATAAATGGTACGCGACCGCTTGTGAGCGCCGATACCGTGAGATTGGTCGTGGAGGCAGCCGCGAAGTAGCCCGTGCCTGAGACAGTGAGCGCGGTAGATGATGCATACGGGAATGTATTGGCGGTCGATGCGGTGGAGGTGATTGCTCCCGCGATGTTGAGCGCACCACCGAACGTGTTGGTACCCGTGGTGGTAAATGTCCCGGTCACCGCGAGTGTCGCGGATGGCGATGTGGTACCAATCCCTACATTCCCCGACGATGCAACAGTGAGATACGAGGTGCCACTCGAAGAGCTCGCGATTTCGAAGATGGGGTGAGATTGACCCGCAGTCGCTTGAACTGCGAGTTTGGCCCACGGAGTCGTAGTGCCCACACCAAACTTACCCGAGACGGTCGAGACTGTCGTCGTGCCTGAGACGACGAGCGCTCCGTTAATCGTCGTCGTATCAGTGATTGAATCGCCAAGCGTCGTATTGCCCTCGACGGTGAATGTCGACGCCGACGTGGTCGAGAGCGTCACTGAGCCGACAGAGGTCAGGTTGTTTACGAAGACATCACCTTCCACATCAACAAGGAATTTCACCGACCCGTTCACCATCGCTGAGAAGAGGTTGCTATCCGCTACGGCACTGGACGGATTGATAACCAAGGCAGCATCAAACGCACCAGAGTTTGCGGCCCCCGTAGTCCATGATGAGAACGTGTGCGGAATTGTCGGCGCCCTCGTAGCGAGCAATGCCCCATTGAATGTGGAAGTCGCGCTCGTCGACGAAGCCGTTAGGTACGAAAAGATGCCTGCTCCCGAGAATGTGCCACCGCCCGAAGCGGTGATGTCGCCCACCGTGAGCCCTCCGAGCGTCGTACCTCCCGATACTGCAAGTGACGCGATATCGGTGAGCGTCGAGCCTGTCACGGTGCCGCCCGAGAATGTTGAGTTATTGTCGATGGTTACGCTTCCGAGCTTATCGATATTGTTGGTCTGAGCGATGACTTGGTATTGCTGCGCGAAATTCGTATTGGTGCTGATATTCAGACTCTGTATCTGCGCTTGGATGCGCTGGTAGAGCGCGTCGAGCTGCTGAGCAAAATCCTGTGGACTCTCAGCGTCAATATACTGGACCTCTGTACGGATGCGCTCAATCACCGGGTAGTTATATACGTAGTAAATGGGTTGCGATGACGAGGCCACTGCGACCGGTATCGTACCGGCCTGCGTGCTCGCCTGCAGTTCGCTCGGACTATTTTCCAGCGGTGAGTTGCCTAGCGTACCGGGCTGTGCCTGGTATGTCGCCGTATTACCGAAACTCACGGCGGCTGCGACCTGCTCACCGACATGACCAACAAAACGAGCGAGTGCGGGCTTGTTTTCATACACTGCAACACCTCCGCCTATTACGAATACGAGAGCGACAAGCGTTGAGGCCGACGTCGCGAAAGAACGGCCGGTCCCTCCAGCAAGCTGTTTGGGAGGAAGTACCATGCGCGGGAGAGAGTTCGATCGCGACGGGGCTTGCAATGGCAGCGATTCCGTACTCCGTACTGCTGGCGCAGAAATCTCTATAGGTGCGAGGGCGGACAACTCGGCAGAGCTTAGATGGTGCGGTGATATGTTTTCCGGTCGCACTTGCGTAGACGCGAGCGGGGCAGCAACGAGCGATGCGGGACGCATTGGCGCTTGCTCCGTCATTGATGATTGCACCGGAATATGTGGCGTAGGCAGCGGAGGCGTCGCGACGCGCAGTGTTTCCAATACTTTCGGCGCCGGCCATACCAGGACTGTCGGCGACTGCGGAGTCATTGGCACATCCACAGACGCAGAGATTGGGGCGGCGGGCGGAGCAGACAGCGCCCGTGCCTTCACCAGCGGAGCGACAGGGAGTGGCGCGACAGTCGCCTCCACGACGGGAGCCGATTGTTGCGTACGTACAGCATTTCGCAGCCCATCAATATCGACATACACTTTCTTCCCTATCGCCCTGAGGAAAACCTGACCGGACTGTGCAAGCGCCATGACCTGTTTCTCCGATATGGCCGTCATACCGGCAGCCTCAATAAGGGGGATGAATGTCTTTCCGTCGAGCTGTATTCGATCTGCCATACTATTGTCTGGATTTCACCGGTATCACGTGCGACCCTGACGTGTCTCCATCTTGGTCGGTGCGAAGATTCGGCCACTTGGAGAAGTCGAAGCGATTGCCCACGAGTCGCATCGAGACCTCGCCCTTCTTATTGCTCTTGATGGTGAGTGTATTTTCAGCGACATTCTTTTTGTAGTACACCGTGCCCTCAAATGAAGGCGTAAGTGAGACTACAAGCGCACTCCAATTCTTTCCAAAATCGGTAATCTGGTAGAACAGCCAGAGATCACTTCCTTTCTGGAGATGGTCGAAATCGATTGTGTATGCATACGACCCGTCGTCTGCTTTTTCGAGATGAATAGTTTGCACCGTTTCTTCCTTGATACCCACTGTCGAATGACCGTATGTTGCGTATTTTATGCCGGCTATGGTGTATACCGGGTCGATGGTGCCCACGTCGAGCTTGCCCGTAATCTTGATGTCACCGTTAAACGTGGAGGTGGCCGTTCCCATCGTGGCCAGTTGGCCGGTCGAGCTCGCTCCCACGCTCAAGAGACCGCCCACAGAGAGCAGGGTGGTCGGTGTGGAGGTGCCTACTCCGAAACGCCCATTCGGCGTAATAGTGACTGCAGCGACCGTCGATGTCGCCGACGCAGTGGATGTCGCAATGTAAAGGGTATTCGTGACGCTGCGGAATGTCCATGCGTTACTTGTCGCTGAGCCGTCAGTGAGGGAGAGTTGCGGGAGCGTCGTATGAGAGGCAGTGAGGGGCCACACAGGCGTCGATGTGCCCACACCCAATGCCGTTTCAACAAGCAAGTTACCGGTGCCACTCGGAGTGCCCGAGGGACACGAACCGCCACTACAGACCCAGAGATTGTCATCGTTGACGCGGATATCATCGCCCGACGGATTAATGATTGCATCGCCTGAAGAATCGGTTTGTATTTCTGTGACACGCGTCGTGTCGTATGCCACGGAGAATTGCGCGGCGGACGCTGCTTGCTCCACCGCAAAACGACGAAGCGGGGTGGTGGTACCAACGCCAACATTACCAAGACTTGTCGCGCGGAAAACTTCTGTGAGTGTGCCACTCTGAAGCGTCGAGAATGCAAGGTCACCTTTGCCGGTCGTATAATTTTGCTGCAATATCGATGTAATCGCAGCTGTCGATGTCGCACTGCCCGACACGTCTGCGGCGCGGAAGGTCATCCTCGAAGCGGTCGACGTAGCCGATGCAAAGTTAGTGAGATAAAGCTGTTCCGCAGTCGCACCGCTGGAGGTATGAACAACTTCCAATCTTGCAGAAGGACTCGATGTACCCACACCAACACTCCCGGATGACGTAATCGTGAAGAACGACGTGCCTACGCTCGAGCTCGCAATATCAAAAAGAGGATTTGTCTGCCCCGCCGTCGCCTGCACCGCAAGCTTTGCGTACGGCGATGTCGTACCGACACCTACACTCCCGCTCGAATTCCAGATTCCAGATCCTGCAAAGTACGCATTGCCAGAGACCGAGAACGCTGTTGTGGACGCGTTCGTGACGGTGAGTCTTGCGAGGGATGAGTCAAAGGCAAAGGCACTTGAATCCGTAAACGCACCCGCGGTCGTGATAAACGGCACTCGCCCACTCGTGAGAGATGAGACCGTGAGATTGGTCGTGGAGGCAGTGCCAAAGTAGCCGGTCCCGGAGACTGTGAGAGCGGTTGATGATGCATATGGGAATGTGCTCGCGGTCGATGCGGTGGAGGTGATGGATGCCACCATAGAGAGCGACCCGTCGGAGTTGAATGTCGATGTCGCAGTACCGCCAAAATATGCCTTCTGGAAGACCGAGAGTTGTGTGGTGGATGCTCCTGCGGAGAACGTCTGGAGAGCAGTGAACACATTGGCAGCGCCTGTGCTCGCGCCCGAGCCTCCGCCGCCGACGCATGTACCATTCACAGCGAGACATCCCCCAGAGAGGTTTATTCCGCCTGCGAATGTGGAGGTCGCACCAGTACCGGTGATATTGAGATAGGTCGAGGAAATTCCATTGGAGAATGTTGATGTCGCGCTTCCCTGCACCGCGAGATTCCCCGTCGTGGTCGCACCGCCGGATATCGTGAGTCCACCCGTTTGGGTGCCGTCGCCGATTGTTGACGAAGCAGTGGCAAGGAGCCCGGCGCTCTTCCAGAGCGTGGACGTCGCTGAGGCCCACTTCACGAAGTCAGCATCGTTGGTGAAATCGGCGAGCGTGACAGTGGTGTAGTCGATTTCACTATCTGAGACGGTGTCTGCATCGAGTGATGCGACTCCGGACGAGACGGTGAAGTCGCCGAAGTCCGCATTGGAGAGGTCTGCGGGAGCTACCGAGGCACACGTCGCGACGTATGCAGCGGAAAGGGAGCGGATGAATTGATTGGTGCATGTCTGAGCGGATGCTGCGGCGACGACACCGGACGCATTGGTCACGAGCACAGAAGATGGCACGCCCGAGACGGTGAGATTCGTGGTGCTTGCGGTGCCGGAGTAGAGAGCGCCGGAGACTGAGAGGGCGGTCGATGAAGCGTACGGGAAGGTGTTGGCCGTGCCTGCGGTGGAGGTAATCGCTCCTGACGCGCTCACAGCACCTGTATTGCTGATGCTAAAAAGCGAGGTTGTAGCACTCGCAGTCGAGCTGGAGATTTGGAAGAGGGTCGTGAGCGTATCGCCGTTGTTTGCTGCGATACCGAATTTGCTCAAGGGCGATGTGGTGCCGACGCCGATGGTGCCCGAGATTGGAAGCATCCACGCAGTCGTTGTTGCCGGCAGGGTGCCGAAGATAAGGTTGCCGATGTTGAGCTGACTGTTGGTGGTGGTGGATGGAAAGAATACATTGGAACCAAGACCGATGTTGCCGCCGCCGGTGGTGATGCCGCCCGTTGTCTGCGTGTTGTCGCCGATGAACGTGTTGCTGAATCCAGTTGTCACGTTGTACCCTGCCTGATACCCGAGTGCGGTGTTGTTGGTGCCGGTGGTGTTGGAGTAGAGCGCGTGTTTACCAAACGCATTGTTATTGGAGCCGCTGATGTTGTTGTAGAGCGTTCGGTATCCGAGGGCGTTATTGTCGGTACCGCTGGTGTTGGAGGTAAGTGCGAAGTAGCCGAGGGCGTTGTTATAGGTGCCCGTGTTGTTGGAGGTAAGTGCGCTCTGGCCGAGAGCGTTGTTATCGGTACCGGTTCTGTTGTTATAGAGCGCACTGTTGCCGATGGCGTTATTGTTATCACCCGTGGAATTCCAGAAGAGTGCCGCATAGCCGAGCGCATTGTTATAGTCGCCACCGGTGTTGGAGAAAAGTGAGTTGAGACCGAAGGCATTGTTATAGGTACCGGTGGCGTTTGAATAGAGCGCACTGTTGCCGATGGCGCTGTTGGCTATGCCGCTGGTGTTGGAAAAGAGCGTATAGGCACCGATTGCAGTGTTGTCATCGCCCGTGGTGTTGGCGGCGAGTGCAGTGAGGCCGACGCCGAAGTTGTCGGTGCCAGCCGCACCCGACATGAGTGATGTCTTGCCCGCTCCAGAGCCGAGATAGATGGAGCGGTTGGTGGTAGATGCGGCGAAGTATGTCTGGCCTGAGATGTTGAGGAGCGAGGTGGTGGCCTGCCCGCCGGTGAAGTTAATGACGCTACCGAGCGTGAGGGTACCGGTCGTGGTAAACGCTCCCACTACTGTGGACGATGCCTGCGAGACGAAGCCATTGGTAAACGTACCGAGGCCTGTCTGTGTGAGTGCGCCAAGCACCGAGAGCGAGCCAAACGATGCGGAGGTGGAGAAGAGATTCGTCGAGCTCGCGGTAGTGGAAAAGAGATTGGTGGTGGTGGCGTTTGCGAGTGTGGTGTTGCCGGTGACACCGAGCGTCCCTGCCACTGAGAGATTGCCCGCACTATCAAAGGTCGAGGTCGCTGTCCCGCCAAAGTATGCCTTGCCGAATACTGAGAACTGCGTCGAGGAAGCTCCGGAGGCAAGGGACTGGAGCGCTGTCCACGAGTTCGCGACGTTTGTCTTGGCGTAGTTGGCATCATTGGTGAAATCGG
>CAZPGE010000002.1:0-151727 GCA_964586255.1 uncultured Candidatus Saccharibacteria bacterium | reverse complement strand
TAGAGCACTCCCCTGTCACGGGAGAGGCTGCGGGTTCGAGTCCCGTCACTCGCGCCAGCAAGCCAAAGGTCACCTTTTTGGTGACCTTTTGGTTTGCTCTCAGAGAGGTAGCGAGCAGTACGAATTGAGAAAACCCCTGCATGTTGTTGGCGACTCCAAAATACGATATCCTCATTGCTACGTCGGGGTAGCTCAGCCGGTTAGAGCGAGCGTTTCATAAGCGCTAGGTCGAGAGTTCGAGTCTCTCCCCCGACACCACCAGGAACTTCGCATTCATCCGCAAGACCCAGTCGCCTCGTAGTACAATCCATCTATGTGGAACAGAATCCTTGCCCTCAACTCGTTCGTACTCTGGCCCGCTGCCGGCGTTTTCATGATCTACGCAGCCGGACGCGCCGTACTCACTTTGCAATGGAAAATGCTCCTGCTTGCCTTTGTGATATTCATCGTGTTCACCATCGCTGGCGTAGTCCTCGCGATAATGTCTGACTGATTACAGCGTCGGCAGTACACTACGGTAGAACTCCGCATCAAGCGGATGCGTGAGGAGATTTGCCACTTCATCCTTCGCTACCCATTTCGCCTCAGGATTCCCGGGGTCGAGCGGGGCTATATCCTCTTGCTCGGTGGTAAAGAGAAACATATGAATCGTCTTGTATTCGCTCAAGTCGTCGCCTCCCCCGGCCTTTCCTTTGTACCGGCCATATGAACCGAGCTCGCGGACAAATGTATGCTCGCGAATTCCCGTCTCCTCCTCTATTTCTCTTTTCGCTGCTTCGAGCAATGCTTCGCCGTCGTCGACGTGGCCTTTGGGGAAACCCCACCAGGGGAGCCCCGGCCCATTGCGCACCATTGCCACCTCGCCGCGCGCATTCAGAACTATTCCGCCGGCGCTCTCTGTACGTTTTGTATCAAGGCCTTGTTCTATCATCGCGCTGTCCGTTTACCGCTGTCCTTCCTGTGCCTTTTTCTCTGCTTCCGCGACATCTTCAATCGCTTTCTTTTCACTCTCAGACTGCAGCTCCTGGCTCCTCTGCCCTGCTTCACCTTGCTGCTCCTGCTCCTGCTCCGCGGGCTTTTTTTCCGCGCCCCGCTTCACTTCCTCGAGTGAGGTCTTCGCCTGTTTTGCGAGCTGCTCCGCACCTTGATAATTACCTTTTTCAAACAACTCTTTTGCCTGCGCGATTAACCGATTGAATTTTTCGAATGCGAGCGGCTCTATTGGGGTGCCTTCCTTGTGCATTTCGTTCACGACTTCAAGCTGCTTCATTTCTGCTTCCTTAATTTGTTTCTGCGCTTCCCGCATACGCTCCGTATCTTTGTCTTCGTCATCCTCGCCATTAGCGTCCGCATCCTCGATCTCGCTTTCACCTTCCGCAACATCATCATCAATTTCTGCTTTTTTCACTTCAAGCATCTTCATTTCAGTCTTGATGGTTTCAATTCCGGCGGTGAACGTATTCACTCCTTCCGTATCGCTCGCCTTACGCGCTGCTTCACGATCTGCCTTAAGCGCCTCCATCTCACTTTCGAGTGATTTCTTCTCCTGCTCAAACGCGTCTTCAAGCTCTGCTTTTGAGATTTCAATCTCGCCGTCCAATTCCCTAGCAAGAACGCTCACATCTTTGCCTTTTGCTTTCTCGAGTACGAGAATATCTGCTGCTCCCTGTAGATGGTTGTCGAGTCGTTGGCGGGCAGTCTCTATACCCGGTGCTTCAACACCCTTGGTTTCAAGAATGACACGTATTTCCGCGACTCGCTCGGCAGCAAGTGTTATGTGGAGATGCGCTTTGTTCTCCGGCGAAAAGGTGAGAACTTCCTGAATCTGCTCGAACAGCTGGTCGAGGAAGTAAAAAGGGCTCTCCGGTGTAATGCCGGCCCCAGCGGAAGAACTTTGCGCTGACGCCAATAACGGGACGACAAGGAACGACGCTAAGACGATTCCAATTTTTCTCATAGTGAGCGGATGAACCGGATAATGCATCAAGAGTACCATCTTTGCGACTCTTCCTTGCTCGATGGCAATCCTTGTGGGGATGTGCGTGCGATAAGGCCGACACAAAGCGAAGGGGCTCCTTTCGCAAAAGCAAAACGCCCCGTTGGGGCGCTTGCGTTTTGCTTGTTGCGGGGGGCGGGACGACATTGGCCAAGAGCTCATTCCTGCTCCGTCGAGCCGGAATTCCTCTCGGCCCTGATTTTGCTCCCCACGCTACTGCGCGGGTCCCCGCAAAATCTTGCAAGTCCCGACGCGGCAGTGCTGTGCACTGCCGCTCCCCCGCAACACGAAAACACGCCGCTTAGACGGCGTGAATTCGTTTTCGTGTTGCGGGGGCGGGACTTGCACCCGCGACCTCCAGGTTATGAGCCTGGCGAGCTACTACTGCTCCACCCCGCTATCGCGCCATACTCTACTACAAAGTGAGTATCGCCGCAATTCAATTACGAAACAAAATCAAACTCTTTAAAGACTTTTTCGTAGAGAGAAACAATGCGACGAGCCTCTCTCGAATCAAGTGACTTCATAGAACCCTGGTGCGCTATCTGGTTGCGTACACTATGTGCTTCCCACGCAAGGTCCACCGTGTGAAAGCGCGAGCGGTCTATCTGTTTCATCTTGTCCGCCATCGTCTCACCACGATACCCGAGCACATCGAGAAGCTCGTTGAGCATGATGTCGGCCTCGAGGATAGCGAGTCGCCACCCTTGTTCATTTTCCGAATGTACTTGCTCCAGAACTCGATTCCACCTGAGCTGCGTCTTTGGCACGTCCTGCGCCGCCACGGTATGTGCCGCCGCATGCCACATATCATGCTCATGACGACGAACCTGCATGATGCGAAGCGCGCAGTAAATAATGCTGGCCGAAAGAAGGAGTCCCCCTATCACGATGATGGCTATCCAGAGCGTCCAGTATTGATAGAGGTTGTTGTACGCATCTGCAGATGCGCTCGTTTGGAGAAAGTGCGCGACATCGGTCGTCGTGATGGGTTCTGTAATCGCGCGAATCGGCGGCGGCGTATCCCCCGCTTGCGGTGCGGTTCCCGCTACCACCTGCACTGTCCCCGGAATCCATCGAAACGCGATGTCGGTGAAAAAACGCATCGCCCAGAAAATACCGCCAGTCAGCGAAGGCTCCTCTATCATGCAAGCAAGTATACCCCGCTCGAAACAAAGAGACGGTACGTATTCCCCACCACCGCGCGCTATGCGCGCTCGACGTCACTTCCGATTGTAAAAAGCGTATCTTCCGCCCTGTGCGGAGCGATTATCTGGAATCCTATAGGGAGGCTCACGCCATCGCGCTCCACGGTGCCCGAGGGCACGGAAATCGCGGGTACACCCGCAAGATTGACCGGCACTGAGAATACGTCCTCGGTATACATGGCGACGGGGTCAGACTTTTCACCAAAGCGAAATGCTGGCGATGGCGTCGTAGGTGTCACCACAGCATCCACTCCGCTCTCAAATGCACGGAGGAATTCATTGCGAATCTCAGTTCGTACCGCTTGCGCACGACGATAGTACGCATCCACGTACCCTGATGAGAGTACAAACGTTCCGAGAAGGATTCGTCTGCGCACTTCCGGTCCGAACCCCGCTGCCCGAGTCTTTGCATACACATCATGGATATTGTCCGCGAGCATGGAGAGACCGTATCGGATACCGTCGTACCGCGCGAGGTTGGTCGAAGCCTCCGCAGGCATAATGATGTAGTACACCGCAAGTGAATACGGGACGTTGGGCAATTCGATATCGCGAATCTCATATCCCTTACCTTTGAGAACAGTGAGGGTCTTTTCAAAGTTCTCTAATACATCCGCATCAACACCCTGCGTGAAAAATAATCGCGGTACGCCCAGTACTTTAGGGGTCTTTTTTCCGAGAGCGACATCGGGCAATGAGGTGCTGTCGCGTTTATCGTGACCGCGAATCGCCTCAAAAAGAATCCGCGAATCTTCTACAGTTTTTGTGAGAGGCCCAATCTGGTCGAGACTGCTGCCCATTGCCATGAGCCCAAAGCGTGAGATTTCGCCATACGTCGGCTTCAAACCAACCAAACCCGTAAGTGATGCAGGCTGCCTAATAGAGCCTCCAGTGTCAGAGCCGAGCGAGCACAATGCCTCATCCCCGGCGACTGCCGCGGCAGAGCCACCAGAGGAGCCTCCCGGCACGCGGCTCATATCTCGAGGATTGCGGGTTGGACCAAATGCAGAGTTCTCTGTGGAGCTACCCATTGCAAACTCATCCATGTTGGTACGTCCGAGAAAAACTACTCCCTCAGCCTTGAGCTTCTCACTAACGCCCGCATCATATGATGCGACATAATTCTCGAGGATTTTCGAAGCTGAGGAAGCTTTCCTCCCATGCATGAGAATGTTGTCTTTCATTGCCAGGGGTATACCTGTCAGAGATTTTTGTGCTCCTCGCGCTATTGCTTCATCAGCGGCTATTGCCTCGGCACGAGCACTCTCTTCCCACACCTCAAGATATGCATGGATATCTGTGTCTTTCTTTCGTATCGAATCGAGATATGCGTTGGTCAAATCGAGTGCTGAATACTCCTTAGCATCGAGTGCGCGACGAGCATCCGCAATGGTGAGCTTCGAGAGGTCCATATTATTTAGTTTTCCTAGATACAACCTGTTTTACGGCAATGCGATCACCGTTTTTAGATGGAGCTGCCTCAAGAAGCTCCTTTGTATACAGGCCACTCTCATGCGCGCCATCGTCTTCTCGCATGACATTGCGCAGCCCTGGCGCGTGCACCTCTTCGGAAACTGAGGCTTTCTGTATAGTCTCCACAAAGCCCAAGATGCCGGGTATCTCCTTCTCGAGCTTCTCGACTTCGACATCTGATATGTCTAAGCGGGCTAGTTTCGCCAGCGCGCGGATATCGATGTTCGTCATGCGCATAGCATAGCAAAATTCCTCTCTTTTGAGGAATTTTGCTTTGAGAACCCATGGTTCTCAACGCCCGCCGTCGGCGGGCTGCTTTCCTCCACGGGGAAACTCTAGTTTCCCCGACCCCCTTCCACCTGCTTGCAGCAGGCGCAGAAACTCCGCTTCTGCCAGTACGGGCACACCAAGCTCTCGAGCTTTATCTAGTTTCGTCCCGGCTTCTTCCCCAGCAACCACGTACGATGTCTTTCTAGACACGGAGCCCGAGACGTCACCGCCGAGTGTGCGTATTTTCGCCTTCGCTTCATCGCGCGACATGCTCTCCATGCTGCCGGTGAGGACAAATGTTTTGCCTGCGAGCGGAAGTGCGGCCTTCTCTTTCTTCGCTGGAGCCACGATGGTAAACACCTTCTGGAGATTCTCGATGAGCTCTTGGTGTCGCTTCAGTGAGAACCATTCCACTATCTCAGCTGCCACTTTCGGTCCTACACCACTCAGTTCGGTGAGCTCGTCTTCTGAAGCCGCAGCAAGCTTCTCGAGGGAGCGAAAGTGTTCAGCCAAGAGAATCGCCGTCTCCTCCCCCACCTGCGGAATCGACAGACCTACAAGGAGTCTCGCGAGCTCAACTCGGCGTGACCTCTGAATAGCGTCGATTGTTTTCTTTGCCGACACATCCGCAAAACCCTCAAGCGTGAGGAGGTCACCCTCGGTGAGCGTAAAGAGTTCGTCATAGTGCTGCACAAGACCTTTCTCGAGAAGCTGGTCGATGGTCCTCGGGCCGAAGCCTTCTATGTCGAGCGCATGTTTCCCGACAAAATTGTAGAAGCGGCGCCGTATGATAGCGAACGAGTTCTTGTTGACGCACCGCCACGCCGCGGTGCCTGGCACACGCTCGATACGGCCATCTCCTCCGCACTCTGGCACGTGCGTCGGCCATTCATACTCTTTCGCACCTCTCGGACGAAGCTCCTTTACGACACTCACGATATCCGGTATCACGTCTCCCGCTTTTTGGAGTATGACGGTATCCCCTATGCGCACATCGAGCCGCTGTATCTCATCTTCGTTGTGCAAAGTCGCACGCGAGACGACGGAGCCTGCGACCGACACCGGGCGAAGGTGCGCGACAGGAGTAAGTACGCCGGTGCGACCCACCTGCAGTACGATATCTTCGAGAATTGTCGTGACCTGCTCTGCGGGGAATTTGAACGCAATTGCAAAGCGCGGCGCCTTGCCGGTATAGCCGAGCGCTTCTTGCGAGAGTCTATCGCTGACTTTTACGACGATGCCGTCGACCCAGTATTCTTGCTTGCGTCCTTTATGTTTCCACGTGTCCCAATATTCGATGACATCTTCGATATCTTTTGCCTGCATAAAATTGGGATTCACTTTAAATCCTAGAGCGCGCAGGTACTCGAGTTCCTCTGTCTGTGTCGCGGGCATCGGCTCAGATGAGGACGCGACATCATAGACGAACATATCGAGCTTCCTTTTGGCAGCGATGCTCGGATCGAGTTGGCGGATTGATCCTGCTGCTGCGTTGCGGGGATTCGCAAAAACCTGCTCGCCCGCTTTCTCACGCTCCTTGTTGACTTCACGTAGTCCCGACGCACTCATCCATACTTCACCTTCTACGATGATGTCGACAGGACGCTCTAGCTTCAGCGGTACGGATTCTATCGTGCGGATATTGTGCGTAACGTCTTCCCCGACTACCCCATCTCCTCGCGTTGCCGCCGTGTGCAGTACGCCCGCGGCGTATTCAAGTACAACCTTTAGGCCATCTATCTTCAATTCCGCTGTGTATTGCGGCGCTTTGTTGATGCCGGCCGCCTTTAAGAATCGTTTGACTCGCACGTCAAAATCGCGCATATCATCGGGTGAAAATGCATCGTTGAAAGACCATTGCGCGACCTTGTGGCGCACTTTCTTAAAGCCCGGCAACGGTCTACCTGCTACACGCTGCGAGGGGCTATCTGGTGTGATGAGTGAGGGGTAGCGTGCCTCAATCTCACTCAGTTCGTGCTTGAGAGAATCCAGCGCCGCTTGAGATATCTCTTCTTTGTCATAGACATGGTAGAGCGTCCGGTACCGGTGTATCGCATCTTTAAGCTTCTCGTATCGTGTCTGTACATCCTTTGGCGCTGTCATGGCGCCATGATAGCAAACCTGGCCCCTCTAGTATTGGAGCTGCACGGAGCGCTGCAGGGCTCTCGCGCTCGTGTCTGTCGTCGCGCATGCTGTCGAGTACCCGTCCGAACGAATAACCGTAAACGGATTGTCCGTATTTTTGGTGATACTCACACGAGCGCAGTACCCATCGTCGTCAAATGTACCAGCGACCCCGTCGGCATCGACAAACAAGTCCATGTCAAACTCGATGGTGTAAGGAGCGGCACTGCGAGCACCCACTGTCACCACTTCGCCGAGCACCTGCCCTGCGCACGATGGCGCAGTTGCAGGAACAGTGTCACCAAATGCAGCGTGACGGATATCCCAGTACAGCGCACACTCTGCTCCCGTGTCTGCCGCATAAAAGGCAAATTGCGAATCACGACCGAGAGACGAGAGCGTCACTTGCTTGCGCGCAATGGTGAAAATCGAACTTCCGAGTGCGAGCACAATCGATGCCACGAGCGCTGCGAGAAGCAAAGTGAATCCTCTTTGTGTGCGGAATTTCTTCATCATAGAGCGGCGCTGCCATCGTTAATCCAGCGGTATACATTTTCGTAGATGGTGAATGTCTTTGTCTGGCCGGAGATCGCGACCCACGAGACCGTGACAGCGAGGCGTATCTCATCTTGCGACTCGCCCACGTACGTCGCCTTGAGCGTGCGCCTGAACTTCGTATCAGTCCACCCACCACCGTACCCATAGAGCGTACCGTCGGGACTGAGTTGCATGTTTGCACACGCGCCCGCACAGGTTTCCATCGCAGTGGCGGGATTGGTATCGAGCCCATCTATGGTGAAGTCCTGATTCACGGGAATTTCTCCAAATAGATCGATGCCGGAAGCATCTGCCGTTTGCGATATGCTGAGAATCTGACTATCTCGAATAGCGCGCACAGATTCGATTCCCTCCTGTGCAAGATTGTAGGCGGTGATTTGGTCGCGTGCATAGTATGCAGAAGAGAGGCTCTGCTGCGTGAGTGTCATCGGGGCGACAATCGCTATGGTCAGCAGTGAGACCGCGACGAGCGTCTCGATGAGTGTGAACCCAGAATGTCTTCGAGCATGCATCATAGATCGAGTACGCGCTGCACCGCGGTAGCTTGTACGTGGAATGTGGTCTGGGAGGTTACCTTATGGCCCGCCGTGCCCTTTATCACGATGGTGACCTTCGGCTGTATTGTGTCACCACCTCCGCGTGTGGAGCCGATTATGTAGAATACGACCGAGTCGATGACAACTTCAGGCGATGTAATCGGCAGCCCGCCGGCTTTCGTGCCATCTTCAGACTTGTAGAGTCTGCCCACACCATTTGCATCCTCTTCAAACCAGTAGAGCCAGTGTGGCGGGTCTGTGACCTCCGTACTGAATGGCTTGAAAGCAATCATATCCTGCCCCTCGGTACAGTCGGCCGTCGCATCGCCGACCGGAATAGAGCCGCAGTGGTATCCGGAGCCTTCTCGGAGCGAACGCACCATACCGTCGACCGCAACGTTGAGGTTATTCATCACAGATTGCAGCGCCTGCGCACGTCTGTTTGCCTCCACAAGCGAGAGGAGCGCCGCAATCGAGACGACCATCACCACGGCGAAGAGGCCGACCGCCACAATCATTTCCACCAAGGTAAATCCGCGTGCGTGTGTTGTCTTTCTCATATTTATTGCACTGATATCTGGCCGTTGGCCTGAATCGAAATCACCTTGGTATCGCCGCGTGGCGACGTGACATGGATTTCACCGGATTCGTTGATGCCCACCACATCTGAAGATCGTATGTATGCGTCTGGCTCAGGGCGCTTAAACGTGACGTCGAGTGACGTAACATCGCATCGCTCGATACCCCCCGGCGGCGTGACGCAGAGTTCGGTTATATGGTAGCCCGTCGCGATAGAGGTCGACTGCACGAGCTCGCAGTTGGCGGTCCCAGGCTCAGGGCAATCGTAGTATCCGTTTTCTGGCGAGAGCGCGTCGGCAAAGAGAACATATGCCGACTGCCCTTCTGAACCAGCATCGACCTGAAAATGCATGCCATAGCCCGCGCTGAAGGAACTATTGAATCGCTGAACGGCAATACCGTACACCTGCGCTTGGCGCACCGAGAGCGCGATATCGTACGCGAGATTCTGGAGCAGCACGACACCGCCGAATCGATTATTGTTTACCAGAATGAGTCCGGATATGAGCACCATGATGCCAATCACCACGAGCATCTCAATCAGCGTAAACGCTTTCGTCCCTCGCACTAAGAGACGACTCATAGCGGGAGCGGGATTTGATAGAGAAGAGAAATCCATGTAACGAAGAATGCGGCGACTAGGAACGGTCCAAACGCGACTTCGCTCTTCATTGTAAAGTGTGCAGCGCCTCCACTCAATCGAGCTATCCCCCTCTTGCGCAACCACGCTACGACGTGCGGGAGCGGAAGAAGAACGCACACACTCACGATAGCGCCAATCACAAACGCGAGAAAAATGGCGATGATGCCGAAGAGCGGCCCGAGAAACCATCCGAAGCCGAGCGCGAGCTTCGCATCACCGAGCCCCATCCACGCACCGCGGGATACGAGCCAGAGCGTGAAGAGTGGCAAGGCAGCCGCTGGACCAGACAGAAGGATAAAGGTAAGCGGTACCGGATGTGTGAGGAGTGCTATCACGAGCGCGAGTACAGCAAACGCATAGACCCATACATCGGGGATGATGGTGTGACGTGCGTCGTACACTGCAATCGCGATAAGAAGCGCCACAAGCAGCGTGTGCGCGATGAAGGTTGTCACATCCTGCACGGAGAGAACATCGGTATTTCGCACAAGTATGGGCATTATGAGCGCAAAGAGCACGCCAGTGAGTGCCTCGACGAGCGGATACTGCATCGATATTGCGCTGCGGCAATTGCGACAGCGTCCCCTGAGTACCAGCCATGAGATGAGCGGGATGTTGTCGTACCACCGTATCTGCGCCGAACATGAGAAGCATATCGAGCGACCACTGAGCGAGCGAGCGCCGTGCCGCATCACGAGCACATTGAGGAAGCTACCGACGATTAAACCGAAGAGTCCCGCAATCAGGAAGAGCATTGCACTCTAGTATACCCCGTGAGATAGCACCGCCAGACCGCAGGCGCATTCTCGATTTCTTTATCTCATGAGGTATACCCCGGCTCACCATGAGAAAACCCCGCCTCCGTCGGCTGACGGAGCGGGGTTACTCTCAGTATTCTTAGGAGGAATTACGGTTTGACGTCGTAGATTGGGTCAGTCCCAGCAAAGTCGGCGGCTGAGCCCGTGCACGCAGTACCTGCAGCGGCGTCATTGTCCCCGTTGAGCGACGAGTGGCCCGTCTGCTCGAGCGTCGCGCCGAGATGGTAGCTCGTGCATGTTGCCCCACTTCCGAGTCCCGCATAGCTATACGCAGCGGCTGTCGAGGGATCCTGTGGGATAGCGGCGATGTACCCTGAGGTGACCACGGTCGTAGTCGAGATAGCACTTGGGTACTTGCCATTGGCATCGTAATAAAGCTCAAGAGCGAGCTGCAACTGTTTGATGTCTGCGATACGGCGGGCATCACGACCCTTCTGACGGGCGCTGTTGAGCGACGCAAGCACGACCGACGAGAGAATGCCGATGATGGCAATCACGACGAGGAGCTCGATGAGAGTGAAGCCGCGCTTATTAATCTTTTTCATAATTTCTTTCTGTAAACGTTTTTTCTAGTAAGTACGCCAATTGTATACCGCCCTTTTACGCTGCCCTACGGCTCTGTGGATAACCCCACATCAAAACTCTCACCGCGCCTTGTCAAATAAAATCTCAGTCAAAATGTAGAGAAGCAAGTACGTTGCAGCCGCACACTTTGCTGAGTTTGGTACGGGGCAGGCGACTAGAAGCCCGATGCGATGTTGTAGATAGGTATGAGTACCGATGCGAGGAGAATCGCTACACCGACGGCGAGCGCGACAATCATAAAAGGCTCAATGAGGCCGACGAGCGTGTCGACAGCATTGTTGACCTCTCTGCGATAGAAGCGTGCAATAGTCTCAAGAATCGCCCCCATGTTACCGGTCTCTTCACCTATCTTCATCATAGCCACGACGATACCGGGGATTTCGGGGTGTTTGCGCAGCGCCTCCGAGACGGGAAGCCCTGCCTTCACATCTGCCGCGGCTGCGTTGAGAATACGCTCGTATGTCGCGTCTTCTACCACGCTCGCAGTGATTTCGATGCCGCGCAGAATCTGTATACCGCTCTTGAGCATCGTGGATAGGTTGTCAGCCAATCGTGATAGGTAGATTTTCTGATAGATCCCTCCCACTGCCGGAATCTCAAGTCGTGCTCTCGAGAAGAGCTCCCTTCCTGCGTTGGTGCGACCGTATCTCACGAGGAAAATAGATCCCATGACGAGCAGCACGAGGATGAGCAAGATGTAATGCCTAAAGAAGTTGCTCAGTGCTATGACGACTTTCGTATAGATAGGGATGGCTTGGCCGGACTCGGCGAGCATGGAAGAGAGGTTCGGGATGACAAGCGTGAGCATGAGAATCATGACCACGACGAATGTCGTCATGATGAAGGCAGGATAGATGAGCGCGTTGCGCGCTTTCTGCGTCAACTCATAGTTTCTGTCGAGATAGTCGGCGAGGAAGGCAAACGTCTCATCGAGCTTACCGGATTCTTCGCCGGCGCGGACCATGTTTACATAAAACGACGAAAATACCTTCGGGTGTTTTGAGAGTGCCGACGATATCGTGCTTCCGCTCTGAATATCGTTGGCGATTTCAGTGAGTTTATCTCCCATCGAAGCCGTACGAGCTTCGGCGGCGAGCAGACGAAACGCGCGGAGTGCGGAAACTTGCGCTTCAAAGAGCGTCGTCATCTGCCTAGAGAGCATCACGACGTCGGCATTGGAGATGCGCTCAAAGAGCGAGATGCGCGTGTCGAGCACCGCTTTCCCCGCTGCCGGACCGACCGATGAGACGACGAGGCCGCGCCTCTGCAATGCAGTAATCGCGACATCCTCCGTTACGGCGTCGATAGTGCCTTGCCGCTCATTTCCTTCGCTATCGAGCGCGGTGTAATTGAATACCGCCATACTACATCAACTTCTCGAGCGCGTTGGGATTGAAAGAATACTGATACGCGGTCTCGGTCGTAATCTCCCCTCGCGCGACGAGCTCAGAGAGGTTGCGGTTCATGTCGATCATCCCATCTTGCGATGATGTCTCGATCACGGTATTGATCTCATGCGTTCGCTTCTCGCGAATGAGGTTCGCAACCGCCTTATTGTTGATGAGAAGTTCGCATGCGGGGATGAGCCCTCCTGATATGCGCGGCACGAGACGCTGTGAAAAAATCCCGGCTAGTGAGGCCGCAAGCTGCAAGCGTATCTGATCTTGCTGCGCTGCAGGGAAAATGTCGATGATTCTGTCGACTGTCTGCGCTGCATTGTTGGTGTGGAGCGTGGAAAAGACGAGGTGACCGGTCTCGGCAGCAGAGACTGCTGCTGCGGTCGTCTCTGGATCGCGCATTTCGCCGACTAAGAGCACGTCGATATCTTGGCGGAACGCCGATGTGAGTGCCGTGGCAAAATCCTTCGTATCCACGCGCACTTCGCGCTGGTCGATGAGCGACTGTTTGGGCTCATACACATATTCGATGGGGTCCTCAATGGTGACGATGTGCTCCATGCGCTCCCCGTTGATCATGTCGATGAGCGCGGCGAGAGTTGTCGTCTTTCCCTGTCCCACGGGACCTACGACAAGGAAAAATCCCTGAGAGCGACGCGCAAACGACGAGAGAATATCGGGCAAACCTAGCTCGGCAATGGTGCGAATCTTTTTGGGAATGAGTCGAAGTGCGACGGATATAGACCCTCTCTGCACAAACGCGTTACCGCGAAAGCGCGTCCCGTCGTCGCTCTCAAACGCGAAGTCTATCTCCTGGGTCGCGAGAAATATCTTTTCCTGCTCCGTCGTGAGCATGGCGTGCACAAAACCCTTGGTGTCTTCGGGCTTGAGTACATCCTCCTTGAGCATGGGGGCAAGTACTCCAGCGACGCGCACGGTGGGATGCGCGCCAGTCGAGAGATGCAGGTCGGACGCGCCCTCGTTGATGACGATATTGATGTACTTTTTCAAAAGAGCTGCGTAGTCCATAGAATATATATTATGACGCCTTACCCGCTTTGAGCACAGTATCTATCATGTTGACAACTTCAGACGGTATCATCGTGGCCTTCACGATGAAGTGATCGGCGCCGAGCTGATGCGCCTTCTCTTTTTCCGCATCAGTACTCTGATTGGTAAGCGCTACTTTGAGCGCTTTTTCGGCAAGCTTCTCATCGCGGATTTTTTCCAAGAATTGAAACCCATCACAATCGGGCATGATGAGATCAAATACGACCACGTCGGCTGGAAAACCTTGCTTGAGGATTTCTATCGCATCGTGTGCGGAGAGTGCAGCATGGACGTTGTATCCCTGTTGCGTGAACTTCATCACGTACATGTCCAAAAGGAATTTGTCGTCGTCAACAATAAGGATATTCACGACAGGTGCGTCATTCATACTTCTTTCGCTACTTCTACGAGCGGCGTGGGCGCTTCCTGGACTTCGTCCACCAACATCGCTCTACTGAGATTGTTTATTTCCGAGAATGGAATTTTCTTGTCGAACGCTTTCATCATAGCATCCTCGCGCATCGTGAGCATGCCTTGCGCACGCGCCGCTTCCCATAGCTTCGACTCGATAGGGTTCTCGAGCACGATGCGTTCAATCTGCGACGTCATTTCCATGACCTCGAACACTGCCATACGGCCCCGCATGCCGGTTGGGCACGTGGGGGTTCTCTGAGCTTCGTACGCGACACTTGGTATCGGAAAGCGATACTTCTCAGGAAGCGACGCTTGCTCCGCCTCGATACTTTTGCGCTGACTCGGAGAGAGCTCGATTTGCTGTTCTCCTCCCTCGCAGAACGTGCGTACGAGACGCTGTGCGATAGACAGAATGAGAACTGGCGGAAGAAGATACGGCTCCACACCCATGTCGATAAGACGAGGTATCGTGCCCACCGCATCATTGGTGTGAATCGTCGAGAGTACGAGGTGCCCTGTGAGCGCCGCTTGTATCGCGAGCTTTGCGGTCTCACCGTCGCGTATTTCTCCCACCATGATGACATCGGGGTCCTGACGGAGCGTAGTTCTTAAACCCGTCGCAAACGTGTACCCGATTTCCGGGTGCACTTGTGACTGGATGATGCCGTCGACGAAATACTCGATAGGATCTTCGAGCGAGAGGACGTTTTTGTGCTCACGGTCGAGCTCGGCGAGCATGGAGTAGAGCGTGGTCGACTTACCGCTTCCTGTAGGACCAGAGATAAGGATGAGTCCATGGGGTTTCGTAATCGCAGCGCGCATCATTCCGAGACTACGTTCAGTGAGACCTATCTGATCGAGCGGGATAAAGCCTTGGTCGCGGTCGAGAATACGTATCACGATCTTCTCTCCGTTGTACGACGGGAATGTCGATACGCGGAAGTCTATCTGACGATTGTCGATGCTTGCGGAAAAGCGTCCGTCTTGGGGCTTGCGCCTCTCATCGAGACGGATAGACGCAAGCACTTTAATACGTGCAACAATCGCGCGATGTGTCTGCATGGGAAGCACGACGCTCGTATGGAGGTCTCCGTCGACGCGGTAGCGTACCCTCACACCCGATGCGAGCGGTTCTATGTGCACGTCGGATGCATGCCCGTCTATGGCGTAGCGAAGTATGGTCGAGACAATCTTGATGGCGGGCGCATCTTCTTGTATCGCTTCCCCGTTGGAATTCTTTGCGATAGTAGGATCCTCGAGGTCGAGCGACGAGGATTCGTTTTCGTTTTTCGGAGCTGGATTTGCATGTTGCTCCGTTTGCAGATCGGACACGGCTTTTGCTACATCACCGCGAAGTCCCCGATACATGGCGAGCACTTTTTCAAAATCAGCCTGGGTTATTGGGAATATCTTAAAGGGCATTCCACTCGTGCGCGAGATGAAGTTGAGCGCATCGACGCCTTGAATATTGTCCGGCTCGACCATACCCACTTCGAGGATGCCGTCAGTCACCGTAATGGGCGCGAGCTTATAGTGCTCCGCAGATTCCTCTGGGATGAGCTTGAGGACCTCGTACGGAACTTTGATATCACCCAGCTCCCGCACCGGGACCTCGGTTTCTGCCGGCGCTCCAGAGGAACTTGGCATATCTTAACGCCCGCTGGGGGTGAAGAGCTTTGCGGCTCCCGCACCAGCGCTTGCTGGAACAGTCGTGCGAAGTGGAGCAAAAGGGTTTTCGCGGCCGACAGGCTCAGGGACGATTGTCGTGCCGAAGTCCTGCAGCGTGACAAAGCTCGGATCGGAGAAGATAGAACCCGAGAGCGTCACGGCGCGAAGCGCGAGAAGCGTCCCGATTATTTCTTGGTCGGTGCTCTGCGCCGATACTGAAGTACCCTCTGGCGTCGTGGTCACGAGGAGCGGCTCAGGAGCACCCGAAATAGAGAGTCCGTACCAGGCACCACCAGCAATAACGCCGATGAGGACGATAAATATGAGTTTGTTATGCATTATCCACGACATAGGTATTATTTGAGCCAGTAGGTACGCATCGTGACTTCGTAGTTGTAGAGCGGCGCGACTGTGCCCCCCGCTGCACCTTCGCCTGTGCGAGTAATCGACAGCGAAGTAAGGTCGACGATACGGAGACTTCTCTGGATATCATCGAGGAAGCCGCGGAAGTTGTCATAGGTACCCTGCGTCGTAAAACGTACCGTCAGTGAATCGTATTTCTGTTTCGACGAGCTCACTGTGCCAATCGCTGTCTGCGATGACTTCGCGGTCTGAGAAGAGCTCACGACGACGTTTTGAATCGCCATGGCGCGCCTTCCCGCCACGCTATCGATATCGAGAATAAGTCGGACGTTGTCGACGTGGTCGGGCAAGAGCTTTTGTAATCGCTCAATATCACTCGGATTGAATGTGTTGTATTTGGACAGGAGCGACTGTTTGAGCTGCTGGAGCTCCGCAGCCTTGTTGAGCGCCTCATTATATTGAGATATCTGAGCGTTTGCCGCCTTTACCTGGTCGTATGTCGGTTGGGTGTACATGAAGAAGAGTGCACCTGCGGCGACGAGACTGAGCATTGAGAAGATTGTCTTGAACATATTATTGCGTCGGTGCCGTGGTGGACGCACCAGTAGGTTGTTGCTGCGTTTGCGGTGCCTGCCCCTCCGCCGGAGGGGGCGATGAGAACGGCGATGAAGGCTCTTGAGTCTGCGCAGGGAGACTTGCGCCGGCGCCCGCTGTGTTGATGAGATGCGAGTAATTGACAGCGGCGGGATTGACGAGTGCGCTCATGTTGAAGTGGACGCCGTCGACCTGCCTGTTGATATCGGAAAAGATAGGATTGGTGATGACACCGCTCTTGCTAAAGAGGTCAGCCTGGAGTGCGATTGAGTTTACCCCCTGCGCCACCCCCGCCATCTTTACGTTGATATTTTGAGAGTCGATGACCTCCAAGGAGAGCGACTTGAAGGAGACGGTCGTGAGTGTCGTCTGCTGCAGTGCATCAAAAAGAGCGAGTGGCGCGACGTGGGCACCGAGTACATGGTCTGCGGCTCGCATCCTATCGTCGAGACGCGTGAGCTCATGGATGAGAGCGGGTTCAAATGCTTCCTTCGCACGCTTGAGTTGCTCGCTCTTGCTCGTAGAGCTCGAGAGCGTGTATTGCTCGTACAAAAAGACCGCACCGGCAAGTGCCGCCGATGTGACAAAGAGGACTATCGCGACCAAAAACATGAGCTCGCCAAGGCCTCCCGACTTCACTCTGCGCGGACCCTGTGTGGGGCGCGCGGCGTCTTGCGGGATGAATGACGATTGTATGCCTGATTCCATAATTTATGCGCGTTTGAGTTTGCGAAGACCGAGGCCGACTGCCACCGAGAATCCAGGTCCGATTTCCCTCAAGACATCGCCAAGAAATGCCGGTGCTTCTGTATGAGAGAACGGGTCCGCGATTGAGACTTGCGCACTCAAAGATTCTTTCGCGGCTTCAACTATTCCGGGAAGCGCAGCGCCCCCGCCCGTCAATACGACGCTTGATACATTTTTATTGTATCGCTGCCCGTAGCTCAATAGTACCCGATTCACCTCACCGAACACACGGGACAATGTTGATAACAGTGCCTCCTTGATGCGCGCATTCTCTTCATCGGCATAGACGCTCGAGCTCACGAGTCCCCTTTCGCGCTTGATGCGCTCTGCTTTTTCAAATTCCCAGTTCATCGTCCTGCCGAGCGTCTCCGTGATCTGCTGGCCACCGAGCGTAAGCAAGTGTGTCATGCGCACGATGCCGCGCTCAATGATGTACATCTTCGTCGTGCTCGCTCCGAGGTCGACAATCATGATGGGAGCGAGTCCGTGACCGAGCGCGCTCCGCAGCGCGCTAAATATTTCTATCTCATAGAAGCCCGCATTCAGCCCGACTGTCTCCATCACGGATTGGTATGTGTGGAGCGTGTCGTTGTGAATCGCTACAAGCAGGACCTCCTGTCCGCGTGCCTGCATTTTGGTCTGCGTCTGAAGCTGGTCGAATGCACTATCGGTCGCCTCATCTTGAGGAATCACAAACCAATCGAGTGTGACTTCAGAAACCGGCACAGGAATATATTTGCGCGCTTCGATAGGCACGATTCGCTTGAGCGACTCCGCATCGACTTTGGGCAAGTCGAGCACCGAGACAAGGCTCGAGGAGAACGGGATCGATACACCAGCACTTTTCGAGGTCACGTTTGCCTCTTTCATAAGATCGGCGAGTGCCTGCGCCATTTTTTCCGGTGCAAGCTTCACGACTTTGCCTATTGGCTGGTCTGCGTAGGGACCGAGCGCAATCTCTCCGTATGTTTCAAGTATTGCGATGCCTCGCGAAGATCGCAACTGCACGACTTTCGCGGTAGAGCTCCCGATGTCGACACCTACGACGCTGCCTTCGTTTTTCGTACCGCCAAAAAGACCGCTCAGGGAGAACGCCATCGAGAAATTATATCACGCATCCTTACGCAATCTGGTCAATTTTCGCCGCCAGAATGAAATCATTCTCGGAAAGTCCCCCTATCGCGTGCGTCGAGAGTTCAATTTCTACTTTTCCCCATGCAAGCTCTATCTCTGGGTGGTGATTCTCCGCTTCAGCAAGCGCACCGACTGCGTTTACAAACGCGAGCGCCTTCGCGAAGTCGGCAAACTTCCATGTTTTCTCAATCTTCTTAGCGCCGTCGGACAATTCCCATCCGCGCAACTGTGCGAGAAGCGCCTCAGCTTCATCTTTTGTAAGCGGAGACACACCTCCCTCGCATGGTATGCACTTCTGAGCGGCCAAATCCATATGACGAGTCTAGCACGGGCATACAATACGCTCATGAAGAATGTTCTCGGGACGCTTCTCGACGGGTTTTCACTCCTCATCGACAGCGTATTACCACCTCGCGCGAGGACCGCGCATGTGCGCGCTATTTCTCTTCAAGATATACCCCTGTCTCCCACCACTCATGACCTCCTTGGGGTGCGCATCACCACACTTATGGATTACAAAGAGCGCGCGGTACAAGATCTTGTCCAATCACTCAAATACGACGGCGGGGGTCGCGCGGCGCACCTCCTTGCCTCGGTCGTCGGCGAATATTTGATGGAAGAGATCGCCGGTGATAGGACATTTTCAACAAAAAAGGTACTGCTCATCCCGCTACCACTCCATACATCCCGCGAGAGAGCGCGCGGATACAATCAGATAGAGTCGGTACTCGAGCGACTCCCTCAGGAATTTCGCGATGGCACGCACGCTGCGCTTTCCCGTGATGTACTGGTACGCACGCGCGCGACCAAGCCGCAAACGAAGCTGCATCGCAGCGAGAGGCTGAGCAACGTCGCGGGCGCATTTGCGCTTCGCGATGATGTGGACCTGAGGGGTGTGCACATCTATCTCATCGATGATGTGACGACCACCGGCGCTACCCTGGCGAACGCCGCGACTCCCCTGCGGCGTGCGGGGGCGAACGTGAATCTCATCGCGCTTGCCCGTGCGTAGCCTCGGCGGAGCAGGGCTTGCCCGTGCATAAGAAAATTCCTCTGGAATCTTTAGCCGTACAAGACCGCGCCAAAAGCGACGGTAAGATTTGCTATAAACCAAAGTGAATACGTGATTGCGATTGGCATCTCACGATGCACGAGTCCGTAGAGTATCCAAGGAATATCAAAGAGCGCCCAGGTGAGCCATGTGATGAGCGAAATGCCCGCCGCTTCTTGCGTCGAATATATCAATATGATTTGCGGGATCGTCATGACAGGTCCCAGCGTACCGACTGCATAGACAGCACCATCGAGCACTCGCTTCCCCATCGTGCGCGCGGGATAGGGTTCAAGCGATTTCGAGACACGCTTACGGATGTGAAGATGACGCATTCTCGATAGTATACGCCCTCGCAAACCACTCATCGAAATCGAGGCGTTTATTTCCGCACCGTTGTGTGGTATTTTGGGCACTCACGGAGAGGTGCCAGAGTGGGAAAAATGCGATTGAGCGTTTTTCCCGGTCCCGAAGGGACGCGCCAAAGTAAGGAGGCCACACGGCCGACGAACAGGCGCGAGGCGGACGAACTCGTTCGACCACACGGCATCCTTTGTGAAGTGCGCGTAGCGCATATGGAGAGGTGCCAGAGTGGTCGAATGGAGCACACTGCTAATGTGTTGAGCCTCTAAAGGGCTCCGAGGGTTCGAATCCCTCCCTCTCCGCAATGATTCAAAAAATGCGCCGGCAAGGCGCTTTTTTGATTCATCATTGCGAGCAAGAGGGAGGGATTCGAAAGCGAGCGCTGGGGCCCCGTGAGCGCACGGGGATGCGCGAGCGTGGTCAGGCGGAGAAAAGTCTTGGCGAAGACTTTTCGAGCGCTTGACCGAATCCCTTCCTCTCGCGACGGTGATAAAAGTGTTCTTGGCCGCATCCCTCCCTCTCTGCCTATTGCGAGCTATACGCTCCTGTACGGATGCTACTGCCATAGCCCCATTATCCCGCATATCTGTCAGATTTGTCAGATTACTCGACAGGATGTATTGCCATGATTTACTTGCATTGCCAAAGTATGGACCAAATAGCCGCATATATACCCCTATTGCATGAGTGGCAAGATTTCGCGGGAGCATTCCTAGGTGCATTGATCCCGATTCTTTTCTCACTGGCGCTTCTGTGGTGGCAGAACAACAGGCAATTTATGCGAACTCTCGCTGAACTCGACATGTTGATCGCCAGCGCTCTAACGGGGCTATACGCGGCACGGAAGGAACTCGAACTGTTCAATGAAAGAATGGACGCTGCGCTTCAGGAAATACCTACCCGCCCAGCGACTGCATTCTTTTTCGCGGATACAAATTTTCCTACAGTAAAACTAGATTACGGCGATAAGTTTTTGAATACGGGCACCAGAAGTCTATACCTAGCGAACAAACTGCTCGCTTGTGATGTGATGCTGAAAGATATAAATAATGCACTCGCTGATCTCCAATATGAGTTTAGGAGAGGGCTGCGCGAAAACCATGAACGCATCGTTGCAGCATCAAGTATGGATTTGACTGCGGAACGGCAGAAACAACTTCTATCGTCCCATTTGGCGGGTATGAAAACTGCTGTACAGGGAATACTTCTAGATGCAAATATTCCCGTCGCCAGTAAGGCGCTAGCAACTGCGCGCCAATATCTTCACCTTTATTACAAAGCACCCAACTTTGTACGTCTACGGTACGAGGGTCCATTCCGGATGTTTGGAGGCGTGGTCGAAGTAGACAAAAGATTAGAAGCAAGAGTTGCTCGGGCTATGGCTGACGCCGAGGAGCGCTATAAGGAGCAATGGAAGGGATTTAGTACAGCGATGACTCATGACAATTCAAAGAGCAACTAAAAGGAACCCATGCATGGCGCTGCAATACCTCTTATCAGAGGCGCAGAAGAGTTTTGACTTGCTTTGCAAATTGCATCCAGAATTAGAACGGCGGGCACATGGTGATTTGAAATCAGGCGTAAAGTACATGGACCTGTCAGATCTTGGTACATGTTGTGCGGCGCTGCACGAGCGAACGATTACGCTCGTGTCCAAAATGTTCGACACTAACCACGGACGGAATAAAGAGAATATTTCATTTCGTACAGAGCCGTGGTTCGTCAAAAACTCTGCAGCAAAGAAGATTGTCGATGAGGTCTACAGCAGTGCAATCATTCAAAAAATCCGAAACAGCAGAAATACATGGAATGCCCACATGGGAAGAAAGCAAACGGAAATACTTTCGAGAACCGACCTTTGCGACTCCGATATACGAACTCAACTTGATCGGCTGGACAACCTTCTCTCGGTTTACACTATCTGGTTTGTTGATACCCGAGGTTGGGAAAACCTATAGCAAGGATTGCTCGTACATTAGACCTACCAATTCCAAATTTTCTTGTAGGTGACGCCATCAACAGTCTGTGATTCGCCGACGTTTTCAAGTGGTGCTTGTTCGGTGAGATGACCATTCCACCATCTCAGATTTGGATTCGTGTCGACATGCAACATGAAAATCTTCCATTCATCATTCTCCATGACTCCTTGGATAAAAACGCGCGCGTGACCTTTCGTAAAATCTGCTTCGACAACATACTCTGCAGTGATCTTAGAAGAAAAGTTATTGATGTGAATGCCCGACTCTCCGGTTGAAGTGCCGTACTTTGTTAGGGTTCCGATATTCTCTCGCGCCCATACGGCGTATCGCTCATTTTCATCGGCAGGGACGCTAGCAAGCCACTCAGAACTCGCGTGCTTGGTTATTGCTTGGCTATCCCATGTGGTTAGAATCTGCGGCAAAATCTCGTCTACCCAGGCCTTACTCTCGCGATCCAACGCAGGACCATCGATGGTTATGAGTACGTATGCCGCGTGGGCAGCGTAAGCAACGATTACCGCAAGGATAATCCCACCGCCCCAAAGCTGGACCTTCTTCATGACGGAATTGTAGCAACCATTTGTTACTATTGCTTCAAGCGACTATGCACGACCTTCTAATCGCGGCGGCCTGTTTATTGCTCGGTTCTCTTTTCCTAGTTGGCTCCCGGAGCCTGAAATTGAAAGAATCCAGAGCCCTGTTTACTAAGTACTATGTGGAGGAAAAACCGAACTTTTGGCGTTGGAGATGGCAATTCTTTGCGACTCTGAGCCGACCATTGATTCTCGGCATTCTCTATAAGGTCATAGGCGCACTGCTTATACTCGGCGGAGTAGCGACTGCACTAGGTTACGCAATTCCTGATTGCCCCGAATCCGGTTCTTACTATGTTGCTTCGCCAAAGAGTGAACACGTAGCGCATCGATACTTTTATTCGTGCGGTGGAGCGACAGTTGGATTTACACAAAATATCGATATCGACGGGCATACGGTTTTCAGCACTTACGGCGGCGGTAGTAATAATGCGACGCTCAAATGGGAGTCTGACAGTGAATTGCATATAGTTTACTCACAGGGTCTCGAGCATGTCCAAACGTATGAGTCGCATTACAACGACGTATCGATAAAATTCTTCGAGATACCCGGACGAGACGCTGTAACCGCAGAAGAAATAGACGCGGCGCGAACAGCAGCAGGATATTAGCGTTCAATATGAACCGTAAATCGACACGTGCCCATATTCTCGAACTTTGTAGCGAAGATGCGTATACGTCGTGGGAATTCTGGATTGGCGAAAAGACTGATGAACAATGCAAGGAAATCGTGCAGACTGTTGCTGACCTTGTAAAAGAGAAGAAACTGCACCCTCTACGGAAATTCCCCGAGGGTCATCCTCGCGGGACATACGAGGTCATTCCATTTGATATTGAAAGACTTGAGCGCGAGGTAAAGGAGTCGATGCATTCAGAGGCTACTTCCGACGAACCATATATGTTTTTTGCTAGCGGCATCGGGCGTCAAGAAGATTTCGACACTCGAAGCAAACAACCTAACTAACCCTATGACATCATCTCCTATCGCATCTGTCGTGGCCATGATGCCGCTGTATGCGCTGCGAGCACTAATAATCAACCCCTTTCTAGCTGTAACCACAGTATTTCCTTTTGTGATAATGATGTCTGGCGCGTCGGTTGGGGAGGGTTACTTCAAAACGGCATACATTTCTACTCTTGAATTTCTTACCCAAACACTATTCGGTAGGACACTTGAGCAGTCGACGGGATCTGACGGGATCGCAATCTTTTTTATCGCAATCTTTTTCCTAAGCCTTGTGCTTACGGGTATCGAAAAGCTACTAATGAAGACTGGATTTCGCCTCTATATCGATTGGCGGCATGTAGCAGCACTAATGACAGTGATTTATGCCATTTGCGCGTTTATCACGTACAGGAATCCTGAGATGCCAGAACCGATATTCTGGCTTCTGTTTTATCTATTCAACATTTACTCGATCGTTGGGTACTACTTTATCGGCGTCGCCATGAAAAAGTTACGCAATAACGAACACTAATCACTTACCCGTACCGCTCTTTGCGGTAATTACCGCAGTTGCGCACCAGTTACGGAGCTAATAGGAACTTGTAGAGGCGTTGGTAGCATTTCTCGCATCAGCTTCAGCATTTCGTTGTAGCTGTGCCTTTATCAACTGAATTTCCGGACGCGATTCGAAGTTCTGACAGTATGTGAGTGCATATGACGCGAGCCCATCGCAGTTCATGTTCGCTTTGAAATATTGGATTGCCTCGTCGTCCAGTAGATTGAGTTCATCTTGCGTGTATTGGCTCTTGGGTGGGTCAAACAAAATTGTATAAGCGGATGTCGGTACTGAAATAACGGTCTCAACGGGTGCGACTGGCTTAGGGTCGGATATCACTTCCGATACTTTTACCGTGGTCTTTTTTGTTTTTGGTGGAGCAATGGCTTTAGATTCGTTGTTCGTTACGCTCGTCGATTCCTTCACTTCCTCTTGTACGACCGTGGGGAGGGCTTCTGGTACGGGCGCGGGTGTAACTTGCTGCCCGATACCGACTGAAGCCAGAAATCCGATAACAATCGAAACGACCGCCTCCTTGAATGATGCGAACCAGCTCATGGTTCAATTGTACGTCATATTTCACCTGCCCGTACTGCTAGTAATTCCGCGGTTGCCCACAAGGTGATAAAAGTCGGTCATTACTGGTCACTGCTGAGCACGATTGAGAGGGAGGTTTCAAATGTTCGAGTAGACCTCGAGGATTCGAACCCCGGTTCGAAAGCGAGCGCTGGGGCCCCGTGAACGCACGGGGACGCGCGAGCGTGGTCAGGCGGAGAAAAGTATTGGCGAAAACTTCTCGAGCGCTTGACCGAATCCTTTCCTCTCGCGACGGCGCGAGTCGGGGTCGCGCAAAATCGCTGCAGCGATTTATGCGTGACCGAATCCCTCCTTCTCGCGACGGCAATGCAAGACGCAAAGGAAAATCCCTTCCTTGCCGCTCACTGGCATTCCTGATACAAGGGAGCGGGCATTCCTCGTTGCCTTCGGCGTAGTGCCGGACCTACAACACAGGAGCAGGACATTGAAAACATTTCTCGGATGCTTATTCGGACTACTACTGCTCGTCTGCGGCGCAGGAGCCGTACACGCAGAAAGTGGCTATCAAGTCATCGACGGCACACGCGTATTCACGGAAATCGATCACGCACGTGGCGTCGCTACGTTCAGCAATAGTTGCGGCAGCCAGACGCTGACGCAGCGCCAGCTCCAGGGCGGCGCGAAGCCGACCAATATCATTCCCTGCTCGCGCTCCGGTTCTTCCGGCGGATCAGGTGGTTCTGGCGGAGGCGGCAGCTCTTGCAAAGCGGGCTGGGGCAAGTGCCCTGGCGCGAGTGGCTGCGCACCGCTCGGAAGCGTTTGTTGCGGCACTGGATACTGCGATGCAGGCCAGATCTGCCTCAAGGACGAAAAATCGTGCCTCAAACAATCCTCAAACCGGATCTGTCCCGATAAAACGATATGCAAGTCCGGATCAATGTGCATGAAAGATAATACGTGCCTTTCACTGACATCGCCGCGTTATTGCGGCGCTGGCAAGTACTGCGGTGAAGGTTCGGAATGCGTCGACGAAGACAAATGTCGCCGCGTGTCGTCGTCTTCGCCGTCGGCGCCGTCTGGTTCGGGAGGAGCACGGAAAGCGCCCCCAATCTCTGACGCCTGTCTGGTGGTCGACCCTCCGCGCGTGATTACCTCTCTCGGGTCGTGCAAACGTAAGGACGGCTCGAAATCGCATTGGCATTACACGCTTGTTCATTCATCGAATGCACCGGGCTGTCCCAAATCGATCGAGTTCGACTACCTCGACCCCGACGAGGGCGGAGTCCCCAGCTACTTCACTCCGTTCGATGTGCAAATTTGCGGCGGCGAACCGCAGGCGGTCGAAGTGAAGAAGTAACGGTCGCTACAGCGACTTCCGTGTCCGCCTCTCCAAGGGGCGGGCACTTCTTGTTTTGTAGCAGATGATTTGAGGAACGCAGGAAATTTCAGGCACCTTGCTATAAAGCCTTCTCCCCACGGGTGTATACTTCTCATATATGAATTACATGAATGGGTACGGTCCTATGGGCGACTGGGGCGCGGGCTTTGGCTTGCCGCTCGTCATGTCTGCCTTTTTATTGGTGGCAGTGTGGAGTCTTTTATGGAAGGGTCTCGCGCTCTGGCGCTCTGCAAAACGCGGCGATAGGGGCTGGTTCATCGCATTCCTCCTTATCAATACGCTCGGCATCCTCGAGATTATCTATCTCTTCGTGGTGACCGGTGCAAAACTCTCCGACTTTACGAAGCGGACGACGCACGGAGCATAATACACTTCGATAATGAGAGCGGCCCCTTTCGGGGCCGTTTTTACTGTGCGTGTGCGTATGTGTGGAATGCCTCGATGAGTTTCTTCGTGTGAGGGCCGACGTGCCCATCACCGATGATGCGCTCCCCCACCTTCACCACCGGCACGATGTCTTTGAAACTCGAGGTAAGAAATGCTTCATCGGCGGCGTACATCTCTTCTACCGACACATCCCGCTCTTCCACCGGCATGAGCGCGCGAGCTAATTCGAGCGTCACTTTGCGTGTGATGCCGTAGAGGATGCTGTCCTTAGCGGTAATCAGTACCCCATCTTTCACTATAAAGAAATTGCTTGTGGCACATTCGAGGACCTGTCCGTGTGCCGTGTAGAGGATTTCAATCGCACCTGCGCGCACACGCTCGTCCTGGAGCATGACCGCCTGAATATAGTTTGTCGTCTTTGATTCAGGAAACTGTCGCTGGAAATCAAACACGGTGAGGTTCGTGCCCTTCTCATATACTTCCGCCGGAAGCGGAGTGAGCTCTTCGACAAGCACATAGAGCGTGGGACTCTTTGGATTATGGCGAAGCCCCTCTATCGCTGCACCACCTGTGAGCACAATGCGGATGACTGCCTCTTTCCCCTGTGCGACGTTGGACTCTACGAGGCGCGAGAGAATCTCCGCCATCTCCGCATCACCCACCGGTATCTCGATATGGAGACTCGTGGCGGAGCGTCGGAAACGCTCCATGTGGTCCTGCATACGAAACGGGACGCGACCAAAGGTGGTGAGTGCCTCGTAAATACCGAATCCGCGAAGGAGTCCCAGGTCATACACCCCAATCTTCGCTTCCGAGACAGGAAGGAAGACGCCGTTGAGATAACACTGCGGCGCCATGCTAGAGCACCTTATTGATGAGCCAGCCGAGTACCGAGAGCACTACCGCACCGAGAAGCGCTGCGAGGAATCCGTCTACCGAAAAGCCCGGGACGACAAACTCCATCGCCCAGAAGAGGAGCGCATTCAGGATAAACGCGAAGAGACCAAAGGTGATGAGGGTGATGGGCAATGTGAGGACGGAAAGCACAGGGCGAATCACCATGGTAATCACCGACCACACGAGTGCGACGAGGAGTATCGTGAGCCACCCACCGCTCACCTCAATACCGGGCACGATGTTGACCGTGAGCACGACGGCCGCGACGGTCCCCAGAAAGCGAAAAATTGTTCCCATATGATGTCGTTCAATATATCACGGAGTCCCGGGAGGCAACGGTTTGCCACCCACCCTGCAAAAATACAAAGCCCCGGGTCTCCCCGGGGCTCTCACTAGGCCCAATCTTTCTCTTCCTCGGGCACATCTACCACAGGGGCGTCGTCGTCTTCGTCTTCGTCGAGCACTTCCTCGAGCGCGTCTTCAGAAACTACCCCCTCTTCCTTCTCCTTTTCTTCGTCGTCGTGAAAGCTCATGATATTGCTATAAAACTTCTAATCGGGTCACCCCGAACACGCCTATACTACGTGCGAAATGCGCTTGTGCAAGCTTCGCGTGTGCACGCTGTGTATAACCACTCGGGTATACTTGCTCGCATGCGCGCACAAGACAGCGTGACCCAGTATTTTAAGCTCTCTGGAGTCCAGTCGGCTGCACTCAAGCGCCTCGGTATCAGCACTATTGGGGACCTGCTGCGCCACTTCCCCACCCGCTACGAGAGCGCGGGAGCATCAAATCATGCGTCAGCCATTGTGCCGGGGACCAAGGTCACCCTCTTTGGCACACTCTCCAAACTGAAGGCAAAAAAACTCTGGAAAAGCAGGCGCAACGCGACAGAGGGATATTTTGAAGACTCCACCGGGCGCGTGAAAGTGCTGTGGTTCAATCAGCCGTACATTAGCTCGTATGTCCCGCAAGAAGTGCCGGTCAAACTTACCGGTACGGTGGGCGGCAGTGCCGCAAACCCCTATATATCAAATCCCGAAGTCGAAGCGGTCCCTTCGGGTATCTTGCTACCCACCGCGCAAGAAGACGGGCTCTTTGAGGAGAATGGTGACGACGCGACACCGACACTCTTCCCCATCTACCCCGAGAGCCGCGGCATCACATCCCGCTGGTTTTTCCATGCTATATCCAGAATCCTCGAAACAGGTCTTCACACTGAGCTCGAAGATCCGCTACCTCATGACATCCGGAATAGATACAACCTCCCCGACCTTGCCACATCGCTCGTCTACGTACATACACCGGAGAAACAGACGCATGCAGAGGCGGCGCGTAAACGCTTTGCATTTGAAGAAATATTCGCACTACAGATTGCACGGGCCCAAGAACGCGCTCGCAACAGCGCGCTCGCTTCTTTTGCAATACAGGACGGCGCATCACAGGCAGACAGATTTTTATCTTCGGTAGAATTCACTGCCACAGGTGCACAGGAGAGGGCAATCGACGATATCCTCGCCGACTTCACAAAGCGTCACCCCATGGCTCGGCTCCTCGAAGGAGATGTCGGCGCAGGCAAGACGCTCGTCGCCGCGGCAACGAGCTATGCAGTCGTCACAAGCAGGCCGCCAAACCGCACGTCGGGTACGCTGCAAGTCGCCTACATGGCGCCGACGGAAATCCTCGCACAACAACACTTTCTTTCATTCATCGAATACTTCCGCCATCTCCCCATCAACATCGCGCTCATCACGGGAAGCGGCTGCAAAAAATTTCCGTCCAAAGTCTCACCAGGCAAAGCCACCGACATCTCGCGCTCCCAGCTCCTCAAGTGGGTCGCGGGCGGCGAGATAGCGATGCTCGTGGGCACGCACGCGCTCATACAAAAGTCGGTGCAGTTTCAACACCTCGCGTATGCAATAGTCGACGAACAGCATCGATTTGGCACCAAGCAGCGTCGCGCGCTTGCACACAAGGGAGACGCCGCGCCACACTTCCTCTCTATGACGGCGACGCCGATTCCCCGCACACTTGCGCTCACCATGTATGGTGACCTCGACATCTCGGTACTCGACGAACTTCCGCCTGGTCGCGCTAAAATCGCGACGCGAATCGTAGGGCAAAATAAGCGCGTGGAAGCATACGAGGCAGTGCGCAAGGAGCTCGAAAAAGGACGACAGGCGTATGTGATATGCCCCCGCATCGAGGAACCCGACCCCGCAAAAATCAATGCACTCATGGCGAAATCGGCTAAAGCGGAGGCGAAGCGTCTTCAGAAAGACGTGTTCCCGGATTTCAACGTGGGTCTCATGCATGGGAGCATGAAGCCGGCAGAGAAAGATGCGGTGATGCGCGATTTCTCCGATAACAAGATTCACATCCTTGTTGCCACCTCGGTCGTCGAGGTCGGCGTCAACGTGCCCAACGCTACGGCGATAGTGATAGAAGGCGCAGAGCGATTCGGCCTGGCGCAGCTTCACCAGCTTCGCGGACGCGTCATGCGCTCCTCCCACCCACCACTCTGCTTTCTTTTGCCTGAGAGCAAGGGCGACGTATCGATGAAAAGACTCCGCGCACTCGAAACTTCCGACGACGGCTTCAAGCTTGCCGAAGCGGATCTTGAAGCGCGCGGCGCGGGCGACCTTCTCGGAAGAAAACAGTGGGGCGTGAGCGATATCGGCATGGAAGCGCTCAAGAATGTGAAGCTTATTCAAGCGGCACGTGGAGAAGCTCAAGCGCTCGTGGCAGGCGACCCTGAGCTCAAGGAACACCCCGCACTAAAGGAGCGCGTGGCAGATAGCTCGCACACTCATCATGGAGAGTAGCGCCTAGTTTGAGATGACGACGGATGCAGTGTCGATTTGCGAGAGGTCACTACCGCGCCTGAGGGTGACCGTGTAGCTGCCCGCTGCTGCAAACTCATGTGTGAAAATGCGCGTGATGGGTGTCTGTGCGCACGACGTACTGTGAGCTTGTGTCGCACTTGTCGTGCCGTCACCCCACGAGAGCGTGTAGCCGGTGCACGAAGTTGGAATGTTGAATGACACACCTATGGTGAGCGGATTGTTGGACACACCGGGCGTCACCGCAAGCGGGCCATACGTAAACGGTTCAGTAATAGTGAACGTGCCACTATCCGCCGACACGACTGTCTGCGCACCAACAGCAAGGACCGTAGCGCGAATCTTGTATTGACCACCGGCGACGCTTGTCGGCACTACCCACGAATACGTGCCGACCATGTTGGCAGTCGCAGCTATAGTGTTGCCGACTTTTTGGCCTGAGAGCGTATAGAGGTCGATGGACACCTGAGAGTTCGCCGGGATATTTCCACTTGCGCTCCATGAGATGGTGGTCGCGGTGCCTCTCTGTATCGTCTGCCCTGCCGCGGGAGCAGAGACTGCTATTGCAGCAGGCAATGACGGTGACGATGGCGTGACAATTGAGACAGGGCCCGCAGCACCGGAGACCGTCACACTCGCCGATGTGCTGTGCTGACCAGCGGAAAGCCTGACCAGATATGTGCCGCCGTAGAGATACATATGCGAATACGTCTGTTGTATCTGCGCGCAATTTCCCGCAGGGACCGGGATATTCTGCGGCACGGTACCATCTCCCCAATCGAGCGTGTAGGTGACAGCTTGGCATGCATTCACCGTGTTGACGGTGGCAATCACACTCACCGTGAGTGGCGCATTGCCGGTAACCGGAGTGACCTGTATGAATCCTCCGACGGTCGGAGATGTCACATTACCGCCGACTCCCCCCGTCGAGCCACCTGAACACTGCAGCGAGATTGCGGCAGCAGTGCGCGGACCGGTCACGCCATAGCCGGTACTCTCTGCATCACCGGAAGACACGATGTTGTATTTCGTCTGCCACCTCTTCACAGCAGCCTCGGTGAGCGAGCCATAGTAGCCGGTAATCATCGCTTCGGGATATATCGATGGGTCGACCGCCAAAAAGCGCTGCAGCCTCGTGACATCGTCGCCACTGGAACCGAGCTTCAACACACGGCCGATGAGCGGACAGCTGGAGCTCACGACCACGCTCGACGGCGAGGAGGTGCCTCCCGTCTGCGCTGCGAGCTGTGCCTGGAGTGCGGCAATCTGCTGCAAGAGCACCTCTGCCTGTGCGGCGAGCTCTGCAGCGGTGGCAGCGCTGCTCACAGCAGGAAAACTGGTAAGGATGGCGAGGAGCGCGAACGCTCGCAAGAAATTTCTCATGTAGAACATTGTCGCACGGGTACCCCCTCGCGCAACCAACCCTGTGCACACTAGGAAGCTAGCGCGGAGAGAGCTCCGAGTGCGTATTCACGCACATTATCTTTCAAATCCATCGATGCAATCTCTTCTTTTGAAACCCATCGCCACTCGTCATCGGCTTTCTCGGGCACCACTGCGTCCGTTTGAGCGCGCGCAAAGTACACAAAGGTTACGTGTTCGTGTGTAGGCTCCACGCGCATCCTGCAGACCGCAGCGGGAGGTATGAGGTTCTTGAAATTGTCTTCTTGTACCGTAAATTGCATTCCTTCATCCCAAAGCTCCACATCGATACCAACCTCTTCTTTGACCTCGCGGAGTGCCGCTTGATTCGGGTCTTCCTCTAGCTCAATGTGCCCACCCACAGAAAGCCAAATACCGTATTTGTCATGCTTTCGGAGCAATACCTTGTTCTCAAAAACAACGAAAACTTCCGCCGTAAAATCTACCTTCTCGTGAATATGTACCATAGCGTCCTATTATAGTCCGCCCGCCTGGACTCGAACCCCCGAGTAGTGACTGCGTCTGGCGGCTTCGTTCAAGCAAACTGCAAGAGCCTGTCCGCCCGCCTGGACTCGAACCAGGAACCCCCGAGGTATAAGCTCGGTGCTCTAACCATTGAGCTACGGGCGGACACACTCTTTCAATCGCTTTCACTAGCCGCCAAAAGCTCGGTGCTCTAACCATTGAGCTACGGGCGGAGTCAGACGATTATAGAGCCATCGGGAGCTTTTTGCGACAATGCCCTACCTACGACGGGCGTCGCTCGCCTTTCGGCGAAGCTCCTCTTCTGCTTTCATCACGTCTATTTTGAACTGATCGAGAGACCGCTTACTGATGACCAGCTTCTTCTTCAATTCGTCAACTTTCTTTTTGCCGGCTTCGAGAGCGAGTTCGGCCGACTGCACGTCGCGCTCAAGATGTGTTACCTCTTCTGCATGCCATGCCATCTGTCTTTTCAGCTGCGCTATCGCCATCGCATCCATATACACCAGTATACCGCGGGCTATCGAATGACTTTCGCGACGGCTCTCGCAACACGCTTGTCGAACATATCGGGCACTATTTGATTCACCGTCGGCTTCTTGATGAGACCCGCGATTGCCTGAGCAGCCTTCACCTTGTGATTGTCGGTAATTTTGCGGACCTTGTGGTCAAGCGCACCGCGAAAGATGCCCGGGAATGCGAGAGAGTTGTTTATTTGATTGGGGAAATCCGAGCGACCGGTCGCTATGACTTTGGCGCCACCCTTTTTTGCCTCATCCGGCATTATCTCGGGCGTAGGGTTTGCCATCGCGAAGATAATCGGGTCGCGGCCCATGGTGCGAATCATGTTTGCGGTCAGCGTGTTTGGCTGCGAGACACCGAGAAACACATCAGCCCCATCGAGCGCTGCTGCAAGATTGCCCTCACCCTCCGCAAAAATAGTCTTCTCGTCGATAAGCCGCTGTTTTGTAGAATTCAAATCAGTCCTTCCCTTCCACACAATACCCTTGCTATCGACGGCGATTATTTTCGCCTTCGGCGCAAACTCCTTGACGAGCTTCATGACCGCGACACCGGCTGCGCCAACGCCGGCTACGACGATGGTGCTTGCGTTCATTTCCTTTTTCACCACTTTCATCGCATTGATGAGGCCTGCGAGCACCACGACCGCGGTGCCATGCTGGTCGTCGTGCATGACCGGTATGTCGAGCGCGTCTATGACACGGCGTTCGATATCAAAGCATTTCGGTGCCGCGATGTCTTCGAGATTGATGCCGCCAAACGCCGGCGCGATGCGGATTACTGTCTCGACGATTTCATCGGCATCTTGCGTATCGAGAACTATGGGGACGGCGTCTATGTCGGCAAATGTCTTGAAGAGCGCTGCCTTTCCTTCCATCACGGGGAGCGCACCGAGTGCGCCAATGTTGCCGAGTCCCAGCACGGCAGAGCCATCGGATATGACGGCGACCGTGCGGCCTTTCATGGTGTACTCGCGCGCGAGTGCAGGATTCTTGGCGACCAAGCTTGAGACAGCGGCGACGCCAGGCGTGTAGACGAGCGCGAGGTCTGCCCTATTGCGCACCGGTGCCGCAGGCACGATACGTATCTTGCCGCCGAGCTTCTTATGGAGCGCGAGGGCCTTTTTGGCGTTGTCGTTCTTTTTCATAGTCGTCGAAGTATACCAACAATTGTATAGCTCCGACATTACGCTGAATGTCGGAGCTATTGGGCGAAGACCATCAGCTTCACGACGAGGAAGCCCAACGGTCCGAGTGTCAGAATCAAAACGAGCTGTGCGTGTCGCGGTTGCAGCCGAAAACCCTCGACGAGAATATGCATGCACGCCAGGTTGAGGAGGAGAAAAGCGAGCTTCTTGAGGCTGAACCTGAAGAACTCTTCGTACCAGACCCCTGCTGCCGCAAATGTCCACGCCTTATGGAGCGCGAAGTTGAGAACAAACGCGGGAGGAAACGCGATGATTTGTGAGGCCCGGTAGTGAAATCCACGCCTTTCGTAAAGAAAGACGAAGGTCTTCCAAAACAGCACCGCACTCACTCCACCCACGATTCCGTAGCGAACAACCTCCCATACGTTCACGTATGAGAGTAGCGTATGAAGACCATCCATCGCACACCCTCATGTGTATGAGCTGTATCCAGCTTGCCCTCAGAGGAGCAGCGAGTCAATCAGGAGCGCACACCTCCGATAAATACTGCTTCGAGAGCTCCTGGCATAACTCTCCCCTGCAGCGCAGACCATCCTACTTTAGTCTTGAGGTCTTCGCGCTTCACGAGTGTCTGCGACTTCGTATTGAGGACCGTAAGAGAGCCCATAAATCCTTTCCGTATTTCGCCGAAACCTTTACCAAACTTCTTTCCAGGAAACTGTTTCTTGAGGTGCGGATTCACAAATTTCCCCGGCATATAGGCTGATACACGCGCGATATCTTGAGCGCGAAAGCCGTACTCCCGCATGAGCCACGTCGTCACGAGCGCATACGTGTCGAGCCACGGGGCTCCGCTGTGATTGTTCTCACAGCAGGTAGCAAGAAAAAGCTTCTCATCTTTCTTTTTGATTTGTGCGGCAATATCTTTGTTGCTGAGCCCCGGGTACTCTGTTTTGAACTTGGTGAATGCCGAGAATTTCTCTTCCTCTGTGTGTGGCGCGTGGTCGGTCGCAATAAATTGTATAAAACCATCTTTGAGCCCCTTGATGAGGGCGGCACGATGCGCCGGCGCCTGCACTGCCGGGTTCATCTGGATTTTGGTCCAGAGCGTCGGGTCTGCATCGGTCATTGATGTATCGAAGAGGAGGTGGAGCGGTGAGACTTCGAGCACAATATCGCACCCGCGCTTTCGATATTGGGCAATCATCTCGAAGCTCTCTCCCCCGGTGGACCAATGGCACAGCTTCGCCTTGATTTTGTACTTTTCGATGAGAGGCAAGAGGATGCGGAGTCCTTCGTTGACGCATTCGACTGGTCTGCGGTCGCTGTGTGTCTTCCCGCTCGCTGAGGCTTGCACTATCGGCTCGTACTCCACGTGAAAAGAGATGTGCTGCCCTTTGTAGCGCGCGAGTATTGTGTCGAGCTCGCTTCCATAGGTCACCGTGAGGTCACCGACGGACTTGCCGAAATACAATTTGTAGAAATACTCGCCTGGCTTGCCGAGCGGCTTCGTCTTCGAATCGATACCGAGGTAGTTGAGTATGGCGACGGAAGTACTGAGCGACGCAACGCGCCTTCGGTGCCACTCAAATTCTTTCTTACCGACGACAGGATTCGGTGTGTTGGGCATCGCCGCTACGTGCACCACGCCGCCGTGAAGTGCCGCGTCCGCCGCTGTCGCATATTCCTCTTTGTAGACTTGTTTGCCTGTCTCGTCTTCACGCGCATGGATATGCACATCGCCGAATCCCGCGAAGATAAGGCAGTCGTCGCCATACACGAAATCTGCTTTCTTCTTCGGTTTTGAGACCGATGCAATCAGGCCCGTCTTCGTATCGATTTCGATGCGACCCCGATACGGTTTTTTATCATGGGTTGCGAGTAATCCCTCAATCGAGATTGTTTTCATGAGGGACATTTAACCACATGCCGAGCGGCCGCGCACTCTGTCTAGGCGAGGGGCGCGTGCCCCGTAGCTAAATGTGCTTTGGGCGGGCAACGACTGATGCGGGCTTCATGCAAACGTTGCACACTTCGTTCGAGACAGCCATCTCTCTCGCCGCGTCAGGCGGCGTGCCGACCTGACGCAAAAGCACATTATGCTAACGGGGCGTGCTCGATGTCTTCTTTCTTCTTTGGGACGATGCCATGCGCGATGAGGATGTGTTCAAACTCTTCTCGCTCGAGAGTCTCCACCTCCACGAGCTTCTCCGCAATCGCGTTCAGTGCGTCGCGGTGCTTCTTCATCACATCCTCTGCTTTTTTGTACGCACCGGTGATTATCTTCTTGACCTCAGCGTCTATCGCAGAGGCGACCTCTTGTGACTGTTCCCCGCTTACTCCCTCACCGAAGATGGCGCGCTGTGAGGAAGCGTCGAATGCGATCGGACCCATCTTGTCGGACATACCGAAGCGAGCGACCATGCTGCGCGCAAGATTGCTCAACACCTGGAGATCGTTGCTCGCACCTGTCGTGATGTCACCGAAGACCATCTTCTCCGCAATGTATCCGCCGAGTGAGACCGCGATGTCGTCGAGGAATTCTTTCTTAGACTGCATCTTGCGCTCTTCGAGCGGAAGCTTGAGTGTGTAGCCTGCTGCGCGACCGCGACTGATGATTGAGATCTTATGGACAGGATCAGCGTACGGCAAGACCGATGCGACGAGCGCATGACCTGCTTCGTGGTATGCGGTGATTTCCTTCTCCTTTTTATTGAGCACGTGCGAGCGGCGTTCGGGACCGAGCATCACCTTTTCTATGGAGCGAATCAGATCGTACTGCGTGACCTCTTTGCGGTCTTCTCGCGCCGCGAGAATCGCTGCCTCGTTCATGAGATTGGCGAGGTCGGCACCGCTAAAGCCCGGCGTGCGTTCAGCGATGACGGTTAGCGCCACATCGGGTCCCATCGGCTTCGTGCGCGAGTGCGTCTTCAGGATATCTTCGCGGTCTTTTCTGTCGGGCAGATCTATCATCACACGTCGATCGAAGCGGCCCGGGCGCAAGAGCGCAGGGTCGAGCACATCGGGCCTGTTGGTAGCAGCCATGACGATGACGCTCTCGTTGGGCTCGAAGCCGTCCATCTCGACGAGTATCTGGTTGAGTGTCTGTTCGCGTTCGTCGTTGCCGCCTCCAACTCCCGTACCGCGGATGCGGCCGACCGCATCTATTTCGTCCATAAAGACGATGGCAGGCGCACTTTTCTTAGCAGTAGCAAAGAGGTCGCGCACACGCGATGCGCCTACACCCACGAACATTTCCACGAATTCAGAACCTGATATCGAGAAGAACGGTACCCCCGCCTCCCCCGCTACCGCACGCGCAAGCAATGTCTTGCCGGTGCCCGGCGCTCCCATGAGGAGTACGCCTTTGGGGATACGCGCTCCTATTTGAATAAATTTCTTCGGATTCTTCAGGAAGTCGACAATTTCAGTGAGCTCTGTCTTCGCTTCTTTAGCGCCAGCGACATCAGCGAATGTCACGCGTGTGCCTTCGTCTTCCGGTCGCATAAGACGCGCCATCGATTTGCCAAAAGTGAATGCTTGCATGCCTCCTCCGCCCTTGAGCTGTCTCGAGAGATACCAAATCACGCCAAAGAGGAGGAGCGCGGGGACAAGAATCGGCGCAAGCGAGAGAAACCAGAAGCGCGCGCCACCTTCGTCTTCGATAGATATTTTTACGGCAGCCATGCGCTCCGGTGGAATGCTGTATTGAGAAAGCGTCTCGGTGAGCGAGCTCTCCGTCTCCTTGCGAGAAACTTTTTCCGTCTGGTCTGTGTAGACCGCGGTGATTTTGTCGCCCGCGACAGTGATACTCGCGATGCTCCCCGCAGTGATGTCGCCCGCTATTTGTGACACAGGGACATTTTCTGTCTCGCCGACGATGTACTGGCGCACGAGTGAGTAGCCGATAGATATCGTGAGAAACACGGCGAGAGCGACGGCGAGCTGCGTCCACACACTTTGTCCGCCTCCCTGAGGCTCGACTGGCTTGTTTGATTTGTGAGGCTGCGATGGCTGCTTGGGGGTTTGTGTCATATCTGCACGATTATACAGTACCAACATCTTTATGAAAGAATGGGGACTGACGGTATAGTTGCACCATGGCAGTCGTGGAAAACAAACGTGTCGGATTTGATTACTCCATCGTCGAGGAAATGGAGGCGGGTTTGCAATTGTACGGCTACGAAGTGAAGTCTCTGCGCGCGGGCCATGGCTCGCTGAAAGGTGCCCGCGTGGTCGCGCGAGGCGGTGAAGCGTATCTCGTGGGCGCGACCATCCCCGCGTTTCAGCCCGCCAACGCACCAAAGTCGTACGACCCCGAGAGGACGCGAAAACTGCTGCTTTCTAGTAAAGAAATCGCACATATCTCCTCGGCAGAGGGAGAAAAGGGGTTGACAATAGTGCCACTTAAGGTGTATAATAAAGGGAGGAATTTGAAGCTTCTGCTCGCAATAGCGCGCGGAAAGAAAAAAGAAGACAAACGTCAAAGCATAAAGGAGCGTGACGAAAAACGACGGATACAACGTACTTTGAAAAAATAATGCCTGCCTGCGCAGGCAGGTCAGTCAATCGCCACCCGCAATCCTTTACTGGATTGTGGGTGGGGGGTGACTGGCTTCGACAGGGAAATCGGTGTGTGTTTGCGCGTTGCGGAATCGAACGAATTCCTAAAAACGTTCAAACTTCAAGTGCAAACAAAACTGCACGTGCAGTCCTCTCACCTATTCAGATGGGAGACCTGCAGTTCGCTTACGCTCGAGTAGCCTAAGCGGCCGTCCACCAGCTTCAAACCTGATATGAGCTGGTCTGGGCGTCAAAACATTCAGGCACTGATGCGAATCGCCTCGCGCGCATCAAAGATAAGGGGCTAGGACTTGCATGATTCTGTTCATCTCCTACATGCATTTCTGAAGTGAGGCTTTGCCTCGCACAAGATGTACTACGCATCGTAGACACACTCACACACTTTTCTTTGGACCGGGGTTCAATTCCCCGCACCTCCACCAACGATGATAGAAGCACCCGCAAGGGTGCTTTTTTCGTTGGTGGGGTGCGAGCGACACGCCTGCGTGTGTCGCGGGGGAATTGAACGGGCGCAGGCATATCGCGCTCAGCAGAGCGCGATGCCGAGCCGGGGTCGCGAAAATTCTTGCTCGACGGAGCAAGAATTATTCGTGAATCGATTCTCCCCACCTCCACCAATGTACAGAGCCGCCCCTTCGGGCGGCTCTGTGTGCAACGATACTCGACGGAAATTATTGTGTTGCGCCACCGCCTGCATCCCCTGTCCCTGCACCGGGAGTCGGGATCGTGACATTGATGTTCGTATCCCCTGTTGGCGCCGGTCCTCGGTAGTAGCGGTACCAGACGAAGCCGCCGCCGATGACCGCGATAAGTACGATAATAGCGACCATCCAGCCTGCTGCGCCGCTGTCGGAGTTGCCTGCGGGTGTGTTAACGATTGTATCTGCCATAGTAAGATGGTTTCGAAACTACATAATAAGCGTGAGTGTTAAGTTTAATGATGTACCGATGAAGACATTATGAAGAATTGAAGTCCCCTACTTCCGTGGAAGGAAATGTGTTTGTCTTGATTTAATAAGGCAGGTTCTAAATAGCGTAAAGTTTCCTCCACAAATACAAAAACCGTCCCGCATCAAGCGGGCGTTTTTTGTTTATGAGGGAGAACTGTTGGTGTGAAAATAACCTCCTCCCCTACACAATAGCCGGCAAAAATTCTCTAAATGCGTCGCTGAGCTCCTTCACACCAACCGGCTTTGTAAGATGCGTGGTAAACCCCGCATCAAGTGCTTTTTGTTTATCTTCGCGAAGTCCGTACCCCGTAAGCGCGATGATGGGTATCTGCACGCCGCGCGCGAGCATTGTCTTTATGACCTTGTACCCATCCATATGTGGCATGCCAAGATCAAGAATAATGACATCAAATTTCGACAGGTCCGTATGTGCAAGAGCCGCCTCGCCCGAGTACAGCGCTTCTGCATGACACCCGAGATTATTGAGCAGCTTCACGAGCGAGTTCGCCGCTTGCTCGTTGTCGTCGATGACAAGTACACGCTGTGTCATCCGCCACGCGTTTCCATGAGAGCTTGGTTCGGAGGCAAAGTTGAGCACGTCGGTAATTGGAAGTTTAACGATGAACTCACTTCCTTTATTCCTTCCCTCACTTTTCGCTTCGATAGTACCGTGATGCAGCTCGATGATTTTCTTCACCAGCGCGAGACCGATACCAAGTCCGCTCGCATTGGCGCTGTCGCGCCCTTGATAGTAAATCTCGAAAATATTTGGAAGGTCTCCGGGGTGGATTCCTTCGCCGTTGTCGCGAATCTTTACTACAGCGCAATTCGTTTTCTTATCCATGGAGAGGTCGACCCAAATAGAGCCGCCCGAGGGTGTGAACTTCGCGGCATTGTTCATCAGGTTTGTAATCGCCTGCTCAAGACGTGTGTCGTCGCCCCATACGGGAAGCGGCGTAGAAGCGTATGTGAAGTGGAGTGTAATTTCCGATGTCCGCAGAAGAGCATCGCTTGCGCCTAGTGAACGCTCTACCAGCTTTCGAAGCTCCAAGGTGTGCGGCACGATTTCGATTTTGGCCTGCGTAAATCGCGTGACGTCCAACAAATCGCCGAGAAGTTTGGTGAGGTGGTCGAACTGATGCTCGATAATATCGAGCTCTTCGCGTACGTCGGTTGTGGTTTCTCGCAGCTTAAGGAGTTCGAGCGAGCTTTTGATAGGGGCCAGAGGATTTCTTAGTTCATGTGAAAGGCTCGCGAGGAAGAGGTCCTTCGCCTTGTCGCGCACTGCAATCTCCTCGTCGAGTCGGCCGTTGTCGAGGACAATACCGAGGTCGTTGCAAAATTCTCGGAAAAACTCGAAGTCGTCCTTCGTGTACACTCTGCCGGATTTTGCATATCCGAGCGAGAGTGCACCAAGTGCTTTACCACGTGCGAAGATGGGAATAATCATGAGCGACTGAAGGCCAAGTCTTTGCATCGCTTTGAGATGTTCTGGCGAGCGAGCGCCCTGTCGAATCGTCTCGTCGGTAACGACGGGTACGAGTTGTGCTTCACCGGTACGGATGACGGTATAGAGATCCGCAGAGTTCTTCTCTGTAGTAGGAAATCGCTTTTCAAATTCGAAAAGATAATCGGTCATCACCTGGTCATGATGAATGACCGCGATGCGCTCAAGCTCTCCGTGCGCATTGAGCACGTCGATGGCACACCAGTCGGCGAGCGACGGCACCGTCAATTTTGCTTTTTCCAAGAGCCACGTACGAAAATCGACTTTCATCGAAAGAATTTTGGTGGATGCGAGCATGAAGCGAAGCTTGTCTTCACGCGATGAATTGAGGCGCAGGAGGTCAGGCGCAGCGTGCGCTTTCTTCGTGCTTTTTTGAGATTTCTTTACCATGCATAGTTACGACGTTCTTCTGCTAACTAACTATGCGCGACACAGTTACGAGCTGCAGTATGCCAATGCAATAATGAAGACATCGTGAATACGCTTAAAATCACGCACCCGAGCGCCGCTTTGCGGCGCAATTACTTCACCCGCGCAAAACTCACCTCCTGCGGACCTGCCGCATAGGGTCCTACTTGGTAGCTGTTGAAAATAAACGTCACAGAATCTTTGCCGATGATAAAGGTGGAGTAGTTCTCCGCTTTTGCTTCGGCTCCCTCTTCAAAATAGGCATCGGTGAGTTTTGCCCTCATTTCCGCGTCCGTCTTTGCGGCGACTTCCTTGAGAGTCTTTCCTATAAGTGCGAGCGCTTCACCCTGTGTCACTTCTTTCCCCGTGCGCACGTCGACGTTTACACCGATATATGCAGAGTTCGGATGCGCGCCACCCGTGTATTCAGACACGAGGAGTGCGACGCTCACGAAATCACTCCCCGCATACGTATCTTCAAACGTAATATCCTGCTCGTTCTTCGGCGCAGAATCTACCGAGGGCACATCGCTCGGATACGACTTGAAGGCGGCGACTGCTCTGTCCACGTATCCTTTGATTACCGCATCTGCAGACTGGATACCAAACTGCGGATACTCTACGTCTATCGTGTACGTACTCGTGTTTTCGTGCGCATCTTTCGTGGTCATCTTGATATCCTGGGGAGTCGAGGTCGCGACCTGTGAATATTCCGCATCCGAAGACGTGCTCCAGAGGAAGTATGCTCCACCAGCGAGCGCAGTAAGCACGACGAGTGAGAGAAATATTCGCTGCATGTGTCTAGAATACCACGCACGCTTCGACTAGCTCACTTCACCCAGATACGCGATGCCGAGTCGTTTGCGGGCCGTCTCGCCTCGAAACATCTGCTCGGCTCTCTGTGGTACATCACCGCGCTCCCCCGCGTGAGCACTGTGCTGCATCGCGTGAAAGCTCGAGGCGAGAAAGACCGTATGTTTGCCGTACTTGCTACAGAGAGCATCGACGCTTGCGAAGACCTGTTCCACGCCCTTTGATTTGATTACGGAGCCGAAGAGGTCGAGCTGGACCGTGTTGGCATCTTGCAGACGCATGAGCGTGACGCCGGTAGCGCGATAGAGTTCTCCTTTTCGAAACACTTTCGGGAAATATTCAGAGACGACTTTGAGGATGTCTTGCGGGACACACGAAGCATGCGAGAGCGCTATTTCGTATCCGTGATATTTGAATTCCTGCGTCTTGAGAAAAAAGAATATCGAGGGAGACGCGAGGCGCCAGCGCCTCGCTTTGATACAGGCATTCTCGATATTTTTCGAGAGCTGCGAAAAGATAAACGCAGCGTCGCGCGAAGGCGGCGTAAACGTCTTTGTCTTGGAAATCGATTGGTACGTCTTCCTCCCTTCTGTATCGAGCTCCAGCGTTACCGTACCGTTCAACTCCTTCCATATCTCATAGTACGGCCTGGAGAGCGCATCTCTGACCCACGCTTCGTCGCGCGCTACAAAATCATACGCGGTCTGTATCCCAAACTTCTGCAAATACGCCGCAGTATTTGGCCCGATACCCCATACCTGGAGTATCTTTGTCGCCTCTAGATAGCTCCGCGAGTCGCGCAGCGGTATTACCGTAAGTCCGTCGGGCTTCTGCCAACGCGAACCAATCTTTGCGAGCACCTTGGTCGCGGAGAGCCCTATCGAAAACGTCATGCCAAGCTCCGTCTCGAGGTCTTTCTTGATGCACGCAGCCATCTTCGGGTACGGCATGCGCAGGGTGCGGCGCAAGCCGGTAAGGTCTGCAAAACATTCATCGATAGAATACTCTTCGAGCATCGGTGTGTAGCGCCGCACGATTGCGTACATGCGGTTTGAGAAAAGACTGTACGTCTCATAATCCGATGGGAGTATCACCGCGTCGGGGCACATCTTTCTCACCTCATGGAGCTGCATCCCCCGCTTCACCCCAAGGCGCTTTGCCTCGTATGTCATCGCCGAGACGATTCCCCTCTCTTTGCCCGTAATCACCGGTCTGCCACGAAGCATGGGATTCTTCGCAACTTCGCATGATGCAAAAAAAGAATCGCCATCGACGTGCATGATAGCTCTAGGGAAACTCCTCGGTTCACCCCACATAGCGTTATTCACCGAATCACTCTCTCACCATCATCGTCGAGAAGGAGTCGAGCCGGTGCTTTGCCCACCAATTTCTCAAAAGCGCTGCTGAATTGCGGGTGCGCTGCGCACAGCTGAAGAAACTGCCAGAGCGCATACGCATCATCAAACGCACGGTGTCGATCCAAAACAAAAAGCCCGTGCCGCTCGATGAGGTGTGAGAGTCCATGCCGACGCATCTGTGGGAAAAGTGTGCGAGACAGGCGCGCTGTGCAAAGCCGCGACGACGAGAAGTGACGCGCGATGCGCGAAAACTCGCGCTCGATAAATCCGTAGTCAAACGCTACGTTGTGTGCCACGAAAATAGCATCGGCGAGAAGCCGCTCGACATCATCCGCAATCTCATCAAAACGGGGAGCCACACTCACCTCTTCTTGGGTGATGCCGGTGAGTGCGGTAATCCAGCCGGGCACACGTGTGCCCGGGTTGATGCTTGAGCGATAGGTCTCGACGCACACCCCGCCTTCGATGCGAAGGATGCCTATCTCGATGACGCGGCTCGCTAGAGCATGTGTGCCCGATGTCTCGACATCGACAATCGCAAGATTCTTATCCCTTAGACATTCCATACCTCGTACCGTGTCGGTTCGCGGCGCGGCTTGAGGACTTCTCGAAGAGCTGCGAAGACGGGGCGCATGAGCACAGAGAACACGGTGTTGGAGCGATGTGTGTACATACTAAATAGTTTGAGTCGTATAAAAGGCTCGGCGCACGCTCCTCACCTCTGCTATCTCTGATAAACCGACCTGGGTAAATTCCTCGCTCTCTCGTGGGAGCACCGGTACGCGGGTCGCCCCTTCGAGAAAACGCTGAATGTCGAGCCATGTGTCTATCTTTTTCATACTTATTACGTGCGATTAATTTTTAATACTTTCTGACGACTGCAGTGACCACCGCCTCTATCCGAAAAGATTCGCTTGGGTAAATGGGCTTGTAATTTTTGTTGGCAGGCTCGAGGAAGAATCCGCCAGCCGGCGGAGTCCCCGCTGTCTTACGGAGATATTTCATCGTGTACTCACCGTCGACGTTGGCGACGACTATCGAGCCGGGCTTGTACTGGGCTTTGCGTTCCACTATCACCATGTCCCCCGGCTGAATGCCGGCGTCTATCATCGAATCGCCTTTCACTTTCAAGATGTAGCTCGACTCTTTGTTGGGCGTGAGGTACTGGTCGAAATCCATCACGTCGAGAAGCTCCTCCTCTGCGGGCGACGGGAATCCCGCCTCCACAAGACCAAGGAGCCTCACGCCTGTCTCCCACTGCGGGAGCAGGTGGCCCGAACGGTCCTTTGAGATAAAGCCTGCTTCGAGAAGCTGCTCGACGCGGTAGTGAACCGCGCTTTTTGTCTTGTACCCCCAGAGCACCATGAGCTCAGAGAAGCTCGGCATGCGGCGGCGCGAATCGAAGAAGCGCTGCATTTTCTCGCCGTATTCCCTCACGTCACCCGCGTCTTTTTCCATATCCAGAGTGTATAGAACGTTCGTTCTATAGTCAAGCGAGTGAGCAAAATGCCTGTGTATAACCGGGAATTTATCTCGAGCGAGGTAGTGCTATCTACCCCGTTCTAAAACTTTTATACTGCACATATGCGCACGAGCTTCCTGACTCTCCTTTTCTTGCTTCTCGTCGTCAGCTTGGGATCTATAGCCTCGATACCCAATACAAATGTCCTCACAAGCCAGGAGACCTCGGCACAAATCATTTCCTCACCGCAGCATCCCTCCGTCCGCGAGCTCGAGTGGTATCCCGTCGTGAAAGTCGTCGACGGCGACACTATCGTCGTGGATATCGCGGGAGTGAACACTACAGTGAGACTCATCGGTCTTGATACACCCGAGACCGTAGACCCGCGCAAGATAGTGCAATGTTTTGGTGCAGAGGCATCAGCCGGAATGAAAAAGATACTTTCGAATCAATACGTTCGCCTTGAGATGGACCCATCTCAGGGAGAGAAAGACAAATACGGCCGTCTCCTCGCGTACGTATTTGCCCCTGCGAATGTGCGGCCCGAAGGGATTCTCCTCAATAGATACATGATTGCTGAGGGGTATGGACATGAATACACGTACCGTCTCCCCTACAAATACCAGGCTGAATTCAAAGCAGCGGAGAGTGAAGCGCGCTCTCAGAAAAAGGGTCTCTGGGCAGATGGTGTTTGCGCATTGCAGACTTCAGATCCAGCGGCAACGCCAGCAAATACTTCGGGACAGTACGAGTGTAGCCGCAATGCGTACAATTGTTCCGATTTCCAGACTCAAGCAGAAGCGCAATCGGTGTTCGACGCGTGTGCACCGACAGACGTACACAAGCTCGATAGCGATGGAGACAAAGAGGTCTGCGAGTCGCTTCCGTAGCGAGAGCGTCCACACACGACGCCCTCACGAAGCGATTCATCGCGTATACTAATCGCTATGCAGTCTGTCGGTCGTCGAGCTCTCATTGTATTGTTCGCTATCGCGCTCTCCATTTCATCCGCTTCTTTCGCCTCGGCGCAACCCACCGACCCGTGCCCGGGTAGCGGACACCTCTCAACCGGAGAGGGGCCCGACGCGGCGTATGAAAAAGGGACTAAGGTATGTGGGGGTGATGAGAAAAAACTTTTTGGCGGATGTGACTCAGACCCGTATGCATACCTCGAGCAGCGCCATCACGGAGACAAATCCAACAGCTTCGTGACGCCTCGAGGTGGCGCACAAAATTCTGCGCAATACGGCCTGAATCCGGGGCTCGCATGCCGTCTCAAGAAGTTTATGGAGTTCGCCGAGACAAAAGGCTGTCGCCTCACCATCAATAGTGCCATGCGTCCGGTTCAGAAGTGCAATCCCAACGGGGGCGCATGTGCCGCGCAGGGAAGATCGTGTCACCAGTATGGTCTCGCGGTCGATGTGGGCGGAAGTACGCAGTGCCTCAACTGGATACTCGCAACACTCGGTAGACAAAACGCCAACTCTCCTTTCGGTATCCACTCCGCGTATGCGGAACATGCAGGATACCGGCACCTCCAGTGCGTGGAAAATCTGAAAGCGAACTGCACCCAGGAGACAAGGGGCTGTGGTGGGGATTTCAGCATTACACCTGACACATCAAACATTCCCGGGCCCGGCACACCTACGGGAGGTCTTGCGAACCAGGTGCGTCAAGCGCTTGGCATGCAGCCGCAACAACCGCAGCAACCGTCGATTCCTACTTCCAATGTCACGCCCGCACCTTCCCCCACCACATCCGAACTCCCGCTGCCGACACAATCGCAGTTCTGCATGCCCGAGTACAAATGCTCCGGCAACACGCTGCTCTATCAAAACTCTTTCTGCGCAACACAAGTCTCGCAGATGTGCTCCGCAGGATGCCGGAATGGTGCATGCATAGCTGCCACATCGAGCGAGAGTACAAATACCAACACGAATGCCACATCTACTATCGATATCATTGGTGAGCTCGGTGGCGTGAGCGCCACCTCGACATCGGTGGGTACCTCCACACCTTTGCAGCTTATTCTAGGTCTCTCGCAAAATCAGGCTTCCACCACAAGTCAGGGCACGAGCCGAACGGTGGCACTCCTTGCGACTGGCAGTGTCGCCAGCTTGCAGCTCGTCGGCGCACAGCAAACATTTACGTCTCCCAACCTCAACGAGGTCGGCCAGCCGGTTTCCACCACCCGAAACAGCTCGACGCTCTTTGCCCTGCTCGAAAACATGAAAAAAGTGCTCCTGTGGGTACTCGAATACCTCAAGCCATTCCAGGTTTCCCGCATCCGCGCTGGAGAAGGAAATCCTGAATACATCGAGTAGCTCATTGTATACACACCCGATTGTGGTATAGTTTCGCGACAAATGGGATTCACGAAGTACACGTCGCAAGCGGAAAAGGAACACGTCCGCATGAACGAAAGCATCCGCGCCAAGGAAGTGCGCGTGATAGGACCCGACGCCGAGAACTTCGGTGTCCTCTCTATACGCGACGCTCTCGCGAAGGCGCAGGAGCTCGGCCTCGACCTCATCGAGATATCCCCCAACGCCACCCCGCCGGTATGCAAAATAACCGACTACGGAAAGTTTAATTACGAACAGAAGAAGAAGGACAAGGACATCAAGTCGAAGGCCAAAGTCACCGAGACGAAAGAGGCCCAGGTAAAGATTGGCACGAGCTCCAACGACATGAACATCAAGGCAAGCAAGATTGCCGAGTGGCTCAGGGAGGGTCATCGCGTCAAAATCGACCTCTTCCTCTGGGGCCGCTACAAGTACATGGAGTTTGAATTCCTCAAAGATCGCCTCGAGCGCTTCTTGGCCATCATCCCGGAAGCCTTCAAGATTGCAGAAGACATCAAAAAGAGCCCCAAGGGCCTCTCGGTGAGCATCGAACGCGACATCTCCAAGAAAGCCCAGGCTAAGGCCACCTCGCGGCACGATACCCCCTCGGGAACCGCCGAAGACGCCCCGGAGGCCGAAAACCTTGATTAAAACAGGGGTTTAAAGTATAGTGCCGCCAAGGCCTCATGCGGGCCTTATCGTTTGAATATGAAAACCAACAAATCATTCAGCAAGCGCCTTCGCGTAACCAAAAAGGGCAAGATTGTCTCCCGCGCTCCGGGCCAGAACCATTTCAACACAAAGGACTCCGGAACCCAGAGACAGCAGAAGCGCCGCGCCGGTTCTATTACTATGACTGCACAGCTCCGCAGCCGCTTTCTCCCCAACTAATACTGTATGGCACGCGTAAAACGAGGTACAACGAAAAATAAGCGCCGTAAGAATATTCTGGCCCAGACCAAGGGGTATCGCTTCGGTCGTAAGAACAAAGAGCGCGTCGCAAAGGAAGCAATCCACCACGCAGGTGCTCATGCGTTCCGCGACCGACGCAAGAAGAAGCGTGTCTTCCGCAATCTCTGGACTATCCGCATCAATGCGGCTGCGCGCGAAAATGGCTTCTCATACTCGAAGCTCATAAGTGCTCTCAAGAAGTCCGGCAATGTCATCGACCGCAAAGTCCTCTCGGCACTCGCCAAAGACTACCCAGAGGCATTCAAGCGCCTCGCCGAAACTCTCAAATAAGAGTCTTCCCAAGAAAAAGTCCCGCCACAAGCGGGACTTTTTCCTTTCCTATCACTCTCATCCCGATTTTTTAATTCTCTTTTGGAGTGTTGCGCAGGCCGACGGGCCGAGAGGGAGCGCTGGCGCAGCAGCGCCAGACAGCGACCCAAAAAGTCTTGCCCGATCTACAGGATAACTTCAGCCCCCTTCCCCGTCCCACTCCACCCATCGTGATTGTTGTATACGAGCATCGCCTCTGACTTCTGTTTGTGGACCATTTCAATGAGTTTCTCGACAAGTCTCTTCGGGTCGGTATCAAATACGATATTGGGGTTCGGGCGATGTGCCGCATCGATGAGGAGCGAGAGGAGTTCGTCGGTGTCCGATTCGCCCTGGAGGATGCCAAGCGGGCGCTTATCTTCAAACGCGACAGCAAATTCGTTGATGGTGCCTATTCTTCCAGGACCGATTATCATCGCATCGCTTGAGCGGACGAAGAGTAAATCGCGGCCGGAATAGCCAAAACCCGTGTAGACTACGACATCCATATAATCGAGCGGCAGTTTATATGTCTCGATGTGTTCGCGTTCCGTCGCCGCAGGCGAAAAGCCTATCGAGAAGCCGCACTCGTCTTTTGCGCCCATAGCCGCGTACATAGGGAACCCTGTGGTCGCACCCGACGTAATGATGCCACCCTGCTTTGCTATTTCGCGTCCGAGTTCTTTACCTTTTTCGAATGCATCGAGTCCGACGTGCTTGGTATCCGCAGCACCCGAGACGCCGATTTTCACGACGCCATATCCATCAGGGAGTCTGCAAAAATTGCGCGGCACCGCCGTGTGATTTGGATGGAGTACTCTTTTGCCCATTTGAAATTAGTATATCACCAACTTAGAGTTCAATCTCAATCGAATCCCCTTTTTCCGGCACGATTGCTTCTACGCCAAGAAAATCTTTGATGCGCTGCGCAAGAAAGAGAGAAGACTTTGGCTCTCCCATGGTGACAAACACTTTTTTGAGCTTCTCTCCACCACTCTCCACGAAAGAAAGAAGCTGGTCGCGGTCTGCGTGACCTGAATAGCCTGTAAGAGCGGAGACCGTGGCCTTGATGCGGATGTGTTCTCCATCGATTACGACGTGTTTCTCCCCGTCTTGGATCCGTCTTCCAAGACTTCCCGGCGCTTGGTATCCCACAAAGAGGAGCGTCGCATTTTTCATTGGCAAATACTCTCGCTCGTGCTCGCGTATACGCCCGCCGCCAGACATGCCAGCACCAGCGATGATGATTTTCGGGTCGGACTCTTTGTGTATATCGCGAGACTGGCCGATGTTGGGCGTCACCTTGAGGCCCGGGAAGCTAAACGGGTCGTCACCGCCTTCAAAGTGTGCCCGAAGAGCAGGATTGAGGAGCTCTTTGTACCGCCGGAATACATCGGTCACGCGTATCGCGAGCGGAGAGTCGAGAAAGACGGGTATTGGAGCCATCGAGCCACCCTCGACCATTTCGTTGAGCTCATAGAGAAGTATCTGTGTACGCTCTATAGAGAAAGAAGGGATGAGTAGCGTCCCCACGTTTTTTCTCGTCTCCTCCACTGCAGCGCGAAGCATTTCCTTCCTCCCCTCTTTGCCTTCGTGCACGCGGTCACCGTATACGCTCTCCACTACCATATAGTCGGCGTCGCGAGGCATCTCGGTGTCGTTGAGCAGCGGCTCCGGCGAATTGCCGACGTCGCCGCTAAAGACGATACTTCTCCCCGCGCGCGATATACGCACGATTGCAGCGCCTAAGATGTGACCTGCGTCCGTAAACTCGACAGACATGTCGCCGAGCGAGAATGGCGCACGGTATTCATGTACCTGCCATACGGCGAGTGCGCGCTCCGCATCTTCTTTCTCATAGAGCATCCCACAACCTTGTTTCTCATCGCGCTCTTTCATGACACGGAGCGCGTCGTCGAACATAAGGGCCGCGAGGTCCTTCGTAGCCGGCGTAGAGTAGATGGGACCTTTGTATCCATCGTGTACGAGCTTTGGGATGCGACCAATGTGGTCTGCGTGCGCGTGAGTGACAAGGAGCGCATCGACAGCGCTTACATCATATGAAAAGGGCGCAAAATTCTCCTCACTGCACGCATTTTCCTGCTGCAGGATACCGCAATCCACGAGTATCTTCTGCGAGCCGGTATCCAAAAGGAAATTCGCACCCGTCACCGTCCCTACCCCGCCGTGAAATGTAACAGTGCTCTTCATCATGCTCTATACACTACCTTGAAAGTGACGTATCCGCCCACCAAATCGGCTACGATATCGCTCGCCGTATCGAGACTTTGAAGCCCCGGCACTGTCGCGTACTCCCATATCTCCCACGAGACACCCACGAAGAGCACCGCCGCGAGACAGTGGAGCAGTGCCGGGCGCAACGCGAGACTCTCGACTGCGTACATGTATGCAAGCGCTGCGCACACACCGCCGATAATGTGTGCAGGAGTGAAATACCAATTAGCTTCCTTCTGTTCAAAGAAAGAAATACCGATAAGCTGCGCTGCGTAGAGTACAGCTGCGGCGACAACAAGCGCCAAAAGAATACGTCGCCGATGCATTGCACGATTCTACCATTTCCGTCCGGATTCCCCGCGATTCGCATAACTAAAAACACCTCTTGCGAGGTGTTTTTAGTTGCGGCAGGTACGGCAAGCCTGGGTTTGACGCCAGGTGGGTTGCCGCAGTACGCAAGCCAAAACTCGCGACGATGTAAGCATGCCCTAATTGAGCCAAGCAGGTATTAGTACCAGCCGCTACATTAGAGTATACCAAATAAGATGAGTAGACGGTTAAAATCGCGCAGTGCAAGGCGCGGGAGGAAGAAATCACGAGCCGTATGAACTATACGGTGAGTGATTTCTTTGGGACCCACAACGATGCAATGCGCGATTTTAATGGCTACTCAAGGATGCCGTCGAGGTTGACGTCGTATAGTATCTCCTCGTGAATCATGCGGTAGTTCGTCATTTCTTCCGGCTTGAACCAGTGCTTGATTTCGGCGTTAGCCTCATCGACTGAGCCCGATGCGTGGATGAGATTGCGCACCGCGCGATTGTCGGGGTCGGACATCTGATAGGAATCGAGCACAAAGTCGCCGCGGATGGTGCCGACGTCTGATGTAAGCGGTTCCGTGCCACCGGTAATCTTGCGGACAATCTTGACCGCATGAGCTCCCTGCCAGACCATCGCTATGACCGGTCCGCTGCTGAGATATTTCTTCAGGTTGCCGAGGATTTTGGCGGTAATTTCCATCGGGTCTTCCGATGGCGGCGTGAGACCCTTGTCTTTGTATCCCTTGATAGTCTTCTCTCCTGTGACGCGGCGCCACTCTGGGTCGAGCGTGTAGTGCGCCTCAACGTGCGCTGGGTCTGGGACGAGCATTTTCATGCCGACCATCTTAAGACCGACATTCTCGTATCGCTTGATAATCTCACCGACGAGGCCGCGTTGGACGCCGTCCGGCTTAATAATGATGAGTGTGCGCTCCTTGCTTGGATGCGACTTCTCTGTGTGTGTCATGCGCGCGAGTGTAACACAATCCGCGCGCGAGCGGTACTTATTGGAAGTACGGCGACGGGAGACCCGCTTCGAGAGGCTTCGCCGCCCCCTGTCCAAACTTTCGTCGTATCTCCGCTTCTACCTCTTCGCGGTTTTTGCCGTACCGCTGATACGAAAGCGCCTTCAGCTCGTCGATATGCGAGAAGTCGAAGTGCGGGAGATTCTGCGTCTCGATGGTAAACGGGCGCGCCGGGGTGCCTCCGACAAGCAGAGCCGCGACGGCGTTTCTGTTGGGAAGATTCTCCAAATCCTGCGCGGTAAATGTGGGCGCAAACTGCTTCTCCAGGAACTCCGCATCGGTCGTACCAATGCGCATCGATATCTTGGTGCCCACGTTGCCGATGACCGCGTCGCGAATATTCTCCTCGAGTTGCGCGATGAATTGGTGCGCAATCGTGAGTGAGAGTTTGTATTTACGCGCCTCGGAGAGAATCGTGGCGATAGATGGCGTCGCAAAGTTCTGGAATTCGTCGATGTACATGTAAAAGACCGGCAAATCGCCCCGTGTGTCGACGCGAGAGAATGCAGCCTGCAAGAATTTCGATACGAGGATGAGGCCAAGGAGTGAAGTGTTGCGCTCGCCGAGGCGCCCTTTCGAGAGATTGGCAAGGAATATTTTCTTTGAATCCATGATTTCTCGGAAATCAAACGCCGATTTCTCCTGCGACACGATGGGACGCATGATGTCGTTGGCCAAGAAGACATCGAATTTGCTCGTGATATACGGCGCGATGTCGCCGAGCGATGCGTCGCCTTGTGCCTGCTCTGCAATCTTGCGCCAAAACTGCACGATGATGGGGTTGGGGCATCGAGAGAGCTTGAGATCGCGAAATGCTTTGTCGGCAAACACACGCGGTATCTCGACGAATGTGGAGCCGGAATCCGGGTCTTCGACGACAAGCTGCACCGCGTTGCGGTAGTACTGCTCGAACATCGGACCAAATGCTTCGGGCACATCGGCATAGAGCTTGCGGAAGATGCCATACACTTCGTCGACGACAAATGTCTTCATCTCGGGCTTCGAGCGGTCATACTCGAGCATGTTGAGGCCCATCGGTCGAGCCGTGTACGCAGGGTCGAAGTAGATGACGTCTTTCATCCTCTCCGGCGGGATAGATGCGAGCACGTCTTCGATATCGTTGCCGTGCGGATCTATGAATGCGATGCCTTCCCCGTTTTTGATGTCTTGGATAATCATGTTCTTGATGAGGCCTGTCTTACCGGTGCCGGTCTGACCGATGACGTAGCAGTGGCGCAAGCGGTCGGCGGGTGCGAAGTGTACCGGAGTCTCATCGGCACCATATCGATTGATGCCAATTGTGATACCCTCACCTGCCATCTCGACCGGCGCAGCCGCCTGCTTGGCCATCGAGCGCTTGAGTTCACGCGATGTGGTAACACGCTCAGCAGTGAGGTGAAACATGGCGGTTATCTCCCCTAACGAGAGCGGCATCGCTATTGATGCGTCAAACGTGCGGTAGGTAAAATCACGCAAGAAGTTTGAGATGCTCCAACTTCCTACGTGTTTGAAGTGCAGTGAGTTGCCGCGCGGATTTTCGTATTGGCTAAACGATGCGATAAGATTCTCGAGCAGCTCTTTTGCGCGCCGCTCATCTTTTGCAGATGTCACGAGACGGATGCTTGCGGGTACAATGCGCGATTTTATCTTTCTGCTTATCTCTTCAGTGGCGACCTGGTCGGAATTGCGACGAAACTCGTTGTCGAGCTCCTTTTGATGCTGCTCTGGCATAAATATCTGCTTTGCCGCCGCGTGAAGCGCTTCGCCTAGAGCCGTCTCCGACACCTTGAGTGCTTGGTGCAAGTTTTTTCCCTTCTCGAGTTCACGAAGCATCTTTTTGTAATGATGATTGTAGCGGTCGCCTTCATTGGAGACCATGATCTGCATTGCTGCCCCCTCGCCGTGCTTGGCAATCTTTGCAAACGCTGCGAGCGCAACGTTCATCGGATCGTGCTCAAACATATCCGGCGTCTTCAAGGGAAATGCCGGATGGTCGGCGAGTGTGGCGTATGCCCCCGCATGAGCACCCTCGTAGTTGAATATGTTGTAGTCACCCCGACTCTCGGTGATTCTTGAATTTGGGAAGACCGAAGATATGAGCCGCTCCGCAAGCGTCTTTTTGCTGCGAGGCACCGCGAGGAAGAGCGCTGCCGATTCCGTACCATCGGAGACGGCAATCTCGAGCGCAAAGCCCTCACCATGTCTCACGAGTGCCGAGAGCCCTGCGTAGAGCTGCTCCGATGAGGCGAGAAGCTGCTCGAGTTTGACTTGTCTCGACTCTTCCTTGGTGCCTTCTCCATGAGCCTGGGGCTGTATCTCGAAGAGCACGAGCTCGAGCGCGTGTTTTACTTTTTCAGGCAATGGAAGCCCCTTTTGCGGGAGACCTTCGGCGATGTATCGCACAAGTGCGCGATGAAGGTCGTCTTCTAGATGCGGATTCTTCATGCGTGCCGCGACCGAAAGCGCATTGCGAATACCTCTTTGCGCCACTATCTCCAGGAGGCCGTCGAGCTGTTTGTCGTGAGCCTCCGGCTCGAGGTTGAGGATGTGACGCACGGTCTCGTGCTCCGGCATGACGATAGTCTCGTGCAGCACTCGTGCAGCGGGTACATCGGAGTACGCCGCTATCTCGCGTTTGGCGATACGCTCGGTCTCAAACGCATTTGCCGGCGCATCAAGCTCACGCTCTTTCTCTTTTACCATCTCGCGCAAATACGCGAGCTCCTCCTCTGCGGATTTGAATTTTTCGGGCCCAGGTGCGCGCGGCCTCTCAATGCGCGGTTGCATGGGCAAAGTATATCACTCCCCTATATAGATTTTGCACCGATGTCACGACGCATGTGCTTGCCCTGGAATTGAATCTTGTCTGCGGCAGCGTACGCGCGAGCGAGCGCACTCTTAAGAGGACTACCGAGCGATGAGACACCGAGCACTCTCCCACCCGCAGTCTTTATCGTGCCGCCCTCTTGCGTCGTGCCCGCATGAAAAACTACGATTTCCTCCATCTTCCCCGCCTCTGCAAGCCCCGTTATTTCAAATCCTTTCTCATACGCGTCGGGGTATCCGCCCGAAGCAAGTACGACATTGGCCGCGTGCATAGGGAGCCACTCCATGTTGATGTGGCCGAGTGACTTATCTACGACGGCATTCAAAACATCGAGGAGGTCGTTTCTCATGAGTCGCATGTACACCTGCGTCTCCGGGTCACCAAATCGCGCGTTGAATTCGAGAACCTTTGGCCCATTCATAGTCATGATGATGCCGGGAAACAGCATGCCGGAAAACGGTCCTGATTTAAATGCGAGCGCCTCAAGCGTGGGGCGCACAATGGTTCTCTCTATTGAGTACATCATCTCCGGTGTCACCCACGGCACTGGCGCTATAGTACCCATCCCGCCTGTATTCTTTCCTTGATCGTCGTCGAGTGCGCGTTTGTGGTCCTGGGCGGGCGGGAACATTTTGAAGTCGATACCGTCGCTGAGTACATGAATGGATATCTCTTGGCCCACAAGAAACTCCTCAATGACCACCTCGTTGCCCGCATCTTTATGGATGTGCTGCACCATGATTTCATTGAGCGCAGCTTCAGCTTCTTCGAGCGTGGTGCACACAGACACGCCCTTACCCAGCGCGAGCCCGCTAGCTTTCACGACGATGGGCGCACCCTTGCGCCGCACATAGGCGAGCGCCGCTTCATAGTCGGTAAATGTCTCAAAATCCGCAGTGGGAATTTTGGCTTCTTTCATGAGAGCCTTGGCATATGCTTTCGAGGACTCTATCTGAGCGGAAGCCTTGGTTGGCCCGAAGATGCGCAGGCCGCGCTTACGAAATTCATCGACAATACCGAGTGCCAGCGGGTCATCAGGCCCGACGATAGTGAGCCCTACCGCGTTTTTCTGGGCAAATTGTATGAGCGCAGGGATGTCGGTCGCCGCAATCGCGATGTTCTCACCGAGCTCTCGCGTGCCGGCATTTCCCGGCGCGATAAAAAGCTTTCCCAGGTTCGGTGATTGCTTGAGTTTCCACGCGAGCGCATGCTCTCTTCCCCCACCACCGATGAGGAGTACGTCCATATTACTCTTTGGTGATTATTTCCGGACCGTCCTTTGTGACGATGACTGTGTGCTCAGCATGCGCGCTTCTTGAGCCGTCTTTTGTCCGGTATGAGTGACCATCTTTGTCGACATAGAGCTCCCCGCTTCCGAGCGTGAACATCGGCTCAATTGCGATAACGAGACCCTCTACAAGCTTCTCGCCGCTTTTCGGCGCGCCGAAATTGGGTACATGCGGTTCTTCGTGAACCTTCTTGCCGACGCCGTGTCCGGAGAGATTCTTCGGATAGCCGAAGCCTTCTTTTTTCGCATAACGCTCCACCGCATAGCCGATATCGCCCGTAGTGTTACCTACGCGCGCCTGCGCGATACCGAGTGCGAGCGCTTCAAAAACCCCGTGCACCAGCCGTTTGTCGTCTTTGCTCTGCGCTTCTCCCGCAATCACCGTGACCGCATGGTCTGTGTAGAGACCTCTGTGTTTAATACCAAAATCGAGGCAGACCACGTCGCCGTCTTGTATGACCGAACCATTTTGGCCAGCAGGAGAATGTACGATGACATCGTTGACCGAGAGGCAGAGGCCCGAAGGAAATTTCCCGTAGCCGTGAAATGCCATGATGTCGCCGTCTGCCTCTACCATCTCTCTCGCTTTTGCCTCAAGCTCCTCGCCCGTTACTCCAGGCTTCACCATCTCTGAGAGTATGCGCACATGGCGTGCGAGCCGCCTGCCACCTTCGCGCAGTATCTCTATCTCTTCCTGCGTGCGTGCAATCATGTGAGCTTAAGTGTGGTGAGAATATTTTGATGAATGGTCTCTACATCTGGCTCACCGTCGATACGGTGAATTGCCCATCCGCACTCTTCGAGCGTCTTCATAGCGGGGACCACGTACTCTTCGTACCATGCAAATCTATTGGCGATGGCTTCGTCTTTTGCATCGTCGGCGCGTCCTCGGGCAATAAGGCGCTCTTTGGCACTTGCCGGCGTGAGCTCAAGAGAGAGTACGTGAAGATTTGTGCGGCCCCACAGACGCATCATGTCATCGGCTGCACGCGACTGATCGGGTCTGCGGCAGGTGCCGTCGAGGATCACATGCTGGCCACCGTCGAAAGATTCGTTGAGCATGCCCGTGAGCAAATATATCGGCATGAACGATGGTACGAGCCCACCTGAAGACACTATCTCCCCAGTCTTTTGTGCGAGCGACGTACCGCTCTGCATAAACCCGCGAAGCAGATTCCCCATCTCGGGGCGGACGACGCCGTGCGCGGCATCGCTCTCTTTCAAATATTTCTCCAAAAGCTCGGCTTGTGTGCCTTTGCCTGAGCCGGATATACCAAAGAATGCAACAGTAAGGGGCTCCATATATTACGAGAGAGTATAGCCCTCCTTGCGCATTATTTCTATGACATCGTCGATGGTCTCACTGAGCTTACCGTCCGCATTCACAACGCGGTAGTCGTACTCCGGCGCATGCACACGGAGTTCGTTTTCGGTGATTTTCATGCGCGCATCGAGCTCTTTTTGAGACCACTCTGGATTTCTGGAGCGCAACCGACCACGAAATTGCTCGATGGATTCAGGCATGATGAATATCGTCGTCGCACTGTACCGCTCCTTGAGCAAGCGGGCACCTTCGATGTCGACCTGGGCGTACACTATTTTCCCCGCCTTGATGTGTTTATCGAGATCGGGTGTGTAGATGCCGTAATACGTACCAAGCGCTGGCACGAAGCGGTGCTCTGGGATGTGTCCCGCTGAGAGCTCTTGGTCGAACCGCTCCTGCGTAAAGAAATGGTAATCGACACCGTCGACTTCGCCCGGACGCATCACGCGCGTGGTCGCCGTCACGAGTCGCACGCCGTTATGGTAGCGCTCGAGAATCTTGCTGATGATTGCATTCTTGCCGCTTCCACTTGGACCTGCGATTACGATTACTTGTTTAGACATTGTGCGAAATGTATCACTTCCCTGCTAAACAAAGAAGCCCCTAGAGAGGCTTCTTTGTTTAGTACTCGCGGATGGACGTTTGCGCGTCGACTTTCTTAACCAAGTCGAGCACGACTGAGACGACGATGAGGAGCGCGGTGCCACCTATGGTGAGCGCAGTGATGCCTGTGATTCCCTGGAGGATTATCGGAAGCACCGCAAGGAAGCCGAGGAAAAGTGCGCCGACGAGTGTGATGCGCGTGATGATGTTGCCCAAGTACTCAGAGGTCGTGCCTCCCGGTCGGACACCAGGGATAAACGCGCCGTTCTTCTGCAGGTTCTTCGCAATCTGGTGCGGCTCAAACGTAATCGCGGTGTAGAAGTACGTGAAGATGACGACGAGGAAGAAGTAGAGCGAGCCGTACACCCACTGATTCGCGAGTCCATTGACGACTGCGGTCGCGCCGCTGGAGAGCCACGCAACACTCGACTGAGCGAGGAATGTGGCAATCATCTGCGGGAAGAGCAGGAACGAGAGCGCGAAGATGATTGGCATGACACCCGCCTGGTTTACGCGGAGCGGCAAGTACGTGGAGATACCACCGAGGACTTTGTTGCCGCGGACACGGCGCGCATAGGTCACAGGTATCGGACGCTCAGACTCAGTGATAAATACCACGCCGGCCATGATGACGAGGGCTGCGGCGATGAAGCCGATGTAGGTCGGGAGCTGTGAGATGTCGAAGGCGAAGAGCGCCTGCGCAATCTGCGAGGGAATGGCGGACACGATACCCGCAAAGATGATGAGCGACACACCGTTGCCAACACCGAATTCCGTGATGAGCTCGCCTATCCACATGAGGAGTATCGAGCCAGCAGCAATGACGACCATGTTGGTCGCAAATCCGAGCGGCGTGAGCGCAGGGACGATGCCATTTTGCTGGAGGAGAAGCAAGAAACCGAACGCCTGAATGAATGCGAGCGGTATGGTGAGGTAGCGAGAGTACATCGCAAAGCGCTGACGACCCGCGTCTCCCTCTTCCTGGTACATCTCTTTGAGCTTCGGGATAAGCACGGTCATGAGTTGCATCACAATGGATGCAGTGATGTACGGACCGACGCCGAGCATCACTATCGAGAGATTTGAGAAACCACCTCCCGAGAAGATGTTGAGAAGACCGAGGAATTGATTGTTGGCGAGAAGCGCCTCAAGAGACGCGATGCTAACACCCGGTATAGGAATAGCTGCAAGGAGTCGGAAGACGACGAGCGCGCCGAGTACAAATAGAATGCGCTTGCGCAACGTCTCGTCTCCGAAGACGAGCTTTGTTTTCCTCAAGAATGTTTCAAACATACGGGTTTGTTAGGCTTTCTTGGCCTTTTTGGCCTCTTTCTTCGGCTTTGGAGCTTTCTTCTCCTTAGGTGCAGATGCGACAATGCTTCCGCCAGATTTCTCTATCGCGGATTTCGCGGATGCGGTAACGGCGCAGTCCTTGATGGTGAACTTCTTCGAGCTCTCTCCTCCCACTATCTTGGCGCCGTCGCGGCGTCCGATGAGACCGGAAGCAATGAGTGCCGTGCGAGATACCTCGGCTCCGCTATCAAAGTATTTGTCGAGCTTCGTGAGTGATACCGCGACGATTACGCGCTGCATGGATTTGACCGTGTGCGCACGGTTCTTGCCGTATCCGCGGCGCTTCGGGAGCTTCTTGATGATGTCGCGCATTTCAGGGCGGCGCTTGTTACCGGCGCGCGCTGTCTGGCCCTTGCCTCCGCGACCCGACTGCTTGCCGCGTGTCGAAGACTGACCCCTGCCTACGCGGCGATACGGACGCTTCCCTGTTCGCTTGAGTATGTTGAGAGTAGCCATATTATTTCTTCTTTGAGCCGGAAACACTTTGCAATGCTGCGATTGCAGCGCGTGCGTTGTTTATCGGATTCTTGCTGCGAGAGAGGAGCTTGGCCGTGACGTCGGAGACGCCTGCGAGCTCAAGCACGGTGCGCACAGAGGAACCTGCGACGAGACCGCGACCCGGTGAAGGGCGAATCTCGACGACGGACGCGCAGTATTTGGCTTCGACGTTGTGTGCGATTGAGCGATTTTTGGTGAGATTGAGCTGTATCATGTGACGCTTTGCGTGACGTGTCGCCTTCTCGATAGCGAGCGCGGTGTCTGCAGCTTTCCCTACTCCCACACCGACACGACCCTTTTTGTCGCCAAGCACGAGTGCTGCCGAGAAATTGAAGCGACGGCCTCCTGCCATGACACGGGCGACGCGGCGGATACCAATCATCTTTGAATCAAATTCGGAGCGGCGTTCGTCGCGCTGCGGACCGCGGCCCCTTTGGCCACCGCGCTGACCACCACCTCCGCGACGGTCTCTGTCGGAAGCACGGCGCTGAGGGCGTGCTGCTTCTGCGGGTGCCGCAACAGCGAGGGCGGCCGGTGCGTCTGTAGCGATGACCTGCTCCATATTCGTTTCGTTAGTATCAGTCATATAATTAAAATTCGAGTCCTGCAGCGCGTGCGGCATCGGCAAAAGCCTTTACCGTACCAATGTACTGGAAGCCTCCTCGATCGAAGACCACGGCCTTGACTCCTTTCTCACCGGCGCGCTTTGCGAGCGTGCCTGCTGCCTGCTCTGCCCTCTCGCGCGGCGTCTTTCCCTTTTCCTCAGACGAAGAGACTGCGGCGAGCGTCACACCCTTGCCGTCGTCGATTATCTGCGCGGTGATGCGGGTGTTGGAGCGGTAGATGCAGAGACGCGGACGCGCTTCTGTGCCGACGACCTTCGCGCGAACGCGGCGATGGCGAACCTGACGTGCTGCTTGTTTGTTTGGTGTATTCATACGCTTTATGCGGCGACCTTCTTACCCTGCTTCATGCGGACGACCTCGCCCTCGTAGCGGATACCTTTGCCCTTGTACGGCTCAGGCTTCCTCACGGCGCGGACTGTCGCTGCAAATTCTCCGAGAACTTCTTTGTCTGCACCAGAAATCGTGATGATGTTCTTCTCGATAACAACGGTGAGTCCCTCCGGGATATCCACGAAGACCGGGTGCGAGTAGCCGACGATGAGCTTTACCTGCTTGCCGGCCATTTCAGCCTTGTAGCCGATACCTTCTACCTGGAGCTTCTTCACAAACGGAGTATTCACACCGGAAATCATGTTGCGGAGGTGTGCTGCGTACGTGCCCCAGAGAGCTTTCGCGAGTCGCGTGTTGTTCTTTGGTGAGACCTTCGCAACAGTGCCATCGACGGTAATCTCGACTGCAGGATGCATCGCGCGCACGAGCGTAGCGTTCTTACCCTTTACGGTAAGCTCACCGCCCGAGATCTTAATCTCTGTGCCAGCGGGTACCTGTATGTCTCTTTTTCCAGTGCGTGACATATGAATTACCAAATCTCAAAGAGGGCTTCCCCTCCGAGGCGCTCTTTGCGAGCTTCTTTATCTGTTTTGATGCCGCTCGGTGTCGAGAGCATGAGTGCGCCGTGACCGTATTTGACCGAAGTGATGTCGTGCACGCTCTTGTAGAGTCGGCGACCAGGCTTCGAGATGCGCTTCACGCCTTGGATAACAGGCTTCCCTGCTTCCGTGTACTTGATGACGATATCGAGAGTCTTCTTGACCTTCTTGCCCTTCTTCTCCACCGCCGTCACATAGCCAGCCTCCTTGAGCTTCTCTGCGATGGCGAGCTTGAAGTTGGAAAACGGAACAGACACGCTCGCGTGCTTCACTGCACCAGCGTTCTTGAGACGATTTATGAGGTCACCGACAGGGTCATTTACCATAGAATTACCAAGATGACTTCTTAATACCCGGGATGTTGCCCTCAAGAGCCTCCTCGCGGAAGCAAATGCGGCACAGGTTGAAATCACGCATGAAGCCACGTGGGCGGCCGCACTTGAAGCAACGACGAACAACCCGAGATTTGAACTTCGGGGTGCGGTTTGCCTTCACTATCATTGATTTCTTTGCCATGAATGAATGCCCGGAAAGGAGTAGCTGGGAACGTGCACCTGACCTTTCGATCCTGGTTATCGTTTCCCTGCTTGCCCGCCTTAGCTTTAGCGACGGCGGGCGTGGCCTCTGTTCTTGCGATATTCCTACCCATAGGTCGGAATCACTCTAAAAAACAAGGCCCCCTGCGAGGCCTGCACAATATAGGCGAGATACTCCCCAAAGTCAAACATCGATGGCTTCATGGTCCCATCCGTATTAGGATGTCGGCAGCCAGGAGGACTGCCCATGCGCTACCAGCACCATCCCCTTCCCGATGCATTTGAGTGCATTGAGTTGCCCGCACTTCCGCCGACTGTCCACCTTCTCGACGACGAGGGCGAACTGAAGTCCATCGAGGAGGTCGTGGACGATGTGATTCGCTTCCACGTCGAGCACCACAATGGATGTCTGTCGGCTTCTTCCCGATCTCTCGGCATTAGCCGCTCGACGCTCTATCGGAAAATCTACGCCTCAGTGAAGAAATCACGAGCTCCGCAGACCTACATCGGCTGACGATATCGCCAGCGCCACTACTCGACGACCGCCTTCATGGCGGTCGTTCAATTATTTCATCGACGTGACAAGCTCTTCTATTTGAACCAGGATTTGGTTGCGGATGTCGCGTGTACATTCGACCGATTGCTCAAAGGGGTCCGCCACATCCCAGAAGATTGCCTTCTGACTCTCTTTCAAATATTCAGGGACCGTTGCTTCCGTAGCCATGACCACCACCTTATCGGCAGTCTCGACGAGTTCTTGCGTGACAGGTTTTCGCACGTATTCCGACGCGTCAATTCCAATTTCTTTCAAAACAGCGAGCACATTCTCAGCTCCGACGGTATCGCCAAGCTTCTTGCCCACGCGACTGTGGTCGTCACCCTGTATTACGAGCGTCCCAGCAGAGAATGCCTTATACTCCCCATCCGAAAGTTCGCGAAAGATACCTTCCGCCATTTGGCTGCGTCCCACGTTTCCTTCACAGACAAAAAGCACCTTCATACGCTAAAACTTCTGGATGTACGCCGAGAAGGTGCGACGTTTGCCGGCGCGGGCTTCGCCTATCTTTCCCCTATTGATGTGGCGGTGCGATTTGTTGAATTTGTGCAGCTCGAAATCCTCTTTGAAGAATTCGTACACCCCCTCTTCCGTCCATGTGTACTCGTAGAAACCGAGCTTGGGGTGCAGGTAGGCGCCCTCTTCATCGGCCGGGTGCTCTTTGAGCAGTCGCTTGGTGTGGAGGTCTTCGTCGGCGAGGAATGATTTGAAGAAGAGCCAGCCACCCGGCTTCAACACACGGAGTATTTCTGCGCGAAGTGCCTCACGCTCCGCCTTCTTGAGGAAATGCGAAGTCATCATATCGAGGACAATTGTCTGCGAATTGTCGGGAAGCGGGAGCGGCTCCGCGATGGAGCGGGCTTCGTACGTGATGGGGAGGTCTTTCGATGCCGCCTCGGCGTGGTCTATCGCCGCTTCGGAGATGTCGTAGCCGATGCCCCGGATACCATAGTGCTCGGCGAGGTAGATGAGATTGCGACCGTTGCCGCAGCCGAGGTCGAGCGCTTTGGCGAGCGGATTGAGGAATTCTCTCTTGTACTGCCGCTCAAGCCAGCGAGTGAATTTCTCCAAGTCTTCCGAGGATTCGGTAGAGAGCGCGAGGTGCTCGCTCGTCTTGTATTCTCTATTCCAAAATTCTTTTTGATCCATATTGCAATTCTACCGTGCCTGGCTTCAAAAGATGCCCCAGATGCGAGGCGCGGAGAAAGCGGACTCCGAGACGTACTTTCGTACGATGAGGAGGACGCAGAGGCTCCGCAACGAAGCAGATGGGGTGTATTTTGAGCTAGGCTTTGAAAGGGAGGCCGATGTGTTTGAGGAATGCTTCAGCTTCTTTCTTGTTCTTTGCGGTGGTGGTGATGTTGATACCGAGCCCGAAGACGTCCTTTGCGTCTTCGTCGGTGGTCTCTGGGAAGACCGTGTGCTCCTTGATACCGATTGAGATGTTGCCCATTTCATCGATAGAGGTTGTGCGGATTCCACGGAAGTCCTTTACACGCGGGAATACGACATGCACGAGCTTTTCGAGGAAAGACTGCATGCGAGCACCGCGGAGCGTGACCTGGTATCCAGACAGGTCGCCGACACGAGTCTTGAAGTTGGCGATAGATTTCTTTGTAGGACGCGCTGCGGGAGCCTGACCGGTGATACGCTTGAGGCGCTCCACGATGAGCTCAGCCTTTTTCTTATCTTTGAGTGAGCCGACACCTACCGAGACGACGACTTTCTGCACCTTTGGGGTCTGCATGTCGCTCGTGTAGCCAAACTCACCTTTGAGGGCTTCGAATGCTGCGTTTTTCTTTGTTGCTGTTGCGTTCATACGATTTATTTGAGGGTCTCTCCGCTCTTTACCGCTACGCGCTGCCTCTCGCCGTCCTTACCGCGCACTATCTTGATGCGGGTCGGCTTGCCACCCTTGGGGTCAGCGAGCATCACATTGGAAGCGTGGAGCGGCATCGGCTTTTCTACTATCTGACCCTTTCGATTCTGCTGAGTCCTGCGCATATGCTTTTTGACGAGGTTTACGCCGTCGATGAGAACCTGGTTTTCCTTGATGAGGACGCGCGCGATAGTGCCCGTCTCACCTTTGGACTTACCCGCTATCACCACTACTTTGTCTCCTTTTTTGAGTTTCATATAGAAAAAATACCTACACGACTTCCGGCGCAAGCGAGCCGATTTTCTGATAGCCGCGTTCGATGACTTCGCGTGGGATAGGGCCGAACACACGATTTGCCTTTGGCTCCTTCTTGTCCTTCTCTACGAGCACAACTGCATTCTCATCGAAGCGAATGTAGCTGCCATCCTTGCGGCGGAAAGGCTTTCTCTGACGCACGACCACGGCGCGGTGCACATCCTTCTTCTTTACGGACTTGCGAGGCTGAGCGGTCTGGATAGAGAGGACGACCTCGTCGCCTATTTCTGCGTAGCGCTTTTTCGAACCGCCGAGAATTTTGAACACGCGTCCAATCTGGCCGCCCGAGTTATCCGCTATTTTGACTATGCTTCTATCTTGCAACATATAGTTATTTCACGATGATGAAGCGCTTTCGCTTCGATATAGGACGGGTTTCTTTGATGGTGACCTTGCTGCCGACTTCCGCGGTGTTACCCACATCGTGCACGAGGAATTTCTTGGAAAGCTTCATGTACTTCTTGTACTTCGGATGCTTCACGTAGCGCTCCACGGATACGGTAGCAGTATCTTTCATCGCCGATTTCACGACGACGCCCTCGAAAGTCTTTCCTGTGTTGATTTCTTTTTCCATATACTTAGATGCGCCACTCTACGCTTTTTTTGGCTCTACCGCAATCTCTCGCTCGCGGAGCTCGGTGAGCATCTGTGCGATCTCCTTGCGAAGCATCCTGCCCTCTCGCACGTTGCGGGAGCGGCTGCCTGCTGCGTTGAAGCGCATGCTGCGAAGAGCCTCGCGCTTGTCTGCGACATTCTTTACGAGTTCCGTGGTATCGAGTTTCTTTAAGTCAGCCATACAATTATCGTGCGATGACGCGGACCTTTACCGGAAGCTTGGTGCCCGCCTTGCGCAGTGCCTCACGTGCCATAGCTTCGGGAGCGCCGTCGACTTCAAAGAGAATGCGGCCCGGACGCACGTCCATCACGTAGCCTGCGAGATCTCCCTTACCAGAACCCATGCGTACTTCAGAAGGCTTACGGGTGAATGGTCTATCCGGGAAGATACGGATCCAAATCTTGGCGCTCTTACCTGCTGCGCGAGAGAGTGCGCGGCGAGCGGATTCTATCTGATTCGACGTGATGCGAGCCTGTGTCATCGCCTTCAGACCGAAGCTTCCGAAAGCGACCGTAATGCCGCGGGTCTCCGGACGTGTGCGCCTTGCGCCACTCTGGCGATCGTTCTGCCACTTTCGATATTTTGTTTTCTTTGGTGCCAACATAGAGATTATGCGTTTTGACTGGAGGTGCGCTTCTCCTCTTTCTTATCGAAAACATCGCCGCGGTATATCCAGACCTTGATGCCAATCACACCGTACGGAAGGTACGCCTGCTCACGAGCGAAGTCGATATCGGCGCGAAGCGTCTGCAGAGGCACGCGACCGCGCTTGATTTCTTCGGTGCGTGACATTTCTGCGCCACCGAGGCGACCTGCGATACCGATACGCACACCCTGCACGTCGCGGTTGGCCATCACTTTCTCCACTGTCTGCTTGAGTACGCGTCGGAACGTCTGGCGCTTCTCGAGACCCTCAGCGACCATGTACGCGACGACTGGCGCCTGGCTCTCAGGAGAACGGACTTCCTCGATATCGAGACGAATCGCCATCTTCGGTGCGCCCTTTACCCCGCTTACAATCTTTTCGATTTCCTTTGAGAGCTTGGTGCTGCCTTCCCCACCGCGACCGATGACGAGACCAGGGCGCGAAGTCTTGAGGAGGATGCGGATGGTGTTCTGACTGCGCTCAATCTCAGTCGATGTGATGAACATGCCGCGGAGGCGCTTCTTGAGGAAACGACGAATCGCAGAGTCAATCATGACGTTCATGCGGTATTCCGCAGGTGTCTTGGCAAACCAGCGGCTCTTCCAATCACGGATGATACCGAGACGATGTGCGTATGGATGTACGGTGTGTGTCATATATATATTTACTCGGTCTTTGCTTCCGCAGGCTTCGCGGCTTTCTTAGCAGCCTTCTTCACCGCTTTCTTTGCTCCGCCAGCTGGCGGATTCTTCGCAGCCTTCGGGGTAGCAGGGTTGACGCCAAGCTCAAGGGCGATGATGCTCATGGTCTTGGCGTACTTGGCCGCGCGACCGCGGGCCTTCGGCATAAAACGACGAAGGACCGAGCCCTTGTTGACCGTAATCGTCTTCACGATGAGTTCCTCCGGCTCTGCTCCCTTCTCGCGCGCATTTGCGACAGCAGATTCGAGAAGTTTGCGGATGGCTTCCGAAGATTTCTGAGGAGCGTACGAGAGCGCTGAGTGCGCAGCGAGCACCGACTTGCCGCGAATGAGATTCGCAATCAGGCGGACTTTTTGCGGAGACTGGTGATAGTTGGTGAGCAACGCTTTCATAGATTATTTCTTGGCGGCTGCCGTCGTAGCCTTAGCGGCCTGTGCGGCTGCAATCTCAGACTGAGCCTTGGCCTGCTCTATTTCCTTTTGCATCTTACCTCCGTGACGTACGAACTTGGTCGTAGGAGCAAATTCACCGAGACGGTGACCTACCATGTCTTCGGTCACGAGGACGTCATCGAAATTCTTGCCGGTGTGGACCGCAAACGTGTAGCCCACGAATTCCGGGGCAATCTGCGAGCGACGTGCCCACGTCTTAATAGAGCCAGCTCCCGACTTGCGGGACTGAACTTTCTTCATCAACTTTTCGTCGACGTATGGGCCCTTTTTAAGTGATCGTGCCATAATTCTTGCTTTGCAATTGAAAACCCGCTTCTGCGGGAGTGGGCACAATGTATACGAACGCGCCCTTTCTGTCAATTTTTTGCATATAGCACCACGCCACAGACAACAAAAAGGCCCGGTCTGCCAACTGGCAGACCGGGCCTTTTATTATGTTATTTTCGTTTACCCACTTTTCGACGCGTGACAATGAAGACATTGCTGTACTTCTTTGGACGGCGCGTCTTTTGGCCCTTACCGGATGGCTTGCCCCACATGGTGCGCTGCCTGCGGTGACCGCGACCCTGCTTACCTTCACCTCCGCCGTGCGGGTGGTCGACAGGGTTCATCGCAGTACCGCGGACAGTCGGGCGGATACCCTTCCAGCGCGTGCGGCCTGCCTTACCCCAATTCTCGAGGCGGTGTTCTTCGTTGGAGACTTCCCCGACGGACGCCCATGAGGTACCGATGACGCGGCGAATTTCTGTTGAAGGCATCTTGAGGTGCGTGTATCCGGCATCCTGTGCGACGACTTCCGCGTAGTTGCCGGCAGATCGTGCGATACGGCCTCCCGCGCCTGGCTTGAGCTCAATGTTGTATACGAATGTACCGACCGGCATGTTTGCGAGCGGCAAACGATTGGCAAGTTTTATCGGTGCGGTCTCGCTCACGATAAACGTATCTCCGACTTTGACCTTCTGCGGGAGCACGATGTAGGTCTTTGCACCGTCTGCATAGACTGCAAGACCGATGAATGCTGAGCGGAATGGGTCGTACTCGATAGAGGTTATCTTTGCAGGAATGTTCTTCTTCTCAAACGTGAAGTCGACATCGCGGAGGCGCTTTTTGTGCCCGCCACCCTGGTGACGCACGGTGATGCGGCCGAAGCTGTTGCGTCCGCCCATGCGCTTCTTTCCCTTGAGGAGACTCTTGAGCGGCTTGTGACCGGAGAGCGCCTTACGGTAGTCGATAGACGTATGCTGACGCTGCGACTTTGATGTTGGTTTGTAGGTTTTGATAGCCATATATCTATAAATTATGCCTTTAGGCGATGTTGATGGTTTCGCCCTTCTTGAGGTATACGTATGCTTTCTTTCCCCCTCCCTTCACACCAGTGCGACCCGTGCGCGCATTGCGGACGTTCTTTCTCGGTACGTTGACCACTGCAATCTTGCTCGGAATCACATTGTAGAGCGCTTTCATAGCCTGCATGATGTCGCGCTTGCTCGCATCGACGTTGATGTCGAATACATACACGCCCGCACCCTGGCTCATCGTCGCCTTTTCCGTGATCCGGGCGTGCTTGAGAACATAGGAAAGATCCCTCCCTCCGCCGGTGCTGCGAGAGATAGGCGCTGCCGAAGCCTTCGCTTCAACGACCTTCTCAGTCTTTTCTGTATTCTTTTTTTTGCCGAAGAGTGCCATACGAGGTTATTTAGCGAGCTTCTTAGATTTCTTTTCTGCCCTTTTCGCGACAATCTTGATGGCCTCCTCAGGGTTCTCGATAATGATGAACTTGTATTTGAGAACGAGCGCAGGGTTGAGATTGGCGACCGTCTCGAATCCGACCGATCCAATGTTGCGGAAGCTCTTCTCTGTCGCATCTGTCTTCTCGGTGACCGCGACGAGTGCCGCATTGTGCCGAGCACCGAGGCGCTTAAACGCGTCTACCTTTGAAAGTGCGGCGAGTGCTTTCTTAGCATCTGAGGTCTTCGGAGCATTGAGTCCGAACGTATCGACGAAAATAAGCTCACCGTCTTTGAACTTCTTTGAGAGCGCAATGAAGAGTGCCTTTGCACGCATCTTCTTCGGAAGCTCGCGAGCGTAGACCTTCTCAGCGCGCGGACCATGAGTGACACCTCCACCTTTCCATATAGGAGAGCGTATGGAGCCATGACGAGCGCGGCCTGTTCCCTTCTGCTGCCACGGCTTCTTACCGCCGCCGCGAACGTCGCCGCGATCTTTCGTGTGCGCGACTGGCGTGCGGGCGTTGGCCTGCATGACAGTCACGACCTGGTACATGAGCGAGTTGTTCCACGCGACCCCGAAGATGTTCTCCGGAAGCTCGATGGAGCCTGCCTTCTTACCCTGGATGTTGTAAATGTCTGTTTTCATATTATTTTGCTCGGATTTCGACGAGTGTACCAGGGCGACCAGGGATGGCACCGGAGATAAGCATCGCGTTGTTCTCGACATCAACCTGCAAGACGCGGAGGTTCTCCACCGTGATGCGCTCACCGCCCATACGGCCGGCCATGCGCATACCCTTTACCACGCGACCACCCGCACGACCACCTCCACCGATGGAGCCTGGAGCGCGCTCTTTGTTCTTCTGACCGTGCGAACGAGGCCCGCCAGCAAAGCCATGGCGCTTTACGACACCCTGGAAGCCCTTACCTTTCGAAATGGCCGAGACGGTGACGATATCGCCTGGGACGAACACCGAAATATCCATGGTGTCTCCGCGCTTTGCTTCACCGGTAAGCGGGAATTCGCGCATAGTGCGAGCGTTCGGGAGGTCCTTGAGGTGACCCTTTTGAGGTGCATTGATATTCTTTGGAGCACGGGTACCCATACCGATCTGCACAGCTTCGTACCCATCCTTCTCCTTAGTCTTTACCTGGGTCACCGTCATCGGCGCAGCAGAGATAAGTGTGGCTGCGGAGACGACGCCTTTCTCGTCGAAGACCTGGGTCATGCGACCCTTGGTGCCCAAGATAAACTTATTGCTGAATTTCATATTGTAAGAAAAAATCCCGCGCTAGCGGGACACACCTCGTGCCTCGCCAGTGGTCCCTATGGGGACATGGGTCGAGGCACTATACACACTCAGGTATTATTTTGCAACTCTAGAGCTGCGCGCCGTCGTTTGTACCCTGCGACATTGCCCCCTGCCCTTCTTCGGCTTTCTTGTGGTGGAGGTGTCGGTACTCGAGAATACCCGCAATGATAAACATGAGCATGAGCGCGCAAGCGCCGAGCCATATCGGAATCGTGTAGTTTGAGCCGTCGAGACCGAAGGCGTAGTTGAGTCCGCAGAGCACCCCATCGCAGAGGGGTGCATCTCCACCTACTGCCCCTTCTCCAGTCGGCCGCCATACGATGTCCTCCGATGTCATGCCGACTGACTCTGCCTGGTGAGAAAGTGCTTGTACCATGGCGTCGACTTCTGCCTCCGTCATGCCTTGGGAACGTGGATCGGCCTGTATCGCTGCGCGTATGGTGCTTTTGAGTGCATCGTCTTGTGTCTGGGCAAACACGCTGCCCAACGTGGCACTCAAGAACATCAGGGCAAGCGCACCTATGATGAAGCTTACTTTGATACTTTTGAGAGAGACGTTCATATGAGAATTATATCACCGTTCGCTTCTACTGCTCATCGAATATTGGCGTAACATTGACCACCGCGGTCATCTCAAGCACAGATTCATCGAGTCCAATGCACGAAAGTGTGTATGTGGTCCTCGAAGTAATATCCCTCGATGTCTGCGTCCCGCTTTTACCACTCCATGAGTCTCCGTTGGTACCAGTCACGGTACACGAGCTCACCTGCGTTGCACCCCACTCCACTGTCGTTGTGTCGCCCTGTCGCACAAGCGAGGGCTGCGCGCGCAAGAATCCGGTGGGCGCAGGGGCGCCAAGACACACGCCGTTTGCACATCCAAATGCACAGCTTCGGACAAATTGGTCTGTGCAGCTAGCTGTCCGTTGGTAGACATCCGATCCTCTACAAAAGTTGTACACACTGCAACTTCCAGGCACTTCATTCGCAGGAATTACCGTGAGGCGAGCACTGCATGTAACGGGCGAAAACCAACCCGAACCCTTGTCCCCCAGAAGGCGGCCTTCGCCGGTTGAGGTAAACGTTCCGATGTATGTGGTAGACACCGATGGGCTCACGGTCGTCGCGCCCGACGCGGCCACAGCGCCAGGAGTGGGAGAGATGGTACCGCTCATGGCAAACGGAATGCCGAATACTGAATAACTTGAATTCCACGACATCGCAGAACTCCCTCCGAGGGTAATCGTGGATGGACTCAGCACGATAACGCACGCATTTCCAGAGACACCCGGGATTCCACCACCGCCACCGCCAGGACCGCCCGTACCCGGAGGTACGTAGACACAGTTGGGATAGGTGCCAGTGTAGGGCGGCGTGCATGTAGCCGGGCCGCACTCCCCCACGTAGTGCTGGTCCGAAGGGCACGACGCCGGGACTATGTGCATGCCGCGTGCAGAAATGTCGGTGAATTCGACTTCGGCAGATGCAAACGTCTCGCTTGTATTGTGAGCACTGAGACCCGCAACAAGCATTGCGGTGAGCGCGAGGAGCACGACGAGATACAGGCGCGCGCGGATATGTGGACGAACAATCTGAGAGAAAGACGAATACGTCATAAACAATCTTATTGTACCGTGCTCGAAGCGATTGCGAGTTCGATGGTGTGCATATTGTCCGCGACGGCCTTCTTGAAGGTGGCGAGCCCCTCATCGCCAATCTTAGGGTCATTGCCCGGGTATGCATGGAGCCACTCCGCGTCGCTCAACGTTGCGACTTCCGTGGAAGCTTTCTGTGCATACAAGAGTGCGTCCTCGTATTGTTTCAACTCGAAGAGTGCGATGGCGTGAGAGTTGAGGAGCCACGGATTGTCGGGAAAGTCGATAAGTCCCCTCGCGGTGATTTCGGCAGCGTCTCGGAAACGCTCTGCTTTCAAGAGCACCCACGCATAATCGTTGAGCGCCGCCCAGTTGCGCGGGTCAAACTGCAGAAAATATTCATAATCGCGCGCAGAGTCCTCGTAATCTCCCATATACCCTTCGATGAGTCCGCGAATGTAGTACGAGTTTGGCGTCGCGTCCCCGTGCGTAGATATTTGGTAGTTAATCTGTGTCATCGCACGCGGAAAGTTGCCGCGCAAGAAAGAGATGCGTGCAAGCTGGTGGTAGAGGTATGGAATCGTGGGGTCTTTGAGCACGGCAAGATTGAAAAAGTACTCTGCGCGGTCAACGTCATACTGCTTGGGCCTATCCGAACTGAAATGTCGCGCACCGTACTGAAAAGCGCGCTCCGCCGATGGCGATAATGCGTAGGCCATGTCCTCTTGTATATTCCCTATCGGAGTACGCAGGAAAAACAGCGCGAGGGAGACGAGGACCACCGACGCACTCACAGCACCGATGCCCATTCTTGAGCGCACGAACCTCACGTGAGGACTCATACTTTTCTCACTGATGCTCATCTGGGATGGTCGTAGAGGCGGCGAGCTCGACATTCTTACCTTCGACCGGGAGCCCCTCGACCACCCAATTCACCATCCCCCCTTCTATATGTATAAGGTTCGTAAATCCCTGACTCTCTAAGTATCCGTACCCGATTGCTGCGAGTCGCCCTGTCGTACATATGAGTGCTATCCTCTTTCCGCTTCTCGGCAACGAGTTCTTCTCATCGTAGAGATTCTCTATTGGGATGCTGATAGCCCCCTGCGCGTGCGCAGATGTGAAAATACTCGGCGAACGGACGTCTACGAGAAGATATTTGTCGGGATTCGCTTTGAAATCATCGTAAAACTCCTTTGGGTCCATCTCATGCATACCTGGCGGCACAAGCGTAACGTGCCTCAAGGGGGTCAAATAAATCAAGAGCGCCGTCGCGACAATCGCCACCGCGATTGAGAGAATGAAGGTAGGGCGCATTTCCATGCAAGACAGTATACAGGTCGTGTTTTCTCGATTTCTCGTTCTCTCTTCCGACTTGGGGACAGAAAAGTATCGAAAATCAAATGCCGCTCTGAAGCAGGTATTCAATTCCTGCGTCAATCTCACGGTGGTAATCGCCCTGCACAATCAGAGCGCGTGTAGATGACTTGAGCACGACGCCGGGAGTCACGGAAATACCCGCGACCGATGCTTCAAGCGCATCGGTACGTACTCGGTCACCATATTCTTCAGACTCTATGCACGCAGACATGCGTACCCGTGATATGCCATCGCCCTGCGCAAGAGAGACGAGATCTGACAGAGCAAGTCCGTCCCTAAATTTAGGGTGTTCATACACCTTTTGCACAAATCGCCAGAATGCATCGTTGCCTGCCGCTTGCGCCACGCATTCGGCTGCGTTCGCTTCAAGACGGCTCGCGGGATGCTGCGCAAGCGGCAAATGCCTATACGCCACAACAATCTTGTCCCCGTATGCTGCGCGGAGCTTTGGGAGCGTAGATTGAAAAAAGCTTTTGCAGTACGGGCATGATAAATCCGCGTACACGATCACCTGTACTGGAGCTGAGACTGCGCCCAAGACATGGTCGTCTTCTGTAATGCGGCGCACGATGAGCGACTCACTATCTGTCTTGGCGCTCCCTTTCGACGCGACGTGTTTCTCAAGTGCAATCACCGATAGCCCTATCACCAACAAGACACCGAGACAGAGCCACAGGTAAAATGTAGCCGAACGATGCCAAAAGGCATCAGACACACTAGAGATCTTTTTCATTCCAACCGAGCGATATCAGGAGCGCCTTGAATTTGGGATCGGCATTAGCGATTTTCACCAAACGTGACTTCTGGCTGAGAGCGTTGGTTTTCTCGCTCGCAAAGAAAGCGAGGGCGAGCGAACCTTTGTAGCCAGGATTGTCATAGAACGGTGAGACAACCGCCTGCAAATCGGTCGCGCGTGAGGACCCCTGTTCTGCGAGAAACACCGCGTAGTAGTATCTCGCAAAGCCGTCGATAGCATCTGGCGCACCAATCGCGGAGTAAATCGTGAGCGCAGCTTTGTTGACTTCTTCGGTTTCCTGCGCGGTCGCGAGACCCGCGTCATGCATATTGAGATAGAGTGCACTTTTGCGCGTGAGGATGTTCGGGATGAGCTGCGCGTCGTCGGTGTTCGCCCGCATGCGGTCTATGTCTTGGTCCGCACGCAGAATTGCATTCTGGATTATGCCCGGATAGGTACTTGTGGCCTCTCCTGTTGCGATTCGACTTACATCCGTCAAGCGATATGCATACCAGCTCGCGATGCGCAGCTCAGGAAGAGCGAGCGGGTAAAAAGATACCGCATATTCTGCGAGGCGTCGGTATGAAAGACTCAAATCATTGGAAACAAAAAAGGTCGAATATGGAGGGTCTTTAAATATCTGTTCCGTCACCGCTGAGTCACCATTTCTATAGTAGAGCTCGACCATATTCGCTATGGCATTCGCTTTCAGAAGCGGATGGTTGTCGTTGGTAGAGCTGATGACAATCTGCTTGTAAAGGTCGATTGCTCGAGGCGCGCTCCCGTATCGATCTTCAAGCAATGCGATTGTAAATTGTATCTGGCTTGCTTGAGCGGAATCCTCTGCGAGCGTGAGCGCTTGCTCGTACAGCTGTATTGCCTGCTCATAATTCCCGGCGCGAGCCGCCGCGCTGGCCTGTGCGAAGTATTGATTATCTCGAGTTAGTACGGTGAAGGGTGTGTTTGTCACGGTATAGTCGGTCACGTTCTCCTGGTTTTTAACTCGGTCGTAGATATAGAAGAATCCTCCAATGAGAGCTGCGACCAGGACGCCGAGTACGACAAGCACTATGCCAGCAAAGTGGCTCTGCGGTCCGTTGTTTTCTGGCTCCATACTATGTTAGATGCCACAGCCACAGCCACAGCCACAGCCAGGGTCGACATAGACAAAATAATCGACAGGGACGGTGCCGTCGGTACAGGCGTTAGGATCCACAGGAGCATCGGCATGTGCTACTCCGACATCAGAAATATCCGACATGCCCGGGACGCGAGGTGCGCTAAAGAAAATCAAGAAAAAGCCCGATACCATGAGGAATACGGTCGATATTCCGCGAAATATGGCGCGCGTTCGCGAATACGCAATATGTACGGCGACCATGATTCCCCCATTATTCACCCTGCGGGTGTCATATAAAAACGAAATGTGTGGATAATAATAGTCCGCGCATCTTGAAGCTTCCTCGCCTTGAGCATGACTGCTATCATCCCCACATGATATTTGAAGGCATTCCCTTCGCTCATTTCTACTCCCCAATCCGCGGAGGATTCCAAGAAAGAGCGATCTATTCGATTCTCAATATATTGGAAAGAAAATTGCGCGTCACCATCGCATTCGATGCGAATCAGATTCCATTTAATCGTCCGGAGCTTTTGGATTCATTTGAGTTGGCAAAGAAACTAAAACAGAGCGGGGTGATAGCGTCCATTGTACGAGCTCCGCATCTTGCTGATGAGCCCCGAATTGCGCAGTGGAATGCGGTGTGTGGCGACAAGAGAAACAATCCTGTCGGTGGAAGTGCGTGGAAGAGCGATGCGAACGCCCTTACAGCCGCTCTTGCAGAAGCGCTTGAGCGGTATATTTGGCTTGAGGAGCGAGACTATTTTGTAGCGCCAGTGCAGGCGACGCATAACGTTATACAAAAATACGGCGCATCGATTGCGCCCGAGCGCTTCGTCGCATTCTCCCCGGAGCAACGCGAAAAGAATCCGGGATGGAGACTCGACTCCTCGAGTACGTTTCTCTGGACGCGAGGAATCTCGCTTGTCTCGGGAAACCCGACGTATGTGCCCGCTCAGACGATAACCGCCGTTCAAGATCTGGGGAATTCTGAAGAACCACTTATTCGGCATCGCAATACCACCGGGCTCGCCACATGGCCCACGCAAAGCGGCGCACGACTTGCCGGTGCTCTCGAGGTAGTCGAGCGCGATGCGTACATGATTATGTGGCTCAATCAACTCGCCTTGCCCCGGATATCACTTGAGGGTCTTTGCGCACGCAGCACGACGCTCTCGGAATTCGTGGGTACATGTGCGCGCTATCGCCTCAAGGTGCATGCTCTGCAGCTCCTGACCGATGCACCCGCACACGCCGTGTGTGTCATCCTCGAAGACGAAAGTGGACACGTGCCACGATTTTCTTTCGGTATGAAAGCGCATCGATCATTGACACATGCTGTAGAGAGAGCAACGACAGAAGCACTCCGCGCGCGCTTTTCGTGTCGACGACAGGACCTCGCAGGAAAACGATGGGACCCCTCTGTCTCGAAAAGCGAGGTCGGACACTACGACCGTATTCTGTATTGGGGCGCACCGGAGAATGCAAAAAAGCTTGAAGTGCTTCTGCAGGGAAAAGAAATCGAGGTGCCGCTTGCCGAATGGGAAAACGACACGCCGGATGAGCACCTCCAACGCATCGTGAGCTGGTGTCGAGATTCGGGATACGAATGTGTGTCGGTCTCTCTTGGCACCTCCAAAAAGAATCCCACCCCATGGTCGATAGAGATGGTGGTCATACCGGAGCTTCAACCGATGCATCTCAGTGAGAAATTCCAGCAACTGGGCGGAGAGCGCTGGAAAAGCGTACCGCAGCACTTCGACATCACCCCTCGTGAGAAGCCGTTTACGGACGAGCCACACCCATTCGCCTAATACCTCTCCTCCTCTCAAGCATCTACGCGAAAAAGCGTCGAAAATAAAAAATGCGTCGGAGACTTCTCTCCGACGCATCCGACGCGCGCCTTGATACGCGCGACTACTTGCGCTTCGGCGACATGTTCCTCGAATCGCGGAAGTTGCTGATCTTGCACGAGTTCGTGCATTCCGCGCTCAGGTACGAGCTCTTGTGAAATGTTCCGCAGCATTTCAGACAGTCCGCCGGTGCCGAGTAACTCGAGCACTGACCGGCATAGTTCGTTCCCTGCGCCGACGCCGGCGTAAGCGCGAACATCGCAAGCAGGGCGGTACCCACGACGGTACCGAGAAGGATCTTTTTCATCATTGCCTCCAAGGCGGGTACCCGGGCTCCCGGTTTCATCCCGACTGACTGTATTACTACACTTTTATTGCCATGAGTCAAGGTGCTCTCAGCAACCGTCTCGCTGAAACCAAAAAGGGGTAGCGCAAAAAAACGCCCGGACGCTACTGCATCGCGGGCGTTTGCCTGGCACGTCTCGTACCCTTTGGCGCACAAGTCGCCTTACTTGCGAACCAGTCCCCTAATCGTGGGACTGTTGATCCACATGTAGGTTCCAGTCTGCAGGCACGTGGCCTGACGACCGGCGCAATCACTGGTACAGTCCCCGCCCCGCCCCGATGTGCTGCAGAAGTTGAGGCAGATGCTGTGCTGCCCACTGCAGGTGCGAGCCGATGCCTTCCCCGCCTGCGAGGGCGACGAGGCGGCGACTCCGAACACTACGAGTGCCGCAATCACGATATTCTTGTGCATGTTTCTCTCCCATGCCGACGGGTACCCAGAGGCATCTGGATTTCATCCCGACTACCGGAACTAGTACATATTTATTGGGATACATCAAGGAATTCCTCCACGCGATCGTACCAGCAGTATCAAAAATTGACTCACTCACTCCACCGCGCTAAGGTCTGCGCGGGATCGTTCTTCAAGTATTGCGTAGACGAGCTCCTAGGAGACTGGCGGACATTCCCGTGTAAACCTCCGTCTTCATCGCATATCGGAGACTCATATGCGAAACGCAGTGATGATGCTGCTTGCAGGCACGATTGCAGTCGTGTTTGCATCAACGAGCGCCCTCGCAGGCACTCGTGCAAGCCATCCGACGAAAGTGGCTTCGGCCAGCAAGTCGGAAGCACCAAAGTGCAACAGGTGCCCCACCACCGGTCAGTGTTTGTGACCACACGGTAGGCACGTGTACGACTAGGGTGTAGTAGCTCGTAAGCAGCATCCGGGGCGGCGGGCGGGTGACCGCCCGCCGACTTCCTTGCTCCTTCATGCGAAGCATAGTATGTTTTTTACAGGTAGCGGGTCGCTGCAATGACCATGCTCCTTTGCGCTCAGGCGCAAAAAAAGAAAAGGCGGCACTGACTCTCGAGTCTCCAGTGACCGCCTCTTCCTTTTTGTATATCGGGCCAATGTGACATTCGTTTGCATAAGTCGGGAAAATAGTCTCCAATACGCACAGGTGGGTACCAGTGCCCCCTCGAACCCAGAGGAATTGACTCAATGAGAAAGCTTTTGTTGGTTGCCGCGGGCATCCTCGCGGCATGTTTTTCCCGCGCTGGCCTCGCGCAGGAGGTGGCGAAGCCCGCAGTCGCGAAGGAGGACAAGAAGCCTCTGACCGAAATCGTCGTCAACGACGGCGTGGCATTCTCGTGGAAAAAACACGAGAAGGGTGCGCGGGTCGATTACGACGTCGTATCGGCCTGGCTGAACGCCGAGAAGGGCGGGCAGCCCGACGTCGCCGACTGCGACAAATACCAGACGAGGCTGAAGGGCGTCACCTGGTGTTTCAAGTCAGCGGCAAACCTGAAGAAGTTTCTCGCCGAGACCGACAAGGATGGCGAAAACTCCTATCTGCCGTTCGCCGGCGGAAGATGCGCCCTCGGCGCATCGTGGGGTCGGCTCCAGGCTCCCGGCGATCCGAGGAGCGCTCGCGTCATCCAAGGTGATCTGGGGCCGATGCTGGTTCTGCATTCGGCCGAGAAGTGGTGGCCGATGTTCAAGAAGGATATGTTTACCCGGCTGCAGATCGCGCAGATGCGGGTCGACTTCGCGACCAGGATCGGAGACATTGTCCCGAACGACAAGGTTCCGAAATAACAGCGGCCTGCGCCGCTCACGAATACAGGGCGGCACGTTGTGCCGCCCATTCTTTTTTGTATCGTACGCCGACGAATCTTTCTCCTTTTAGCTCGATGAAGCGGCCGTGAGCTTGTCGATTGCGGTCTTAAACTCCGGCGAAGTCGACGACATTCTTTGCACTGAGAGCCACATCGCTTCGGTCGGCTGTGCGCGTGCATTTCTCAAGGAGAGCACGAACGGAATGGTGTTTGGATTGGAGAGTCTATCCAACTCTCGCGCAAGTATGTCGAGCTGTGTTTTCTCGGCTGTCGTATCCCCATCTGCCTCGAGAATCCTCGCGTATTGGAAGCGCGCATTGAACACCACATTGTGTGCGAGAGTGCTCTGTATTGATTGCGCAAGTGCAATGAAGTTATTGAATTCCTTACGGTAGGAATTTTTGTATGGCTCTCCTTTTTGTATTGCCAGACGACCGACGGTTATCGCTCTCGATAGTCTATACAAAATATATCGATCGCTACTGGCGTATGTGGCAGGTCTTTGCTGCGCCTCACTAAGAGCCGCGATGTCCGCCTTGTTCAAGTACTCTTCCGCCAGTGCGACGTAGGCCGCTGTCGTAGTTGCGTCCTGCTGCGGATTCGCAAAATACCGACCTGAAGCAAGCTCGGCCACTTTGCTCGCCGCAAACGACGATGGCTGCATGGCGTATGACTCTTTCAGTAGATTGATGGCAGAGAGCTGAGGTCTATCCGGGACAAGGTAGGAGTCAAATGGTGCGCCCTTGTAGATCTCGGCGAACACCGCGGGATCTCCCCCCGAGACCGCATATGCATTACCCAGAACGCTCATCGCTGCGGCACGCACTGTCGCGGAGAGTGTGCTGTCAGCGACAATCCTCTTCATTTTCCGCACATCGCTGAGTCGCGAGCTCATGTCTCCGGAAAGACTGAATTCGGTACCGGCTATATAGACATCGGCTATGGCCCGCTCTTCTGCCGTCGATGTGGGGTCGCTCAGAATCTGCTGGTACTGCGCGAGAGCTGCAGCATCATCGCCACGTACTTTTGCATCGACGAGCTGCTCCAAATCCCGCGTCAACTGACTAGGATTCGGGTCATAGAAAATATATGTATACAGAGCATACAACCCCGCGGGAATGACAAGCAAAGCAATGAGCCAACCAACGAGTTTTAGTGAATGAGACATGTATTCATTGCCATGCGCAGCAATCAGCCGCTGGCACCGCAGCCGCAGCCGCCGTCGCCGCTGTCGCAATCGCCGGCACAGCTTCCTCCAGCACCACTTCCATCGGCGCCGCCCGTGCAACCGCCGGTGCCGCAACCCGCCCCTCCGTCACTCGTGCAGGCTGCACACGCGACGCAGTCGCCCGTAGTGCAGCTGTTGGGGTCATACGGAGCATCTGCGTGGGCGACGTCGGCGCCAAATATTCCATCCTGCGACTGGGCAGTCCCCGCTTTCGAATGCGTGGAAGAAAACACCAGCAAAAATCCGAACATGATGAGCGCTACACTCCCGATTTTCCCAACAATGCCTTGCACGCCACGACTCATCTTTTCAAACATCGCCATACCAGTCATTATCGCAACAATGCCGACGATGTTCAATGCTCTGGAGTGGAGTATGGAGCGAATGCTTTCTGGGAGGTATGGGTACTGCTATGATTGGCGCATGATTTTTGACGCCGTGCCGTTCCGTGAGACACTCTCCAGCTCCGATATTAAAGCGAGAGCGCTCGGGGCTCTCTCGGAGTATCTCGAAAAAAGCCTTGGTGTCAAAGTCGTGAAGGACTTGCGGAGCATACCCTTTTCTCGTCTTGATATACTCGAACCGCTCACACTGGCTGCACTACTGAAAAAGCACGGGGTCATACAATCATTCGGACCAGTGAAAAATCTCTGGCCGGATTTACCGCGAACCAAAGGTTGGTACGCTATCTGCAACGACCCCACAAGTCACAACGTAGGAGGAACTTCGTGGGAAGATGACGAGAGTGCCCTCTACGCCGCGCTCGCAGAGGCCCTTGAGCGATACATCTGGATGACGCAGGACGACTATTTCATGAGCCCCAAAAGAGCTACCTCGGAAGCGATCAGTGCAATCGGCCCGCGTGTGGCCCCGGAGGATTTCGTCGGATTTTCCGATGAGCAACGGACACGCCATCCTCAGCGGCAACTCCGCCCAGATGCTGAGTACCTCTGGATTCAGGGCACTTCTCTCGTGAGTGGAGAGCGCATATACGTACCGGCGCAAACGGTGAGCGGTGTTCGACCTCGCGCTATGACAGGTGGTACGGAAGAGCCGATCATACGACAACAAAACACGAACGGACTCGCCACATGGCCAACACAGAACGGCGCACGACTTGCAGGAGCGCTTGAAGTCATCGAGCGAGATGCCTATATGATGATGTGGTTTAACCAATTGACGCTTCCCCGCCTTGCACTCGACCCTCTCTGCGCGAAATACCCATCGCTTGCCAGGGCTATCGCACAGTGCGAAAGGTACCAATTCAAAACGCACGTACTGCAGCTTCCCACTGACGCGCCGACACACGCCGTGGCGGTGGTCATCGAAGACATTGGTGGCAATGCGCCACGCTTTGTGGTCGGCCTCAAGGCACATCAGTCACTTCCCTACGCCATCGAGAAAGCCATGACTGAGGCGCTCCGGGCATATCGCGCGCACAGCCTGTGGACTGGCGCGGGAAACGTCTGGGATATGCGCACCCCCTCGGAAAAAATCGGCCACCGCGAGCGCCTGTACTATTGGGGCGTACCTGAAAACGCGAAGCATCTTGAGTTTATGATTCGCGGTCCTGAAATCGAGATTGGTGACAAAGCGTGGGACATCGATACTGTGGAGGAACACTATGAGAGAGTGGTGCAGTGGTGCAAAGACTCACATCTTGAATGCATCTCGGTCCCTCTCACCTCATCGGCAAAAAATCCCTCATCTCTGCACATTGAGATGGTCATCATGCCGAAGCTGCAGCCGACGTACCTCAACGAGTGGGTCCAACAATTTGGCGGCACGAGATGGCACGACATCCCTAAAGCACTCGGATATACTCCCTTGAGCAAGCCGTTTGCTGATAGGCCCCATCCATTTTCATGACATCATTTATATCGCATTTACATACCGAACTGCGCCGTGCTCTGCTTACAAAGAGGGGCGCCACGCACCGCCCGGAGGACGTGCCTCGAGGAGTACACAAGGTGTATTCGCGGATGCAGAAGGTGCCTCTCCCGCAGCCAGAAGGTCTCAGTATCACCCTGCCCGATGCAATCAAGAAGCGTCATTCGGCTTTGAGTGGTAATCCAAGTATCGACCTTACACTTCAGGAGTGTGGCACCCTCCTCGGTCTCGCCCTTCAGAAGCGACCCGGAGCACACTATCGAAACTACCCCTCCGGAGGCGGGCTCTATCCAATAGAGACATACGTCATCTCAACGGCGCTCGAGTCACAGGCCCCAGCAGTATTTCACTACAATCCGACTGAACATTCACTGGAACAGCTCTGGAATCTGCCCCAAGATTTCGATATGAAGAGTCTGGCAAAGTACCCTGAGCCGCTCCCGCTCTCGACTCTTATCGTCTTCACGAGCGTATGGGCTCGCTCCTCCGCAAAATATGGAGACATCTCATACACGCACGGACTCCTCGAGGCGGGACACATGAGTGAGAATATCTTGCTTGTTGGATGCGCACTCGATCTTAACGTCAGACCGTACGCAGGATTCAACGACGAACGTATCTCCGAGCTCCTCGACCTCGACGAGGAGCAGGAACAGACGGTGCTTGCGATTACCGTGTGTAAAGGATAGGTCAGTCGAATGACGATTCGCATGGACAATAAATATAGCGACCTACACCGAACAATAGAGTCTGTCGCCCTTGCGCGACGATCATCGGGTGCGGTCATCGTCGCGTCGGAAAGTACGGGGAGGCGCGAGTCGTGGCTCTTTGATTTTCGCGCTCTCATGCTCCAGCCATACTGGCTCAATCGCTACGCCGAGATATTTTGGGAACGATACGCACCGAAATACCCTTTCCAGGTCGGTGCGATGGAAACGGCCGCCATAGCATTAGTAGCCGCCATCGTGATGAAGGGCATAGAGCGTGGCACACCGGTGAATGGTTTCTATATAAGAAAGTCACGCAAACGTCAGGGGCTCATGCGCCAGATTGAGGGCACGCTCGACGAGCACCCCGTCATTCTCGTCGACGATCTTATCAACACCGGTTCGACATTTGAGAAACAGCTCGCAGTACTCGCCGACACGGGGAGAAAAGTCACGGATGTATTTGCCATGCTCGCCTTCAGGGCGCGCGATGCATACAAATCACTCGAGGACAGAAGCATCGCGGTGAATCATCTTTTTACCCTCGAAGATTTTGGGATACCTCTTCTGAAGAAAGTGCAGCCGAATAAGAACTCTGAGTTTGAGACTGTGTGGCGCTATACGGGGCCGCACCCCAGCCTCCACCTTGTCGTACAGAAATCTGCGCCGGTGCTCGATGATACGCTCGTCTTTCTCGGATGCGACGATGGCACTATGCGGGCGCTCGACCAGAGGACTGGTGCAATCATCTGGGAATTCACGGTCGGCAAGCACCCTGAAGGTAAGGGGATTCTCTCTACACCTGCACTCCACAAGGGAGTGCTCTATTTTGGTGCGTACGATGGAGTCGTGTACGCACTTGATACAAAGACGGGGGTGAAGAAATGGGGATACGACGATGCTGATTGGGTTGGCTCGTCTCCTTCTATTGCGCCGGATCTTGGGCTTCTCTACATCGGACTTGAGTTTGGGCTATTCGGTAAGCGCGGCGGTATTGTCGCGCTCGATATGCATACAGGCGAAAAACGCTGGCAAGACATCACCTCCTCACTCACACACGGGACTCCTCTCTATATAAAAGAAGAAGGGATGGTGGTGATTGGGAGCAACGATGGCATCTGCTACGCCTACGAAGCAAATACGGGCGCGCTCATGTGGCGATACAAGACTGACGGAGATATAAAGACCGCACCCGCGTATGATGCAAAGAGAAGACTCGTGTTTGTTGCTTCGATGGACGGAAAGTTGTACGCTCTCGCCGCTGATACTGGCGAACCCGTATTTGCATACGAAACCGGCGGCGCCATCTATTCGATTCCTCTTGTCCAGGGGGATACGGTATATGTCGCGTCGCTCGACAAATCCGTCTATGCGATAGACATCGACACCAAGAAACGTCGCTGGGCGTTTGAGACCAACGGCCGCGTGTTTGGCTCCCCTATCGCAATTGGCGACTCACTTTTTATTGGATCCAACGACGGACGCTTGTACGAATTGGATAGAGAACGAGGAACACATCGCGGCCATTTCCAGGCAAGCGAGCGTATGATGAGTAAAATTGCGTGCAATGAGACTACGAAACATCTTTTCGCCCGAACCGTTGCTAATGAGATGTACTGTCTAAAACGGAAATCATAAAATTGCACCCCTCGGTCCGAGAACCGAGGGGTTGTATATCTGCGCGGCTGGCGAATCAGCGAGCCTGACCGAACGCGCGCCTGTTGGCGCGGATCTGCCGATGCCGCTCATCATTGCGCGGTCCCCAGACCGCGATGCAGGCGCGCATGTTCTTGTACTCGCCCTGTGCAATCGAGACGCGGCAACGCCGCTGGCATTCGTCGCCGCAACGAGCTTCGGCCGTGTCGATCCTCATTTCGAGGCCGGCCGCGGTCATTGTCGGCAGCGGCACCAGCGACGGTGCCACGACGAATGCAAGAGCGAGGCCAGTAAGACCCCAGAAAGTCTTTCTCATAGCTATCTCCATGGGGACAGGCGCACCGAACACATGCCAAGCGCATGCGCGGCTCCTTCCGACCTCTACTATCCATCGCTCCATGCACCTTGTCAAGCGTCGCGGGTTGCCTGCCTGGCATAAAGTCACCGCATGTAGGCCGATGATTCTGTCGTATAGTACCTCCATGAGCGCGATGCACTGTGAGACCAAAGCTGGAAAATTCTCCGTGACGTTCCACGCATGTACACGAGAGCCACTGACCTGGAAAGAAGAACTCTACGCTGCGGCACGCTCTATCGCTTCAAAAGCTCAGAAGCCCCTCTGGCTCTGCTCCTCCGGAGGTCTCGACAGTGAGATAATGTGCCACTCTTTTTTTGACCAGGGCATTAATTTCTCTGTCCTGACGATTGCGTATGGCGACGGAACAAATGAGCACGAGGTCGAGCATGCCCGCACCTGGTGTCAAAAACACGGAGTGCACCAAAAAATCGTCCGCCTAGACATGCGTGGCTTCTTGGAAAAACAGGTGCTGCTCTACACGGAACAAGACTACATCTCTTCTGATCTTCTACGATATATGCAGATTGCACTTATGGAGACCGTCGATGCGATGGAGGGCTACGCAGTCATAGCGGCGGGAAAACAGCTCTACAAAATTGATTCAGGGCGCGCGCACCCGTCTCGGAGTGACGTATTCCTCGAATGTAACTCGGGACTTGGTGTCCCACTCGAATGGCTCCAGAGAAACAACACCTCACACGAACCGTACTTTCTGTACAGCACCCCCGAGCTTTGTCTATCGTACCTACGCATACCGCTTATAGATTTCGCGCTCGACCATCCGGATGTATTCAATCATCCGGCAAACGCTTCCCTGCTCAGACGACTCGTGTCTCAGCAATATTGGCCTACCCTTGCGCATCGTCCGAAATCACGCGGCTTGAAAAATATCTCTCCAGATTTGACTGCGCTGAAAGACGCGCTGAAAAAAAGAGCCGACGAGCATGTGCTGAGGTATACACTTTCGATTCCAGAATTTACAGCTCAACTCACTCCACGCGTGTAAGCGATACGTCAGAAAATGCCCATCCGTTCGCAATCGATGGCGCATCCGATATAATCGATTCGATGTCTCTCATAAAGAAGGTGTTCGGTGGCACAGAATCAAGGGGCGCGGCGGTGAATTACGGGGCACTGTTCGTCGGTCCACCTACATTTGCGCTTCTCGCGCTGCATCCCCACGTCGCAGCCGTAGCGGTTGTCGCGGATTCCATACCCGACGCACAATTTACCCCTCGCACCTCAGCTATCGATAACACAGGCCTTTCGCTTGCTTCTATGGATCCGGTGCGACTTCCCGAGTGGGGGTACAAGCAAAAGTTTCATGCGTTCGTGAGACTACAACCACACGATGTCGATCCAAGTCTGCCCGCTCGGGCCAAGCTCGCTGTAGCTCGCATCGAAGCCGTGACCCAAGTTATCGCAGAAATCAATTGGTTGCGCACGAAGATAGGGACAGGGCTGGCCTTTCAAGAGACGATTTACCTCACGAAAAAGATGCAGGCCGAGAAATTCAAACTGTCCGGGTACGATGAGTCCATGCTCATGAGCATCCCCTACGTGGTGCAGTACGCAGACCTCACGAATGTCTCGCTGCGCGAAGCAGCTGACAGTATTCTTTTTAATGCGGAGTTGGATGATGCATTTCTCTCCAAGACAGAGACGCTGAGGCTTAGGTACTTTGACCGTATCAAACGAGAAACGGAATCCGATAAGATACCTGAGATAGTCCGACAATTCATGTTGGACTGTCATTCGAAACAACTCGTCTAGTCTCTATGGCAAAAGAAATCATCCAATACAACACGTTGGTACTCGCGCGCTCACCCTATGCAGAACTGCCCGGCGTGAACTCGTTTCGCTTGCTAGGAAAGATGTTTTCCGTCGGACTCGCTCCCACTGACCGTACCGGCTCCATTCGCTGGCCGATTAAGACCAGGCTCATCACCCCTATCCCCGCCATGCGACCGATGAAGAAGACGTTTGAACAGCTGTGCGACGAGAGAGCGCTGGAGCTTCTCGCGCGCGCGGATTCTTTTGACGCTGACATCCACACCTTGTGGTCCGGCGGTATCGATTCCACACTCGTGCTCACCTCACTTCTAAAAAACGCGACTGCGGAGCAGAGGAAGCGCATCGTCGTACTTATGACAGAAGAATCTATCGCAGAATACCCGCTGTTCTACGAGACATACGTGCGCGGAAAACTTCGCGCGGGGTCGTCGATGATGTATCCCTATCTTCTCGGCGGTAACTCCATCGTGACCAACGGAGAGCAGAACGACCAGCTGTTTGGCTTCGATTCAGTCGGAAGACTCATGTCTCGCTTTGGGCCCGCAATCATTCATACGCCGCGCAAGCGCGAGACTTTCTTTACCTTCTGGAACGAGACAATCCAGAACGATGCAGCGACCAATCTCTTTCTCGACCTCTTCGAGCGCACTATAGAAAAAGCGCCCGTCCCCATCGAGACGCACTTCGATTACCTCTGGTGGATTAACTTCTCGCAAAAATGGCAGAACACCTACCTACGTACGCTCACGACCGTGGCAGCACGCAATGTCGATAAAATAACTCCTGAGTACGTGCGCACGCGCAACGCATCTTTTTACGGGACGGAAGAATTCCAACTCTGGAGTCTGAATAATATGGACAAAAGAATCAAAGATGAGTGGCGCACGTACAAGTGGGTGTGCAAGGAGGCAATATACAATTTCACGAAAGATGCGGATTATCGCGACAACAAGATGAAGCGCGGCTCTCTGCACAATGTCATCATGCAGCAGGCATCGTACGATTTTATTGATGAGGACTTCCACTACTACAAGGACCTCGACCCGAGCGTCTGTTACGACCCGCAGAACGACTTCATCGGACTCTCTTAGACCCCGTCTCCCCCCACGTACGCAAACCCTGAGGGGGGCGCACTGTCAATACGCGGGAAAAGACTGGTGATGTAAGATGAGCGCGAATGCGACGCTCGGTCGCATCTGTACACCTGTTCTCTGACTAACACAAAGGACTCAGACGATGGAACATCTTCTGACCGGACCGCAATTCATTGGTCTTGCGGTGCTTTTTCTCGCTATGATTACCGGGATCAGCATGTACGGCTCTGCGGCCGTGCAAACGACCAAGGCGAGCTACTACCTCAACAATCGCGCAACCTCGACATTGATGGGAGCTGTCGCCAGCTTCGCGGCGTGGACCTGGGCTCCGGCCTACTTCATCTCTTCGATGTTCGGGTACCAATACGGTTGGATTGGCCCGTTTTGGTACACGCCAATCAATGCGCTGTGTCTCGCGCTCTTCGCGTTTGCAGCGTACCGCATCACCTCACTCTATCCGCTCGGAATCACGCTCCCTGAATACATGGGGCGACGCTATTCAAAGCGCGTAGAGAGTCTCTACCTTCTCGCTCTCGGCGCTCTCGGGGTGTCGGCGTTCGCGGTGCAGGTACTTGCCGGCGCCGAGGTGGTTGCGTATCTGACCCCGATACCAAAACTCTACGCAGCTATCGGAATCGCATTCGCACCGATGATCTACACAGCCTTCGGCGGAATGCGGGCCTCCATCTTGAGCGACAACGCGAAGGGCTGGATGCTCATCACGATGCTCGCAATCGTCTTGCCGTGGGTATTCGTGAAAGCGGGTGGCTGGGAGAATCTCGCGGCAGGTCTCTACGGCAAGAACGCGGACTATGTGAATCCCTTTGTCGGCGAGAAAGCGTATATCCTGATGCTCACGTTCGGCATTCCCGCGTCGCTCAATTGGCTCGCGGGACCCTGGCGAGACCAGAGCTTCTGGCAGCTTGCCTACGCGGGCGAGCGCAAAGCGAGGCGGAATCAGTTTCTCCTCGCGGCACCTATCTTCGCCGTTGTCGTGCTGGCCCTCTCCCTCCTCGGCATCATCGCCGCTGGGGCAATCCACACGATAAGCGGGTTCGTGATTACGAATCCGCAGTACGTCGGCATCGAGCTGGTGCAGCAACTTCTGCCCTGGCCTGTGGCGGTCGCGTTCACCATGTGCTTGGTGCTCGGACTGATTTCGACGCTTGATTCACACGTCGTCTCGGTCGCAACACTCTTCGGAAGCGACATCTTCCGTCGCTTCCGACCACACGACTCCGAAGCGCACCAGATTCGTGCGGGACGTATCGCGATGTTCGCGGTTCCCGTCATCGGCGTGCTCATCGCTGTCATCCCTGGGCTGAAGATCATTCACCTCTTTCTGATCTACGGCTCTTTGGGTGCGGCAACGTTCCTACCGACTGTCATCACGCTTTTCGCACGTCGAACAACTACGATTAGCGAAAGCGGAATGTTCTGGGGTATCGTCATTTCCCTCACTGTGGGGTGGCCGATGGCTGTCGTCGGATACTTCCTCGCCAATCCGACGGAATGGATGGCGCCAATCACGATGGCGCTCAGCCAGTCCTTTGGTGCGGTAACGCTCGGGCAGATGGCGCTCTATTTGCCCATCGTCGGAGCGGTCACGACCATGGCTGCTTCCGGCGTCATCGTCCTGATCTCGACTGCTCTTACGCGGCAACGCGTGAAGAGCGCGATGGTCGTGTGAGCTGACGAACTCGCTCTCAACAAAGAACCCCGCCGAGAAATCGGCGGGGTGTATTTTTTGAGTACGGTACCCTTGTGCAAGACAAGAGCGGTGCATGGACACGCGTCTGCTGTATGCCACTATGCTACCCATGAATGCAGGCACGTGGCAGTTTGGTGAGGAAGTGGCGGCACGCTTTGACGAAGAGGCGCATATACATATTCCTCACTACGAGGAAGTGATTGAGAAGTGTATAGAGGTCGCGCGTACACTGCCGAAAGATGCGCGCATTATCGACGTGGGCTCAGCCACCGGCTACACACTCGAGAAGCTCCGCATGGCAGGATTCACCGATGTGTGGGGTGTGGACAGCTCACGTGCCATGCTCGCGCACTCGCGTGTGAAGGAGAATCTGATTGAATCGGACGTCTTCCCTTCTCACCTCGGACCCTTTGACCTCGTGCTCGCTAACTGGACGCTGCATTTTGTCGAGGAGCGCGAAAGCTATATGCGCGACATCCGGAGCGCGCTCAAGCCTGGCGGCATATTCATCCTCACCGACAAAATGACCTCCCCGCCGGATATCGAAGCGCAGTATGTCGATTTTAAACGCGCACAAGGCCTGTCTGAAGAAGCAATCGCGGCAAAAGCAGCCGCACTTGTGGGCGTCCTTACCACGCGACCACTCGAGTGGTATACGGAGACACTCAAGAAACTTGATTTCCAGCCTGAGATACTCGACACATCATGCGGATTCACGACAATCCTCTGTCGCACCAAGCGCGAGCAACGATAGGGCCACGCAAATCAAAAGGCCCGCTCCGTCAGTCGACGGACGCGGGCCTTTTGATTTTGGATTTACATCATCTTCACGTCTATCGAGACGCCGGATGGCAGGTCGATATTGGTGAGAGCCTCGATCACTTTCGCAGCAGGATTGAGGATATCAATCATGCGCTTGTGGATGCGCATTTCAAACTGTTCGCGCGAATCCTTGTCGATGAAAGAGGCGCGGTTGACGGTGTATTTCTTGATGTCGATGGGGAGCGGGACAGGGCCGATAACTTCGGCATTGTGACGAGCGGCGACATCGATTATCTGCTTGACCGCACCATCGAGGACACCGTGCTCATAAGCACGCACTTTGATGCGCAGGCGACTTGCTCCATCGGCCTTCTTCGCCTTAGAGCGAGTCTTTTTCGCTGTCGATTCCGCTGTCATAGAACCCGCAGAGTATGCACTAAAGCCCCAAAAAAGGCAATATCCCCGCCCCTTTCGCCTAAGCGAGCTCGAGCTTCTCGTCGATACGGATTTGAGAGACGAATTCTGGTACGTGCGAGACCAGTATCATGGCGCCCTCATAGGCATCGAGTGCTTTGGCGATGACAGGAAGATGGCGGAAGTTGATATGGTTGGTCGGCTCGTCGAGGATGAGGAGGCCAGGCTTCAGAAGCACGAGACGCGCAAATGCGACCAGCCCCTTCTGCCCCTCCGAGAGATGGCCAATTTTGGTGTGGACGAGATCACCGGTAAGCAAGAAGCTCGCGGCGGTAGCGCGCAGCTCTTCCTCATATCCCTTTGGCATCGTGTGCCAGAGGATGTCGTGCACCGTCGCATCGAAATCGAGATTTGAGAAATCTTGGCGGTAGTAGCCCACTTTGACGCCCGGCGCGATGACTGCACCTTCCGCGGTACCACTCGCGAGAGATTCAAGCAGCGTCGATTTGCCGATACCGTTGGGACCGGAGAGCAGAAGGTGCTGATTCTTTCGGAGTGCGACTGATTTCTTTTTAATGTGCGGCTTGTGGTCGCGAATCACTTTGAATGACGTGATGGATATGAGCTCGCCCGAGAGACCGTCTTGCACGGGTATCTTGAAATCCTTGATGGTCTTGTCTTCTTTGCGCACATCCACCATATTTTCCTCCGCTTCCTCGGCCTTTGCGCGCATACGCTTAGCCACGAGGCGCATCTGCCCGCCTTTGTGTGCAAAAAAGTTGGCTTTCTCCTTGTTTTCGATAATTGTCTTGGCCAACTGCGCGTTCTTCATGTTTTCCTTTTCGATGCGGTCGGCTATTTGGTCCATCACATCGAAGTAGTTGCCCACGTATTGCTCTACCTTGCGCGTAAACACATCGAGATAGAGGACTCCGTGTGTGAATGCGTTGAGGAAGTCGGCATCGTGCGAAATCACAATGACGGTCTTGTCGTACTTCACGAGGAAATCAGTCAGGTGCGCGATTCCCTCTTTGTCGAGATTGTTGGTCGGCTCGTCGAGGAGGAGGAGGTCGGGCTCCTGGATGAGCGCCGAAGCAAGCAGGAGCCTTGCCTGCTGCCCGCCCGAAAAAGAGCCCACCGTGCGCTCTTTGGGTGCATGGAGATGCACCACCTCGAGCACCTTGTCGATACGCGGGTCGATGTCGTATATCTTCTTCGGAAACATCTTCTCAAAGAATTCGCGCACGGTAAGCGCGAGCTCCGCGCGCGGGATAACCTGCCGCGCCGTGGCTATCGAGAGCCCATGTGAGACATGGATGACGCCCTCCTCTGGATGCAGGTGTTTGGTGATGAGACCGAATATGGTGCTCTTCCCCGCGCCGTTTTGTCCCATGAGCGTGAGCTTCGCGCCTTTTTTCACACCGAAACTCACTTCATCAAGAATGGGCCGCTTGGGCCCATGCTCGAAGGTGACATCTTCGAAGCGGACAACTGTTTCTTTACCTGGCATCACAAGAACGTACAGTATTTACGCCGAAATAGAAAGACCACGCACCTGCGTGGCCTTTTGATTTCTTGGATCCACCACCTGGCGGATTAGGCCGTTTTTCCGGTATTTACAGAGAACCGTTCTATGAAAAAACGTAGGCAGCGAGGCATCGCTATAGCAAAAAAACAAAACGGCCGCGCGAACGCGGCCGCTTTCGGCAGGCATGTACAGCCTTGGCTTACGGAGCCTGCTCCGCGTCGCCCCAACGGACAAATGCGAGCTTGCGGTCGGACCGGTGCTCCTGCTTTTGCGGCTCGGTCCTGGTGAACCGAAAGGACAGCTTTCCTTTGCGCAAAAACGTATTCACGAGCTCGTGTCCGTAATTGTCCTGATGTGGCGGGAAGATGTCGCCCGCTTTCTGCGGGGCGTTGTTCAGAGAGCGCATCTGTTTCACAACTCGGACCAGTGCACTGGTCGCAAACGCTGCTTCAATTTGCGACCACTCTTCATCGGTGACCTTAGCGGCCTCGAAATGTTTCGGCATGGAATGTCCTCGCACGTTGTTCCTGAGCGGCACTATGCCACGCGGCTCGACAGACGCAAGAATTGCCCACTACCTACACTCCCTTAACAACGACCGTGTCGGTGACATGCATAACTCCCGAACTTCTAGAGTGTTACAAAATCAAAAGACCGGAGCTGAGCTCCGGCCTTCGCGCACGTACATGCGCATTCTCGCTTCACGCGGCGCGCACCTCGGTGTCGTTCAACTTGACGGTGAGGTGACCTGCTTCAGCGTCCCACGCGGTGACCGCGAAGAAGTCCACACCGCCGTTGCGAGATTCGCCCGTGCTCATTGCGAGCACCTGCGCCACGAGCCCGCCGACCGATTCCTGAGGGTCCGCGAAACTCATGCCGCCTACTCCTTCGATCTCGACGCTCGCATGTGCGAGACTCCCCGGGAGAGGGAGCCCCGGGTTGATTCCGAACGGAAAGTCAGTCATCTCTCTATTCCTTGCGGCGGAATGCCGCGATGAATATGCGGTCTGCCCGAAGCTTTGTCAACAGAAACCCTGACTACCGCATTGAGACCTGCTTTCACCCTCGCCAGACGGGCATGCGATATCCTCATATCCTTAAGGATATGAGGATTGCACTTACAGAGAACTGTTCTATGTAATAGCAAAACGGCCGCGCTCGCGCGGCCATTCTGACAGAGACGTCAAATAGTCCTGTCCACCTCGTAGAGCTGGAATAGATCTTTGTCGAACCGATCTTCCCGATATTCATGGCCAGCGACGATGACCCTCGGGCGCATAGCGGAGATGAAGTATCCGCTACCGTTCATCAGGTACCATGTCGAGGCGTTTTCAATACTCGCGGGCGGTACATCGGGCTCCTTGGGGTCACTGGTGTTGTAGTTGAACAGCAGCGCACGCACGAGCCGATGATACCCATCGCCAACACCGAGCACGACACCGAGACGCTTGTCCACGATCGGGAACGCCTTTCGTGAGCAAAAGTCCTCCACGACCTCTACGAGATCGTTGCTTTTTTTCTTGAAGAGCATCGAGTCGTCCGCGTTGAAGGTCCGCATCTGCCGAACGGCACGCGGCGTGAACGGATTCTTGGGATCGAACATGCCAAGGAACTCGTCGAAGTTCAACATCATCGCCTCCCCCATGGGTTAATGCCGACGTCGGCAGACTATGCCCCGACAATCGCGGAAAATCAACACACGCGAGCACCGAATCTATTGCCCTGATTTCTTGGGGTTTTTAAGCCGTTTTTTATACAAAGCAAAACGGCCGCGCGAACGCGACCGTTTCCATCATTCCGTGGCTATTAAGGTGCGCCACTTTTCGTCGAATGTGCACTGCTCAGCCAATGCCAAAGCTTCGTTGTAAGCATCCACGACTTCTCTGCTATTCAGCCGAGAACTGGGGTACCCGTGTGTTGCCCAACGAACAACCCTCGCATCCAGATCTTGCAGTGCCTCTATGGCTCGTGCAGCGGGGAGGAACTTGCGGTACAAGAGCATGCGCGACAACAGCTGCTCAACCGCGTCATGTTTTCGAAGCGCTTTACGATGGAGGTATCCATCATGCGCTGCAAGAGCACCTGGAGCAATTACATATCCTTGGCCGAGGCGATGAAGTTTAAAGCCTAGTTCAAAGCATGTCAGTCGAGGGAAACGTTCATCCCAGTATGCTCCATCGATACGTCGAATCGTCTCGAGTGCAGTCCAAGAGACAAATGCTGAGTTTGCACAGGGACAGGTAAAAGTATCTGGATCGTCGTACTGCACCTGAGGAGACAAGTCCTCGCTCGCATCTGCTCCGTACCCAATGTCTCTTGGTCGATACGACGTAAAAACATGTCCGCCACTTTGGATCTTCGACCAGTCTGAAGCAAACATCACGATTCCGCCGACACTGCATTGACCTTTCGACATCTGTGCGGCGCGCGCAACTGAGAAGTGCCACGCTTTATCGAGAAAGGTGTCGTCATCGATGAAGGCTACGTGCTTGGGCTTGAACTTACTCGCGTACGCTAGACCAAGATTTCTGTGCTTTGATGCTGAGCCGACACTCCCCGCTGTGACCACTTCTACACGACTATGCGTCTCTGCTTCACGCCTTACGCTCTCCAAATCTTGACCCCATGCCACTACGACAACTCGATGGAATGGCAATGTCTGCTCAAGTACGCAAGTTAGACTGAGCCTGAGCATTGATGGACGCGCGCTGCTGATGAGTGCTATGTTCTTCTCTTCCATCTTTCCCTCCTAGTATCGATGCGAAGCTTTGGTTCGCTTCGGTGACGATCCCAAAACATCGGCGGATGTACTTCGAAGTCTATGTTGAGCCCCGTGTACTTTGCACCTCTGCGTGCTTGCTTCTTGCAGTCATCTACCCAGCGCCATCTAATAGAGGACCAGAAGCCGGTTTGACCCTCTTCCCACCAAACTTCAGGTGATCCGTACCGTACCGCAAACTGAGCCTTCGGTAAGCGAATCCTCACGTCCCAATCGCGAGGATCATTTACATCATGTTTCAACACGGAGCCGCAGAGATACACGGGCACTCCGTACTGCGCGTACACAATATTGGCCCAACGCCTTAATGCGTGCATCAACTCCGCTTGACGCGAGAGATGTTCAGGACAACCTTTTGGCGGCGGTAAAAAACGGACTTTTCCCACCATCTCATCCTCCTCACTAGAGTTTCAATGTGCCTACCCCCTCGATATCACAGTACACTTCCTGCGGCAAGAATTTATGACTTGTGCTGCTGTACCGCCCGCAGGAGCTTCAGCGCATCCAATATAGACCGGGAATCACTCAGTCCGGTGTGTGACTCCTTTCTCGGAGTGCTTCCGAATGCAGTCACAATGGTAGAGGAATGGTACTGACTTGTATCGATGCCGTTTCCGTCAAAGACAGGGCAGATGTCTCTAAAAAAACTCTCATCAAGTCTGAATTCGAGATGCCATATACCGCAGTTTTCTTTCAAAACTTCCAGGTCACCACGGCCATAAGAATATGCGGGAAGACCATGCAGCCACTTCGAGAATATATCCCACGCTTGAGGGAATTCGACACCGTATCTATCGACTTGTTCTTGGGTGATACCAGTGAGCGATACAAAGAAACCAGATAACGCGGGATTTAAACGAGGCCTCATCAAGATTTCAAAGGATTCAAGTTCGCGCATCTCGATTCCATCTACGACAATCGCACCGATTTGTACGAGCTCCCTATGTTCTCCGGGACCACTCCATTTTCTTTCCGGAGCCCCTTCCCACGTAGTGTACTCGGTATCGTAAATAATGAATCTCCCGGGTAAATCTAATATCGATTCCATAGGATTACGATATCATTCCCGGCACCAAATCCATCGCCATGAATTCTTGGGGTCCCATTAGAGAGCTTTCGCCTCTAACGGGATAAATTTCTTAGCCGTTTTTTATACAAAGCAAAACGGCCGCGCGAACGCGGCCGCTGATGTCGGCTTCCAGAGAACGATGCGGATCAGGTGCCCCCGACGGGCATGCCAACCTGGTAGTCCCACCGCGTGAACGAAATCGGGCCGATAGTCACGCGATGCTTCCGGCGGCACAGCACCTCGCGAAACCATGCCAGACGCCAGCGACCCGGGCGTTGGTTGCCATCGTACTTCACGGTCCACACCGGGTGCCACGCGAACCAGTGCGACCACGCCTTGGGGTTCTGCAGTCGGGAACGAAGAATGGGCGCCATGAGGTCCTCCCCTTTTGTTGACCACTGTGGAGATGTCTCCGCAGGTATCTTTCCTCACCCGAGGGCAAAGGTCAAACTCCGCGGGCTTTTGATTTCTTGGGGTTTTTAAGCCGTTTTTTAAGTTTGACCGCCCGAATCCGCCGTGCAAAATGCTTAGCTATTCAGTATGTCCAGGAATTTCTGATTGTAGTAAACGTTTTCTCTCCCATCCTTAAACTTCTTGACGATTTCCAACCTCTGTAACTCGTCGAAATAGTGTCGAGCTGTGTTGCGATGCACACCCAGTGTTTCTGTCATTGTTTTGACAGTGTAGTAGGGGTTTGCGAAGAGGTAGTTCATCATTTTCGCCGTCATAATCGCCGACCCTCGCCTTTCTTCAATGTGCCTATACTCCTCCATCAAGCGTTTGATTTGCATGATTCTTTGTCTTGTTTCCTTAGCTTGCTCGTCAATAGCCTTAAGCATGAAAGTGACCCATTCTTTCCAGTCATTCTCCGCGCTGACCTTCAGAAGTAGCCGGTAATAATCTTCACGGTGGTCTAGAAGGTATTTACTGAGGAAGAGCACGGGCAAATCGAGCCCTCCGACAGCAATCAGGTACAGCACAAGGATTATTCTTCCTGTTCTTCCATTTCCGTCCAGAAATGGATGTATCGCCTCGAACTGATAATGCAAAATGGCCGCTCGAATAAGCGGATCCACGTCATCAAAACCATTCTTGCTGTTGAAATAATCCTCAAGATTCTTGAGTTTCGATCGGAGTAGCTCAGGCCCCTCAGGTGGCGTATATATCACTGCTTTCGTGACAGAATTTCTTATAGCAACGCCTGGAACGTTGCGTATTCCCTGTTTCTGGGGTTCGAGTATCGATTGTATATGTATGAAGTCATTTGTATTGAGAAAACCATTCTCTGTTAGTCGTCGGTAGCCTGCCATGAGCGCGTCTCGATAATTCAACGTTTCCTTGTTCGCCCCTTTAACTGTTGACTCTTTGTAAAGAGCATCTGCCTTCAAGGCGTCAGCTACTGTCGTGTGAATGTTCTCTATACTGTTGCTCGCCACGCTTTCGCGAATCGAAAATGGGGACATGAGCATAAAACGATTCGGGAGCACGTGCGCAGCTCCCTTCAGTTCGTGTAATGAACTGTTGGCCTTATTCACTAGCTTCAATATCGAAATATCGTTAAAAAGCTCTTCCTCTGGTGGAATATTTGGAAGCTCTTGAAAGGGTGTCTGGGGGTTAAATACCATAAATCTTATGTGCACATATATTGTCACGAATTGTGCACATAAGCAAGTGTGTGCACTCGATGCTGTGCATATCCTCTGAGAAAGCCCTATTTGTCCGGCGCATTGTGCATAATCAAGAAAACCCGCCTTGCGGCGGGTTTTCTTTGGTTTCCCAGAGGGGAAGCTTGGCTTAGGCGGTGATTTTGGTCACGACGCCTGCGCCGACGGTCTTGCCGCCTTCGCGGATTGCGAAGCGCATCTGGTCTTCGAGGGCGATGGGAGCGACGAGCTTGACCTTGAAGGTCACGGTGTCGCCCGGCATCACCATCTCTACGCCCTCATTGAGGGTCACTTCGCCCGTCACGTCCGTGGTGCGGACGTAGAACTGTGGCTTGTAGCCCGAGAAGAACGGAGTGTGACGACCGCCTTCTTCCTTGGAGAGGATGTATACCTCTGCCTCGAATTCAGTGTGCGGCTTCACAGAGCCCGGCTTCGCGAGAATCTGTCCGCGGTGGACGTCGTCTTTCTTGGTACCGCGGAGCAAGATGCCTGCGTTGTCGCCGGCCTGCCCCTGCTGGAGAGACTTGTTGAACATTTCGACACCCGTCACAGTCGTCTTGGCTGTGTCGTGAATACCGATGATTTCAACTTCTTCGCCGACCTTCACGATACCGCGGTCGATGCGGCCCGTGACGACGGTGCCGCGGCCTTCGATTGAGAAGACGTCTTCGATAGCCATGAGGAATGGCTTTGCGGTGTCGCGCTCCGGTGTTGGGATGTATTCATCGAGCGCCTTGATGAGCTCCATGACCTTGTCCGACCACTCGTTGCCCTGCTCCGGATTCTCGAGAGCCTTGAGGCCTGAGCCGCGGATTATCGGAGTGTTCTTGCCGTCGAAGCCCTGCTTCTCGAGCAAGTCGCGGACTTCCTCTTCGACGAGGTCGATGAGGTCTTTGTCGTCCACCTGGTCTACCTTGTTGAGGAAGACGATCATCTTTGGCACGCCGACCTGCTTGGCGAGGAGGACGTGTTCGCGTGTCTGAGGCATGACGCCGTCCGACGCTGCGATGACGAGGATTGCGCCGTCCATCTGGGCGGCACCGGTGATCATGTTCTTAATGTAGTCGGCGTGACCAGGAGCGTCGACGTGAGCGTAGTGTCTCGTCGGCGTCTCGTACTCGGAGTGCGAGAGCGAGATGGTAATACCGCGCGCCTTTTCTTCCGGCGCCTTGTCGATGTCATCGACGCCCTTCACCGTAGCACCGTAGCCTTGGCCGGCCTTCGAGAGCACCGTGAGGATTGCTGCAGTGAGCGTGGTCTTTCCGTGGTCGACGTGACCAATCGTACCGACGTTCACGTGCGGCTTTGTTCGATTGAATTCTTCTGCTGCCATACAAATATAGTATTAGCCTAGTAATTTATAATGCCAACGCGTTTGGGTGCTCCGGTATTCTCCCCCTCCTTCTTCTATCGCTTGGCGCAGTTTGCTAGTCTGCACGAAAGAAGTTTCGGCATCCTGCTTCGCGCAAGGCTACGCAGGACAAGAAAGAAACGCACAGAGCGTGCGTGGGCACATACTAGCAAACGAGGTGTGAGCGTCAAGAAAACCTCTCCGCAGAGGCCCCAACCCTACTGCTCATTAAACACCGGCAGTATATTCACGGTCTGTGTCTCCTGCACACTGGAGCCGTCGGAGCCAGCACAGGAAAGGGTGTAGATGGTCTGTTGCTCAATCGTGGAGGTCTGTCGTCCTCCTGTGGGAGAAGCAGCACCGGAGTATGAGTCACCGTTGGTACCGGTGACGGTACAGCTCTCTACGTTGCTGAGATTCCAGTAGAGCCTCGTGGCTGTTCCTTGCGTGACGATTTGTGGTGCTGCTTGGAGGTGACCAGTGAGGCTTCCGCTTGCGACGTACTCGACGGGTGCGTAGAGACAGGTCGCGGAGCCGCTCGAGCAGAATGCCGGAGAGGCACAGGTGGTGACGTCGGAGACTGCACACGCGGCGTCAGTGTACTGGATGGTCTGACTTGAGCAGGAGTATGCGGCGGTGCAGGAGACAGAGAGGGTGGCGGAGCAGGTATTGGTGACTCCCCCGGCGGTGGCACTACCCGTGTAGGTGGTGGAGACACTCGGAGACACACTGGTGCTCCCGGAGATGTTGGGCGTGAGAGAGCCAATGCTACTCACAGAGAATGTAGTCGCGTTGCTCGACGAGTATGCGAGTGTAGATGAATTTCCCTGTGCGACGGTGGAGGGAGTGAGCGAGAGTGTGCACGCGGGTGCCGCCGTCACGGTGACCGCTACGGTGCCGTATGTGGTCCACGACGTGTAGTACGCACTCTTTGCGCGAGCGTAGAACGTGTACGTGCCCGCGGAAGATGGCGTGAATGTGTACCACTTGTTGGCGTCGGGGTTGGTCGACGCACCGAGACCGGTGCCGACTGGCGAATCTATGTTGTCTCCGGTGAGTGTGTCACCGGAACCGGCAGCAAATGTCGCACGGATACCTGTCGATTGTCCGACGTATATAGCAGAAGAACTTGCGGTGATGGTGGCGGATGGGACAGACGGTGCTGTCACGGTGAGCGATGCCGCTTGCGTGCCCGTGCCCCCCGGACCGGTGGCTGTGCATGAATAATTTGTCGTTGACGATGGCGAGACTGATGTGCTTCCCCCACTCGTGCTCACGTACCCGATGTTGTTTATATAGAGAGTGGTCGCGTTGGTAGAAGAGTAGGTGAGCGTGGAGGAAGAACCGTATCCGATGGTGGAGGGTGTGAGAGTGACGGAGCAGGTGGGTACAGGTGGGTCAGTCCAGGTGATGGTGACCTGACCAGGCGCTCCGGCACCAGCCGACAATGAAATAGGGGCAACCCCCGCGACTCCACCGGCACCGACAACCACAGACACGGAGCCGCCTACGGTGAGTTGGCCAGATGTGTATGTCTTAACCGAAGCGCCGCCACCGCCAGCGCCGTCACAGCCCGCGCGTCCCGCTCCACCGCCACCTGGCGCGCTTCCAGGGAGACCATTGAGTGTAGAGTAATCATAAGCTCCCCCGGCTCCACCACCGTTTGCGCCATTTCCTCCAACTCCTCCGACTGATTTCCCGGAGCCCGCACCACCCGCACCACCCGTATAATTACTGTCTCCTCCCGAGGCGGTTCCTCCCGCGCCAGCGCCGAAACCGCACACGTCGCTCGTTGCGCCTCCGTATGCCACTACACTTCCATTGAAAGATGACGTTCCACCGGCTTGTCCAGGATAGTTGGCGGCATAATAGTTGCTGGCTCCTCCACCACCGGCCCACACCGTAACTGTAAGCGTCCCATGCGACGGCACGGTAAAAGAGTAGCTGCCGGGAGTCGAATACGTTTGCGAACCCGCAAGTGCAACCTGCGGAAGAAACACGCACAAAAGAATGAAGAGATACTTTTTCATTGCTCATTAAACACCGGCAGTATATTCACGGTCTGTGTCTCCTGCACACTGGAGCCGTCGGAGCCAGCACAGGAAAGGGTGTAGATGGTCTGTTGCTCAATCGTGGAGGTCTGTCGTCCTCCTGTGGGAGAAGCAGCACCGGAGTATGAGTCACCGTTGGTACCGGTGACGGTACAGCTCTCTACGTTGCTGAGATTCCAGTAGAGCCTCGTGGCTGTTCCTTGCGTGACGATTTGTGGTGCTGCTTGGAGGTGACCAGTGAGGCTTCCGCTTGCGACGTACTCGACGGGTGCGTAGAGACAGGTCGCGGAGCCGCTCGAGCAGAATGCCGGAGAGGCACAGGTGGTGACGTCGGAGACTGCACACGCGGCGTCAGTGTACTGGATGGTCTGACTTGAGCAGGAGTATGCGGCGGTGCAGGAGACAGAGAGGGTGGCGGAGCAGGTATTGGTGACTCCCCCGGCGGTGGCACTACCCGTGTAGGTGGTGGAGACACTCGGAGACACACTGGTGCTCCCGGAGATGTTGGGCGTGAGAGAGCCAATGCTACTCACAGAGAATGTAGTCGCGTTGCTCGACGAGTATGCGAGTGTAGATGAATTTCCCTGTGCGACGGTGGAGGGAGTGAGCGAGAGTGTGCACGCGGGTGCCGCCGTCACGGTGACCGCTACGGTGCCGTATGTGGTCCACGACGTGTAGTACGCACTCTTTGCGCGAGCGTAGAACGTGTACGTGCCCGCGGAAGATGGCGTGAATGTGTACCACTTGTTGGCGTCGGGGTTGGTCGACGCACCGAGACCGGTGCCGACTGGCGAATCTATGTTGTCTCCGGTGAGTGTGTCACCGGAACCGGCAGCAAATGTCGCACGGATACCTGTCGATTGTCCGACGTATATAGCAGAAGAACTTGCGGTGATGGTGGCGGATGGGACAGACGGTGCTGTCACGGTGAGCGATGCCGCTTGCGTGCCCGTGCCCCCCGGACCGGTGGCTGTGCATGAATAATTTGTCGTTGACGATGGCGAGACTGATGTGCTTCCCCCACTCGTGCTCACGTACCCGATGTTGTTTATATAGAGAGTGGTCGCGTTGGTAGAAGAGTAGGTGAGCGTGGAGGAAGAACCGTATCCGATGGTGGAGGGTGTGAGAGTGACGGAGCAGGTGGGGGCGGTCACTGTCCACGTGACGTCGATTCTACCCGACGTTCCGGATTGACCATACGTCTGCCCCCCATATCCATAACCACCTGAGCTGCCATAATTTCCAGGGTATATACCTGAGCCTTGTGTCACGGTGCCGAGCGATGAACCACCGGTACCACCGGTACCACCGCAGTCGCATCCCGCAATTCCTCCGCCGCCGCCAGCAGCTATGCCTCCACCTCCTCCGCCGCCGCCACCACCGTCAAACGAATGTGCCTCTCCTGCTCCGCCAGTCGTGACATTGCCGCTTGCACCGCTCGCTCCACCAACACCGCCAGCTCCGCCGACTGCATGCCAGCCACCACCTCCACCTCCGCCACCGCCACCGGCTACAAGAGTTGTGACGCCATTTACGATTACACTGCTGGCACCTCCCCCACCGCCGCCGGCACCAGAACAGCCATAGGGGCCTGACGCACCGCCAGAAGCACCGCCGTTGTATCCGCCCGCACCTCCTGGCCCGCCTGCAGCGCAACTCACGCCTCCACCCCCTGGTCCGCCGACAACAACAGTTATTTGTTGCCCAGGCACCACCGTGATGGCACCGGTCGTATAGGCTCCGCCCCCGCCCGATCCTGGGTCCAATGCATCATATCCCCCGGCCCCACCACCGCCGCCCCACATCTGCATGGTGACACTGTACGTACTAGCTGGCACCGTAAACGTGTATGACCCTTGCGATGAATACGTCTGCGAACCCGCAAATGCGATTTGCGGGAAAAATATGAGAAAAAAAACAAAAAGATATTTTCTCATTGGACCCGTATGGAGGCGGCATCACTCTTGTTGAGACTGTTGTGATACTTCCACGTACCAGTCTCTGTAAATGTAAATTCCCAGAATTCTTGTGGCTCGAGTGGTTCGCAGGTGCCAAATGCGCTTGCGCCGCACTCCGATGTACCCGGATAGAGCTTCACGCCACCTTCGGAGCTCGCCGCTATCCAGAGCTTGCGCGGCGAATTGTTGGTGAAGCGCACCGTGTCCCCCTTTTTTATTGTAGTACTCATAGGCTCGAATCCACGGTCGGTGTAGGAAACAAACATCTCGAAGCCCTCACTCTTTGCGAGCGCGGCTTCTATCTTTTCAGTGTACGGAGGAATCGGTGTCGCTGCAGGAATCGTATCAGCGGGAGAAGCGGGAGCTTTGCCCATGTTTGCGAGCAGGTATATGCAGACCGCAAATATTGCGATTGCAGCCATGCCGATGAGGAGCTCTCGTCGATCATCCATACACACTAGTATAAATCACCAAATCCCTCGCAAGAGGGATTTTGCGCACGATTGGGTACAGGTGCGTCTAGAAGAACCGTCTCATGAAATCCCACACACAACGAGCGAGCGTCGAACACGTCGGCGCATTCCCCGCAAACACATACTCCCCTTTGCCAACGAGCTGGTCCGGGCCTTTCTCAACTTCGGGAATGATGGGATTGGCCAGAATGTACGGGTCGTGGCGAATACCGGTGACCATCCAAGAAATCTCGCCGCCAGGACTTCCGCCTCCAACTACAAATTCATTATCTTTTACTTCTTGTTTGACGAAGAGATTGGGCATCGGCATATCGAGCGCTCGAATAAAATACTGCGGATTGCCATTGAGCGCTTCAAAATAATCCGGAAGTCGTATGGCCACGTCACCATTCTTCCCGACCTCAGCTGTGCCTGCGTACTCATTGAGCGCATCAGGAGATTCTACAAAAGAGTGATAGAGAAGTTTGTTGGCGGGATCTGCCGGATGGTCGATGAGGAACGTGCCAGAGCCCTTCGCAAGATTGGCGACCACCGTGACATTGCCCGCAACAGAGACCGAATCATTCACCGTGAGATCGCGACTTGCTGAGGGCAACCTTGGTGTATAGGTGACGATAATAAGTCCCGCACCTCCATTCCCGCCTGTGCCGTCAATGGTATAACCCTGACCTCCGCCTCCGCCCCCGCCGCCATACGAGCCGCCGGCGCCGCCGTTACCTGCATTGTAACCGGGACTCCAATAGCTTCCCTGACCCCCGCCCCCGCCGCCACCTGAGCCATGAGAGGCATCGTAGTTAGTCCCGGTACCGCCAGCAGCACCAGCGGCACCTATAGTAGTGGCACCTGCACCTCCGCTACCACCAGATCCTCCTCCGCCAGCGCCACCATTGCCACCAGAGGTAGCGAAGCCAACACCAGCACTACCTGAGGTGCCGTTAGTACTAGCTCCCGCTGCGCCACCGCCACCACCTCCGGTCCCCGGTAAACCTGCACCGTACGCACCACCATTACCGCCTGTGCGCAAAGTTGAACCGACGGTTCCACTGCCTCCGGTACCGCCTGCGCCAGTGTTGTTGTAACCGTCCAGCCCGCCCGTTCCGCCGCCTGCACTACATGCACTGCCGAATGATGTTGTTCCACCCGTACCACCCGTGCCGCCCAGATTGCCTGCGCCGCCAGTGCCCACACTTATGCTGACGCTACTGCCTGCCGTAAGAGATATGTTTACCGCTTTGGCGTAACCACCGCCTGCGCCTCCTCCGCCGCGACCGCCTCCTCCGCCGGCGGCGATACATTCGACGGAATTAGGCGTGCCCCAATCGGAAGGGACAGTCCAACTGCTGCCGGAGGTAAGAAAAATAGTGGTTGCAGAAGCGGATACCGGTATGGCAAGAAAAAACATCGCGAAGATCGTGCTGAAGTATTTTATTTGCATAGTGGAGCAAAAATACACTCACCCTTGTCGACAAGCTGGTCCGGGCCCTTCTCTACCTCGGGAATAATTGGGTTCGCGAGGATGTACGGGTCGTGGCGAATACCGGTGACCATCCAAGAAATCTCACCACCAGGGATCCCGCCCCCGATAGTAAACGCGTTGTCCTGAATCTTTTGTTTAATGTGCAGGTTCGGCATTGCCTCATGCATCGGGAAAAATTGATAGGTAAATTTCATATTGAGCGCTTCGAAATAATCCGGTAGCTGAATGGTTGCTTCGCCATTCTCATCGAGAGCCGCAATGCCGTTGTATTGATTCATGGCATCCGGCGACTCGACGAATGAGTGGTAGAGCAGTTTGTTTTTTGGGTCGAGCGGATGGTCGATGACCAGCGTCCCCGCACCCTTTGAGACTGAGCCCGTGATTGAGAAAGTGCTCTTTGCCAGAAAATTTGCGTTGATAGTGAGCGCCGCGCGTGCAAGCGGCGCACTTGCGAGCGCGACGAAGATAACAACGCTGAATACCAAGAATTTCCTCATACTATTCTTGCTGTGCAGACGGCGCATAGAGCTCGGGGTGCACATACATCCCCTGTGAGTAGGGCGCGCTCAAACCTTTTTGGACTTCAGGGATGATTGGGTTTGCAAGAATATACGGATCGTGGCGGATACCGGTCACCATCCAGCTTACTTGTCCACCAGCGTTCCCGCCTGAGATTGAGAATATCGGCTCGCCGAAGAGTCCGAGAAACTGCGGCTTGACCCCTATAGAGAGGTGCAAATTTGGCATCGATTGCCCGACCGGCGTTGCAAAGTAGCGAAAATCTTTGTTGAGCGACATAAAGTAGCTCGGGAGGCGTATCGTCGCACTGCCGTCTGCGTCGAGCGTTGCGCGACCGGCATACGTGTTCATCACATCTTCTGATTCGACAAACGAGTGATAGAGCAGTCTATTCTTCGGGTCGAGGGGGTGGTCGATGACAAATGAGCCGGAGCTCTTGCTCAGGGCGCCCGTCACCGTAAGGTCGCCGTTGATGGTGACCGCATCGTTGATTTTGAGCACAGCAAAAGTGAGCTGCGGAACAAATGCGACTGCGAGCACCAAGAGAATCACTGAGCGAAGCGACATTCTTTTATAGTATCACCGCAAAGGCCGCGCAGAAGAAACGTGGCAATAGATTTCAATATGAAACGACGATGGGCGCATGACGTATTGAGTGGATTATCTGAGTGGATACGAACATCCTATTGCGCTCAGCGGGGCTGAAGCGCCAGAATACGTGCACACAAAGGAATTCGCCGCATTCCCCCCGTCGGCATAATTGTAGAAAGGAGTTAGCGCCGGATACGCTCCGGTCACGTAGACGTGCATGTTGCTGTAATTTTGATGGTTATCTGCCCAGTGACTGAGACCCGATGCTCGTGTCGCACCCGTTATTACGAGTCGGCTATGTGTGCCGCCGCCGCCGGTAAATAAACCTTTGCCGGTAATCATGTTGAAATAGCTACTATCCAAAACGACATCCCCGGCGTCGATCCAAAGCATCGAATGTTCATCGCCAGGTATTTGCACACTGCCGTCGGTTGTGAAAGTGGTGTTGTAGGTGTAGATGGAATTCTTATCCGCAGGACTAAAGAGGAAGTAGTAGCCTTTAATAGAGCCGCCATTGAAGAGTATATTATCGCTGCTTTCCATATAGACCGCCTGCTTCCCGTTTGAAACCAAATCAACCTTCTCCAAGGTCAGATTGTTGGTGCGAGCAATTCTCAGCGCATGCGACCATTGCGAGGTTGAATCGGCAGTCGTGGTGTACGCATAGGTGTTTATTATCTTGATGTCCTGTATATGTATGTCGTGCGAATCCCATACATTGAAAGGTGCCGAGTTGCCCGCAACGTACCTAACAGAGGCAGTGAAAGTGACTCCGCCACTTGGTGCCAAGATCCGAAGATATTGTGCATCATGGATGCGCACGGCGCTGGTGTACGTGCCGGGTTGCAAACACACGTTTGTCCAACGCTCCGCGGTACCCCCACGAAGAGAACCGATACGAGTGATGTAATCCTCTGACGGTGTGATCGTAATATCGCACGTGTATGACAGATCTTTTTGTGGCTCACTCGTGATTGAAAGTTCGGCGATACTTGCTGCCCAGCCAGTCCCATCGTTGACCTTGGTCGTCTCGATTCTGATATAGCGCGCGTTTTTGCCTATCGATTTTTTTTGCACGTACGCAGGCGCCGCAGTGTGCGGTTCGAAATGCGCGACGATTGGTGTCCATACGGCGCCGTCGTCGGATACTTTAATTACGTAATTTTTGAGAACGCTCGCGGGGTACGGCTGTGATGCTGACGTCCATTCAACCTTATCTACATAGCGTCGCGAGCCCAAATCGAGTTGGATCCATGCAAAGTTATTTACGCCTATAGGCTGAAGCGATGCGACCCATGCGGTCGAAGCAGAGCCGTCGAGCATATTGCTGGCGGGGTATCCTGTTGCTGATGATGAGGTCTGGACTACGATTGGCAATTGAGGGGCTGCCGCCACCGTGCAAGCCGCATTGGCATACGACCCGCTGAGTGTACCGTTTGCGCATGTGCGCGTTTGGGACACGCATTGATTCCCGTATGCGACGGACGGGGCTTGATATGCAATTACGCTCGCTCCATGCGCGACGGTTTGACCGTTGAGCGTGCATGAATTTGCGGACGCGGAGGCAGCGACGGCGATGGTCGCAGTACACGTGGCAGTTCCACCGGCTCCCGTCACAGTATCAGTACGAGTATAGGTGCCGGGCGAGAGTTGCGCGCTTGCAGTCGTGTCTGTATAGCTTCCGGTACCTACGCTCACGCCGCCGTTTTGTACCAGATATGTTCCGTCGGGCTTCTTCACGGAATAGAGGCGCGAGGTGGCGTTTTGTGAGGTCCAGTTAATCACGTAGGGCTGGCCGCTCGACACACTAGACGGTGTGTAGGAAATGGTGCAGCTTGGTGCCGGTAATCCTGCAACCGTACAACCCGCGTTTGTATACGAGCCACTAAGCGTCCCGTTCGTACAAGTACGCGCTTGCGAGACGCACTGACTCCCGGAAGCAACGGAGGCTGATTGATATGCGCTCACTGTGGCTCCGGATGCAATCGATTGACCGTTAAAGCTGCATGAAGATGGAGCCTGCGGGACGATTGGCGAGGTTGGTGTTAGTGGAACGATTGGCGGTGTTGGCGGTACGTATGTGGTCGACGTGGGAAGAAGGTACGCAGTCGTTGTCGTATTACCTGATACTTTTTCCCCGTTCCCCGTGCTTGTGAGGGCCATCGCACCCCGTGTCCTCGGCCCCACCGCCCCATAGCCGGTCGTACTTGGCGCGCCGATTGAGACGAGCTTGTTTTGAGATTGGAATGCTTTCACCGCCGCTTCTGTGAGTGCGCCGAAGAAGCCCGTGGCATTCTCGGCAGTAAGGAGCTTCTGTGCGATGAGGAACTGTTGGAGTGTAAGGACGTCAGAACCCGAGAGACCACGCACGAGAGTGCGAACTTGTTCTGGGCTTGCCGAAGGGGTGGCCGCAGGATTGCTTGGTGCAGTCGCGGTAGGAGAAGTGACTGGTGTCTCTGTGGTGCACGAGAGCTTCATCGCAGTGGCAGTCTTTGGTCCCACCGCGCCTACTGGCTCAATGCCATGCTCTTCTTGCCATTGCTTAACTGCAGCGAGCGTAAGAGGACCAAAGTACCCAGTCGGCGTCGGGAAGTTGGTATATGCACTTTGCAGCACTGCTTGTACTGCTGTTACGTGTGCGCCGGTGGAACCAAGGGAAAGCGTGGGACACTCGGCAGACGCTAAGGATGGAGCGAGGAGAGCGAACATCGCAAGAGCTCCTGCGGCTTTTTTAAACATGAAAACAGTATAGCGCGACCCCGCACAGCGGGGTCGCGCACTCCGTATGCTGAGTGGTATTACTTTCTGGAAGCGACGATCTCATCCTGGACGTTGCGCGGGACGACGGCGTAGTGAGAGAACTCGAGGTTTGGGACGCCGCGACCCTCAGTGAGAGAGCGGAGCTGCGTAGTGAATCCGAACATTTCCGAGAGCGGGACCTTTGCGGTGACTACGCGCGCCTGGCCGCGCTCTCCCATCGCTTCGATGGTGCCGCGTTTCGAGTTGATCATGCCGGTCACATCACCCATGAACTTCTCCGGCATGACGACTTCCAGCTTCATGATTGGCTCAAGGATGACGGGCTTGGCTTTCTGTAAACCCTCCTGGAATGCATAGAGAGCAGCGAGCTTGAAAGCGATTTCCGAAGAGTCCACATCGTGGTAGCTACCATCGTAGAGGTCTACCGATACATCGACGAGTGGGAAGCCGGCGAGCACGCCGCGCTCCATTCCCTCTTTGAGGCCCTTTTTGACTGCCGGAATGTATTCCTGAGGAATGACGCCACCCTTGATGTTGTTGACGAACTCGAAGTGATCTTCGCGGTCAACATTGTTCTTTATCTTTTCGCCTTCCACGATTGGCTCAAGCGGCTTCACCTTGATTTTCACGTGACCGTACTGACCGCGACCACCTGTCTGCTTGATGTGCTTGTATTCCACATCGGAAGTGCCCTGAATCGTCTCGCGGTACGCGACCTGCGGCTTACCGGTCGTCGCTTCCACCGCGAACTCGCGCTTCATGCGGTCGACGATGATGTCGAGATGGAGCTCGCCCATGCCTGAGATGATAGTTTCCATCGTCTCGGGGTCGGAGTGCACGCGGAATGTCGGGTCTTCGTCGGAAAGTTTGCTGAGCGCGATGCCCATCTTCTCTTGGTCGGCCTTTGTCTTCGGCTCGACGCGCATCGAGACAACCGGTTCAGGGAACACGATCGATTCGAGTGCAATCGGGTGGTCTGCATCGCAGAGCGTGTGACCGATTTTCACCTCCTTCATACCGACGACAGCAGCGATTTCACCGGCGTAGACCGACTTTATTTCCTCGCGCTTGTCCGCCTGAAGGCGCACCATGCGGCCGATGCGCTCGCGCTTGTTGTTGGCGGAGTTGTATACCGTATCGCCCGTGTTGATAGAGCCAGAGTAGACACGGAAGAAGGTGAGCGCGCCCACGAATGGGTCGGTCTGGAGCTTGAAGACCAGCGCGGCAAACGGCCCGTCGTCGACTGAAGGGCGAGTCTCCTCGGCGCCCGTGTCGGGATTGATACCCTTGGCCGGCGGGAGGTCCAAGGGAGACGGGAGGTAGTCGACGACAGCGTCGAGCACCAGCTGCACGCCCTTATTCTTGAGTGAAGAACCCGTATAGACAGGGAAAATCTTGTTTTGGACGACCGCTTTGCGGAGTGTGGTCTTGAGCACTTCGAAAGGAATCTCTTTGCCCTCGAGGTAGTCGGCCATGAGTGCGTCGTCGTTTTCGACGATGCGCTCGACGAGCTCTGCGCGGTACTTCTTTGCCTCGTCGAGGTACTCGGCGGGAATATCGTATGCAATCACATTCTTGCCCATCTCACCCTCAAATTTGTAGGCCTTCATGCCAAGCAGGTCGATGACGCCCTCAAACTTGTCCTCGAGACCTATCGGAATCTGCATGCGGACAGCTTTCGTGGAAAGTCTGTCCAAGATGCTCGCGTAGGATTTTTCAAACGACGCGCCGGTGCGGTCGAGCTTGTTGATATAGCAGACGCGCGGCACTTCTGCCTCCTCGGCATAGCGCCAGTTGGTCTCGGACTGCGGCTCGACGCCTGCGACTCCGTCGAACACGACAACCGCGCCATCGAGGACGCGCATAGAGCGCTTCACTTCCGACGTGAAGTCAATGTGTCCTGGCGTGTCGATGACGTTGAAGCGAACCTTTTTCGAGGTGTCGGTGCCCATGTACGAAGGGTTCCAGAAACACGTGATGGCGGCAGCGGTGATGGTGATGCCGCGCTCGCGCTCCTGTTCCATCCAGTCGGTGACGGTGTTACCCTCGTGCACTTCTCCGATTTTGTGGCTCTCCCCCGTGTAGTAGAGGATGCGCTCGGACGTGGTGGTCTTTCCAGCGTCGACGTGGGCGACGATTCCGAAGTTGCGGACTTTCTCAAGTGGGTAATCTCTACTCATATATTGTATGTTTATTTGGTGATAACGCCGTCGCTAGCTCGGATGTAGAAGCAAGCTTCCACATCCCTCGCCGCGCTAGGCGTTCAAAAAAATAAGCGCCCGAGGCGTAGCGCTAATGTAGCGGAAATGCGCACAAATAACAAGCGCGGGCTACATCCAAAACTCCTCATCAATAGCGAGGGCTATAACCGTGCCGAAAACCACAAGGAGAATGAAAACAACGAACGCAGCAAAAGGCCCCATGTACTACGTATACACCATGCACATTAGGCTGCGATGAATGCACCTCCCCCTACCAGGCGATGGGCTCCTGACCGTGCTCTACCAAGTAGGCGTTGGCCTTGGAGAACGGCTTCGAGCCGAAAAAGCCACTGTGAGCAGAGAAGGGGGAAGGATGCGGTGACTCAATCACGAGATGTTTCGCGCGGTCTATATGCGCACCCTTTTGTTTCGCATAGTTGCCCCACAATATAAAGACCAGGTTCTCTCGCTCGTCATTAAGCTTTTTGATAGCTGCGTCGGTGAATTGCTCCCATCCTCTTCCCTGGTGACTCCCCGGCGTCTTTGCGTTGACTGTGAGCGTCGCGTTGAGGAGGAGCACGCCCTGCCGTGCCCAGCGAGAGAGATCCGGATCGTGATTCACCGGGCGGGCGAGGTCACTCTCGAGCTCTTTAAAGATATTTTGGAGCGATGGCGGCGGGCGCACGCCGTGGTTCACCGCAAAGCAGAGGCCGTTCGCCTGCCCCTCACCGTGGTATGGATCTTGTCCGAGTATCACCACCTTCACGGTATCAAAAGGTGCCTCATCGAAACACCTGAAAATATTCTTGGGGTGCGGATAGACGACCGCGCTCTTGTACTCGCCACGCACGAAATCGGTGAGCGACTTGAAATAATCTTGCGAGAATTCGTCTTCGAGCTTCTCTTTCCATCCCCCGCCGATTTTTACTTCGGTCATGCCGCCTATCGTACGCCACTATTTCTGCAAGTAAACGAGGTAGATCCGACGGCTTCCGCGCTTATGCAACGTACGGTATCCACCGATACCGCACTCGGTCGCAGTACGCCTGATACTCATGGCTTTCACACAAGAAGCGCTCTTCGATAAAACTCTTGGCGAGTGTGAATACGATACCAGTTCCGATAATCACACAGTTGATAGCGGAGAAACTCTGGAGCATAAACGAGAACAAGAAAAGCACGTATGCGATATGGATGGGGTGTCGCACATACGCATAGATGCCGGTCGAGACGATGCGTCTTTGCGCAGGAATGAAGCCGATGTTGCGCCCGAGATTGAGTCGCGCCATGAGCATTACGACGACCGAGATAAAGAGGAGTGCTCCCGTGACAAAAGGCGGCACGATTGCAACCGACGGCCAGATTGAGATGTAGTAGAAGACCACGAATGCCCAGTACGTCCTCCCCGCCGTGATGACCCAATAGATGGGATTGATAGAGACGCGCACCGGGGTCCGACGCACCAGTGTCATGGTGATGATAAGCACCTGATTGAGCGCCATGAGTGAGTTGTAGATGTCTGCGTACCCCTCAAGTGCGCGCCCCATAAATACGAAGACCGTAAACATGACCGGCGTGACCGCAATAAAACCGACCACTTTGTCGACGACGGGGTGCCGTAAAAACTCCGCGAATCTTTTCTTGAACGCATCGTCGAAAAAGACCCTCATGGCGCCATCATACATCCTGCCGGCGGAGCCATATCAGAGACATATGACTTAGGAAATCGCCTGTGCTAAGGTCGGCAAGGATAGCCACGGAGACAGGGCCCATGGATACACACGCGATTTTGGAGAGGATGCACGACTGGATTGCCTCGGAGATCGAGAATGCCGAGCGTCCGGGCATGGAGCCCTTCACGCTCACAAGCCTCGCCTATTGCGTGGCTCAAGTGTGTGATGCTGATGCCATTAGAGTCATCATGCCGCTCCTGCGAGACGCCGTCCGCTTAGAACAGCTCGGCACCCACGACGTCTTCACGCCAGATCAGGCGACGCGTATTATCGAGCGTGTCGCGCGCGAAGCGTAGTCCCTCAATGACGAACGGCGCCTCTCGGCGCCGCTTTCTTTTTCAAATATGCAATCTAATTACCACGCGAAGCGGGTGAGTGCTTCGTTGGCCTCGAGCATGCAGTGGGTCGTTTCTTTCTTGGTGATAAACGGCGCATATTCGAGAAAATTACCTGTGATACATTGACGAGAATGAGCGGGAATTTTCTCCTTGGTATCATCGCCGCTTGCTTCATTGCAGCATCGCTTTGCGCAACGCTTTACACGATATTGAATGATGTTTCACCCCACTATTTCGTGGATAATAAGATACGAGTTCTTGATGCGATAGCGCACTGGGAAAATTTCATCGCCGAGCTAGGTCCGAAGCAAGCTCACGACGAAATGGTGCGGGAAGCCCTCATTCTTCCCGAATCGCAACGACACATCCTCACACACACCTTTGGCGAAGCGCTCTACAATGCGGGTGATCTGGGCAACATCACCTACTGTGCCGGGGGCGAATTTTTGTTCGGTTGTTACCATCAATTCATTGGCCTGGCGACGATACAATTCGGCGCTCCTATCATACGCACACTCAAAGATGCGTGCGAGTCTGGACACACACCCATCAATTGCGCTCACGGCATTGGTCATGGATTGCTTTCGACCTACGGATACTCGATGAATGGTGTAGAAAAGTCTCTTGCCGAGTGTCACTCCTTCTACGATGAGCGAGAAGCGCGCGGTATCTGCGCTGATGGTGTATTTATGGAATATAACTTGCAGGAGATAACGACGCTTGAGCAGAATCGCATACCCCGCACATTCCTTGCCGATGACCCTCTTGAGCCATGCTTCTCAATCGGACGAGAGTTTAGAGACGAATGCGTGTATGAACTTCCTTTGTGGTGGCACCTATCACTCACTGCGACAAGTACGACGAGAGATCAATCGACTTTCCCGACCCTGGGCAATCTGTGCCGAACGATCCCGAACTCACACGAGCGGAAAATTTGTTTCATTGGGATAGGTTTTCCGGGCGCTCAATTTTCCCGATTCGTCGCGACTTCCGTTAGTGAAGCGTGCCACCTTGCGAGCGAAAGTGAGACCGAGTACATGCTGTGTGCGTCTGGAGCGGCTAAACGCTATGTAGAGAACGGCATTGAGCACAGGAATGTTTGTGCAGAGCTGCAACTTACGGAAAACGACAGATTGTATTGTGAGAAATTCAAAGCGCTTCCCAGAAAAGACGGGTACGCACTCGACGCATCGTAAATAAAACGAGGCGGTCGATTGGACTTACCACGCGAAGTGGGCGAATGCTTTGTTGGCTCTCGTGGCGAGGACGGTGTTTGCGAGCGGACTGTACCTTTCGTCGCAGAAATTATATGCGAGATACTTCGACCAGTTCTTGATTCTCAACACGAATCGTAAGTGAGTGAGTTTCTCCGTATGGAACGGGGGCATGTTTGAAGAGCGAGTAATCTAGATATTTCCAACTTGATTCCGAAACCGCGTCTCCCGTATAGGTGACAAGAAAGTCGCCGTTCTCGGTCTCCCGTATACCTTTGAGATATGCAAGATTACCGACGAGCACGGCTCCTCTGTACACCTTTGCACCTTTCCCATTCCATGAAAATAACCCGACATACGTCAAGTGACCATCCGGATTACCGTTGAGCGCGAGCAGTTGTGGAACGTCCTCATTCCCAGGAAGTTTATTTATATACGCGAGTGAGTTATCTCGAATCAAAAACGGAATGAGAAATAGTGTGTCTTTCTCATCCTGCTCGAGCGAAATAGTTTGACCAGGGTCAAGCGAAATTGACCATCGGGGACCTTCAATTTTTGCACCAAACGACATTCCGTCGATGCCCTTGCTTGATTCACCAAACCACAGGGCCCCGAGTGCAGATAGAAAGCTATTGTTATAGCGAATGCGCACCGATTGATCCGGATGTTCCGGTATATTGATTACGGTGCCCTCGAGATGCGCAGGGTCCGAACCGGCTCTTGGATAGTACTGAAAATACACAGACTGTGCCCCGTATAGTAGGAGGATAACCCCAGCTGCGAGCGCCCAGCGGCCCCTTGTCATTTGGAGATTGTATCACGCCGGATTGGCGTGATTACCACGCGAAGTGGGCGAATGCTTTGTTGGCCTCGGCCATGCGGTGAGTCGTCTCTTTCTTGGTGACCGCGCTGCCCTCTCCCTTGTGCGCGGCTCTGATTTCGGCGAGCAGTGTCTCTGCCATCGGCTTACCCTTGGTGCCTTCGGCCGCATCAACTATCCAGCGCAATCCGAGTGCCATGCGGCGCTCAGGACGAACTTCACGCGGGACCTGGTAGTTGGCACCACCGACACGGCGTGAGCGGACTTCGACAGCAGGAGATGCTTTCTCAAGTGCCTCTTCGAGGATTGCGACAGGGTCGCCATCTTTCTTGAGCTCCTCCATGACTTTGTACACGATTTTGCGGGCAGTATCTTTCTTACCGCATTCCATGACGTAGTTGATGAGCTTGGCAACCTTCATCGAGCCGTAGACTTCATCCGGCTGAGGCTGTTTACGATTTTTTACAGGGCGTCGCATATAGTACAAATTATTTACTTGGCAGCCTTAGGCTTCTTAGCACCGTAGCGCGAGCGACCTCGGCGGCGCTTGTCTACACCTGTGGCATCGAGCTTGCCGCGTACGATGGTGTATCGAATACCGATGTCTTTCACGCGGCCTCCGCGGACGAGCACGACCGAGTGTTCCTGGAGGTTGTGTCCCTCTCCCGGGATGTATGCGGTGATTTCCATGCCGTTGGTAAGACGGACACGGGCAATCTTTCTGATAGCGGAGTTTGGCTTGCGAGGGGTCTTGGTCGTGACGCGTGTGCACACACCGCGCTTGAAGGGTGCTGGGTAGAAGCTCGGGCGGTTTTTCAACGTGTTAAAACCGCGCGAAAGCGCGACGGTCTTGGTCTTGCGGATGGAGTCTTTACGACCCTTGCGCGCGAGCTGGTTGATTGTGGCCATGTTTCAATTAAAAATCCCCAGCGGGGAATGCGGAGATACTACTATTAATACGTACGCAGTGCAAGGAAGGGCCCCTATACCCCCGCTACGAGGCGCGCCACACTGAAAACGAAGGTTCCAAAGGCCTGCCCGAAGACCACGATGATGACGAGTACAAGCCCCATGCCGAGGAATGGATTAGATTCCATGCGCATCCTCCACCCGTCGTATACACGGCCGATAGCCCCAGGAAGGAGCGACGAGAGTATCTTGGAGCCGTCGAGCGGCGGTATCGGGAAGAGATTGAAGAGAAACAGCATCACATTGACCACCACTATGAGAAAGAGCACCGCATTGACCTCTGGCGAGAGAGAAACCGTCTGCATAATGAGGCCGGTGATGAGGGCAATAACGAGGTTTGAGAGCGGTCCCGCCCCGGCAACGATAGCTTCGGAGAAACGCGCAAATAAACCATCGGTGCGAAGATTGAAGGGGTTGTAGGGTACCGGCTTCGCCCAGGCAAAGAAGAACGATGCGCCCGAAAACGCGAGTAAAATGGGGAGAATTACCGACCCTATCGGGTCGAGGTGCGGGATAGGATTGAGCGTGAGTCGCCCTGCGTAGCGTGCGGTAGGGTCACCGAGGCGGTCCGCCGCTACACCGTGCATCACCTCGTGAATAACCGCGGAGAATATGATGACCACGATAAGGAAAATCGTGTCCGTAAATTCCATAGAGAGGAGTTTAGCACATGCTATGCTCTCCTCATGGCACCCACGGTCTTCATGAACCGCTATGCGTACGTAGTCCTCGCTATTACCCTCCTCTCGTATGGCCTTCACTTCTCCGAGGCAGTCGAGGGCTCCGTCATCATTGCCCCCCTGGTCTTCGCGCTAAAGGTTGGTTTTCTGGTAGCAGCCTTCCGGAGCAGCACAAAGATGAACATCTACGGCAAAATCGTCACGTGGATTCTCGTCGCCCTCACCATCCCGACACTCCTCCTCTCGCTCATCGTCTTCATAGCGCCGTTCGTCTCGTTCTCATAAAAGTTGCGCTCGGACCGTTTCTTCTGTAGAATCCGCGCACATATGGCTCGTGAATGCGCAATAACAGGCAAGAAATCTCAGGTCGGAGGCGGGTACTCCAACCGTGTTCGTGCTACCAAGTTCAATCCGACCGGCAAGCGCCGCCGCCAGGTGAATCTCCAGACCAAAACCCTTTTCATTCCAGAGCTCGGCAAAAAGGTGACCGTCCGCGTGTCGGCAAAGGGCCTCAAGACCATGAAGAAGCGCGGCGCTTTCCAGACCCTCAAGAAGGCCGGCATCGTCTAACCTCCCGAAAAAGAATCATCGAAAGCTCGGTCCGCCAAAAGGCGGACCGAGTTTTTATTGATACGTCACGTGTATCCCGTCGGAGATGAATGTGATGGTCCCCTCTTCGCACGTATCGAGCGTCGGTATAGTGAATCTTGCAAAAGTGGCGACCGTCTGCGCGTGTGGATGGCCGTAGCTGTTGCCACACCCGCGAGAGTACACCGCATACTCTGGCGCAACGTAGCCGACAAACACCGGCGAGGATGATGTCTTGGAACCGTGGTGTGCCGCTTTGAGTACTGTGCTCTTTAATCTTTCGCCATCGAGTCGTGCGAGGTACGTCTCGACCGCCGACACGGTGTCGCATGGCAGCATAAACGACGTCTCTCCATAGACCAGCCGCGCAACCACGCACCCCACATTCGTCTCAACGCGAGGGGTATCCCTGTCGGGAAAAAGAATCTCGAGCCGCGCGCCCTTTCCTAGGTCTATCACCTGCCCACGCTCTGCAAAAAGCAGCTGTGCACCTTCTTCGCGAGCACGCTTTTCAAATATGTCTGCGAGAGCCGTCTCCCCGTGTACACCAGAGCGCACGATAGTCGAGACCTCGAACCGCTCAAGCACATCGATGAGGCCACCGATATGGTCTGCGTCCGGATGCGTTGCCACGACGACATCAATCGAGCGATCCCACCACGGCATCACACGAGGAAGTTCACGGAGCACCGACGAATCCGGACCGCCGTCTACCAATACTTGCCTTCCCGATGGCGTATCGATAAGGACGGCATCGCCTTGCCCTACATCAAGAAACGAGACGGTGAGTATGCCTCCTCTGTCTTCGTGCAATGCGGCATACCAAACGCACCCACCCAGGAGCGACGTGCCAAGAATGCTCCACAAAAGCACTGAGGAACTCCTCCGCATGAGAAAAGTATACCCCGCTAGATATTTACGCGGACAAACCAGCGACGAGAAAATAACGCGTGTATCTAACGGGGTATACTCGGTCAGGAATCCGGAATAATGTGCACGATGGTATACTTGCCCGCATGTACACCCCTCAGACGTTTGTTATCCCAGGGCTCGACGGCATATCTAAGAAATCTGTGGATGAGCACATCGGCTTGTATCAAGGCTACGTCAACAACTTCAACGCCATCACGAGTGCAGCAGTCGCGCTGATGGATGACGCAGAGAAAAATGCACACGCCATCTCAGAACTCTGGCGCCGTCGCAGTTTCGAATTCGACGGCATGCGGCTTCATGAGTACTACTTTCAGCAGCTTGAGGGTGGCGCAATCGCTCCCAATCCCGCAAGCCCTTTCTGGAAACAGATTGCATCTGAGTATCCGATGGACGGCGAAGGCCAACCGCAGCTTGTACTCAAGCATATCGGCAATATGCGTGGTCCAGGATGGGCGCTTCTCTACTGGGACCCTGTCGGGAAATGCTTCCAGACGGGCTTCTCAGGCGAGCAGCACCAAGGTCACTTCGTGTCACTTCCTATTATCTTGGCTCTCGATGTATGGGAACATGCGTATCTGCTCGACTATGGCACCAAAGGTAAGGGAAGTTACATAGACGCCTTCTTCAAAAACATCAATTGGTCCGTAGTGGAAAAGCGCTTTGACGAGGCGAGCGCATGATATCCTTGAGGGATTAGCACTTACCGGCACTCATATAATATGAACTACCAAAAGGCAATCCTTATTACGTTTCTTGGCAACTACCTCACCAATACGGTAGTGGCAGCACTCATCGCGCTCATCCCTGCGAGTGCCACGCCGGGCATGCTCACCCCGCAGTACATCTCCTTCGTAGTGCTCTCTGCGCTCGTGGTTGCTGGTCTCGCGATGTGGTTTGGTGTGCGCGACCTCAAGGCTGGTGCCATCTTTGGCGTCTTGGGCTTCGTCCTCGCACTCCTCGTCGCATTTGTCTCGGGCGTGGCAGGTGTACTCACGCAGACGGGCTCACTCTCTCAGGTACTTGAGGTCATCCCAAACTTCGGTCCATTCCTCCTCAGCGGGTCGACCCTCGTCCTCTTTGGCTACTGGGTCATTCCATCTGCGCTCATCGGCTGGTGGAAAGGCCGCTCGGCCTCATCTCCTGTCGCGTCGATGTAAGTCGACCGACCTCGAAAAAGCCGGCCCTCGAGCCGGCTTTTTTGTTTGACACACAAAATCATCGCTGGTATATTCCGCCGGCACTGCTCTCATCAAGGGACAGTCCAACCAGGAAGAGGAATCGTTACATGACGACCCAGCCGAATCCGAAGTCTCACGTTCTTTTGCTGTCGATGATCACCGCCCAGGGCGTCTCGACCGGCGCCGATCTCGGCTCCGTTCTGACGCTGGCGAAAATGGGCACCGCCCACATTCCGCCGAGCGCGCGCGACGATATCGTGACGGCCTTCGAGCAGCTCGCCGAGCGCACCAAGAAGTCGACGCTGCGCAGCGCCGACAAGACACCGGTGATTGCGGCAATCAAGGCCACCGTCACGTCAATCGGCACCATGAAGGAGCATGCCGCGGACGACCTGAACGGCCACGATACCGCCCATTCGCCGGTCGGCAGCGACCAGTCCCGCGAGCAGCGCGCCGGTGGCGGCCACTGAACCCATCGGTCGAAGCGACCCTTCGACCAAGAACGACAGGAGCTAGCTCCTGTCGTTTTTCTTTTGTACGTATAGATACACTGCGGTGAGACACGCGTAGGCTGTGACCATCACCCACACACCAAATGCCGGTATTGTGACGGCGGAAAATGGCAATGCCGCGAGAAACTTCGCTACGGCCAAGATGTAACTCAAGAGTCCATACGCAGGTAGTGCGAACAGCACAGCAAATGGGCCCATGAGAAGCCCGGCAATTGCGGCAACGAAAGAAAAGAGCATTGCGAACGGTACGATAATGAGCGTGAGTACGTTTGCAGGAAGAGCCACGAGGCTCAGTAGTCCATTTTGATAGAGAAGAAGCGGAAGCACCGCTATTTGCGTACCTATGGTCGAGGCAGTGATTTCTCGGAGCGCAAATCGCTCGGGAATGAATGCGAGCTTCTGTGCGATTGGTTCGGTAAAGAGGATAAGTCCGAGTGTTGCGAGTATTGAGAGCTGGAAACCCGGATCAAACGCGAGCACGTACGGATTCCACAGCACCATGGCGAAAGCCACGATCGCCAAAACTCGTAGTGCGATAAACGTGCGCCCGGTAAGTCGCGCATAGGTCGCGAGGAGCGCCATACATCCCGCGCGCACGGAACTACTTGCACCTCCTGTCATGAGAATAAAAAGCCCTACTATCGCACCGCTCACGGCAAATTGTGCGATTCGCGGGAAAAATGTGAGCACGTGTGCCGCAGCATTGATAACGACCGTCATGTTGTAGCCAGAGAGCACGAGAATATGGATGAGCGAAACCTTTTGAAACACACCCGAGAGCTCTCCCCCGATGGCGCGCTTATCGCCAACTGTGATGCCGCCTGCGAGCCCAGCCGCAGGCTCGGGCAGCGCGCGCCCAAGTCCATCGAGATATCCACGCTTCAGTGCGAGCGCCGCTTTTTTGAGCATGCGCCCGCTCCGCCAGATGGCGGATTCTCCCGTTGATTCCACTTGTGCAAAGGCGAGCTGGTACACGATGCCGTCTTTTGCGAGAAACATCGGGTAGTTGAACACTCGACCCGCGCCCGCATCAAACGCCTCGGGTAGCTGCAGCTCTCCCTCAGCGCGCACAATGTCGCCATATGAAACTTCAGTGTGAAGTGGTGCAATCACCAATACACGCGCTGCGACAGGAACAGTCGTGCTCCCTCGGAGCAGTTGCGAAGCTTCGACATGCAGCCGCACACTACGCTCTCGCACATCGGGCTCGGCGGTCACCACTCCTACGAGAGAGACTTTTTCGTTGAGACGCTCTTGAAGCACCGGGTCTGCTACGAGCCGCGCTGCATCCATTCGGAAAATGCCTACTCCGCACGCGACACACGCAAGACCAACAAGAACAATGGCGATTCTTCTATCGAAAAAGAAATACGCTATAGCCAATGCGCCGAGCAGCGCACAAAAAAGTGCCGCAGGCCAGGATATAAGCAAAAAAGAACGGAGCAGCACCCCAAGGAAAAATCCTATGCACACCGCCCCGACATACGCGCCGGACATCCTGGTAGCGTATCAAAAAGAAAACCGCCCGGGGCATGAAGCCCCGGGGGTCTATGATTGCGTGTTCGCGTACGCGAAGACTCAGCTCGCGGCGACGATTTCGCCTTTCGGCGTTCGCGCCAGCGAGGCCGCAGCTGCGGCGTCGGCGATGATGTCAGCGACGGCCTTGCTCGTATCGTGGATCTCGCCGACATAGAGCTCGACATCCTGACCGGCGAACGAACGCAGGTGAAGCCGTTTGCCGCCGCCGAAGTCGAGGATGTCATCGCGATGATAGACTTCGGACTCCTTGAAGGTGGCGATCGCGGTCGCACCGAGAGCGAACTTGCGCTGCAAGAGCGGCGGAATGTTCGACAACGTCACCCGCTGGCCGGTTTGGATGCAGAAGACGCAGTCATTGACCGACCCGCCGACCGCATGAAGGGCGCCGACCTTCGCCGACGTTCCATCGTCGAGACCGATGGTCCCAATCGCATACGCGGCACCCTGCACTGCATTTGCGGTAATCTTCGCCAATCGAGAGGCTTTACACATCTTGTTTCTAGCTCCTTGGATGTTTGGGAAAACGGAGCGTTCGCCTGAAACGCCTATACTACGAGCACTCCGTCGACCAAGGTACTCCTCCAGGAGGAAACTGCAACAGTTGCTAGGAAGAGAACTTGCGAACAATCTCAACTTCTTCTTCAGCGGACAGTGCCTTCTTAAACCTCGCTTTCTTGCCTCGGACACGCGCTTCGCACTCTCCCCAGGTCTTGTGCACCACGACGACCCCGTCGACTTCGCTTATGTATGAATACGCTTTTGCTTTCGAGCGACTCCGAGAATCCGACTTCTTTTTCTGCAATTCGCCATCGGCCTCGATATTGGTGAGGTCCACCGGATACTCACTGCGCGCACCGGAGTATAAGGGCGGCGGATTGCCAAGTGCGGATTCACTCGCTATCTCGTCGACGCGTTCGTTGCCTCCGATGCCGACGTGCCCACCGACGTTGTGCCATCTCACTTTCGCAGAAAGCGTATCAAGTACATCGAGCAACGGTTCCCAGATGTCTCGATTGAGCACCGGCTGTTTGGTCGACGTCAGCCATCCGTTGCGCCGCCATCCCTTTCCCCACGCGGTAGAGCCACCTATCACGTACGAGGAATCGGCATACACATCGATTTCCGCTGGCGAGAGCGAAGCAGCGTAGCGAAGCGCTTCGAGTGCAGCCATGAGCTCCATTCTATTGTTGGTCGTGTCTTTCTCGGCACCGCCGAGCTCTTCGACATGCGATTCGCTCGCGACAATCGCGCCCCATCCGCCGGGTCCGGGATTCCCTTTTGAAGCGCCGTCGCAGAAGATGATTACCTTGGTCATGAATGAAGATAATACATCAGCATTCCGGTTTCCCTATTTGCAGAACACGATTTCGTCGCGACTCATACCGAGCTCTTTTGCGAACCACTCGCCGACACTCTCTTCATCTCCTACCGCATCGATAAGACCCTTCTCCAAAGCGAGCGCGGCCGGCATAGACGACCCGTCTGCGAGCTCCACCACCGCCGCTTTGCTCATACCCCGACTCGTCGCCACCAGGTCGATGAAAATATCACTGAACGCGGCTATATCTCTCTCATAAAGGGCCTTCTCCTCATCCGTAAGCGGCTTATTCGGGTTGCCGATATCTTTAAACGCCCCGGAACTGAGTTGCACGAACTCAAGACCATCTTTTTGATTCCTCCCGACATTCTGCACATACGAGTAGGTGATGCCTATGGAACCTACCGCAGCAAAAGGCGCGGCAATGATGGCGTCCGCCCCGAGGGCCACGAGATACCCGGCCGAAAGGCCCGCCTCGCGGATATGCGCGACCGAGGGAAGCGAAGACTTTTTGAGTGCCCTCATAATCTGGTGACCCGGAGCTGCGTATCCGCCGTACGAATCGATTTGCGCGACGATGCCGAGAATCGTCGGGTCATACTCTGCGCTTGTGATGTACCGCTCTGCCCAGTCGCCCGCCGTCGCAACCGGAGCGTCTGCGATATCCTCCCCATAGAAGCGGTCGCCTTCGAATGCGACAATATCTCCCTGTATAGGCACGATTGCGATGTTGCAGTACCCGTCGGATATCGCCCACGCTCTCGCTTCCCTCTTATCGAGCCACGAACCGTACCAACCGAGCGCGATTGTAAAAACGACAAGAACAGCGCCAGCCGTCACGGCAATGATAATAAACGGTCGCAGAGATTCATTCATACCGTAACGCTAACATGAAGGCGCGCAATGCCAACCGCTAAGTCTTTATGCGGGGAGTATATCTATAAGTCGCAGCGCGAGGCCCCCGCGGAATGTATCGCGCTCGATAGTGGCGAGTATCGTCGCATCAGAATCTGTTGCAGGTGCATATGTAAAATCTTCCGGCGCTCGAAAAAAATCAAAGGCCCGTGCAGAGCTGTTTGTCTCGGCACAAGAAAGTGTGACTTCCACGTGATTGCTCTCTTTCCCAAAACGCTTCGTACCAGCGACTGTGACGCGGGCAAGTCGGAAGATGGGCTTCGGATTCCCCACACCAAACGGCGCAAGCAGTGAAATGTCTCTGTAGAGCGGCATATCGACTTCCCGCAGGGTCACGAGCGCGTCGTGCCCACGTACTTCCCGCTCTTTTTCAACACCCTTGAGCGAGAGCGCTGCTTTCGCGAGCGTCTCGGGAAGTGCGTGCACTTCTTCTGTGATGACGGAGAACCCGCCGGAAGCCGCATGCCCGCCATATTCCGAAAACGCGCTGCTCGCCGCGGTAAACAGCTCGACGACCGAGATGTTGCCGTCGGAGCGGCAAGAACCCTTGATGCGACCATGCGCGTCACGGCCCCACAGGCACACCACACCCCCACGCTCCGACATGATTGAATTTGCGGCGAGTCCGAGGAGCGACGGTTTCCACTCTGGATTTCCGAGCACTACGACTTCGCCAGGTGCGAATCTTTCTTGCGTACGTTTGCGTGCCTCACGCACGATTGCGGCCACGACCCCTTTGCGGCTCGCATTGAGCTTCTCGAGCTGTGCCGCGAGCATCTCTGCCTCAGGGATGTACTTCGTCGTGAGGAGTCTCAGTGCAAGGTCCGGATTGTCCATACGAGACGCCGCGTTGATGCGCGGCGCAATAGAAAATCCTATATCGTCTTCGGTAAGTTCCCACTTTCGCAATCGGAGCTTTGTGCAGAGTGCGATGATGCCCGGGCGCTGTGACTTTCGCAGAACCGTAAGCCCCCAATGCGCGAGGACGCGATTTTCACCGATGAGCGGCACCATGTCCGCGACAGTGGCTATCGCGACGAGGTCGAGGAGCCACTTTTCCCACCCAGTGGGGATGTGTGCAAACCGGATATCACCCGTATCTCTCCCTTTTTGCAGAAGCGCTTGTGCGAGCTTGTACGCGACTGCGGCGCCACAGAGATGCGGAAACGGGTAAGGAGCAATCTTTGGATTGAGCACCGCAACTGCGGCAGGTAATCCGCCAGCTGGCGGAGCCGGTATTTCATGGTGGTCGGTTACTATCGTGTCGATTCCTTTTTCTTTCGCATAGCGCACAGATTCTACGGCCGTTGTCCCGACATCCACCGTGATAATGAGCTTCACTCCCCTCTCTGCGAGCGTAGCGATGGCTTCTTTATGGAATCCGTACCCTTCCAGGTCTCGATGCGGAAGATAAACTTCTACGTTCTCGTACCCAATTTTCTGAAAAAGGTCGGAGAGGACCGCGGCGCCGGGTATACCATCGCAGTCGAAGTCGGCATAAATCGCAATACGCTCCTCGGCCGTGATGGCCTGGAGTACACGCTGCGCAGCCACATCCATACCCGAGAAAAGGAACGGTGAGTGGGTATGGAGCTCATAATCCGGCGATAGAAATGCCTCTATACCATCTTCATCCACGCCGCGATTCTTAAGGAGCGTACGCACGAGATCAGAGAGCCCTGCAGAATTCATTGATAGTGATTATACGCTATACTGTTTTTACAAACTTGTATGGCCGACGATTGCGTGTTCTGCAAAGTAGTGAGCGGCGAACTGCCGTCGCACAAGGTATACGAAGATGACGAATTCCTAGCTCTCATGGACATCAATCCGGTGGCCCCTGGCCACACGCTCGTCATTCCGAAGACGCACTATCGGTGGGTGTGGGACGTGCCAAACATCGGCGGGTACTTCGAAGTGGTACGAAAAGTTGCGCGCGCACTGCAAAATACGTTTGGACAGGTGGAGGAAATCCACTCTCGCGTCGTCGGCGAGGAGGTGCCTCATGCGCACGTATGGCTCTACCCCAACCCGACGCGAGCGGAGGGCGCCAAAAAAGACCTCGAAGGCAACGCGAAGAAGATCCGTGAGGCGATTCAGTAGGGAATAAAAACGGTGCCGCAGGGGCACCGTTTGTTAGTTTGTACTTTGCTGACATTGGCCTGCATAGAGATACTCTGCTCCCGCAGCATTCATCTGACATTTGTTACCGTATGTTACCGGGTCGTGAAGTCTGCAGACTGCCGTGCAGTACATCCCAGGAGGACACGTGTTCGCACAGCCCGCAGGCCTGCCACATACCGGCGCGTATTCTAGCGTACATGCGGTCACCTCGCTGCCAACCTTCACGGTCGCTGTTGTCTTGGACTCCTTCCCATCCAAGTCGCGGACCACAATTACGACTGTATACGTACCTGCACGTGCATATGCATGCCTAAAGGTCGCTGTCTGTTTGATAGCTTCTCGCGCAGCTGCGCTGCCTGAGCCATAATTCGGCGAAAGCATCTCGTCGCCCCATGTGATGCTATAGGTCAACTGTTGATTTTCTGGATCGCTGGCCTGAATCGTCCACGTCCCTTGTTGATTGACTGCAAGAGTCGCCGGGCCAGAGAATGAACTGATGGTCGGCGCTTGATTCTCGCCGGACTCGTCACGGCATACCCCTTCGTGGAGATATGAGGCACCATCCGCTTGCATCATGCAGAGATTGCTATAGGTCTGCTCGACAGGATTGCAGGGCGCCGTGATGCATACGACTGGTTTCGAGCCGCACACAGGCCGGTATTCTTTCGTACACGCAATCTGCCCGACGCGTATCTGAATCTTGCCGATGACTTCAGAATGTATCGCTGCTTTGCACAAGGGATTTCCTGCGCACGGGTCAGTGATTTTATTGAGCGTAGCCGTATACGTACCGTCTTTTTGATATGTGTGTGTATTCTGCCCGGGCCCCGTGCACGCGTCGGCAGGAGCCGGGCAATCTGCGGCACGCTCGCTTGAGCCGTCACCGTAATCTATCGTGTACGAAATGTTTGAAAGGTGGAATCCGCTAAGCCACGTATTGAATGTGACCGTCAGCGGCGCCGAACCTTTCATCGGAGTCGCCGAGAATTGCTGGCCAGGGATGCCGCCGCACCACATCTTCATGCGCTCGCGTGTAAGAGGTCCCACCATGCCTACACCCTGTAGACCCTGTGCAACCTGCCACTGTGCGAGTGCACTTTGTGTCAGCGGGCCAAAGAAACCGGTAACATCCGCGTCGAGATATCCTTCCCCTCTGAGGAACTCCTGGAGACCATGCACTTCATCACCGCGCGTGCCGAGCGCAAGCGCTCGCTCAGGGAGAAGTTTGCACACTCGAGGTATCGCTGTCACCGATATGTCGCTCTGTTCATCGCGAAACGTACCTCCATCGTTTGCAAGCGCAACCTTTAGCTGCTCCTGAAGCACTGCAACTTTGGCAAGGAGCTCTTGTATCTGTGTCTGAAGCTGATCGACGGAGAGTGCGGCTGCGGGAGACGCAAATACGGCACTTACTATGATAGAAGCTGAGAAAAAGCACGCTATAAAAATATTCCTTACAGTTGTATTCATATATGCTCCATAGTAACCCACCCCGTAATACTGGGACTGGTACCGTTTAGACGGAGGAGGTAACAGGCTCTTACCGATTGAGGGCATCGATGCCGGGAAGCGTACCGTCGAGCAAATATTCCAGCATGGCACCGCCCCCGGTCGATATAAATTGGAGCTTCTCCATTCCTACACCGCTCTCCTGTATGGCCGCTACCGTATCGCCGCCGCCTATCACCTTTTGTGCGTCACTTTTCGCAATGAGCTCTGCAATCGCGTGCGTCCACGAGACATATCCATCTTCATACAAGCCGGTCGGGCCATTCCAAAGGATAAATTGCGCTTGCTCTATGAGTGGCGCTATCAGCTGGACGGATTCGGGACCGATATCGACTATTTTGTCTTTCTCTTCAACATCTGATGGTTTTTTGACGCGCGCTTGCTTATCCTCACGCTCCACTGTCACATCGACGGGGGCAAGGAAGTGCGGATTGTCGAGCACGTCGGCGTCGGGAAGCTCTTTTGAGACAAGCGACCTACCCACCGGGAGTCCGCGCGCCTGGAACACATCGTTGGCGAGCGCACCGGTAAGAAATACCTGGTCGTATGTTTTGAGAAGTTCGCGAATGAGCGGGGCCTTTGTTTCAAATTTCGCACCGCCCAATATGGCAAACGATGGCTTTTCCGGTGCGCGCGCCTTATCGAGCTGATGCACCTCTTCCGCAAAAAGAATGCCCGCATACGAAGGGAGGTGTTCTGGGATACCGACGATAGATGCATGAGCCCGGTGCGCAGCGGAAAATGCATCATTTACATACACGTCAGCAAGAGTACTGAGCTCTTTTGCAAACGAAGGGTCGTTCGCTACTTCACGTGGGTCGCGACGCAAGTTCTCAAGCAAGAGCACGTCGCCATCACGCATTGCCTCGCGTGCCGAGTGTGCCGCGGCCCCAAGGAGGTCGGGTACATACGAGATCGGTACATGCATTTTGAGCGCTTTTGCTACCGGCTCGTTGGTCTCCGCAGGGTCTCGCCCGATGTGAGAGATGACTATCGAACGCGCGCCGCTCGCAATGAGAAACTTGAGCGTGTCGACAGCCTGGTGCACGCGGAAGAGATCGGCTACCTCGCCATGAGCATCAAGGGGTACATCGAGCCCCGCTCGTACGAGTACATATTTCCCCTTGAGCTCAGTAGCAGAAAGGTGCGAAAGCTCTCTCATATTGCGGCAGCGGCTTCAATAAGCAGGCCGAAACGCTTCACATCGGTCGATGCGCGACCGACGAGCAAGCCGTTTACATCCCCTTCTGTAAGCATCTGCGCCGCATTCGTCTCATCGATAGCACCTCCATACAATATTTTCATGTTCATGCCGCCTTGACCGTGCATTTCGACGACTGTCTTACGAATGAAAATCGCCATCTCGTGCATTTCACGCGGGCTCATGGGCTTTTCAGCCCCGATTGCCCACACAGGCTCATACGCCACGACAATCTGTCCGATTTTTGCGGGCGCGACATCGCGCAGCGCAGTGGTCAGTTGCCCGCGGACAAATGTGTAGTGCTCACCTTCCTGCGTCCGCTTTGTTTCACCAATACAGAGAATCGGCGTGAGACGCGCCTCGAGGGCAGCCGCCACCTTCCGCTTCACATCGTCGTCACTCTCCCCGAGCGCGCGTCTTTCGGCGTGACCAATAATCACGTGCGATGCTTTTGCATCCTGAACGTGGGGGAGTGATATCTCGCCCGTGAAAGACCCGGCTTTCTCAAAATGAGCGTTTTGAGCAGCAAACGCAAGACGCTTCCCTTTATAGGAAGCGCGCAGCTCTCTCAGAAAGATGCTCGGCGGCGCAACGATGATTGAAACATTCTTTGCTGCCTCCGCTGCTCTACGCGTGCCCTCAAGTAACTTCTTTGCCTCTTTGAGCGTCGCCGGATTCATCTTCCAGTTGGCGACGATAATCGATTTCATCCCGCGATTGTATCACGCTCGCTGTCACCCGCAGCGAGCCGGTATACGTGTATCGGAGGCTCTTTGTTGCGACGGCGACAAAGCGGAGAAATTCTTCAGCTGAAGAATTTCGTACTCCGATACACGAATACCGCGAGCCTTATTCCTCCTGCCAAAGCATAAACCTATAGTCGGTCGATGCAGCCGGAGTAAATGGGGCCGGTGAAAATGCGAGCAACTGATCATAGAAATCATATCGGAGTTGGAAACCGGAGCAAAATGTACCACCACAGCTCCACGAAGTGCCAGTGCGTCCATTCGACACGACCGTGCCCACCGTCGTAAGGCTCGTTTGTGTGACATACGGGTCGTACGTTGAGGATAGGTCACTGGTCGAGAAGTAGTCGCGACCATAGTGGCCAGACTGTGCAACAAACACACCATGTATTTCCATCGCATCCGGCACCACGAGCGGAATGAGGACGTTGCCTTCTGCAATCACAGTGAGTCCATCGGTACCATCTTGAGACGCATAGAGAATATTGCCGTTGAGATACACGTCCGGAGTGGTAGCAGTCGTACTCGGAGTCGCCGCAATCACGGTAACCTTAGCGTCTACGGTACCCTCCACCCACACGCGATCTTCAAAGAACATGACACTGCACGACGCTGGGACATTGAAGGTCCCGAGAAGAGTCTGCGTATTGATTCGGCTGTATTCTGTAGAATATCCAAATTGCGATGAGTAGCTCGGGAATCCTGTCGTGGCGCTCACTCTATAGATGGTGACCGTGCCGCCGGCGTTAAAAACAAGCCTGTAACCACGGCTGTTCACACTGCCCGATGCCGCAGCGTAATAGATGCCTCCTTGCGTCTGCGCTTTTGTCTTGAGGTCAGAGAAATTCACCGCTATTGATGCGAAGTTGATTGACGACGCCGGGTATGACCACAGCGTTGGATTACTCCCATTCCCGACAACGCCGGGCGCCGCAGATTGCGTGGGATTGCAGCCATAGCTCGATGTGCAATTCCACGTCGAGACAGCGCTGGTCACGTCAGCATTGTGTGCGCCGTCCATGCGAACCCCACCGTTGGAATGGTACGGTCCGCGAATCGAACGGTCTGCACCCGCCCACACGTTCGTATTCACCACATATGAGTATTCTGCGACGGAGGAGCGCATATACCGTGCAGAGAGCGTGCGCGGAAAACCCGCGTTGATGTCGGCAACGCCTCGCGATACGATATCAACCCATTGCACAGCACCACACTGCAAATTTGCGGATGCCGTAATGCTCGCCGTACCGAGCGTACCACCTTCCGGGTCTTCCACGGTGTATGAATCTGGGCTCACGAGTCCCGCACCGGCCGTCATAATCGACGGATTCTTATTGAGAAACCATCGGTAGTATTCAAGCCCTGCTTCGGCGATATGGAGTGCCTGCTCACGCACGGAAATCGCCCGGCCGTACCGTGCCTGCATGAGCGCATAACTGGAAATCGTGCCAAGAAGGAGCGTGAAGATGCCCATGAAGGCAAGCACGAGCATGACAGTGATGCCCCGTGATGTGTTTTTTTGTCGTGCAAGCATATTCATACGTATCATTATCGCCCTATGAGGTTGCGGATAGCGGCTGATGAGCTGAGTGTGAGCTGATTCGGAAGCGTATTGGCATCAACGTTCACAATAAGGGAAACTTTTACGAAACGAACGCTTGCCCAATTCGTATACGTAGTTATCTCTTGACCAATCTCATCGTAGTACCTGAACACGGCGGTTCCTAGGCTCGCATTGCGTATATATTCTGCCACTTGCGAGATGGTTTCTGCAGCGACGTAGTCCGGGGGGTTACCGCCTGGGTCCACGACACCTCGCATAAGACTGGTCCCTTGGAGATAGTAGTGCACGCGCTCGATACCTGAGTCCGAATCTGTGTCCGCATAGAAGACGATATCGTTGGCCGCTATCGATACGATAGGAAATGCACCCTGACTTGAGTATGCACCTTCTCGCATTACCTTCACCATCTGTTCAAGGCCGCGCTGTCCCGAGGTCACAGCGGTGGCTTGCTCAATCGCGTATCGATTCGTCTTATAGAAGAAGAGGAGCGTGGAGCCAAGCGCCTCAAAAACAAAGACCAACACCGCGACCCACACGATGGTCTCGATGAGTGTCATGCCCCTTCGTGCTCTGCCGTGTTTCATCATAGAGATTGGAGAACTATCGAGAGCTTGGTATCGCCACTTACCGTAAGTCCTGATGTGGTATTCGACTGGTATCCTGCTTTCGTAACGTCAATCGAGTATACGGTCGACGTAAGCCCCGAGAAGAAACTCTGGCCGCACGAAGACGTCATTTCGGTCTCATCGTAGCCCGTACGAGTAAGACGCACGGATGCGCCAGGGACGAGTGCGCCGGCACTATCGCGCACATCTACGAGAAGCGAGTGACTTGTCGCAGGAAGTACGTATATGCTCGATGTTTGGATGCCGCCAGGCTGCAGTGTCTCAGGCTGTGGTCCGCACGCTTCGGCAATCTCGTACGTGCTCGTACTCGTGACCCCTATCGTGTACGTGTCCCATTCAATTCCTCCGAGCGACACCTGCGAAGAGCTATTACTTGTGAGGTATGTATCGTATTTATAGACCGTCGGACTGTTGCCTATTGTCTTGTTGCCGCGCATCGTAAACGTAAAGTTTGGGAATGGTTCAGGACCAAAATCATATGAAACCTCGAGCTGCTGAAGTGACGGAGTTACTGAAGTATCTGTGGTCGAAAGCTCCGCTCTCACTGCGAGCGCACGATAGGTTGATGTCGAAAGCCCGCTGAGGTTTATCGGGGATGTCGAAAACCCAACGCCGTTGCCAGGCAATTCTGCGTCAGAGATGAGAGCCGCGCTGCCACTCGTAGCGTCATACACGCGGTAGCGAATGTCTGTCTGCGTAGGAGTCGTATCCGTCCACGCAAGCGCATTCCATCCTGCAAGGATTGAAGAAGTGATGGCTACGGACTCAAGGAATCCGCTCGTTTCATAGGGATTAGCTCCTGCGAGTGTGACTTCCCCACCGGAAATCGTGATGGCTGAAGATGTCGCAATCAGGGAGTCGTTCGTAAAGGGATCTGTCCACGACACGGGCACTATCTGTTTGTAGGTGAGAATATTTTTCGATGCGAGGAGATCTATGGCAAACGTGGAGGATGTCGTCTGATCGTTGACCACAGTGAGGTGACGGGGCGTCGGGTTGGGATTCTGCGTCGTCGCAGGGTACGTCTGGGCAGTCGAATATCCCGTCTTTGAAACAACAATCTGATAATTGCTCGCTGCAGGCGCGCCGATAAAAGATATCGTGCCGTCTTCTCCTGTGTACGTGGTGATGTTGATGATGGGTGATGTACTCGCATTCACTATCTGCACCTGTGCATTCTGAAAAGGAATATCGTTGGCATCGACTACGATAATAGTGAGCACACCGCCAGGCACTGCTGTTTCTACTCCCGTCGGCGACACACGACCAATAAGCGCGACGCTGCGCTCCCCCTGCTTGGAGATCCATGAGGTCTCAACGCGGATTGTCTTAAAGTCAGCGACGATAGCGTTGGTGTCGGCTGCACCGAGTCCGTCTTTCGGATCGTCGGTGTACGCGACGAAAATCCTGCGCGTGTATGAGACGCCGTTGAGCGTCACGGACTCGAGCTGCGGAACATTGCCTGCCGGTATACCGCCCTCCACACCTATTTGCGGATACGTGAGACTCTTCAGGTATTCCATGCGTTCGTTGGCGAGAGCTATCGCACCTGCACGCGCCTTGTTATTGCTTACGACTTCGACAGAGAGTTCAAACGCGGCGGCAATGCCGAGAAAAACGACGAGCATCAGCGCCGATCCAACTAGGGTGTCTATCAGGGTCACTCCGCGCTTTCGCGAGTACCGCATATGCCCTAGATGTTTTGTGAGAGCGAGTAGATAGGCGTAATCATCGAGACCGCAAAGAATCCGACGGCAGCACCGATGAAAACCATGAGGAATGGCTCAATGATCGTCGACATATCCTTGGTCTTTCGGTCGACCTCTTCCTCGTAAAATATAGCTAGTCTCTTGAGCATTTCCGATGTCTGCCCCGTCTCTTCTCCCACCGCCATCATCTCTCCCACAAACGGCGGGTAGAGATTGTCATGTTTCGCAAACGCCTTTGAAAGCGGCTCGCCCTGGGCCACTGCATCTTTCGCCTCACGGATCACCGCTTGAAAAAACGAATTTTGCACGACCTCGCGCGAAATATCGAGCGCTGAGAGCACGTCGACACCGGCACTCAGAAGCGATGCGAGCGTACGCGACGTGCGCGCAGCATTTATCTCTTTTACAATACTGTTGATGGCTGGTGTGTAAACTGATACATAGTCTGCCATGCGACGACCCGCCGTCGTTCGGAGACCCGTATAGATGACTGCGATGACGCCGACGAGAAGCCCGAGTGCGACATACGTGTACTCCATGAGAAAGTTGCTCATACCGATGACGAGCTGCGTCGAATTCGGCAGCTCCGCATCCATCTCGGCAAACGTCTGTGCGAGAGTCGGTACGACCTGCGTCATCATGAGAATACCGATGCCACCAATCGCGATGAGGATGATGCATGGATAGAGGAGTGCTCCGCGAACCTTTTTCTTGAGCTCGTACATGCGCTCCATCTGATCCGACGTCACTTTGAGCGCACCAGCGAGGTCTCCGCTCTCTTCACCGGCACGCACCATAGCGACAAACAGTGGCGTAAAGATGTTTGGATATTTTGCGAGACTTTGATTGAGCGTGTCGCCGCGACGCACATCACTCGCTATCTCAGATATTGCTTCTCCGAGTCGGGGATTTTTAGTCTGTCTCTCGAGGACCGAGAGTGCGCGAGCGAGAGCGAGGCCCGCAGAGAGCATGGCGCCCAGGTTGCGAGCCAAAAGAACTTTGTCGTACTCTTTTATCGTCGAGAATTTACTATTCCAATATTTGAGACTTAACCAACTTTTAGAATTTTCCTCTGAGACAGAGATGATGCGGCCTCCTTCGCGTCGCACAAGACTGTAGAGTTCAAATCGGTCTGCAACTTCGGCGACTCCTTTGTAGACTTCGCCATCGTTTTTCTCCGCGGTATACGAAAAGTGCGACATTGCACTCAGTATAGCGTGCAGTCGCTCGCATCTTTTGCATTTTCCACTCTCGGTGAGAGCGGCCGCGCTTCCCCAAGGATTCTGTAGGCAGACAGCGTTGGGCGTTCCGTTATTCTGCTACTACTCGCAAGACTTCCTCGATAGTGGTCAACCCCTGTGCTGCGCGAAAAATGCCGTCTTCACTCATCGTGAGCATGCCCTCCTTCTTTGCTTGCGCTTCGATGGCATCGCCTGTCGCTCCCGCCATAATGAGTTCTTTAATGGTGCTCGTCACCGTCATGACTTCATAGATACCGACGCGTCCGGCGTACCCACTTGGCGTCTGACCACCCTCTTTTGGCTTGTAAAACGGAATATTCTTCCACGTGGCATCCCCCTTGAAAGCTTTTTCATCTTTGAGCGCCTTGAGCACCGTGCCGGCATCAACAAGCTTTTCCAGCTGCGCCTGTTCATCGCGCGACAGCTCGTATTGCTCACGGTCGGGCGCTAGCCGGCGTACGAGACGCTGGCCGATGATGACACGAAGTGTGGATACAAGGAGGAACGGCTCTATGCCCATGTCGAGGAGGCGTGCTACGGCACCTGCCGCGGAGTTGGTGTGCAACGTAGAGAGCACGAGGTGACCCGTGAGCGATGCGTTGACGGCGAGGCTCGCGGTCTCTTTATCGCGAATTTCGCCGACCATGATGATGTCGGGGTCTTGGCGGACAAGTGTGCGCAAACCATTGGCAAACGTGAAGCCTATTTCTGGGCGCACCTGCGTCTGATTTACGCGTGCCATTTGATATTCAATTGGATCTTCGACAGTCGAGATGTTTACATCAGGCGTATTCACGAGGTCGAGAAGTGTATAGAGAGTCGTCGATTTACCTGCCCCGGTCGGACCTGTGGTGAGCAACATGCCGGTCGTCTTGCGAATCGCGTCGTGCATGCGCTCCAGTGCAACACCATGAAACCCAATGCTCTCGAGCGTGAAGCCGGAGATTGAGTCGCGCAAGAGACGCATTACTATCTTCTCTCCAAAATATGTCGGGAGAATCGAGACGCGAAACGAGACGCGTTCACCACCGCTTTCCGTGCCAAATCGGCCGTCTTGTGGGAGGCGCTTTTCGTCGAGTTTCATATTTGAAAGCACTTTTACTCGTGCCGTAATCGCCGGAGCGGCGTGCTTTGGGAGCTCCATTGCATCATGCAAGATGCCGTCGATTCGGTATCGGATGAGAAGGGAGTCTTCGAGGGGCTCAATGTGGATGTCGGATGCACCCTGCGCATTCGCGTGGCGCAAGAGTGTATCGACAATGCGGACCGCAGGCACCCCTTCGGCCATCTGCTTGAGGTCCTCGTCTTTCGTCTCCCCCGCGGTCGCAGCGAGCGCCGCAGTCTCCCGCTGAATCACATCACCAAGGTTGTCCTTGAGAGACTGCTGGTAGAGCTTAAGCGCGTGCTTTATCGACGCCGCATCGGTAAGGCGCGGCAATATCTTCAGGTGCGTCTTCTTTTTGATGAAGTCGATAGCGGCGAGGTCGTCGGTATCGAGCATCGCCACTTCCAGCTCATCGCCGCGATGGTTGTACGCGATAATGTTGTTGCGACGAGCCACCGGTTCAGGCACGAGACTGAGGGTCTCGTAGTTGATATTGGTCCCCATGAGCGATACGAATGGGATGCCGAGGATGTACGCATACGTGCGTCGTAGTTCATCCTCTCCGATGGCACTTTTTGCAATCAAAATATCGCCGACAGGCTGCCCTGACGCTTTAGCCTCCACCTCTGCGGCATCAAAATCTTTCTGTGACACGAGTCCCGCATCCGAGAGGAATGATTTAAGGTGGGTATCAGAGATATACATCTCCACTATTATATCCCACGACGACGCGAGTGAGCGAGGCATGCTGCGGTACACTGTGACCTATCGTACCTATGTTCCGCTTTTTCTTGCAAAATCGGACGCATGCATCATATCTCGGGAATGCGCTTGTGATTTTGGTAAGCTCATTTCTTCTTTTCGAAATTCAGTTCATAGCCGGTAAGCATTTCCTGCCTGAATTCGGTGGATCTTCGGGTGTATGGGCGGCGAGCCTCCTTTTTTTCACGACGGTGCTCTTTCTCGGATATGCCTATGTGTTTGCACTCTCTCGTCTCTCCGTGCGCAATCAGATATTCACACACGCAGCTCTCTCGACACTCGCGGTGCTTGGGGTCGTCTGCTCGCTCGTGTATTACCAGTCGCTCTTTGAGCTTGGCGTCATATCCGCCGAAGCCTCTCCGTACATCCGTATCTTAGTGGCACTCTCACTTTCCGTCGGCTTGCCCTATTTTTTACTCTCTAGCACGAGCCCACTCCTACAGTTTTGGTATGGGCTTTCGAGTACCAAGGAACCGTATACGCTCTACGCAGTGTCAAACGTAGGCTCTGCACTCGCACTCCTCTCCTACCCGTTTGTGCTTGAGCCACTCTTTACGCTTTCTACACAGGAGTATGTATGGGCCGCGTTATTCTGTGTGGTCGCGTGCGCATCGGCGGCGCTTGGACTTCTGCGCTACAAAGCAGGCTCACTCCACGTAGAACATGCACACACGCATGCGTCGGAGAAGACTCGCTCGCAGACACTGAGCACATACACCACCTGGATTCTTGGCGGAGCATTCCCCTCGTTTCTCCTCGTGGCGACGACGACGCAAATTACCGAAGAGCTCGCACCAGTGCCGCTCCTCTGGATGATCCCTCTTTTCCTCTACCTGCTTTCTTTCATCATCGCATTTAGTGGTCGGGGCGGAGGATACTGGTATCCGTTTTGGATGCTGCTCTCTGCAGTTTGCGCGTACCTGATGCTTGATGCGCATGCGTTTCAGCTCATCTGGCAGATACTGACGTATCTCGCTCTTCTCTTCTTTACAGCGGTAGTCTGCCACAGCGCGGTCTACGCCAGGAGACCCTCAACGGACCGCTTACCGCTCTACTACCTTGCGCTCTCTCTCGGCGGGGCACTCGGCGCACTTGCGGGAAGCATTATCGCGCCGCTGGTCTTCACGGATTTCTTCGAATTCCCCCTGGGCATCGCGCTGTCGGCGATCGTGGCCGCGCTTTTACTCTCTCCGCTCTATTTCCCCCGTATTATGAATGAGCGAACTATCCGATATACAAAACTCCTCTTTGTTTTTATCGTCGTGGCCTATGTATCGCATGCAGCAGTTCGCAGCAACGAGAGCGGGACTATTATGTCGAGAAACTTCTACGGCGCCGCGAGTATCGTGTTCAACACACAAACCACTGTTTTGATGCACGGGACCACTATGCATGGACTACAACTGAACGATGCGGCCAGTAAGCGCCTTCCAACTACGTACTACACGCAAGGGAGCGGCGCAGGGAGAGCGCTTGCATACGCACGCGACTCAAGGGGAGCCAATCTCAATATCGGCGTGCTAGGCCTCGGCACAGGTACGCTCGCCGCGTACTGTGAACCTGGTGACACGTTCGTCTTCTATGAGATAGACCGCCGCATGATTGCACTTGCGCATGATTACTTTTCCTACGTATCTGGATGTGATGGCGCCTCTGTGCGTGAGGGCGACGGACGACTGCTCTTGGAGAGCGAGCTCGCGGCCAATACGCCGGGACAGTACGACGTTCTTATCGTCGATGCATTTAGCAACGACAAGGTGCCCGCGCACTTGCTCACGCTCGAGGCGGTGTTTACGTATGGCGCCCATTTGCGCGATCAAAACAGCATCCTCGCTATCCACGTCTCGAGCAAGTACCTCAACATCGCACCGGTTGTCCTGCGAATCGCCGAAGAAGCGGGCTTCAGTGCAATCGTGGTAAACGAAGCAGGCACCGCCGAGCTGGCCTCCCCCTCGCGATGGGTCTTGCTCTCGAAAAACCCGGATGCATTTACGTCGGTGATATTTGCCCAGTCCAACGACGGCGAGACGCCGGCAGATGCGCCGCTTTGGACCGACTCGTACACAAGCATCGTCCCCATGCTCTTCGTGCCCGAATTGCCGGACTTCGTATTCTGGGACTAAGACAGTTCGGCTGCACCGCGCTGTACCATACTATGCGCGTGTGGTATGAGTTCTGTCGGGAACGGGTCCCACATCGCGCTTCATCACACGGCACGTGAGGAGACAGACATGGTGCTCTACGGAAAGGCTGGCCCAGATGTCTTTCAGCAATGGGTATCAGTCGAGAGAACAGGGAGTGGCTGGTCCGAGACCAGACAAAAGTTCTTCTGCTATACGATATCCCGTCCGGATGCACGCAAGGCGCTCAAGAAAAAGATGGCAGGCTTCTCAAAACAAGGTCCTGAAATCCGAGCCGGCATCGATGCGGACCTCTGGCGATACCTCGATCAATGCGGAGGTGTCATGAAAATGGACGGTGAACTTCCGTCACCCCCTTACAGGGTGACGTTCCGGTCTAATCTAACCGCAACATTGTGCGCCCGACTTGCTGATGCAAGCCGGGCGCGAATGATTTAAAGAAATGAAACCGACTTTTGTGAATGTGGTATTGTCGGACGATGTTTTCATTCTTTGATAATTTTTGGATCATCCAAACTATCGGCGCAATCGCACTCGTCTTTATTGTGCTTGCATGGAATGCGAAAACCCGAAAGGGTATCCTTTCGGTGCAGTCGATAAGCTTGATGTTTTTCATAGCTCACTACACGCTTCTTTCCGCGTACGCAGGTGCGGCAATGAGCGTCGTGGTGCTGGGACGGAATGTTGTATTGCTTCAGGAGAGAGAAGAGAACTGGGCTAGCCATTGGACATGGTTCTACTTCTTTATATTCATCTCTATAGTAGTGCTCGCTTTCTTCTGGAATGGATGGATTAGCGCTTTGCCGGTCCTAGGCGCGATTGTCGGCATCTACGGGATGTGGAAAAAGAATCCCGCCGACATCAGGCTTTACATGCTCATCGCATCATTCATTTGGATTCCGTACACCGTTGCGGTTCATTCATATTCTGGATTACTAAGCCAACTGGTTGGCATTGCAGGTGTTCTCGTAGGGATGTATCGGCATGACAGGAAAGAGGTGCTTCCGTCGTAGCATTCGACATCAAACGATCCGGCTGTACTTCGAGAGTAGGGGGGGTGCAAATCGGCGGGTCGAGTACGGCTACGCGACCCGCATTTGACTTTCTTAAAGACACCCATTATATTGAGTGAACAAGTTCCGCCTTTGGCGGGCGCTTTTTTTAAAAGGCAGTTAGCACAACATAATCCATATGTCCCTCTTCGACCTTAAATCGCTCAACTCAGCCCTCGATGAGCTCCAGCAGGAGCGCGGCATCTCACGCGACAGCGTCGTGGATGCGCTCGCCACAGCGCTCGCCGCTGCGTACCGCCGCGAATACGGCAAGCGAGGCCAGATAATCCGCGCCACGTTCAACCCTGAGACCGGTGATATGGAGTTCCGTCAGGCAAAAATCGTCGTCGACGCGTCTCTCGTCCGTAAAGAAGACGAGGAGCCGACTTCGGAAGAGGATCACCGCTCTCGCTTCAATCCTGAGCAGCACATCATGATAGAAGACGCGCGCCGCATTAAGCGCGATGCGCAGCTCGATGAAGAAATCTCGTTCCCTCTCGAGACGCAGGAAGATTTCGGCCGCATCGCAGCACAAGCCGCTAAGCAGGTGATCATGCAAAAGGTCCGCGAAGCGGAGCGCGCGAGCATCATTCAAGAATACGGCGAACGCGAAGGAGAAATCGTCACCGGTCATGTACAGCGCTTCGAGCGAGGCAATCTCTACATCGACCTCGGCCGCGCCACCGCAATCCTCCCCTACGATGAACAGATTCCAGGCGAGCGATACCGCCAGGGCGAGCGCGTTCGCGCACTTCTCTTGCGCGTCGACGAGGGCGTCCGCGGCACCTTTATTCGCCTCTCTCGCTCACACCCGCGCTTCTTGACCAAGCTCTTCGAGACCGAGGTGCCCGAAATGGCCAGCGGTGTCGTGGAAGTGAAGGGTATCGTCCGCGAACCGGGAAGCCGCGCGAAGATAGCGGTATTCTCCAATGATAGCCACATCGACCCAGTCGGCGCACTCGTCGGTCAGCGCGGCGTACGCGTTGCCGTCGTTACATCCGAACTCGGCGGTGAGAAGATTGACGTCGTTGAATGGTCGGAAAACACGGGAGACTTTGTGAAAGAAGCCCTTAAGCCTGCGCAGGTGCTTAGTATCGAACTCTTTGAGAGCGAGAATCGTGCAGTCGTGTCCGTCGCTGAAGACCAGCAGTCACTTGCGATTGGTCGTGGTGGTCAAAACGTACGACTCGCCGCACGTCTTACCGGATGGAAGATCGACATACGCTCCATGGGCGGCGACCAGGTCGCGGTAGATGATGGCGCAGCGCCTACTGAAACACAGCCGACCGATGTGGAAAACGTGAGCGCAACAGAAGATACGTTTGAAGAAGCCAAGAAGGATATCTCTGGCGACGATGACGAGGCCAAAGACACTGGCGAAGAGAATATCGAGCCTGCTCAACAAGACCGTGACATCGCTGATGAAAAAGTGGAGGAACAGCAAGAAGAAACGACTGACGACAAGGAAAAAGACGCGGCATAAGCACTTGTCTATGTGCTGCAAGCGGGCCCCCATAGGGGGGCCCGCTTGTTTTTCGATACCTGACTGCTACACTTTGGCGCACTATGGCCAATATTGATCACAAGCCGTCGAAGTACATGCTGAATCTCCTTCATGTACTTCCGGCATTTGCCGATGAGGAGAAGGGCGTCGTGAATACTATTGTGGAAATAATCGCAGGCTCGATTAACAAATACGAAGTGATCACTGAAAGCGGCCAGCTCAAGCTCGACCGCGTCGGGTATTCTTCGATGGCACATCCGTACACATACGGCGCTATCCCAGAGACGTGGGACCTCGATGGCGACCCGCTCGACATATTCATCCCCAATGTCACCGAGACCCTCGTCCCTGGCTCTCTCGTCGAGGCGCGCATCATCGGCGCGATGAAATTTATCGACGATGGAGAAGTCGACGACAAAATCATCGCGGTCTTAAACGACGATAAGCGCGTTGAACACATTAAGTCAGTCGATGATCTCGGCGAGTACTTCAAGAAAGAGACCAAATACTTCTGGGAAAACTACAAGGCGTTGAAAAAGCCGGGCACCGGGCAGGTCAACGAGTTTCTTGGAGCCAAGGAAGCCGTCGAAATCGTCCGCGAGTCGATTGAACGATATCAAAAGGAGTACGCCCCAAAGTTTGAGGAGTAATCCCCCGTCCCCTGATACGTCTTTCACCGTAGCGGTACAATGCCGCTAGGGCACAACCCTTTATAAAGGTAATTGTATACATTATGAATAGCAGTACCAAGGTACAGGCAGCCACGCTTCTTGCGTCGATTCTCCTCGTCGGAGGAGCGCAGGTCGCACAGGCACAAGAGGCAGAAGTGGAAGCAGAGGTCGAAATCTCTGCTCAGGCGACCACTTCCCGCCCATCTCTCCCGCAAAGACCACCGAGGCCGCAGCCTCTCATGCAGCTCCGTGAAGACGCGCGAGAACGCATTATTGATTTGAGAGAAGGCATGCAAGAAAGGCGTGCTGAGATTCGCGTCGATATGCAGAATGCCTCCTCAGGAGAAGATCGACGCACTATCATAAAAGAGATGCGAGAAAATCGGGAAGAAATCCGTGACCGCGCGCAGGAAATACGCGGCAACATAAAAGAGCGCCTCCAAGTCCTCGTTCGCACCCATGTGGGGGCTGTCGTGAAGCGCTCCGAAAATGCACTCAACATGTTCGACAATCTCGTCAACCGCATGGAGTCGCGCATAGAGAAGCTGAAGGAGCGCGGCGCAGATACTGCTTCCGTGGAAGCGTCTCTCTCAGCGTCGGTCGCACTCATCACGACTGCCAAAGCGAATCTTGGTGGCCTGCAGACACTTGTCGCATCGGTACAGGAGTCTAGTGACCCCGCCGTCGTAAAGGCGGAGCTTCGCGTGGCTATTGAGAAAGTTACGGCGAGCATCAAAGCAGCGCACGCGTCACTGCTTGCTACCGCGCGCTCGCTCGCGCAGCTGTCCGCGAGTACATCTGCAGAGGTGGAGACGAACAATTAATCTTAGGTACCTAGTCTATGGAACCAACTACCGTTCAAGAACCTGGAGCCAACCTCACGATGCCCATGCTCATCGGGGGCGCACTCATCGCAATCGCAATCTTAGCCGGGCTCTACCTCTGGCAGAGCCCGCGAGTCGCCGAGGAAACACTCTCCGATGTCGATAGCGAGACCTGGATGCCCGCTGCAAGTGACTCCGACGACGCGGCCGCCATCCAAGCCGAGCTCGAAGCAACAAGCATGACGCAGTTTGAACAGAATATGAACACCGACGCAGCAGCAGCGGCCTCAGGTCTGTAATCGACTCGTACATAAACAGCGCCCGGCTACGCCGGGCGCTGTTTTTACTTGTCCACATCACGTGCCTCCCTATGTCGCGGTGCGTGCGGGATGTACACCCCGATAGTGAATGGTGGTGATGCGCTCCGCGCTTCGTCTTCATATTTCCACGAAATCACGATGCTACGTTGTTCAAAGTTATCCACCATACCCGTTTATCTTTCACCACCATCTACTACGGGGTACACTGATGACATGCCGCCTACTCCTCAAGACAAGCCAGTGATTGATGTGTCACACATGTTGCCTGAGCACACGCAGAAAAAACAGCGCGGCGGGAGCGGACCAATAGTGGGAATCGTCATCATAGTATTCCTCCTCTCCATCGGCGCACTCTACTTTTGGGGAGCGCAGCTCAACGGACAAGAGCCGCAGCCTCTCCCTCTCATTCCGGGCGACTCGGCAACTTCATAGCAGCCTCGAAGATTCACGAGAACTCTCGACGTTTTTTGCCTGACGGGGTACACTCCTGCGATGTCTGATGCAACACATGTACAAATAACCCGCGATGAAACGGCGTGGGAGGTAGAGCTCAAAGCCGAGCTCCCGGCAGAGTCGCTCCAAAAGCACCGCGCCACTGCGCTCAAAAATATCCAAAAAACCGCGAAGCTTGACGGTTTTCGCCCAGGCAAGGCGCCTGAAGAAGCGATAGTGCGCGTCTATGGGGAAGGCGCCATCATGCGCGCCGCAGCAGAAGAGGCTATCCAAGAGGAGTTGCCCATTCTCCTCGCCAAGCAAGACTTTGTAATTGTCGATACACCACGCGTGACGACCGATGAGCCCCAGGCAGGCAAGCCACTTTCCTTTACCGCCCGTGCTGCGCTTGCGCCCGATATCGAGCTCGCGGACTACAAGAAAATCTCCGAAAAGCATAAGGCTACGGAAGAGGACACTTCGGTATCTGACACCGAACATGAAGAAGCTCTGACGCACCTGCGTCGCGAAAGACATCGTATCGACAAGGTGGAAGCGGGCACTGACCCGCAGAAAGCTGCGGAGGAGTCACGTGCCACCGAAGCGAAAGACTTGCCGGAGCTCGACGATACCTTCGTCCAGTCTCTTGGATATCCCGATGTTGCGACATTCTCAACTGCGGTGCGCACCAATATCGGCAACGAGAAGAAGGTGCGCGCCCAGGAGAAGAAGCGCGCCGCAATCCTCGATGAGCTCGTGAAAGATTCAAAAGCGAAATATCCACAGGCGCTCTTACACTACGAACTCGACGACATGGAGGCTCGGATGACCGACGACCTCTCTCGCATCGGACAGACATTTGAAAGCTATCTGGCACAGAGCAAAAAGACTCGCGAAGAGTTGCGCGAAACATGGAAAGAGAGTGCCGATAAGCGCGCAAAGGTGCGCCTTATACTAGGGAAAATCGCCCAGGTCGAGAAGCTCGACCCCGAAGAGAAGGACGTGGAGCATGAACTCGGTCATGCGCGCGAGCACTACAAAGACGCGAATCCAGTCGCGCTTCGCGCACACATCGTACACATGATGCGCAACGAACTCACCCTGCGATTCCTCGAAGGAAACACTGAGCCTCTCAGTCACGGACACGACCACTAAAAACAGAGGGCGCGATTCTCGCGTCCTTTTGGTATTTCATTGCGCGTACGAATGGAATTCTGTACACTCTCCCCTATGAACTCTACGAAAGCTCAAATGTTGGTACCGATGGTCGTTGAAAAGACTTCCATGGGCGAACGCGCATATGACATTTACTCACGTCTTCTCAAAGAGCGCATCGTCTTTCTCGGTGGACCAATCGACTCAGACGTCGCCAACTTGGTGGTCGCGCAGCTTCTCTTCCTCGCATCAGAAGACCCTAAAAAGGATATTTCTTTCTATATCAACTCCCCTGGTGGTCAGGTCACGGCCGGCCTCGCGATTCTCGACACGATGAATCACATCCAGCCCAACGTCTCGACTGTCTGCATTGGCATGGCAGCATCTATGGGAGCAGTGCTCCTCTCCGCAGGAGAAAAAGGTAAGCGCTTTGCCCTTCCCAACGCCGAGGTGATGATTCACCAGCCCTCTGGAGGCGCTGAGGGTATGGCGAGCGACATCGAGATCACTGCAAAACAGATTCTCAAGATGCGCGAACAGCTCAATAAAATACTGGCTAAGAACACGGGTCAAAAGCTCGAGAAGATAGAGAAAGATGTCGACCGCGACTTCTTCATGGGCGCTAAAGAGGCAGTAGAGTACGGCATCATCGACAAAGTACTCTCGTAACGTTTGGATAGACACCGTCTGCGTTGTTGCAGGGACCCCCAGCGACTCTCACCGTACGGAAGTACGGCCCGAGCCGCTTTAGCCCTGCGCCTAGCATCCGGTGCCTCCCAAACGTCCCGAAATATATGAATGTCTATGGTCAAAAGTCCCGACGATGGTATATTGCAGATACACCTTAGCATTTATGAAATTCAATTCTTCATTCGCGTACCCAAGTATGCGTCAGGAACCTGTCCAGAGTAGCTCTGTTAAGCCATTTTCTAGACTTTCCCTATCGTAAAAAAGGTCCGCGTCTGATCAGACGCGTATGTCATTAAAAATAGTGTTCATGCTCCTCGCCGTAGCAGGCGTGGTTGGCATTGGGCTCGGATATTTCCTCCGACTCATCATCTCCCTCGGCAAAAAAGGCTCGATGGAGTTGCAAATAAGGAAAATGATGCTCGACGCCGAAGAGCGCGCGAAGGGTATCATCGAAGAAGCGGAGAAACGCGGGCGCGATAAAGTCGAACAACTGACCAACGAGTACAACGAACGCGCACGTGACCTCAAATCCACTGAAGAACGTCTCGTGCGCAAAGAGGAGCTGCTCGACAAAAGACAGTCCAGCATCGACACAGAGCAGGATTCGCTCAACAAAAAGAACGAAGAGCTACAACTCGCTCGCCAAGAAGTCGAGCGACTCATAAGCGAACAGCAGGACAAGCTCGAAAAGGTAGCGGGCCTCACGAGCGAAGAGGCGAAGAAGGACCTTATTAGTTCGGTAGAGAAGCAATACGAGACAGACCTGGAAGGACGCATGCGCAAGCTCGAAATAGCGAGCGACGAAAAGCTTGAACAACGCGCCAAGGAAATCCTCACCACGGCGGTTCACCGTCTCGGCAACTCTGTCGTGTCAGACGTCCTCGCGACGACGGTTTCGCTGCCCAACGACGAAATAAAGGGCAAGATAATCGGTAAAGAGGGTCGCAACATCCGCTCGTTTGAGCGCGCCACCGGTGTCGATGTCATCATCGACGATACTCCGGGCACGCTTACCCTCTCATCGTACGACCCGATCCGCCGTCAGATAGCGCGTATCGCACTCGAAAACCTCATTCTCGATGGACGCATTCAGCCTGCAAAGATAGAAGAAGCGGTGCAAAAAGCAGAACAAGAAATAAACAACATCATCAAGAAGAAGGGTGCAGAAGCGGCCTATGAGGCCAAGGTCCCCAACCTCGACCCGAAGCTCATCATGATTCTTGGTCGCCTCTACTTCCGTACATCGTATGGCCAGAATGTGCTCGACCACTCGGTAGAGGTCGCGCACCTCGCGGGCATGCTCGCCGAAGAGCTTGGCGCCAATGTGGCGACCGCCCGCGCCGGCGCCCTCTTCCACGACATCGGCAAGGCGGTGGACCACGAAGTGCCAGGTACACACGTAGAAATCGGTCGACGCATTCTCCAGAAATTCGGTGTCGATGAAGCGGTGGTCAAAGCCATGCAGGCACATCACGAGGAGTACCCGTACGAAACTCCGGAGAGCATGATTGTGCAGGTCGCCGATGCAATCTCCGGAGGCAGGCCAGGCGCACGTCGCGACTCAGTGGAGAACTACATCAAGCGCCTCGAGGAGCTCGAGGCTATCGCCAACAACGAGCCCGGTGTTGAAAAGAGCTTTGCGATTTCTGCGGGCCGCGAGCTTCGCATTATCGTAAAGCCCGAAGCGCTCGACGACCTTGAGTGCCGCAAATTGGCTCGCACCATCGCGGATAAGATACAGAACGAACTCCAGTATCCAGGAGAAATAAAAGTCTCAGTCATTCGAGAAACACGTGTAATCGAATACGCGAAATAGACACGTGTCGCGTCCCCAACACAAAGCGCCGCTGAGCGGCGCTTTGTGTTGGGGCGAAACGCGCATTGACCCCTCTCTTGACGACTGAGGGTATTTCCCATAGATTCGCATGAGTCAATCGATGGAGGAATCTCGTGTACGCACGTATAGTCTTAAACACCACTGACGACGACGAGACCGGTCCGCTCCTGCTCAGCGCACTTGAAGCAAAAATGCGCCTTCTGTGTCCGGACACACTCACGGAGTCCGAGGTGTGCCCGACACCGCTCCTTCTGTCCGTCTCGGAGGAGCTTCGCGTTTCGGCGCTCCGGGCACAGGCAGACTGCGTGACCAGCGGTGCGGATTTCGCTATCTACCTCACGCCACTCGGCGTCGGCCTCACGGAGAGTGAGTCGTTGGACGATGCTGCCCCACTCGCGCTCACCACATCTATCGCCACAGCAAGCGGGGTGGTTGACGTGTTCATCCAGACATTCTCCTTCGGGGAAGTGTCGAGGAAGCTCCAGGGCATGCTCGACCATCAAGTCTGGGCCGTCAAAAGGCAATGCATACCGACGGCCCCGTCACCGGAGAACGTAGCGTTCGCCAGGAAGGTGGTACTGGCTATTCAGGAAGCGTACGTCCTCGCCCTTCAGATGACCTTTGCTCCCGGCCCAGGCGCGCCGGGAGGACGGAAGAAGTTCGACTCATGAGCTACGAGAAAGAAACCCCCGCACTGCGGGGGTTTCCACTACTCCATCCCCCTGTGGATAGTCGTGCTTTTTAGCTGATTGACACCCCCTTTTCAGGGCTCAAAATGGTCCTAGAGGTCGAGAGCAGAGGGTTTACCCTCTTTATTAGAGCAACAATTTTGTATGGCAAATAAAACTGATCTGATTGATCGCGTGCATCAGACAATCGGCTGCACCAAAGCGGATGCGGAGCGCGCCGTGGAATCGATAATCGCCATGATTACCGATACCCTCAAAAAAGGCGAAGAAGTATCCGTAGCGGGGCTTGGCATTTTCGAAGCCAAGACACGTGCGGGCCGCACTGGTCGCAACCCTCGTACGGGTGAGACTATCCAGATAAAGTCTATGCGCGTTCCGAAATTCCGCGCATCCAAGACTCTCAAGGACGCAGTCAAGTAGCGTCCGCCAGCTGACGGATTCTTTTCTCGAGAATACAAAAGCCGCTCCGCCAACCGGCGGATAGCGGTTTTTGTATTGAGCTCAATTTACGTGTAGAGTAACCATCAAGCGGGATTAGTTTCGGTGGATGATACGGTCGCCAATGCTGGCTTCACGCGTCGTGACCCCGGTGTCGCTAAGAAGTTTGATTCGCGGGATTAGTTTAATGGTAGAACATCAGTTTTCCAAACTGAGAGCAGGAGTTCGATTCTCCTATCCCGCACATGAGTGAACATAGTGAACGAATGGCTGGCATAGGCGAAATCGAAGGCGAGCGCGGGGCGCCCACTCAGCAGAGTGGGCCGCGCGAGCGTGGCGAGGCGGAACGAGGAGTGGCGACGACGAGTGAGCGCCTGGCCGATTCTCCTATCCCGCACATGAACAAAGAAACTCCCCTTTTCGTTCAAATAGCCATTCTCGTCCTTCTCGTGGGCGGCCTCTTTCTCATGATTCGCTTTGCACCCCCCGTTTCTACGATTCCGACGGTGGCGACCAGCACACAGGTGTCTGCGACCGCCGTGAGCGTGTCTGCAGCGAGTACTACCGCACCTGTAGCGACATCACCTGCCCCCACGACACCGGCGACAACGACGGTGAAAAAGACAGCCCCAACGCCCACGGCCCAGCCGAGCATCGCAACTCCCCCAAACCCCAACCAGGTGCATCGCATCGATAACCCATACTCCACACCCCCTCTATCCTTTGAAGTAATCAACGAGATGACGCGCCCTGCAGTGGTCAATATCTTCTGCTCATCGCGCAATGGGTTACTCCGACCGATCTCTGGCAGCGGCATTATGATTGACCCACGCGGTGTCATCCTCACCAATGCGCATGTCGCCCAGTATGTCCTCCTCGCGGAAAGCGGGAGGGTCAACTTACAGTGCGCCATTCGCGCTGGCTCCCCTGCCGTAGCCAAATGGGCACCCCACGTGCTCTATATCCCCTCTGTATGGATAGAGGAGCATGCTGTCGACCTCACCAAAGAGCGGCCATTCGGCACAGGAAAGCACGACTTCGCACTCCTGTACGTGGGCGCTCCCCTCGATGGTACAACTCGTCCCGCCTCATTTTCGTCACTTTCTTATGATACGCGTGAGGCAATAGGATTTGTCGATGACTCGGTGCTAGCCGCTAGTTACCCTGCGGAATTCCTGGGCTCTATTACGGCAAATTTCAACCTCTACCACGTCACAAGCATCACTACCATCGACGAGCTATATACGCTCGGCAGCAAGTCTGTCGATGTGCTCTCTATCGGCAGCGTAATGGGCGCACAGAGCGGCTCTTCTGGAGGCGCGATTGTAAATGCGTGGGGGCGCCTGATTGGCGTAATCACTACCACGAGCGACGGCTCCACGACAGGCGAACGTAAGCTTCGCGGCATCACGCTCAGCTATGTCGACCGAGATCTCCTCGCGCAAGCCGGTCTCCCCCTCTCGGCTTACATCGCGGGCGACCTGAGAGCAAAGACTGCCCGGTTCTCTACGGATATCGCACCTGCGCTTGTAGAGAAGCTCATGAGCCAGCTTCAGTAAGAGGAGCAGTCTCCCCTCTCACACCCGCCCCATTTACGAAAAAGCGTGGTAGGATGCGGCGTACTTACGGGGCGTAGTATACCGGTAGTACGCCTGCTTTGGGAGCAGGTAGACCGAGTTCGATTCTCGGCGCCCCGACTGAAAGGAGGAAGAGCAGCATGCCTGCGCATACTACGACCGAGCATCGAAAGGCGGAGCCGTGTCCTGAGCTTGCCGAGGGACGGGCGAGCCCGGGCCGACGGTACTTATGAGCGAAGCGAATTAGTAACCGTGGCCGATTCTCGGCGCCCCGAAAGAGTGCATATCCAACAATCCTGTGGATTGTTACAGATACAGCATACAGACTGATTTCACACGACTTTAATGGACATCACATGTCCTTTACGTCCTATAGCACCTGCTCGTAGAGACGGCAACGAGCTATTCGCCTTGCATGGTCGAGAAAAACCCCGACGACGTCAATCTGGTAGTCTCTCTGGTCATTCCTCTCGTTCATGTAGAGTTCGGCGGTTCGTGCGAGCTTCCTGAGCTTTGCAGGATGCACCTGTTCTTCAGGCCTATAGCCCTCATTTTCACGTGTAACGTCTTCTCTCATTTCACGTGAAACTGCCTTTACCTCGACAAAACGGACTGTTTCTCCCTTTACTGCGATGATGTCTATCTCTCCCCAAGGCTTCAGGTGGTTGCGCTCGACTATGATAAAGCCGCGGCTTTCGAGAAACGTGGCGGCTGCATCCTCCCCGATATTCCCAATCTGCCTCCGTGCGGAGTACTTGGGTGACATGCCCGATAGTATACGCCCAGAAGCTGAAGGGTTCACGTGAAAACCCTCACTGACGTTACTAAGTAACGTTTTGCTGTAAAGTGGCCGCGCAATGAGTGTCTTTGACTTATATGGCTTACTTGTTGACTATTCTGGCTAAAAGACGGGCATCATTTCACGTGTAACACCTGTCCTTTATCCACATGTCCCCATGGTTATCCACAGTTATGCACATTTATAGCCATTTTTCGGGGCCGCGCGAGGAGTACGCTGAGAAATGCTGAGGGAATGTCCTTTAGAGTACGTTCATGATGTCCGTAATATGGCTTAGTTGAGCCATTCTGCACCACACATATCCCTTGACTACTAGAGCATCTCCGTACTACCGTTCATGTATTCCCTATGAAGCGACTCACGCATAAAGCGTTCGCAGTAGGCGTACTCTCCCTCGTTGCATTTGCCGTACCCTTTGGCGCTTCTGCGCAGGCGATCACGAAGACCATCCAGGTCCTTCCGCCCGGTGGCACGGGCTGCACGACTCTCCCGGTCGCAGCCATCGTCTCGCATGTACAAGAAGGGGAGCTCCACTCCTTTGATATTACGATTCAGGATCCTTCATACGTCGCTGTTCTCGCAGAAGTCGGTACTGAAGCGATACCTTTCCGCTACATGACGCGCTTCAACCATGGCGGTGGATTTATTCGCTACCATGTCGACATCAATGCAACTCAAATCACAAGCCCTCTCACGATCAACCTTACACTCCTTTCCTCTCCCGCGGGAAGCCCGACGTGCCTCAGCATCATTTCGTTCTCCGTATCCCGCGATGGGCTCGTTCTGGCTCCAGGCGTCACAGACGTAAGCGCCCCGATCCCATCTGTACCTTCAGGCAGTGCAGGCACTACGATTCCACGGGAGGCCGGGGTTGCACCCGGAAAGATTCCCGCGGCTACTGACACCGCGACCTCAACCGACTCCTCGCCCGTACTCGGGGGAGCGGTATCACGTATCAAATCTTTGTGTGAGGGAAACGGGGCACTCCAGCTCTGGTTTCTTCTCCTCGCGGTGTATATCGTTGTGGCTGCCCTGACTGCGCTCGCAAAACCGCCCTTGGCGCAAAAGTCTGTGGTGCTTCCGCTCTCACTCATCCTCGTACCACTTGTCCTTTTACTCGCATTCTGGCTCTTCGCCCCCTCATGCCGCGCAGAGGGCTGGATACCAGCCGTGTCCATTATGGTCGCGATCATCGCGCTCCTCGTCGCTTTTCGTGAACAGAATCCGGGCCTCAAGATAATCTCTCTCCCGCCAGCAAAGCCTTCCACAAATACGCCCGCCATCTCAAAAAGCACTTCGCCGGTGCCAGTAGAGACGAAGGGTAGTCAGCAAAAAGGGAAGTAGTGCGTTGCCGCAAAGGCGATGTACTGTATAATCCTCATCACTGCGGATATGGCTTCGGTGGGTGATACCTTTGCCATGTCTATGCAGTGGAAGTAACCGGAAGAATAAGCAGGTTGGAGAATGCGGATATGGTTTAGTGGTAGAACGCGTCCTTGCCAAGGACGAGATCGGGGTTCGATTCCCCGTATCCGCACAAAGATAACAAGGCCGGCCCGATGATGCAGGGCAAGCGCTTGGCCGATTCCCCAAAACCTCGCGTTTCTAGTGTAAGATAGGCGGCGATGCTCCCGTGGTGAAACGGATATCACAGCAGTCTTCGGAACTGCTATTCCAGGTTCGAATC
>CAZPGE010000001.1:0-216166 GCA_964586255.1 uncultured Candidatus Saccharibacteria bacterium | reverse complement strand
GGAGAAGGCGACAATATCATTGATGCTGGTAACGGAGACAACACCATCACTACCGGCAACGGCGACAATACAATAACAGCAGGTTCGGGCGAGGACGACGTCACTACGGGGGCAGGAGATGACCACCTCTCTCTTGGAAACGGTGACAATACGGCTGACGCGGGCGCGGGCAATGACACAATCATCGGTGGATCAGGCGACGATGAATTCGATGGCGGACCGGGTTACGACCTCTGCTATCCGGCTAACGGGGACAATGAAGTCATAAACTGCGAACTCACGGGAGCTTCACAGGGTATCTTCATCGTAAAGGAAGCTTCGCCTGAAGGAGATACGGGGTTTGAATTTACAGGAGAGCTCGATGACTTCACTCTCGTTGATGACGGCTCGGGGGATAATTATCAAGCATTCGGTCTCTCAGTTGGCGGCTACACCGTTACGGAGAGCGAATCCGAAGATTGGACACTTGAAAGCCTTTCGTGCAACGACACTGACGGCGGGACGACCGTAAACCTCGAAGACATGCAGGCCGTGATTGACCTCGACGCAGGTCAGAGCATCGTTTGTACGTTCTCCAATGAGGAGTTCGTTTCTGAACCTGAGGGTGATGAGATTGCCCCTGACATGCCTGTACATGTGTCTCCAGCAGATGGCAGTACGTTAACTTCGGCGGAACTTACCGAGATTCAGTGGACCGATGTTACGGATCCATCTTCTCCTGTCGTGTATTACTATCAATCATCTCTTTCCCCCGCGACCAACATTGATGGGTCATTTGTCTCTCCTGCGTATTCGTCGGGAGCGCTTTCAGCTTCGGAGATACCTACAGCAGGGACACCAGAGGGTACGTACTACTGGCATGTACGTGCAGAGGACAGCGAGGGCAACAGCTCGCCGTGGACCTCCGCGTGGAGCGTAACCGTAGACAACACGCCAGAGCCGGTCTGCGATGCGCAAGACATTCTCGTGAGTGACAGTCTCACGTACGTCGATGGCTACAATGCGGTCGCGATTACCGTGCACCCGTCATGGGCGGTACTTGCTGGTGCTACATGGATTTGGGACACCGAGATCGATGGGACCAGTTCTCATCCGGAAGGAGAAAAGACCTTTGCGCGCACGTTCTCGATCGACGGAGCTCCGTCTGGCGATGCGACACTCAAGATCTCTTCCGACAACGGCTACACCGTATACGTCAACGGTACCTTGGTAGGCTCTGACGCAGACGATCAGAACTGGAGCACTGTCGATACCGTCAATGTCCCGAGCGCCCTACTTCTCAGTGGAGAGAACGTCATCACCATCACCGTGGATAACTACCCACGACCAGAAGGATACTTTGGTCCAAATCCTGCCGGCCTCGTCTTCGATCTCACCGTCAACTCCGACGAGTGCGCTGAGCCTGTCATTCCCGATACTTCTGTCTACGTCCACATCTACAAGTACTTGCTCGAGGGTGACTACGTATCGATGATTCCGAATGACTCGGAAATCACGTACCAGTTCCCGATGCAGTCCACGTGGGATGCGTCCAACATCGGTGCAGGCTCCGGCAACTATGTACTTGGCGCATCGTACCCCGGCTCAGCTCGCTACTCGGCGACCACTTCACCGATGACTGCGCCGGCCGACTACATGACCAATGAGATCACGACCGACGAATCTTGGTCGAGCAATGTCATGCCGATTGATTCGGAATCGTGTCCATCAGGTAAATGGCGCCTTGTCGGTTACAAGACGGGCATCACACTTGCTGCTGCAGAAGCGGCCCCTATCTCGACTATCGCTCCTGTGTTTACCGACCTTATCGCTGATCGACACGTAATCGTGGTCAACGAAGAGTGCCCATTCGTAGAACCAGATCCCACACTCAAAGTGCACATCTACAAGTACCTGGAGGGCGATGAGACGGAGCAGGTACCGGATGAATTCGAACCAGCCACCACGTTCCCGATGCAGGCCTCGTGGGATGCAGAAAACATCGGTGCAGGCAGTGGAGCATACGTACTCGGCAACAATCACGGCGGCGCAACACTCAAGTACGCCGCAGACACATCCGCGATGACATTGGGCGCTGATTACTCGACGTACGAAGTCACAAATGACATAGACGACGAGAGCAACGTGCTTTCCTCGGAACAGTCGTGTCAGGTTGGCTACTACAAGCATGTGGGCTACAAGACAAGTGAGACATCGCTGGAAGATGCGGAAGAGGCATATATCACGACCGCCACGCCCTCCTTTGAAGATCTTGAGAGCGATGCGTACGTGATTGTGGTCAACAAATACTGCGGCGATGAACCTGAGGTCACCTATGCGGATGAGGTGAAGATGTGCAAAGTCGATCAAAACGACGAAGCTCTCTCTGGCTGGACGCTCTACCTCAAGGGCGACACCGTGGAGACACTCAACGTCAACGCCAACAGCTGGATGGGCGCGGACTCAAGCGTGCTCGACGACTACACGTCGTACCTCGCGCTCGCGTCAGGCACGTGGGCCAACCAAGGTGGTGCCAACATGGTAGACGCTGAGTACTCGACCACCGACTCGTGGACGAGCTACATGGACGGATACACTGGCTACGGCAACGACATTCTCGACCTCCAGTTCAACGAAGGATTCATCAACTGGGGCTCGTACGACAATGGCCACACCTACGTATACGGATTCACTCCTGTTATCGACGACTCGGTCAACTTCCGTGTCTTCGACGGTACCGGCGGCGTCCAAAACGAAGGATGGTTCAATGACAACACCGGCAGCCTCACGGTGGAAATTGCCAAGGGATTCATAGGTGTGACCGAAGAAGAGACGGGCTGTGTCACTTTCGAAAACGTGCCGGTCGGGGAATACACAGTTGGAGAAATACAGCAGGATGGCTGGACGAATGTCAACGAAGAGGACGACGGCGCAGTTGCGATTGGCGAGACCGTGGTCGTCACGGGTAATGCCGAGGCAGATATCTTTACGCTCATAAACAACAATGGTGAAGAGGAACCTGTCTACGGCTCCATTACTATCGTCAAGCTCTCGGAGGGTGGCGAAGGTGAATTCACCTTTCAGAGCGAAACGCTCGGAGATTTTGAGGACTTCACGCTGGCAACGAGCGATGGTGAAGACTCTATCACCTTCGAGAATCTTCTCTCCGGCACTTACGACGTGGCTGAAATACCGCAGGATGGCTGGAATCTCAGCGACACTACATGCACCGATGGCTCCTCAGTCGACGCAATAATTCTCAGTGAGGGTGAAGATGTCACCTGTACATTCACGAATGTGGCGGATGAGGAGGAAGAAGATCAGCAAGAAGAGGGCGGTAACGGCGGCGGTCCGATAGAGACATTCTCCGGCGGTGGTGGTGGCAATGGTCCTGTTGTCGGCTCGTTCGGCCAGGTACTCGGTGCATCCACCGGTCAGGTCCTTGGGGCTTCCACGGGCCTCCCAGAGCTTCCCAAAGGCTGCTCAGCACTCGTAAGCACGTACATGCGACGTGGCATGAACAACGACCCGGAACAGGTCAAGCTCCTCCAGAGCTTCCTCAACGGCGAGTTGGGACTCAACGTGCCCGTGACTGGCTTCTTCGGAATTCTCACGGAGAATGCGGTGAAAGCATTCCAGCTCAAGTACGCGGAGCAGATTCTCGCTCCATGGGGTATCACGCAGCCTACCGGCTACGTATACAAGACGACGCAGCGCTGGATAAACCTCTCGCACTGCTCAACTCTTAACATTCCGATGCCAGATCTCTCTAACTAAAGAGAAGGACATGTACCGACAAACCCCGCCCACAGGCGGGGTTTTGTCATCGGGAGTCCGCATGCAAAAATAGAAGAGTGACTCCTCGTAAGAAAAAGACTTCGCGACCCTCGCTCGTGAAGCAGATACTGCCTCGCGGTAAAAAAGCTCGAAGAGAAGCAGAGCTTTTGGGCGGTGCGGCGGTCCTCGTGCTCTCTGTATTTATTGGCGGACTTTTCTTGCTCACCGGCGCGCAGCGTTTTCTTCTGAGCTCGCCCCAGGTGGCCGCCGTCGTATCGAGCACGCTCGTCGACCTTACCAACGGTGATAGGGCGGCAAATAATCTCGCGTCACTCAGCGTCAATCCGCGCTTGGTAGCGGTCGCGCAAGCCAAGGCCAACGACATGGCGGCCAAGAGCTACTTTTCTCATATTTCGCCTGAAGGTCGCGACCCTTGGTTCTGGTTTAAGCAAGAGAGGTATGCGTTTGAATACGCGGGTGAGAATCTTGCCGTCGACTTCTCAGACTCTATGGATGTCGAGCGGGCATGGATGAATTCGCCTACACATCGAAAAAACATTCTTGACCCGCATTTTACCGAGATTGGTATTGCGACCGCAATTGGTACGTACCAGGGCAAGAGCACTATCTTCGTCGCACAAGCATTTGGAAAACCCTCCGCGCAGGCATCTCAGTCGCGCGTCCAAGCCATGGTCATACCGGAAAATCCATCGGAGACGGCGGTGGCAAAGGCAGAGTCGGCCAAATCGGATACCGGCTACCTAGAGGTGACACCTCTAGGTTCGGGAACCGCTCCATCGAGCGGTGAGCGCACAGTGCTCGGTACCAGCGTGGTACAGGAGCCGCAGGCGACGATTGCTAAAGCGGTGCAGCCTGCCGTAGCCGCAGAGCTCGCCGTCGCTGCAGATGAGGAGCCAAAGCCGTACTGGACCAATCTCGTGAGTTTCCCGCGTGAGACGCTCCGTACCGCGTATTTCATACTCGGTCTTCTCATATTGCTTGCGCTTGCGGTGGATACCGGTCTTGAAATTCGCGCGCACCACCGCCGACGCGCGGTCCGGGCAGGCGTGCTTCTTATCGGCATGGCGATACTCTTTGTTACGGCCGAAATCTTCTTCTTTGCTGAGCCGGTGGTTGCGCTCACGGGAGCATCTTCACTCTAGGCAGCGATATCCAATTTTTCGAGAATTCTCGGATAGTGAAATCATCTGGTAGAATCTCGTCATGGATGGAATCCCTCAGCACAGCACGGAGCACACGGCTGATGCGGGGGAACTCGGAGAAAAATGCGCCGTCTTCGGCGTCTTTGGAAAGGGTCTCGACGTGAGCCGCCTCTCTTTCTTCGGACTTTACGCACTTCAGCATCGAGGGCAGGAAAGCGCTGGCATAGCGACCGCAGATGGTGCCACGCTCACGGTCCACAAAGGCATGGGGCTCGTCTCACAAGTGTTTTCGGAAGAGCTCATACAGGCACTCAAGGGCCATATCGCGGTGGGGCACAATCGATACTCGACTGCCGGTGGTTCGAAAGTGAAGCATGCACAGCCGATGCTCGCGACTGGCGCCGGCGAGGTACAGAAGGTCTCCTACGATGACCCGCGGCCATCGCTCAACGATTCGGTGTCACTCTGCTCAGCGCCCGATGATAAGGCGATTGCGCTCGTGCACAACGGCAACTTGCCCGACACCACGCTGCTGACGGGCTTTTTGGATACACATGGCGTCGAACACGCGGAGTTTTCAGACTCGCGCATGGTCGTGGAAGCCATAGCGGCGTCGATGCGCTCTGGTAAAGAGCTCGAAGATGCGGTAAAAGAAGTCTTTCCGCTCCTCGTCGGTGCGTTTTCCATACTTATCGCATCTGAGAGCAAGCTCATCGCGATACGCGACCACTGTGGTATACGCCCGCTGTGCCTCGCCAAGCTCAATGGCGGCTTCATCATTGCTTCCGAGACGTGCGCACTGCATCCCGTGGGCGCTGAGTATACGCGCGATGTGTTGCCGGGCGAGATGGTGGTGATAGACGAAGACGGCATCAGAAGCGAACAGCTGAAAGGGGCCACGCCGAAACTCGACATCTTTGAATTCGTGTACTTCGCGAGGCCCGACAGTATGCTTTTGGGTAAATCGGTCTACGAAGTGCGCAAAGAATGCGGACGCCTGCTCGCGCGCGAGAATTCGATTCAGGCAGATGTGGTCATCCCGGTGCCGGAGACAGCGGTGCCCGCCGCGATTGGCTTTGCACAAGAATCGGGCATACCTTTTGAAATGGCACTCACGAAAAATAGATACATTCACCGCACATTTATTCAGCCGGAGCAGCACATCCGCGACCAAGGGGTCAAGGCAAAGCTCACGCCCATCATTGAGCTCATAAAAGGCAAACGCCTTGTGATTATCGACGACTCTATCGTGCGCGGTACGACATCGAAGAAAATAATCGCAATGCTCTTTGAAGCGGGAGCGACCGAGGTCCACTTTCTCTCTTCGTCGCCGCCGGTGAAGTATCCGGATTTTTATGGGATAGACACGCCAAAGCAAGACAATTTGCTTGGCGCGGTAAAGACAGTGCCGGAAATGCGCGAGTACCTGGGCGCTACGTCGCTCTCATACCTCTCATACGAAGGGATGATTGCGGCGACAGGCATACCGGAGAATCAGCTCTGCACATCGTGTTTTACCGGGGAGTATCCGATTGATATCGGAGCCAGGGCCCAGGAAGTCCGTAAAGTTGTGTAGTTGTGTAGACAGATTGAGAATTGCCGCAACAAGTCAAACACAAAAAATGGCGGAATCTCTCCCGCCACTTCACTGTTCACCGTTGAGGCATTTCGGGGCGCTCAACATATATCACTGTTAGGAAGGCCGAGCAGAATGCGAGCATATAGTAGAACCAGCCATAATGCGTATGCACCCAGGAGACTGGCATCGTCCCGGTCATTACGAGCACGAGTGCAAGTGCTCCGATGTAAATCGGCATAAGAGCGGTGGGGAAATGCAGTGGATGCTCACCGTCTGTATGCAGCCACTTTGAGAAAATGCCAAATGCGCACCAGCCCGCTACGAACGGAAGTGCGAGTGTCGCAGGCTCTTTCTCAAACGCCACATCAGGAATTCGAACCAAGATTTTCTGCGCGTCCGGCACGAACAATGGCAGCATGATGACTACTGTCGCCACAAGCCAGACTGCGGTCGACAATACTGCGAGAATGTTGCGCCTGGAGATATTCAGCCTTTCCCAATCAACCTTGATGTTGCTCGAGAACTTGACTGCGTCGTTGGGCAATCCGAGAGCTCCGAGCGACCATCCAATCATCCCTTGGATTGCTGTCGCGCCGAGTACGACGAGTGTCACCCGCAGTAGCTGCGAGGGGATAATCCTCATAGACATTTCCAGGAACGTCACTTCAACGAGCCCCAGCACTCCGAGAGTGATAGCGAGGTTGAAAATCATCGAACTTCTCCATGCTTGGCCTGCGTGCGTGATTCGCCGCGGCGATGTTCTTCTTGCACTTAACTACATATATGCCCCCAACGCAACGGGCATGTTTCTAGACAAATCCACTTTGGGCGCGTACCCTAAGCCCCTATATGGCATACACACCCAGCGACAAAATTCTTAAAAATTACGCAAACGTTCTCGTCAATTTCGCACTTGGCGGCGGCAAAGGAATAAAGAAAGGTGAGGTTGTCCGCGTCTCGGGCAACGAGTCCGCCAAGCCGCTCTACAATGCAGTCTGCGAAGCGGTGGTAGACGCAGGAGGGCATGTGATAGGGAATTATGGTCCCGACGATGAAAAGGGTGACAAGCGTCGCAACGAAAGCTTCTCGCGATATTTCTACGAGCACGCGAGCGAAGAGCAAATCAAGTTTTTCCCCGCAAAATATCTTCGTGGGCTTATCGACCAGATAGACCATTCTCTCTTCATTCTCTCCGAAGCCGACCCGCATGCGCTCAAAGGAGTAAATCCGAAGAAAATCATGCAGCGCGGCGAAGCGCTTAAGCCATTTATGGATTGGCGCCATGAGAAGGAGTGGAAGAACAAATTCACGTGGACGATAGGTCTCTATGGGACGCCTGCGATGGCGAAGGAAGCGGGGCTCAGTGAGAAAGAGTATTGGAACCAGATAATTAAGGCCTGCTTCCTCGACGAGAAAGACCCGATAAAGAAATGGAAAGACGTGTACCGCGATATCGAAAAATACCGCTCACGCCTCAATGCACTCTCGCCGAAAATCGATAAGCTCCATGCGGTCGGACCGGATATGGATATCTGGTACACGCTCGGCGAGAAGCGCGCGTGGCATGCAGGCTCTGGTCGCAACATTCCATCGTTCGAAATCTTTACGTCGCCGGATTGGCGCGGGACCAACGGCTGGATTCGATTCAATCAGCCACTCTATCGCTACAGCAACAAAATAGAGGGCATTCAGCTCTGGTTTAAGGACGGGAAAGTAGTGAAGTCGAGCGCGACCAAAAATGAGAAATTCCTCAAAGAGATGATTGCCACAAAGAACGCCGACAGAATAGGCGAGTACTCGCTCACTGATAGGAGGCACTCACGAATTACGAAATTCATGGCGGAGACACTCTTCGACGAAAATATGGGTGGCCCATACGGCAATACGCACCTTGCGCTCGGCATGTCGTACCGCGACACCTATGCGGGAGACGTGAGCAAGCTCACGACCAAAGAGGCAGAAAAACTCGGCTTCAATGACTCTTCTGTGCACACTGATATCATCTCGACGACCAAGCGCACCGTGACGGCACACCTCAAAGACGGTTCGACAAAGGTCATCTACAAAGACGGCGAGTTCGTTCTCTAGACATGGACACAGTATTTGTTCACGGGCTCTCTGTCCGAGGAAAACACGGTGTCCATGCACGCGAGCGGCAAGAAGAGCAGGAATTTCTCTTTGATATCGAGGCGGACTTCGACACTACCGTGGCCTCTCAATCGGATGATTTGGCTGATACGGTGAATTATTCTCGATTTGTTGCAATCACTGAGCGCATCGTGTCGGGAGATTCGTATTTTCTCATTGAGAAGCTTGCAGGCACTATCGCCGGGGAAATACTTGAAGACAAACGGATTACGACGGTTAAGATAACAGTGCGTAAGCCATCGGTTCTGAAAAGCGGAATCCCGGGTGTTACGATAATACGCACGCGTGTATGAAAACCATCTACTTGGTAAGGCACGGAGAGAGCGAAATCAACGTGAGTGACATGTATGTGAATACACTTACGTCACCACTCACTGAGCTTGGCCGCGAGCAGGCGCGACTTCTTGCGGATAGAGCTACGCGCATACAATTTGATGTACTGCTTTCGAGTCCCATTGCGAGAGCAAAGGAGACAGCGGAAACAATCGTCAAAACGACACACCATTCGATAGAGTATTTTGATGTCTTCAGGGAGCGCTCTCTTCCAGTATCAATTACAGGTCGGTCGAAATCCGACCCAGAGGCCAAGGCTATCGCAGATGCTGCCGTGCATGCATCTGAACACGGCACCAGTAAGGTAGAGGAGGCGGAGACATTTTATGAATTGAAAGAACGCGCGGGGCGAGCAATACAGCTTCTTGAAGAGCGGCCGGAAAAGAACATATTAGTGGTGGGGCACGGCTTCTTCAGTCGCGTGCTCATAGCGCGCATGCTCTTTGGTGAAGAACTTACCGTACAAGAGTTTGCGCCTTTCGTATGGGGGATGCGCACAAAAAACACGGGGATATCAGTTCTTCGATATGATCCGTCCGACAAGCACCGTCCGTGGTGGATGCTGGTCTGGAACGACCACGCGCACCTCGGATAAATCTTCATGTAGTCTTCAGCACGCGTAGTGCACTATGGACCTCCGGACTCGCGTCTGGATAGAAATATTTGTATGTATACGCACGCACCAAGAATTCTTTACGTGCTGGCAGGCGTGCTCGCGATGCTTTGGCTCGCAGGGCTCCTCACTGCGCAGACGCTTGGTGGGTATATTCATCTATTGCTCGTGTTTTCTATTCTTTCGGTGCTCATTTCGCTCGTATATGAAGAGGTGCGCTCATCATCTGACAGGGTGGCGGTAAGGTAGAGCGATGTGGTGCGTCCATTATACATTGGTGAAAAGTGTGTTATAAGATATCTCCCTTTATGAATACCCATACGACAGCTACTCATACTCGAGTTTTTCTCGCTTTTTTGGCATTTTGCCTGGTTTTCGCATGGGGAGCGACCTCCGTACTCGCGGACGAGGTGGGCTCATCGCTCTCCATTGCCCCTTCTGGCCAGATTATCGTGAAAGGCGCGCGAGTGGTTTCAGTATACGGGTCCACCATCGTGGCCGAGACTGGCTGGGGTGTAGCCAAGCTCTCGTTCGCCGTGCAGACCTCCGGCTCCACCAGATTCGTACCGGAGCTGAGCAGCGCGCAGGCACTTGCCGCTATACGCCCGGGCCACACGATTTCATTCTCTGGCGAGCTCAGTGGCTCACTCGCAAGGCCGACCGTACTCGCCACCGTAGTTAAAGATACGGAGCTTGTCCAAGAGTCAGTCGCCATGAACGGCACGGTGAAGAGCGTTGATGCAGAGAACTCCACATTTGTACTCGCAGGCGCGAGCGGCGATGTCACGGTACACATGCCGCTAAGCGCGCTCATGAGTCGCAATGGCAATCACGCAGAGATTTCTGATGTCGAAATAGGCGATTCCGCCAAGGTACAAGGAGCACTCGATTCACGTTCGGGGGTGCTCACCGCAAGTCGCGTCTCTCTTGTAGTAGGGAAAAACGAGGCTCCCGATGTAGCCCAAGAACCAAAGGAGGGCATGCTCTCGGCGCTCATCGGCTGGCTGCGGGGAAGCAGGGGAATCCTTTCTGTGCGAGACAGGTAACTTGTCCACTTCAGTTTCGGAGACCACGGGGGTATACCCCATGAGATACCCACGTCCGATATTTCCCCGACCACGGACCGGTAACGACACATATGCACATTAGTCATCGCTTGAAACGAGTATCTCACGGGGTATACTCTAAATCCCTATGACCACAGGCGCATGGCTCAAGTATGCAATCGTCTTTCTTGGCGTGCTTTTCGTGCGACTCCTGCCTTTTCGAGCACCCAACGTTGAGCCGCTGCTCTCCGCGGTGATGCCGCTCACCAAGCGCTATGGCGCGCTCGAAGGTGTCGCGTTCGCTGTCTTCTCCATCGTGCTCTACGATGCGCTCACCGCAGGTATCGGAATCTGGACAGTGGTCACCGCAATCGCGTATGGTGCGCTGGCCGTAGGAGCGTACGTCTATTTCAAAAATAAAAAGCCAAGCCGCGGCAATTTCGTCGCCTTTAGTATCGTCGCAGTGCTTTTCTACGATCTCGTGACAGGTCTTACGGTGGGGCCTTTGGCGTATGGACAGTCGTTTTCGGCAGCACTCGCAGGACAGGTGCCGTTTACCGCGCTCCACCTCCTCGGCGCCGTATTTTTCGCCGCAGTCGTAAGCCCGCTTCTGTATCAATGGCTCCAGGAGTCCGAGGTGCCTGCAGTCGCACTGGTAAAGACTCGCTAAGCTATGCACCACCTCCTTGAGACGCAGCAGTTTGATAGGGACTTGCTGCGAAGCGTTTTTGATTTGGCGACGAAACTCGAAAATCAGCGCAACGATTCGCTACACGGCAAGATTCTTGCCTCGCTTTTTTATGAGCCGAGTACGCGAACGAGATTCTCGTTTGAGTCAGCCATGATGCGTCTTGGCGGTCAGGTCATCACCGCAGAAAACGCCAACGAAGTGTCATCGTCGGTGAAAGGTGAGACGCTCGAAGACACCATACGGGTCATGAATCACTATGCGGATGCCATCGTGATCCGTCATCCGGAGACGGGAGCAGCAGAAAGAGCGGCGGCGGTATCGGATGTGCCGGTCATCAACGCGGGAGATGGTGCGGGCCAGCATCCCACGCAAGCACTTTTGGACTTGTATACGATCGAGCGCGAGCTAGGACGGCTCGATGACATTCACGTAGTCATCGTGGGTGACATGCGGTACTACCGCGCGGCTCGCTCCCTCTCATACCTGCTTGGCAAATTCAACAACGTCACGATTACAGGAGTCACTGCACCGGAGCTTCGTATTAGTGACGAGCTGCGTGAATATCTTAAGGAAAAAAACATTACGTATCACGAGACTGACGTGTTGCCGGAGGCGATGAGGAATGCCGATGTGATTTATCAGACACGAATACAGAAAGAGCGCCTCACGCCCGAAGCGTATCAACGGACCAAGGGTCAGTATGTGATTGACCGCTCGCTCGCTGATTCTATGAAAGAAGGAGGCATCATCATTCACCCGCTGCCTCGCGTGGGAGAGATTACGCCCGAAGTCGATGATTCGCCGCACGCCGTCTATTTCAAACAGGTCGGCTATGGCCTTACAGTGCGCATGGCTTTGCTCTCCATGCTTCTCGGTGGGAAATCGGTCGTGTAGCAGTGTTGTACTATACCTGCATGACGCGAGGATTCATTGCGCTCATACTGGCGGCAGCCTTGCTTGGCGGTGGACTCGCTCACGCGAGCGTGACGCACGACCACGGACATTCACACGGTGCCGACGAGTCGAGCATCTGGATGACACTGCACTCTTCACTGCGCCATGAAGACAAGAGCGCGCTTTTTCTCGTTTCTGAATCGTTTTTGCTCATCGTCATTGCGGTGCTTGTCGCGAGTACGACAGCGGCGCATACGCACAAACTCGGACAACTCATCGCGACGCTACGGGATCCCTATGCGCGAGATGCACTTCGCAGAGGTATCTATAGGTATAGAGTATTTGGCTAAAAACCATTGCGCTCTTACTTATACTAACTTTCTCCGAATGAACATATTGAAATACGGATTGCCTGCGTTTCTCGCGCTCGCGCTTCCGCTTACCGCAAGTGCACACCAGCACGCCGTGTACGAAATAGGAGGTGAGACATACGAATTTACTATAGGGTCTCTGGGTGAACCGATTGCTGTCGATGATAGGACGGGCGTGGACTTCCGCGTCTCAAAGCCCGGTCACGCAAGCGCGCCTGATGCTGACCACCATGAAGCGGGGAGTGCTGTCTCGGGATTGGAGAATTCTCTCAAGGTGGAATTGATAGCAGGCGATAAGAAAAAAGTATTGGAGCTAGACCCCGTATACAATACGCCGGGTTCGTACTCAGCCAAATTTTACCCGACCGTAGCAACGACGCTTCAGTATCGGATCTTCGGCACTATCGAGGATACGCCTATCGACCTCACGTTTACCTGTCGAGCGGAAGGCGCGGATGCGGCAGACGAAGGGGCGAAAGAGGTATCCCAAGGAGTACGGCAGATTTCTAAAAGCGGCGGCTTCGGATGCCCCGCAGAAAAATCGAGCCTTGGATTTCCGGAAGCGTCGGCCGCGATAGCGGAGGTAGCTCAGGAGTCGGGCTCATCTCGCGGCATAGCAGTAGCCGGGCTTGCGCTCGCTGTCATTGCGCTTGTGCTGGCAGGAGCAGCGAATCGTCGAAGAGTCTAGTACACTCGCCGCCCCGCCTCGTAGGCGGGGCGGCACTTGAGTATGAGGAAATTCATAGCAACTTTCATAGCAGCAGTACTTATCGCACCTGTCGTCGCGAGCGCTCACGCCGTGCCGCTCGAGAGTTTTCCGGCATCGTCCGCTTCATTGACGCGTGTACCCGGCAGCGTCGAAATACGCTTCAGCGAGCGTATAGATGGTGGTGCGAGCTTGATATCAGTCGAGGGACCTTCAAGGGCGGTAGTGTCGGAACGTTCCGTGCGTTATGTAGAAAATGATCCGTATCGGATTACCGTACCTGTGCGCGACGACGGGAAGGGTGCGTATGTAGTTGAATGGAGCGTCGTATCTCAAGACGACGGGCACTTTACGAAAGGTGCATACCTTTTTTCGGTTGGAGAGGGGATTACTCTCGGCGCCGCGCAGGGCAACGAGACGCAGATAGTGCAAATTGCGACGTTGCCTGAGATATTCGGTATGACGGTGGAGTTGTTTGGGCATGGTCTTTTGTGGGCAGTGCTCATACTGTTTTCGCTCGTTATTCGTCCGCTCCTGACGAACGGACGATTCCTCGGACTTAAAGAGCTCCTCGTATCTTCATACGGTGTCCTATCTGGAGTGGCCGCAGCACTCGCGGTTTCCGGAGCTGTCTTTCAGGTGTGGTTTAAAACAAAGGACCTTGCGGTTTTGCATGGGAGTAGTGCGTATGAAGCCTTGCCGATGTACCTATCCACCGTCGCGGGAGAGGCGACACTGTTTCGCATAACGGCCGCGGCGACTTTTTTTATAGCGGCGTTGATGTTCCGTCGTGCGATAGTCGAATCCCGAAAATTTACGTGGCAGGAAGGGGTGCTCTTTGCTACGCTCGCGGTGTTTGCGTTCTTCAGGGCAAAAGTGAGTCATGCGACGGCGAATCACTTTTTCCCCGATCTTTCAGTCGCGGTCAACTTTATACACCTTATCGAAAAAGATGTGTGGGCGGGATTATTGGCGATATTATTCCTCGCGCTACTCTTCAGTCGTACGAGGGAGCTCTATACGGCTATACTTGGTCGGACTTTTACGCTGCTCACCGTAAACCTTGCAGCCGTCACGGTGACTGCGTCGTATATCGTGTGGCTTCACTTGAAGGACTTCGGGAATCTCTTTATGACACAGTGGGGCGCAAACTTCCTGGAACTACTGCTGATAGCACTGCTGCTTGTCGGTGCTCGTACCTATCACACGTTTGCGCATGTCTATCGCGTGAGACTCTTTCAAAAGATGTTGCCGCTGACGCTCGCAGCGGAGCTCGCGCTCGCGGTGATGCTTATATACGCATCTAGTGCGGTGATTATCACATCACCACCTCCTGAAGAGCCCGCGATGCCGGTATACAGGGCGTCGACAGAGGGTGCGCGCATAATTCTGGCGAAACATCGATATGCCGACGGCATGATGCGGATACGGGTCGTGACACCGTCTTCGCACGAAACACCGGCAGCGACGCTGACAGATGAGAGCGGCTCTGTAGTCGAAATTGATGTTTCGCAAGATTACCCGGGCTCGTATGCATTTCCCGCGGCTCTTTTGCAAAACGACAGGGCCCAGACACTCGACATACGCGTCGCACAAACGGGTGCCTACGATGCGGTCGCGTCGTTCTACATACCCAAAGGTGCATATCTGGAGGCAGCATATATCGAGGGTCATCGTCCGTTTGATTCGTTTACTCTCACCATAATCCTCGTCTCTCTAGCGGGTCTTGTGTACGCGCTCGTGTTGTATCGGCTTTCGCGAAAAGCGGAGGGGCTCAGCATTCATACGGGTGGCACATATCGGGATTTGCTGGCTATCGGTGGTGTCGTAGCGACGGCGCTCACGGTAGCGGGTCTCGTAGCCCTACTTCATGGCTCCTCGATTCAAAATCCGTACAAGGCGCAATGTGAAAGCGACGGCATTATGTGGCACATGATGCTGCCTTCGAGGGCCGGTGTGCCGCTCTCGAAAACGCCGCGCGAAGGGTGTATGTGGGGGATGGGGGCGTATCAATACATGTTTCCGGAGCGAGCCGAATATGAATACTACGCGTCGCTTCCTCAGGCGACTGCCTCAATCGATTTCGATTCTCAGCCAATCGCAGGACAAAACGCGTCTTTCACCGTGTCTGTTCGTAATACAGATGGGACGCCCGCAACACTGTTTGTTGACATGGAAAAACTTGTTCATGTCGTGATTGTCAGTAAGGATCAGACGGTGTTTGCACATATTCATCCCGACGATAGTCGCGCACTCTCAGAGGAGGAGCGACGCACCGCGACGTTCAGCCTCTCGTATGTATTTCCGAAATCAGGTGAATATCTCATATCAATCGATTATGCAAATGGAATCACACTTGAGAGTAGCCAGATTCCGATAGTCGTAGGGGGCAATCGCGCGCAAGATTCAACTACAGCGACATACGCATCGCCAGCGCGCGTAGGTGACTTCGATGTTGCGTTGAAATATTCTCAGCCTGTCGCGGGAGAAGTTTCGACGTTCATATACACGATCTCAAAAGACGGCGCGCTGGCGGACCTTGAGCCATACCTCTCGGCAGCGATGCATATCGCGGTCGTGAAGAATGATTTTGGCGAGTTTGCTCACGTGCATGGCGAGGTCCATCCGCCAGGTACGGTGCTCCCTCCCATCACCGTCAAAGACGGGAAAATCGTACACACCATGGCGTCTATGATTACGCCAGCAAAATTCTCGTATCCTATCGACGTGCATGTCATGTTTCCGAAACCGGGGCTCTACACACTGTGGGGGCAGTTCCAAAGTGGCGGAGTTGTCTACGCAGTCCCTTTTATCGTGCGCGTCGAGGAGTAGTTGCGCGTTGTGCCCGGTAGCCTGCGTAGACCCACAGTGCTCCGAGAATAAACCCTGCGAGCACATCGGTGGCGTAATGCACCTCCAGGTAGATTCGGCTCATACCTACGAGGACCGCGGTTGCAGCCAGGGCGGCTGCAAGCGGTATACGGTGATGCGGCGGATGGAGCAAGCGGAGAGTGACAAAAATAAGATACCCGTATAAGGCTGCTCCGACGGCTGCATGCATGCTCGGCAGTGAGTATCCGGACACTTCGATAAATGTATGTATCGGTCGCGGGCGGGCTATGAGCGTCTTGAGCAGCCACGAGGAGGTGAGGGCTCCGAAGACGGCGACTCCGAGACCTATCCAATATGAATGTCTCCCATGCCGCCAGAGCACGAGCGCCATGCTAATGCCAAGGATCGCGATGAAGCGGGCGTCTCCCAAGTGCGTAATACCGGAGAGCGCCGTCAGAAGATACGCTGAGTCAGATAACGGCAAAACCGAAAGGGCGTTTGCGTCTATGACGGCAAAAAAGTTCATACGATACGGGGGATCACTATCCAGAGAAATAGTGCGATGGATGGCAGAGAGGAGAGGAGGACAAAAGCTTGTGCCATGTCCTTTATAGCGCCGATGGCTTCATCGAAATCGGGTTGTATCCGATTGCAGACATCTTCAATCGCGGTGTTGATGACTTCGCTCGCAAGAACAATGCAGAGTGCGCAAAATAGAAGTATGAGCTCTAGACTGCTCGCTCGCAGAAACAGCGCGATACCGAACATGGTGAGGGCAAAGGCCACCTGATACTTGAAATGCCATTCTTCACGCCATACAGCACGCAATCCTCGCCATCCGTGCCTCATGTCAGCAAATTTTCGAATTATTTTCATACGAACAGTATACTGGCTTTTCGACTGTCTTTGGAAAGTAGGCGACATTGGCACTTGCAAACCGTTTGCAAGTGCTGTAGCATGTGCGCATGAATGAACACGAGTCATCCTCAGCACTGCTCAAAGCGGCCGAGCTCCGTGCGACGCAGCCGCGATTGCGCGTACTTTCTATATTGGAGGATTCGACCTATCCGCTCAGTGTCGCTGACATCGCTGCGATGCTTAAACGCCCCGCAGTCGACCAAGTGACGGTCTACCGGACGCTTGAGACGTTTGTGCAGGCCGGTATCGTACAGCATCTAGAGCTGCATCAGGGTCGCAGTTATTTTGAACTCGCCACTCGCGAACATCACCATCATCTCGTGTGTCGTTCGTGCGGACGGGTCGAAGACGTGGAAGGGTGTGAGATGGATTCTATGGAAAAGAAGGTGGTCAGAAAGTCGAAACATTTCAGCACCGTCTCGTCGCACGCGCTTGAGTTTTTCGGAGACTGCAAGACGTGCGTACAGGCGCGATAAATACCATGTCACTCGTGTACGTACTTCTCGCCTCGCTTGCCGTCATGGCTGTATCCTTTTCCGGCAAGCTCGTGACGTGGCGTGGCCTCGGGCCGCTGATAGAGCGCAACATGCACTTTTTTGTGAGCTTCGCTGCAGGCGTACTCCTCGTGATTGCATACAATCTTTCTCGAGAGATTATCGAACATGCGGGTTCGCTGACTGCCGGATTACCGTGGATTGCTGTCGGAGCCATCGTAGTATTGATTGCATTTCGATATCTTCCCACCTTTCACCATCACCACGACCGCGGTGGCCATTCGCATTCTAAAATCGATGCAAATCGCATTCTCGCGAGCGACGCCATTCACAATATTGGCGATGGGGCGGTCATCGTCGTGTCATTTGCTGCTTCGCCCATTATCGGCGTCGCGAGCACGCTTAGCATCATGGTGCATGAAATGCTCCAGGAAATATCAGAATTTTTCGTGCTTCGCGAGGCAGGGCTTTCGGTGCGCCGTGCCCTCTTGATGAACTTTCTTGCATCGGCGACGATTCTGATTGGAGCTCTCGGCGCCTATTTCTTGTTGAGTCGCTTTGAATCGCTGGAAATCCCACTTCTTGGTCTTGCCGTCGGCTCATACCTTATCGTTATCTTTCACGACCTTATCCCGCATTCACTCGAAAGTGCACGTTTGGACGCGCACTACATACGGCATATTGTGTTCTTCATTGTCGGCGTAGTCCTCATGATGGGTGTTGCATACGCGCTGCCTCACGAGGAGCCTGCGCATGAGCCATTGGCCACGGCCACGGCGACGGAGGCATTTTGATATACTTTCGCGATGCGTTTTGCGGTAGCACTTGTCATCTTTCTCGGGTCGGTGCCCTCTCTTGTCATTGCACAGGAGCTCGTGCCTGATACTGAAATCATCGTCCGCGCTCGGGTGATTGAGATAATCGCGCAAGAGACACTTCCGATTGTGGGGACCGACGTAACGGCACTAAATCAGACTATTCGTGCCGAGATAGTAGAAGGTGTCAAAGGTGGTGATGAGGTTATCGTGGAAAACGATTACATACGACTGCGCGAAGGCGAGACGTTTTACATGCGGTACCGGACGGACATCGACGGTACCGAATATTTTAGCGTCGCGGATCCGTATCGGCTCCCTTTTTTGTTTGGTCTCGTCGCGCTCTTCGTTCTCGTCGTCGCCATATTTGGTGGCACCCAAGGGCTCCGGGGGCTCGCATCACTCGTCGGAGGCTTGTTTTTAATCGTCTACTTACTTTTGCCGGGGATTCTCGCAGGATACTCGCCGGTGTTCGTAGCGATTGGTGTGGCATCGCTGATAATCGGCGTGGGCTCTTTCGTAACGCACGGATTTAACAGGACGACTCTGGCCGCCGTCTTTGGCATGATTGCGACGATTCTCTTTACGGGCGCGTTGGCATGGGCTTCGATTTATTTCGGTCGGCTCACTGGATTTGAGACGGAAGAAGCGGTGTACCTGCATTTCAATACAGGCGGGACAATCGATTTTGCAGGATTGCTTCTTGGGGGAGTGCTCATTGGTCTGCTCGGCGTCCTCTACGATATTGCTATCGGTCAGGCTGTGAGCGTAGAGGAAATAAAGCGTGCGGGTCAGAATTTACACGCGGGCGAAGTGTACGCGCGCGCGATTCGTATCGGCCGCGAGCACACGGGGGCTTTGGTCAACTCGCTTGCAATCGCATACGTAGGCGTGTCACTGCCGCTCCTGCTCCTTTTTTACAATAGTGGCGCTGGTAACTTCCTCCTCAATATGAACAGGGAAATATTTGCTACGGAAATAGTACGCACCATGGTCGGCTCCATAGGCCTTGTCCTCGCTGTGCCAATTACCACACTTATTTCTGTCTGGCTCCTCACGGGACGGTCGGGACTGAATAATAAGGGTCATATGCATATTCATTGACACTTTGGGGTGGTGTTGTAACGTGCGTCGATGCCAAGCATCCAGATACGCAATATACGCAAGTCCTTTGGCGACATCGAGGCTGTACGCGGGATAGACCTCACGGTCGATAAAGGCACCGTCCTGGGCCTTCTGGGCCCCAATGGAGCAGGTAAAACGACCCTCATACGGATGCTCACGACGCTCATGAAGATCGACTCAGGCGAGGCTTGGGTAGAGGGTCTCAATGTCGACACTGAGGCGCAGGCCGTGCGGGAAATCATTGGTCTCGCGGGCCAGTATGCTGCGGTCGACGAAAATCTCACCGGGAGAGAGAACCTCATCATGGTGGGCCGTCTCTATCACATGCCAATGAAAGAAGCGCAGCTTCGTGCAGCCGATTTGCTCGGACATTTTGACCTCACCGATGCGGCCGACCGCACACTCAAGACGTACTCAGGAGGAATGCGACGGCGGCTCGATCTCGCGGCCTCGCTTGTGAATAATCCTCCCGTACTTTTTCTCGATGAACCTACGACGGGGCTTGATCCGCAGAGTCGCATTGCGCTTTGGAAAATCATCCGAGAGCTTGTCGCACAGGGCACGACGGTGCTTCTCACTACGCAGTATTTGGACGAAGCCGATTTTCTCGCTGATCGCATTGTGGTGATCGATCACGGAAAAGTCATCGCGTCTGGCACGCCACACGAGCTCAAGACGGAGCTCGGCGATGAGGTCTTGGAAGTTCGTATTCGCGATATTAGTCGTATCAACGAAGCCACAGCTGCACTTCGTTCGATAGGCGAAAGCCAGAGCGTACATGTAGATTTTGAGACTCAAACTATTTCCATGACGCTTGACCAGGGGGTCGGCTCGCTTCCGAAAGCGATTCGGGCACTCGATGTCGCCCATATTGAAATCGAAGATCTCACCGTACGGCGCCCTACGCTCGATGAAATATTTCTCAAACTAACCGGCCACGGTGTTCGCGCATAAAGATTATGGAAGCTATTTACCGAGCATTGTTAGAAAAAAGATGGATGTATGTGGTGAGTGACACGCTTACGATGGTGGAGCGCAATCTGATTCGGTATGTGCGCTTGCCGCAGCTTTTGATTTTTTCGACCATCCAGCCGGTGATGTTTTTGCTGCTTTTCACATACGTGTTTGGCGGTGCTATCCGTGTGACAGGTTCATACATTGATTATCTCTTGCCAGGCATCCTCGTGCAGAGCGCGGTCTTCGGTGCGATACAGACGGGTGTCGGTCTTACGGAAGACATGGCAAAGGGTCTCATAGACCGATTTCGCTCACTCCCCATGGCAAGAGCGGCGGTGCTCGCGGGGCGCACGCTTGCCGATACGATGCGCAATATTTTCGTGATCCTACTTATGTTTGGCGTCGGAAGCCTGATAGGATTCCGCATCGGCGGCTCTGTCTCTGACGCCGTGCTCGCATTTGCAATACTGCTTCTTTTTGGCTTCGCCTTCTCTTGGATATCGGCGACGATAGGACTCCTCGTGAAAAACGTAGAGACCGCACAGGTCGCCGGGTTTATCTGGGTCTTTCCGCTCGTATTCGCGTCCTCAGTGTTCGTGCCTGTTGAGACTATGCCCGATTGGCTCCGAGTTTTCGCCGAAATCAATCCCATCAGCGTGACCGTCAACGCGGTCCGCACGCTCCTGCTTGGATATGCCGATGCCGCGGAGGCTGCGAGGCTCTCGTGGCTCGCTGTGCTCTGGATAGCGGGTATCTTGGGTGTCTTTATGCCGCTTGCAATTCGTCTGTACAGACGTGCGGCATAGCCATCTTTTCTGCTATCATAGCTCGATGAGCGGAGAGGACATTAGGGCCGAGAGGCTCAAGAAGCTTCAAAAACTGCACGATGCGGGGATGGAAGCATATCCCGTGCATAGCAATCGCAGCCATTCCAACGCGGACTTTCTGGGTGCGCATGAGTCTCTCGGAGAGACGACAGTGACTCTGGCGGGCCGTGTTATGTCGAGCCGCGGACAAGGGGCGATATTGTTTGCCGACATATTCGATGGCACGGCAAAGACTCAAGCAGTGCTCCAAAAAGGGGAGACGGACGACGCTGAACTCACTTTGTTTGCGGATACGGTCGATATGGGAGATTTCGTGGAAGTGAGCGGGAATGCATATACGACGAAGCGCGGAGAGAAATCTCTACTCGTGAGAAGCTGGCGCATGCTTGCGAAATCTATCTCACCGATTCCCGATACGTGGTTTGGTCTTAAAGATGAGGAAAAGATATTGCGCGAGCGGTATTTGGACATTCTCATGAACCCCGAGGTGCGTGCCATGTTTGAGAGGCGTTCGAAATTTTGGGCGACGGTGCGCAATTTTTATATCGCTCACGGGTTTTTGGAAGTGGAAACGCCGGTGCTCGAATCCTCTCCAGGCGGGGCTGATGCGCGACCGTTTGAAACTCACCACAACGCGCTCGATATCGACGTATCACTTCGCATTTCTCTTGAGCTTTGGCTCAAGCGACTTCTCGTAGCAGGATTCCCGAAGGTTTTTGAAATAGGCAGAATCTTTCGCAACGAAGGTCAGTCGCGCGAGCACTTGCAAGACTACACACAGATAGAAAGCTACGAGGCGTACAGCGACATGGCTGCGGGCATGACATTTGTGCAAGACCTGTATCGTGCTATCGCGAAAGAGCTGTACGGAAAATACACGTTTGAAATCAACGGCCACACAGTAGACCTTGCTGAGGAATGGAAGGAGATAGACTTTTGCGAGGTGATTCAGAAGACGTATGGAATCGATCCCATCACCTGCTCCGAAGATGAGGCGATACAAGCGGTGCGCGACGCGCAGATTCAGTACGGCGAAGCGCTCAACAAAGCGCGCGCGGTGGATCACCTGTGGAAGGCGATTCGCAAATCCGTCGCAGGTCCCGCATTTCTCATCAATCAGCCGGCATATTTGGAGCCACTCGCGAAGCGCTCACCAAAGAACGCTGCGATTGTGGAGCGCATGCAGGTGATACTCGCGGGCTCGGAGATGGGCAAGGGATTTAGCGAGCTCAACGACCCACTCGACCAACGGGCTCGTTTTGAAGAGCAACAGGCACTTCGCGATGCGGGAGACGACGAAGCGCAGCGACTCGACGACGATTACGTGCGCGCTATGGAGTACGGTATGCCACCTTCTTTTGGCTTCGGCATGTCGGAGCGACTCTTTTCGTTCTTAGAGAACAGGCCCGCACACGAAGCACAGCTTTTCCCACTGCTGCGTCCTCGCACACAGTAAGTATGCATACGGCGGTTTTTGGTGGCGGGTGCTTCTGGTGCACTGAAGCGGTGTTCGCGATGCTCAAGGGCGTGACAAGCGTAGAGTCTGGGTATGCCGGCGGCGCTGGCGCGAACCCTACCTACGAGCGTGTCGCCGAGGGCAACACAGGACATGCGGAAGTCATCCGCGTCACTTATGACCCTGCAGTGATTTCGTACGAAGATTTGTTGACGGTATTTTTTGGTTCTCATGATCCCACGACGCCGAATAGACAGGGCGCAGACATCGGAGAGCAATATCGCTCGGTGATTTTGTATATGACTGGTGAAGAAAAGGCGATAGCGGAGTGCGTCGCAAAGGAAATACAGGAGTCACTTACTGATGGGACGAGTGTCGTCACGCAGATAGAAAAGCTCGGTACTCCGCCAGCCGGCGGATTTTACCCGGCCGAGGATTATCACAAGGACTACTATGCCAACAACGCGAGTGCGCCGTATTGTCAGATAGTTATCGAGCCAAAAATTGAAAGAGTGCGTAAACGTTTCGCACAGCTCGTCAAACAAAATGCCTGACCATCAGTTCGAACAACTTATAGAAGAAGGGTTTGAACAGCTGCCGGAATGGGTGCGAGCGCGTATACAGAACGTCGCACTTCTTACAGAGGACGAACCCTCCGATGAGGTGCGCATGGTTGAGGGTCTTGGCGATGATGAGACGCTTCTGGGTTACTACCAAGGAATTCCTCTTACCGAACGTGGCGAGCACTACGGTGTTGGGATGACGCTGCCCGACACCATTACGCTCTTTCGTAAGCCCATAGAGCAGGCAGCACAGGAAGACGGCATGCCTGTTGCGCAGGTGATTGCTGAGACGATTTGGCACGAATTCGCGCACCACTTCGGCATGGATGAGAATGAAGTGCAGCTCCGCGAAGAAAAGCGCGACGGGAAATAGAAATCTAGAGGTGTCACCTCTAGATTGAGGTGATGATACACAGTGCTAATGTTCAATTTGGTATACTGGCGCGCTATGGATTACAGAAATATACCGGGCACTGATGTAAAAGTCTCGAAGATTTGTCTCGGCTCGATGAACTGGGGCCAGCAGAATACAGAAGCTGATGGGCACGAGCAGCTCGACTATGCGCTCACGCAGGGCATCAACTTTATTGATACGGCAGAAGTGTATCCGATTCCGCCCGACCCCGAAAAACAGGGGCGCACGGAAACCTATATCGGCACGTGGCTCAAGAAGCGCGGGAAAAGTGATGACCTCGTCGTCGCGAGCAAAGTAGCTGCCTCGCCCGCGATTCGCACCCGCCCCATGGAGGGACCGCGTACGATATACGACCGCAAGAATATCCTTGCGGCGATAGACGGCACCCTGGAGAGACTTCAGAGAGATTACGTCGACATCTATCAAGTGCATTGGCCGGAGCGTGCTACCAACTTCTTCGGCGTGCGCGGTGTGGAGTTTCTGCCGGAGGATTCAGGGACGCCGATAGAGGAGACGCTTTCGGCGCTCGCCGAGGTAGTACAGAGTGGGAAAGCTCGATACATCGGCATCTCCAACGAGACACCGTGGGGCATGAGTGAATACCTGCGCCTCGCCCGCGAAAAAGGATTGCCGAAGATAGCTACGATACAAAATCAGTACTCACTCATGAATCGCACCTTCGAAATTGGTCTTTCCGAGATGTGTTTGCGCGAAGGCGTCGGGTTTCTGCCGTACTCTCCGCTTGGCGGAGGAGTCCTCTCGGGCAAATACCTTGGTGGTGCCAAGCCCGAGAAAGCGCGTCACACACTCTTTGACCGCAACAGGGAGCGCTACAACGCTGAGCACCTCCAAGAGGGGATTCAGGCGTACGTGGATATCGCAAAAAAGCACGGACTCGACCCAGCGCAAATGGCGCTCGCGTTTGTCACCGACCGCCCTTTTACGACTTCCAATATCATCGGAGCAACTTCCATGGAGCAGCTCAAAATGGATATCGCAAGCGCGGACATACAGCTCTCAAGTGAGGTCATGGCAGACATACAGGCCCTCTATACGGTTATGCCCGACCCGCAGGCCTAGCGTGCTACTATTTCTGCATCTATGGCAAAGCTCTCGGAAATACTGCGCGAACGCGGGTACGTGCACCAGCATTCATCGGAAACCCTCGAGGAAATCACCGATGGGCAGAAACGGACGGTCTATCTTGGTATCGACCCGTCAGCCGATTCCCTCCATGTGGGTAATCTGCAGGCCATGCTCGTGCTGCGACATTTCCTCCTCGATGGTCACAAGGTTGTTCTCGTAATCGGAGGAGGGACGGGCATGATAGGAGACCCGTCGGGCAAGAGCGAAGAGCGCAATTTGCTCGACGACGAGACCATACAGCGCAATTCAGGCGCAATTGCCTCACAGGCGAAAAAGCTTTTCGGCGGACTCGACTTTATGATGGTGAACAACGCTGATTGGCTGCGTCCACTCAATCTGCTCGAATTTTTGCGTGACATCGGCAAGCATTTTTCAGTCAATGCGATGCTGCAACGCGATTCGGTGAAGAATCGGATTGAAGGTCAGGAACAAGGCATTTCGTATACGGAATTCTCATACATGCTCCTTCAAGCTTACGATTATTTACACTTGCATCAGAGCAATGGCGTCGACCTCCAGATTGGAGCATCTGACCAATGGGGAAATATTACATCAGGGGTAGATTTGATTCGTCGCAAGACAGGTGACACTGCATACGCTTTTACATCGCCACTTCTCATCAACAAGTCGACGGGCAAGAAATTCGGAAAGAGTGAAGAGGGTGCGATATGGCTTGATGCCATAAAGACGAACACGTTCCGCTTCTACCAATTTTTCCTCAACGTCGACGACGAGTCAGTAGGGGAGCTGCTCTATAAACTCACCCTTCTTCCGAGAGCGACTATCGAGGAGGTCATTACGGAGCACGCAAAGAATCCTGGTGCTCGACTTGCTCAACGAAGATTGGCCGACGAAGTCACTGAGCTTGTGCACGGCAAAGATGCCGCAGTACAAGCATTGGCCGAGACCGAATTGAAGTTTAAGAAAGAGCTCACCAAAGAAGATAAGAGTCAGCTCAAGACAGATATTGATGCTGGCGCGAGCGTCATCGAGGTGCTGGTGTCGCTTGGATACGCGGAATCAAAATCCGCTGCACGCAGGCTCGTCGAGGGTAATGCGGTCAAAATAAACGGTACCTTGGTGGACGATGTCGACCGAGTGCTGGGGAAAGATGATGTTGATGGCGATGGTATGATTGTTCTTACAGCGGGTAAGAGTCAGCCTGCTTCTGTACTAGCCTTTAAATAAACGATATGAAGGGAGGACCGTTTGAGAAAAAGAATAATAAACCGCATTACGACAAGCCTCAGTCGCGCCAACAGACGCCGATACGCATGCCGTCGAGGGCAGGGCAGCACGGCGCCGGCAGCAAGGGTCGTCGCTCTATTCCTCGAAGCAAGTAGGTCACAATAAGCGCGTAGTGGTATAGTCCGCCTCATGAAAAGGCCTATTTCGTTTGAAATTCAAAAAGAATTGCCCGGCTCACTCGCGAGAGCCGGTCTTTTGCATACACCGCATGGCGATATACAGACGCCGGCATTTGTCGCCGTCGCCACGAAAGCCACCACGAAAGGTCTAGGATCCTTCATGTACGGAGACATGGGCATCCAAACAATCATCGCCAATGCGTATCACCTCTACCTTACGCCTGGTGAGAAAATCGTCGAAAAGGCGGGAGGGGTAGGGAAATTTATGGCGTTTGACGGTCCTACCATGACCGACTCGGGCGGCTTTCAAGTGTTCTCGCTCGGTGTTGGCTTTGGTAAGCAAGTTTCGAAAATAGCTTCTTCGGACGACGCGCCCCAAGAAGTCGCAGTGTCGGTGTATAGCGAAGAGGCAGCATCGGAGCACGGAAAGCTCGCGATTGTCGATGACGACGGTGTCACGTTTACCTCACATCACAACGGATCGCTGCATCGCTTTACGCCAGAGCGCTCGATAGAGATACAAAATGCTCTCGGTGCGGACATCATCTTTGCGTTTGATGAATTTATCGCGCCGACGGAACCTCATGCCGAACAGAAAGATTCTATGGAGCGCACGCACCGCTGGGCGAAGCGCTCGCTCTCTGCGCATCGCCAAAATATTGATGCGAATGCGCGGCAGGGAATATACGGCATTGTGCAGGGCGGGCGGTATGAAGACCTTCGTATGGAATCGGCGCACACGCTTGCAGACATGGACTTCGACGGCTACGGCATTGGAGGTTCTTTTAATAAGAACGACATTTTAGGTATTCTCGAGAAAGTGAATGCAGTCCTCCCGAAGGAGAAGCCGCGCCACCTGCTCGGCATTGGAGAGCCGGAAGACATTTTCATCGGCGTAGCGGCGGGTATCGATACGTTCGACTGCGTATTGCCGACGCGCAACGGCCGCAATGCGACCGTGTTTACGTATGATGGCAAATTGAATCTAGAGAACGCGGAATGCGCTGAGGACCAGCGTCCCATCGACCCGGATTGCGATTGTTTCGTATGCAAAAAGTACAGCCGCAGCTATATTCGCCATCTCTTCAAATCAGGTGAGATGCTCGGCGGTATCCTTGCGAGCGCGCACAACATGCGATTTATTACGCGGCTCACGGAGAATATTCGTACCGCAATACTCGAGGGCAATTTTGAGAAGTACAGAACTGACTTTCTTGGACGATACTTGTGAATAGAGATGTGGACTTTAGATCGTGCCGATTTCGGCATGCCTATCCGTCTGCAGCGCAACTGAAGGGAACGCAGTATGCCCCTCGCCCGGCTTGCAAAAGTGGAAAGACCGGGCATACTACGCGGACGTTTTGCAACGCAGAACGAATGTACGGCGCACCGTCGACAATACAGCGAGAAAGGTAGTCAGATGAGCAGGCTGACCGGTACCAATCAAGGGTGTAGGCTTCCCGGCCCAGAAGGACGCTTCCAAATGAGTTCGCAGTCGCGTGATCAAGAAGAGAAGCCTGCGGCGACGCAAACGCCAGCTGCGGAAAGCGAGGAGGAAATCCCCAAGAAGGACTGAAGCCCGAACGACAGAAGAACAGCGACGCGTACAGACTTGCCTCCTCTAGGGAGGCCTTTCTTTTTAAAAGCAGAATTTGTTACAGTAATCCGATGTCCCTCACTATCAAGTCTGCATACACGCCGGCGGGCGACCAGCCCAAAGCCATAGAGAGTCTCGTGCAGGGACTCTCCAAGGGCGTGCGCGACCAGACGCTCCTTGGCGTCACGGGCTCGGGAAAGACCTTTACGATTGCCAACGTAATAGAAAAAGTACAGAAGCCGACCCTCGTTATTGCACACAACAAGACGCTGGCTGCTCAGCTCGCTTCCGAGTACCGTGACTTTTTCCCTGATGCGGCCGTGCACTACTTTGTCTCATACTACGACTACTACCAGCCGGAAGCGTACGTGGCGGTGACTGACACGTACATAGAGAAAGAGGCGATGATCAACGAGGATATCGAGCGGCTGCGTCATGCGGCCACACAAGCGCTCCTTACGCGCTCAGATGTGATAGTGGTAGCCTCGGTCTCTTGCATTTATGGTCTTGGAAACCCCATAGAATACAAGAATGCGATTCTCAATCTCAAAAAGGGGCAGGTGTATACGCGCGCAGCGCTTACGCGCAAGCTGATATCGATGCATTTTGAACGCACAGCGGGCGACCTCTCTCCCGGCACGTTTCGCCCACTCGGCTCCCTCGTGGAAATCATGCCGGCGCAAGAGCGCGTAATATATCGCCTTGATCTTTCCGGCGGTACTATCGCTTCGATACAAGAGATGGACCCTATTACACGCGTGATTCATCGCGAAGTGGATAGTGCGTTTCTTTTTCCCCACAAGCATTACATTACGGCCGAAGAGGTAAAGGACGCGGCTCTTGCGGATATAGAGCAAGAACTTGCCGACCAGCTTAAGAAGCTTAACGATTCGGGAAAGATTCTTGAGGCAGAGCGCCTTAAGCGTCGCACGAGGCAAGACATCTCCATGATTCGTGAGTTTGGATACTGCAACGGTATTGAGAATTACTCGCGTCATTTCGACCGTAGAAAACCTGGCGAACCTTCGTACTCGCTGCTCTCGTATTTTCCGCACAAAGCAGACGGTACGCCAGATTACCTGACCGTGGTGGATGAGTCGCACGTCACCATTCCTCAGGTAGGTGCGATGTACGCAGGAGACAGAGCGCGCAAAGAGACGCTCATTGAACACGGATTCCGATTGCCGAGCGCCGTCGATAATCGCCCGCTCAAGTTTGACGAGTTTGAGCGCAGTATCGGACAGACTATCTATACGTCGGCCACGCCAGGCAAATATGAACTTGCGCGCAGTGGTACGCCTATTGAGCAGGTCATCAGGCCTACCGGCCTTATTGACCCTGAGATTGTCGTGCGCCCCATCGTGAGCTCGGGGGAGTATGAAGGCCAGGTACGTGACTTTATACGCGAAGCGGAGCGGATAACGGCGCGTGGCGCGAGGTCCATGGTGACCGTCCTCACCAAGAGGATGGCGGAAGACCTGACCACGTTCCTTGAAGAAAAAAAGATTAAGGTTCGTTATATACACAGCGATGTAAAGACAATAGACCGCATCGAGATACTCACCGATTTTCGTAAGGGCCTTTTTGATGTGCTCGTGGGCGTTAACTTGCTCCGCGAGGGCCTCGACCTGCCGGAAGTTGAGCTGGTGGCCATACTCGACGCTGACAAGGAGGGCTTTCTGCGCAGCGAGACCTCTCTCATCCAGACCATCGGTCGTGCGGCGCGCAACGTGCATGGCCGCGTGATTCTCTATGCCGACACTATGACCGGCTCTATGGAGCGGGCGATAGGCGAGACGAATCGTCGTCGGGCCGTACAGGTCGCCTACAACACGAAGCACAACATCACGCCGCAGACGATTCAAAAAAGGATTTTCGACATCATGGAAGACATCCAGAAGTCGCGTCGTAATGCGGTACACGAGCTCGCGCAACTCGATATATCGGCAGACGGTGGCGACCCTGTGAAGTTGATAAAGGATAAGAGGCAGCAGATGCATGAAGCGGCGGACAATCTGGATTTCGAGACGGCAGCAATATTGCGCGACGAGATAGGAGAGCTTGAGAAATTGCTCAAGGGGGCGAAGAAGAAGGCAAAGGCCGGTAAAAAATAATATGCGTATTCAGGAAAACATACTGCTCGCGCCTTTCACTACTTTTGGTATTGGAGGCCCCGCGTCATACTTTATCGACGTCGCGAACGAGCAGGATGTGCGCGACGCGCTCGCTTTTGCGCGAGAGAAGTCACTTCCGTATATCGTACTCGCGGGAGGAAGCAACGTCCTTGTTCCAGATGACGGACTCCGGGCTGTCGTACTGCACATAGTGGAGGGGAGTTACACGCTGCAAGATGGCGTGCTTACGGCGGACTTCGGGTGCAACCTCCTCTCGCTCATCCGAGAATGCGGCATGCAGGGTTTCGGCGGCTGGGAGAAACTCTCTGGAATTCCGGGCACAGTGGGTGGTGCGGTGCGCGGCAACGCGGGTGCATTCGGGCCGGAAATAAAGGATTTCGTGCTGAGCGTCAGTGCATTCAATGCGAAGTCCGGTGAAACGAAAGATTTCGAAAACGGCGTATGCGACTTTTCATATCGGCACAGCTTTTTCAAAGATAACCCTGATTGGATTATCACCAGCGTGACCCTGAAACTCAATGCCGTTGAGCCGGTCGAGAGCGCTCGACTTTCCGACGAGACGATAGCAGAGCGCGAGCGAAGACATCTTCAAAATGTACGCGCAGCTGGCTCATTCTTTATGAATCCGATTGCCCCCGCGCATATCGTTGAGATGTTTGAGGCAGAAAAGGGTGTGAAGTCACGTGAGAGTAGGGTACCGGCCGGTTGGCTCATAGAGAAAGCCGGCATGAAGGGCGCCACCGTAGGTGGAGCGATAGCGAGCCTCCAGCACCCCAATTACATCGTGAATCAGGGAACGGCCACCGCGCACGACGTCCGAAATCTGGCACAAATGATAAAGCTCGAGGTCTTCAACCAATTCGGCGTAGAGCTCAAGGAGGAAGCAGCGCTCCTGTAGCCCGCGTGATATAGTGCCCCTACCAACCCCTAGCGCAAAGCGGGGGTCGGAATTGTTTGCAGATTTGAGAGACTCCTTCTCTAGGCGAACTGCAGTAAATTCACCAATTGGTGAAAATACAGGAGTAGTGCAGAAGACAGAGAAAAGATACACTATGGACGATAAAATAGTCATAAAAGGGGCGCGGACGCACAACCTGAAGAACGTCACGGTAGAGATACCGCGCGGGAAGATGGTCGTGTTTACGGGACTTTCCGGTAGCGGAAAGTCGTCTTTGGCTTTTGACACGATATTTGCCGAGGGCCAAAGAAAATACGTGGAGTCACTTTCTGCGTATGCTCGTCAATTCCTCCGCCAGATGCAGAAGCCCGATGTCGATGAGATAACGGGTCTTTCGCCCGCAATATCTATCGACCAAAAGAGTCGCTCCAACAATCCGCGTTCGACCGTCGCGACCATCACCGAGATATACGACTATCTGCGAGTGCTCTATGCGCGCATAGGTCACCCGCATTGTCCGACTTGCGGCAGGGAGGTCAAGAAGCAGACCAACGAAGAGATTCTTGAAAAAGTCTTGGAGATAGTTGAAGAGGCGAGCAAGAACAAGAAAGTCGCCAGCAAGAAAAAGCTCACCGCGGCGGTTTCGAAGGAAAAAGTGCGTATCTCTGCGCCCGTAGTGGTAGGGCGCAAGGGCGAGTACTACCAAATGCTCTACGACATGCTCAACAAAGGGTTTGAACGCGCGATAGTTGATGGAGAAGAGAAATCCCTTCGCGAGCGAATCGTCATGGGTAAGAACGACCGGCACGACATCGACATCATCGTGGATGAAATCTTCGTATCGGAATTCAACGATGATGTGAAGGGAAGTCTTGAGCGTGCAAGCGAGGCCATAGAGCGAGCGCTCGCTGAGAGCGATGGGCTCGTACATATCACTGACCCCGATGGTACGTCACACATCATCTCGGCGAAGTTTATGTGTGCGTACGATGGATTCTCTTTCCCGGAAGTTGAGCCGCGCCTTTTTTCATTCAACTCTCCATACGGGGCGTGTCCTGAGTGCAAAGGTCTCGGTAGCAAGTATTTTTTTGGCGACGAACCATGCGATGTGTGTGAGGGTGCACGCCTTCGGCCCGAGGCTCTCAACGTATTCATGGGCAAGGTACATGAGCCCGTCGAACACAAGGGGCCTGCAACCGGCATGAGCATTGTCTCGCTCGCCGCCCTTTCGATAGAAGACGCGATGACGTTTTTCAATCAGTTGAAGCTCAGCAAGAAGGAGCAGGATATCTCTCGCCAGGTAATCAAGGAGATTACAAGTCGCCTGCAGTTTATGCTCAACGTGGGTATCGAATACCTCACCCTCGATAGAAAGGCCAACACGCTCTCCGGTGGTGAAGCGCAGCGCATACGCCTTGCTTCGCAACTTGGAAGCGGCCTCGTCGGGGCGCTCTACGTACTCGACGAGCCGACCATCGGACTTCACCAGCGAGACAACGACAAACTTATCAATACGCTGAAGCATCTGCGCGATCTCGGTAACACAGTAATCGTCGTCGAGCACGACGAAGATACTATTTATGCGTCTGACTACATCGTCGATATCGGACCCGGCGCAGGTACGCACGGAGGCAACATTGTGGCCGCAGGTTGGCTCGAGGAGCTTCTTACGGCGAAGACCAATAAGTCTGGCTCGCGTACGCTCTCATACTTGCGTCAGGAGACCGAGATACCAGTACCTGACAAACGCCGCACGGCAGACAAAGGAAAGATAAAGATTCGCGGAGGCAACAAATTTAGCATCAAAAATCTCAATGCCGATATTCCACTCGGTAAGCTCGTAGGTATCACCGGTGTGTCTGGCTCCGGTAAATCGACGTTTCTTTACGAACTGCTTCACCGCAATCTGCAGGCGCGCTTCGACAAGCGATTTCGGACGGCCAAGACGTACAATGTGAAGGAATTTACGGGTACTGAATACCTTGGACGCGCGATTCTTATCGACCAGTCACCAATCGGTCGCACACCGCGCTCCAATCCTGCGACGTACACCGGTGCGTGGACGCACATCCGCGATATGTTCGCGATGAGCGAAGAGAGTCGCGCTCGCGGATGGGGACCCGGCAGATTCTCATTCAACGTAAAGGGCGGTCGCTGTGAGGCGTGTCAAGGCAACGGCCTCGTGGCTGTTGAGATGCATTTCTTGCCGACGGTGTACGTCACGTGTGATGTATGCAACGGAAAACGCTTTATGAAAGAGACGCTCGAAGTGAAGTACAAGAAGAAGAGCATTCACGATGTGCTCTCGATGACGGTAGAAGAAGCGTTGAAGTTTTTCGACGACATACCGGCGATATCGGATCGCCTACGCTCTCTCGCAGACGTCGGTCTTTCATATCTCGAACTTGGCCAAAGCGCGACCACGCTCTCCGGCGGGGAAGCGCAGCGTGTAAAAATCGCATCGGAGCTGTACCGCCCCCACATCACCAAAAGCATCTACTTGCTCGACGAGCCGACGGTGGGACTTCACTATGACGACGTCGCAAAGCTTATCGACATTTTGCAGAAGCTCGTCGACAAGGGCAATTCGGTAATTGTCATCGAGCACAACCTCGATGTACTCAAGTGCGCAGATTATCTTATCGACATGGGGCCAGAAGGTGGGGAGCGCGGCGGTCAGATTGTAGCAAAGGGCACACCGGAGGAAGTGTCGCGTACGGAGGGCTCTCACACGGGGTACTACCTCAAGAAGATGTTGAAGAAAGCCAAGGGCAAGCGGGATTGACGCTGGCTTGTGCCGTGGTATAAAACTGCCTGGGCTACCACGGTGCATATGACCCGGCTTGGTGCCTTCCGGCCCGGTGTATGTGACTGTGAGGAAGTGTGGGAATCGGCACTTCACACCCGCGTAGTGTATCGGGATGTAAAAGTTCTTGTATCGTTGTTGCGTAGCGTACCCCCGAGACTATTGCGCGTACTAGTATGCGTAGTCGAGTTCGGGGGTTTTTAATTTCCTATTCGCTTTTGTACTCGTGCCAGGCTTTGGGTGCAGGCATCTCCTTGAGTTCACAGAGTGCGAGGATAAACGCCTCGGCGAGCTGCCGGTTTGTAATAAGAGGAATATTCATATCTATCGCCTTTCTGCGTACCGCAAAACCATCCTGCGAAGGCTTGAGTGCGCGCTGCTGAATATTGATGATGAGGTCCAGCTCCCCGGAGTGGAGTAATTCGGCGACGTTGGGCTTTTTCCTCTGATGAAGTTTGTATACCTTTTTATTACGCATGCCGTGTTCCGAAAGAAAGTCGGCCGTGTGTTCGGTGGCGTAGAAGTTAAATCCAAGCGCGTATAGATTCTTGAGTGCCGGAAGTAGCTTCACCTTATGTTCCTCGCCTCCGAGTGACAGCAGGATATTTTTCCGAGGCAGACGGAATCCCGCAGCCATCATGGACTTGATGAGCGCTTCCGCGTATGAGTCACCAAAGCATGCCACTTCACCCGTAGATGCCATTTCCACGCTTGTACGAGGGTCCGCGCCCTTGATACGATTAAACGAAAATTGCGGCGACTTTACAGCGACCGTATCGAGCTCGACGGTATGGTATTCGCCTGAGACATCGCGACCAAGAATCGCGCGCGTCGCGATATCTATAAAGTTGTATCCGGTAACTTTCGATACGAAAGGGAAGCTGCGCGAAGCGCGTACGTTGCACTCAATCACCTGCAGCTTGTTATCCTTTGCAAGAAACTGGATGTTAAAAGGGCCCGTGATGTTGAGCTCCTTAACGATATGTTTTGCTGCCTGTTTGGCGCGGCGGATTGTTTCGAGATAGGTGCGCTGCGGCGGCAATACCACTGTCGCGTCGCCTGAGTGTGTGCCTGCATTTTCGACGTGCTCGGTGATTGCATAGACGACAAGTTTGCCTTTTTTAGCTACACCATCTATCTCGATTTCGCGAGCGTTCTCAATATATTTCGATATGACCACGGGATGGTCGTTGGTGATACTTACGGCCTTGCGAAGGAATCGCACAAGCGACGGCTCGTCGTACGCGACGCTCATAGCAGCTCCCGAGAGAACGTAGGAAGGTCTGACGAGGACAGGATAACCGAGCTTTTTCGCTGTCTTACGAGCAGCCGCGAGCGTGCTCAGTTCTGCCCATCCGGGCTGGTCGACGCCAAGCTTGTCCAGCATTTTGGAAAAAACATGCCGGTCCTCAGCTCTGTTGATGTCTTCAGGTGAGGTACCCAAGATAGGCAGGCCGCACTTGTGAAGCGGCAGTGCAAGATTGTTGGGTATCTGCCCACCCGCTGAAATCATGAGGCCCTTTGGCTTCTCGAATTCGGCGATGTCGAGGATGCGCTCTAGTGACAGCTCTTCGAAGTAGAGCCGATCCGACATGTCGTAATCAGTAGAGACCGTTTCCGGGTTGGAGTTGATCATGATGGTGTCGTATCCCTCCTTCTTCAGTGTCTTAAGTGCCTGAACGCACGACCAATCAAACTCCACGGAAGAGCCAATACAGTATGGTCCGGAGCCGAGTACAGCCATTTGATTGTCACCGCGCTCGACGTCGTGTTCGGTGCCGTGATACGTGACATACAGGTAGTTGGTGCGAGCGGGGAATTCGCCGGCGAGCGTGTCGATTTGTTTAATACTCGGTAGTACCCCGAGCTTCTTGCGCAAGGCGCGCACCTTGAGCTCGGTAGACTTCGTAAGTGTGGCAATCTGCGCATCAGAGAATCCTGCACGCTTTGCCTCAAGAATCCGCTCCTTGGTGAGGCGCCCGCGCTTGAGGCGCTTTTCAATAGCAATAATGTTCTCCATCTTCGAGAGAAACCACCTATCAATCTTAGAGAGCTGATGTATGCGCTCGATGCTTACGCCGTCGCGCAGCGCCTGCGCCAAAGCAAAGATGCGGCGCGTCGTTGGCTCATGAATTTCTTTGCGATAGTTGGCCACGTTGAAGGCACCGTTCTTCTGTGTGGTGAATCCTTGTGCGCCGGTATTGAGCATGCGAATTGCTTTTTGAAGCACTTCCTCGAAGCTTCGGCCAATCGCCATGACTTCGCCCACACTTTTCATCTCCGTACCGATTCTCGTGGCGGCATTCTCGAATTTTGCGAGATCCCATCGCGGCATCTTGAGGACCACATAATCGAGCGCGGGCTCGAAACACGCGGTCGTCTTCTTTGTCACCGAGTTCTTAAGCTCAGTCAGCGTGTATCCGAGGCCAAGCTTTGCCGCGACGAACGCGAGAGGATACCCCGTAGCTTTTGATGCGAGTGCGGAAGAGCGGGAAAGACGCGCGTTCACTTCGATCACGCGGTAATCGCCCGAAGTGGGATGCAGCGCGTACTGAATATTGCACTCGCCGACAATGCCGAGGTGCCGAATGGTCTTAATCGCTACTTCACGAAGCATGTGGTAGTCGCGATTGGAGAGCGTTTGTGATGGAGCGACGACGATAGATTCGCCAGTGTGGATGCCCATCGGGTCAATGTTTTCCATGTTGCAGACGGTGATGCAATTGTCCGCCTTGTCGCGCACGACCTCGTATTCCACCTCTTTCCAACCCCCGAGATTCTCCTCGACGAGCACTTGGGGCACGTTGCGGAAGACTTCGGTAAGTTTGTCGGTGAGCTCCTGAGCATTTTTGACGACGCCAGAGCCTTCCCCTCCGAGAGCAAATCCTGACCGCAGCATCACGGGGAATCCGATTTCCTTTGCGGCCCGAAGCGCTTCTTGGACAGCGCGTGCAGCCTTGCTCCTCGCCGTCTGTACGCCGATTTCGCTCAGGCGGGCGATGAAGAGGTCGCGGTCTTCCGTATCACGAATGGTGGATACGGGAGTGCCAAGCACGGCGATTCCGTGTTTCTTGAGTATTCCCGTTTCTTCCAGCTGAAGGCCAAGGTTGAGAGCGGTCTGGCCCCCGAAGCTCAAGAAGATGGCGTCGGGCTTTTCTTTCTCTATAACGCCCGTCGCGAAAGCGAGTGTAAGCGGCAGGAAGTAGACGGTGTCGGCGAGCTTTTCATCGGTTTGTACAGTCGCGATGTTTGGATTCATGAGTACTACCTCGATTCCTTCTTCCTTGAGTGCCTTTATTGCCTGCGAGCCCGAATAGTCGAACTCACCGGCTTGTCCGATCTTGAGCCCGCCGGAACCGAGCAGAAGAACTCGACGAGGCAGCTTCTTCGGCGTCGCTGTCTGCGCGTGCTCGCGCAGCGCTGCCTCTCGATGTCTTGGGTCGGCAGACGACGCGCTGCGAGACACGCCGGAAGAAGCAGTCTCGCGCTCGTGGTTGTCTTGAAAGGATTTCGTCATATATGAGTTACGTGAATCCGTCTGTGTACGGTGAGCTCTTTCAGAAAGTCATCAAATATCCATGCGGTATCGGTAGGGCCGGGCGAGGCTTCGGGATGGAACTGTACAGAGCGCCATGGATGCGACGTGTGGCGAATACCTTCGACGGAGCCGTCGTTGGCGTTGGTAAACCAGACACGCCAACTTGTCGGTAACGTGGATGCGTCGACGGCAAAACCATGGTTTTGCGAGGTAATGTAGCAGCGCCCGCTATCTGCGTCTATGCACGGTTGATTTTGCCCACGATGTCCGTATTTGAGTTTGTATGTCGATGCGCCAGCGGCGAGTGCGAGCAGCTGATTGCCCAAACACACGCCCAAAATAGGTTTCCGCTCCTTCATGGCTTTTCGTATGTTGACCACCGTCGCGTCGCACATTTCAGGGTCACCCGGGCCGTTGGAGAGCACAATCGCGTCGTATCTCTCACGCGCGAAATCAAAATTCCAGGGCACTCGTATGACGGTCGTCTCCGGTCTCGTGAGAGCGCGTACGATGTTTTCCTTCATGCCGCAGTCGACGGCGAGTATGCGCAGCGGACCACTGCCGTATGTGCGGACGTCTTTTGGCGAGACACTCGCGACGAGGTTTTCTCTGTTGGGGTCGATGAATTCACCGGGCTCTGTGTCTACGATTTGGCCGAGCATAACGCCGCGCTCACGAAGCTTCTTGGTAAGAGCGCGCGTATCGATTCCTTGAATCGCGGGTACTCCCGAGCGCTTGAGCCAGGCATCGAGTGATTCCTTGGCTTCTCCATGGGAGTACGTATTCGAATACTCCGAAACTATGAGGCCTTTAATGTGCATGCGACTTGACTCAAACTTCGATGCGTCGGGTACCCCGTAATTGCCTATAAGTGGATAGGTGCAGACAAGAATCTGCCCGGCGAACGATGGGTCGGTCAGCGACTCAACATAGCCGGTCATACCGGTTGAGAAGACCACCTCTCCTGCGCTTGAAGTAGGTGCGCCGAAGCCTGTGCCCTCGAACACCGTGCCGTCTTCGAGTATTAAGCGCATATAGAAAAAACCCCGCTCGAGGCGGGATGAAAAAATGACAAAAAAATAGCCCCAAGCGGGCTGTATATCTGCGGGCACTTCTTGGAGGTCATTAAAACAGCAGTATAGACCTCGATTACGACGCGTCAAACGCAACGTAGCTGTGGATAGTGGGGGCGTCCCTTGCCGGCATATTCTCGGGGGTCGGAAATTTTCTGGTGAAAATTCCCTCCGCTTCGCACCGACGTGCTGCAGAGACCCCCTCAAACATGCCGGCAAGAGACTTGTGGGTGGTGGAAGAGGGCTCTAGTATACTCGCACGATGCAGCGCGATGACTTGAAACAGTTTGATTTGCCGGATGAGCCCGGTGTTTATACCTTCAAAAAGGGCCGCAAAATCCTCTACATAGGAAAGGCGACATCTTTGCGCGACCGTGTGAGAAGCTACTTCTCGCCGGATATTGCGAGTACACGCGGGCTCCATATCGAGAAAATGGTTCAGGAGGCGAGTGGGGTGAGTCACGAGATCGCGCACTCAGTGCTCGAAGCGCTTATTCTCGAGGCCAATCTCATCAAACGGCATATGCCGCCGTACAATGCGATGTCGAAAGACAACAAGAGCTTCAACTATGTTGTCATCACCAAGGAGAATTTCCCACGTGTGCTGGTCGTGCGCGGGCGAGAACTTTTCCAAAATTGGGAGGCGTCGGCTATAAAGCACCAGTTTGGCCCGTTTACCGAAGGCGCCTCGCTCCAGGAGGCGTTGAAGATTGTGCGAAAGATATTTTCGTTTCGAGATTCAAAATGTACGCCGTGCGAGAACCAGCGGCAGGCCAAGAATGTAAAAGACGGTTTTCCATACGTGTGTAAGCCCTGTTTCAATAAGCAGATAGGACTTTGTCCCGGCGTGTGCACAGGGGAGGTGTCGCGAACCGAGTACGCAAAGACAATCCAGCATATCGCACAGCTTTTTTCCGGCAATTTTCAGGGTCTGAAACGGCAGCTTACAAAGGAGATGCATGCTGCCGCGAAAGCGGAGAAATTTGAGCTCGCGCAGATACTCAGACGGCAGTGCTCGGCGCTCGAACACATCAAAGATGTATCGCTTATCAAAGCGGAGAAAGTGTCTGCGGGCGGCGGTGCGCGTATCGAGGCCTTCGACGTCGCACACACCTCGGGGAAGGAGACCGTCGCGGTGATGACAGTCGTGAGTAGCGGTGAGGTCTTTAAGGCGGCCTATCGTAAATTTAAAATACAAAGTGTTGAAAACAATGACGTTGCTGCACTCACCGAGGCGCTCGACCGTCGCCTTGCGCACCCAGAATGGCCGCTCCCTCGCGTATTTGCGGTCGATGGTGGCGTGGCGCAGCAGCGAGCGGCCGAGCGCGTGCTCAAAAAGGCCGGCGTACGTATACCGGTTGTCGGAGTCGTGAAAGATGAGCGTCACAAACCGGTGAAGCTTGTGGGGGACAAACGGTCAATAGATGCGTTTGAAAAGGATATCTTGCTCGCCAACAGCGAAGCTCACAGATTCGCTATTGGTTGGCATAGAAAGCGTCGCGGCAAGATATACTGAGCATATGCGTCTCGCGAGAATAATCATCCAGGCATGCGCAGTGCTCATAGCAGTCGCGCTCGCCTTTGGCGGATACGCTTACCTGAAAGAGCGTGCAGTGACAGACTATAAGGAGACAACGCTGCAAGGGTTTCAAGCATCAAGCCTGAGTGATGTAGTAGCTGCACTAAAGGCGGCACCATCGATGAAGTGCACGGAAGATCATTCTGACTTCAATTCTGCATCTCGTGTGACCTCGTATCACTATAAAGGCATGACGAGACTCGCCTTTACGAGCCTTACCGACGGCAAGTCCCAGTATTGGATTATCCGCGACGACGAAATGTATATATGGAGCGATGATTCGGAGGCTATCCTGCGGATAGGGGCAGGTGGACAGTCGGGTGTTCAGTCACTCGGCGAAGTGCTCCCGCCGCTTTTCGTGAATGCGCAATGCGCAGTGTGGTGGAAGCCGAATCTCAGCGCGTTTGACGTACCCGCGAGTAAACCAATCATCGATTACGACAAATAACGGTGATATAATTTGCGCATGACGCGAAGTATCGTGGGTGTTCTCCGCGGTGGCACCTCAAATGAGTATGCTCTCTCGCTCAAGACGGGTGCGGAGATGCTCAAGGTGCTTCCTGAGGACCGCTACGACGTGCGCGACATACTCATAGATAAAAATGGATTGTGGCATTTGCGTGGCCAGCCAGCGACGCCAGCGCGTGCACTCGCGCAAGTAGACGTCGTGTTGAATGCGCTTCATGGCGGGGTAGGTGAAGATGGTACCGTGCAAAGAATCCTTGAGCGCGCGGGGGTGTCGTATGCCGGCTCTCGAGCCTCTCAATCTGCACTCTCCCTCAACAAAATTCGCGCAAGGGAAGTGCTCCAAAAAGCCGGCGTGAAGATGCCGCGCGCGATTACCTTTAGCATAGACAACGGGCTCAATACGGCGGAGATGGCCGCGGTCGTATTCTCACAATTCGGCCCGCCGTACATGGTGAAGCCGCCAGGCGAAGGGGGAAGCCACGGTCTCGTGCTTTCGCCGACCATCGCACAGCTTCCCGACATAATCGGCGATGCGATAGACGCGTACGGTACGGCGCTCATCGAGGAATTTGTACGAGGTGAAGAAGCATCTGTCGGTATCATAGAAAACTTTCGCGACGAAGAGCTCTATGCGCTACCTCCAGCGCATGTCCACAAAGATTCCTCGCACCTTCTCTCCATGCATCACGCAGAGGGCATGCTGCGCCACTCAGTACCGAGTCGCTTTTCTTATGCGCAAAAACTATCTCTTGCCGACGTAGCCCGCTCCGCGCATCGAGCGCTCGGGCTTTCGCATTTTTCTCGCGCCGACATTATCGTGGCGCCGCAGGGAATCTATCTCCTCGAGGTCAATTCTATACCCGGCCTCTATCCAAGCGCGTCATTCCCGGCGATGCTTGAGAGCGTCGGCTCATCGGTCCTTGAGTTCCTCGAGCATTCCATGCGTTTGGCGAGGGAGCGAGCCTAGTCTATAATCCCGGGTGTTAGTACAGAGGGCCCTTAGCTCAGTTGGTAGAGCGCCACATTTGCAATGTGGATGTCAGCGGTTCGAATCCGCTAGGGTCCACAAATACGAAAACGACGCGCCCCTCGGGCAGGGGCGCAGCAATACTAATTACATCGAGTTAAGGAACAAGGCGTCGATCACACGGGATCGACGCCTTGTATTGGGTGAACGCGACCACATGCGTCTATCTCTTCACGAGCATTTCAAGTTGACGCTCGTGAGCGACAACCTGTGACGCCGTAAACAGGGCCGTAGGCGTACCCAGGTCGAGATAGGAGCCCGCAGGCATTGGAGTGTGCGTCATTGCGCCAGCGCGAACGTATTCCATGGAAAGATCAGCGAACTGCAGTTCTCCCTCCTTTCCGAGGAGCTTACGCGCCCTCGCGAATACATCGCTTGGGAAAACCCAGCATCCAGTTGCCACAATGCCGCTGAATACCTTCTTCGGCTTCTCCACGAGTTTCGACACGCGATCGCCAGATACTTTCACCTGGCCGTATTTTCGTGGATCGTCCATGTTCTCAAGCGGCATCGTCCAGATGTGCGGAGCTTTCACTTTCGCAAAGTCGAGGAGAAATCGAAAGTACGAATCTCCCAGCATGACGACGACGTCATCGTTGCCTACCCAATCTTCGGACGACATGAAATGCCGGACCGGTCCTGCGAACACCTCCGCGTGGTAGGTGTAGCTAATCCGACATCCGAGATGAGCACCGTCTTGCAGGAAATCCATCACGAGCTGAGGATTTCTTCCGTTGAGTGCTACGCGAATGTCAGTTATGCCGCCTCTCACGAGAGTTTCGATTGGATAGACAATCATGGGCCGGTCGTACACCGGCAGCATGATTTTGGTGATACCGTGCTTTGTGAGAAGGCCCAGACGTGTGCCGTGGCCCCCTGCCATAACAATAGCCTTTTTAGCCATCGTGTACCTTTCTTCGCTATCTGAGCGAGCTTGAGAACGATATGCATGGTTGCGAATATTCCTCCCCGTCCCGGTTACGTTGGGATTGGAAGCGATATAACGCATTCCTGGACTGGCTCGACTGTACTGAAATGTCCTAGTTTGTCAAATGAAAGAGGAATGACGACTGTGGTCCGTTATGCTCCTTGTGCTAACATGGCATAAATCGATTCAATTCGATGGATATCATGAACGAGAAAATGCGCATACATGTAGCTAAGCATCTGCATGATCGTGATGATCTCGAGAGAGAGGGGCGTGATGCGGGACTTGTTGCAGGACAAGAACATCTTGCGGCTAACATGGCAGATGAAGTGTATCGGCACGCCGTCGAAGGCGGCTTTAACACGCTTGTATTTTGTGCATCAACAAAGACAAGGACAATCGAAACTGCGCAGATGGTAGAACATAGCCTAAGGGACAAACCAATTAAACTGCATATTATATTAGAAACTGATCCAAACTTACGCGAAATTGATCAAGGTGCCTTTATACTGCCGCCTGGTTACAAGGCAGGTGATAGTTTCGAAGGTTTAAAAATTGCGTGGAAAATATTTAGCGCGGAGACTTTCAATGAAAGAGATCCTTCCAAAGACAACCTCGACTACCATTTTGGCGACCCATTACGACAGGAAGATGGTACGTTCAAGTATCCCGAGTTAAATAACTATTTTTCCGAACGCGGTGAGTCCTATCGCGACATTCTCCTGCGTTTATACGCGCAAGTGGTGAAGTTATCGGATAATATGCAAAGGTTTGGAGACAAAGTGCGGCCAGTGGTTTTTACCCATGGGCAACCCTACCAGATATTTAGAGATCTTGCAGAGGCAGCGGATAAAGTCGAAACAGAGGGCCTTACGTTTTCCCCTGGCGGGCTTGCACGAATTTGCCAGACTTTATATATGGATAGAGTAAGAAGGGAAGGCACAATTCCACCCGGCAAGTTGGACCTTGTAGCCATAGAACATGTATGCAATCCGAAAATGATAGAACTCTTAAGACGAGAAATGACATACTTGGAGAATGGCCGCGCCGCCGTTTGAAAAAGCACGTCCTTCTACGCCTTCGCGATCAATCCCAGAATCTCCTCGTGCAGTAAAGTGTTGGACGCTACAAAACCGATGCCCTCTTCATCATAGCGACGTGATTTACCCGTGAGATCGGTTGCTCTGCCACCCGCTTCCTCGATGATGATCTTGAGGGCTGCCACATCGTGACCATGGCTACCATAGAACAGTGCGGCAACGAATTTGCCATTTGCCACCTGGATACCTCCATACACGATGGAAAGGAGTTTAAACGTTCGTGCCCCGCGCGTCTTCAGGGTCCGCATGGTCTCAAAACTATCAATACCGATGCCAAAATCTAAGGAGCCATCGGTACTGATATATGTATTTTTAAGACTCGTTTCTTTGCTCACCTGTATCGGCGTGCCGTTACGAAATGCACCCCCTCCCTCAGTGGCCCAATATCTATTCTTCATCACGGGATCGTTCACTATTCCAAGAATCGGCTGACCGCTCGCTTGGTCCACGAGCGCGAGGGAAAAAGTGAATATAGGAAGTCCGAGAGAGAATGGCATTGTGCCGTCAATGGGATCGCATACCCACGTATAACGCGAGCCATTTTTATGATCACTCGCTTCTTCGCCATAGATGCTGTGGTCGGGATACTTGGCGTTTATCTTCTCTATAACAAGTTTGTTGATTGCTGTATCAGCAGCAGTGAGTGGTGTGTCGTCACTTTTCCAGACGTGCTCAGTTTCAAAACTGAAATGCTTAAGGGCAATGATTGCCGCTTCATCAGCGATTTCTTGAGCAAGTTTCAAATAGTCGTCCATCACGCGAGTATAGCAGAATTACTTGGTAATCCTGGACTCAAACGAGTCTGCGATTTTGGAAATGCGTCCATGGCAGGAGTCAAAATACTGCCGACCCACAAGCTGGCTGAGTCATGATATCTTGATACTTCAATGGCGCGTAAAGTATCAGCACGGCAGGCGGCGTGGGCTAAGGAGCTGGAAGCGTCCTTTCTTGCCTCGTATGAAGAGCATTCTGATGCGCTTTTTCGGCATTGCCTCATACGAGTTCGCGATAGAGAGGTAGCAAAGGATGTGGTGCAGGAGGCGTTTTCAAAGACATGGGTGTACCTGTCTGAGGGCAAGAAGATTGAATACATGCGCGCGTTTTTGTATCGCGTCGCCAACAATCTGATAGTCGACGGCTCGCGCAAAAAGAAATCAGCGTCGCTCGACGCGATGATGGACGACGATGGCTTCGAGCCTAAAGATGAGAGCATCGGCGAGCCGAAAGACACACCGGCGCTCAAAGAAGCGCTCTCACACCTGAATTCCCTCGATGAGATATACAAGACGGCTATTACGATGCGGTATCTCGAAGAGATGTCGCCGCGCGAAATCGCGGATGTGCTCGGCGTCTCGGAGAATGTCATTTCGGTGAGAATTCATCGTGGTATCGAGAAATTGAGCACGCTTATGCGGCATGAGCCGGATAATACGGCTCTATAGAGCCCGCGCGGTGGGGGTGTTGAAAAATGCTTGCGAAAAGAGGTGCGTGGGCTATAGTTGCGGCGAATGTAAGTTTTTCCCATAAGGAAAAGGTTGGTTTACATTTTTTTAAAGGAAGCAACGCAAAGAGACATGGCTAAGAAGCTATATGTGGGCGGTCTCCCGTACTCAACGACGGAAGACGAACTTCGCGAGGCATTTTCACAGGCTGGTGCTGTAGAGTCCGCATCGATCATCATGGATCGTATGACGGGTCGCTCGAAGGGCTTCGGTTTCGTGGAGATGACTTCAGACGAAGACGCTCAGAAGGGAATCGATCTCTGGAACGGAAAGGATTTCGGCGGTCGCACTCTCACGGTCAACGAAGCGAGGCCGATGGAAGAGCGCCCAAAGAACAATTTCCGCGGTGGTGATCGTGGTGGCTACTCTGGAGGCGGTCGCGGTGGAAACACTGGCGGCGGCGGAAGGAGCTGGTAACCCCCCCCTCATTGAGACGACCCGCCCTACTGGCGGGTCGTTCTCTTAGAGGCCACACACAATCAAACGTAAGATAGTGCCCCGTATATCGTCTATAATTCACGGGGGAAATAGGTGCTCGCAAGACTGCTACAGTGTCTACGTGCACATCGCCCACGGTTTTTAATGAAGTATGAATGAAAAAATCACACGCATATTTGAAGAGGTAAAACGCGACTCGCTTACGGATAGCGAGCGAGCGCTCATGCGCAACCAGCTCCTCATGCACATGAGTGAGCATCCGGCGCGAGCGCCATTCTCGGTGCGTTTTCTCGACGGACTTTCGGCGCTTACCGACGCCTTTGGCCGGCAGCAGTTTAGTAACTATCGTTTTGTACCGGCGACACTCGCTATGGTTTTCGTGGTAGGTCTTGGCACCGCATACGCGGCTGAAGGCGCTTTGCCAGGTGAACCTCTGTACGCGGTCAAGCTCAACGTCAACGAGTCCGTAAAAGGTGCGCTCGCGGTGTCCGACGCATCGGAGGCCTCGTGGCACACAGAAAAACTCGAGCGACGCCTCGTAGAAGCAGAGATGCTCGTGGCAGAGGGTAGGCTCACGCCTGTCGCGCAAGCGCAGCTCGAATCCGAGATTGAAGACACAGTTGTTGCATTTGATGCGCATGTAGAAAAGCTTTCAAAAAGCGATGGAGAGGCGGCTGTCGCCGCAGTGCAGTCCGACCTGGAGGCATCGCTCATAGGACACGCTGAAGTGCTCGTCGCGCTCTCATCTTCCGACGATGACGACGGTGCAGCGCAGCCCATTATCCGCTCTATTCTGAGTAAGGCAGAAGCGGCGCAGGCGTCGCGCACATCGCACGAGGCGGCGCTCGTCGCCACGCGCGATGGCAAGGACATACGTGAAGCGGCTTTCAAAAAGAAGCAAAAGGCGAAGGAGGTTGTGCTGAGTGTGCGCTCACGTGCAAACTCTGCGCTGCTGCAGTCGACAACGACCGCAGATGTCGCACGCGAGAGCGCGGAAGAGGCAGAGCGCTCTATTGAGCATGCTGAAGATGCACTCAAAGACGGAGATTATGGAAGTGCATTCAGTAATTTCCAAGAAGCTATTCGCGCCGTAAAAACAGTGGAGGTGCATATGGATGCATCAGAGAGACTCAAGACCGATGTGAGAACGTTTACACGCTCACGTCCTGACACTGAGAGTGCAAGCATGATGATGAGCGCGGAACCGGTCGAAGAAGATCACAGGGAATAGCTATCCACAGTGTGACAGGCGGAAGATGTCCCGGTCGCTCATAATGAGGGAATGAAATTTGGAGCACTCCTCGGCTGGGGGATTACCATGTATGCGATTATGTTTCTCTTGTGGTCGGGATTCGTCTTGTACGGATTCGTGGAGGGCATCGTGCCGCGCCTCGTAAGCCTCGCCGTGCTTATGGCCATGGCTCTCTACGCGGGGCAGTCCCTGCGCTTTGTTTCGTGGCGAGACATACTGCCGTACTCGATTGCATGGCTGGTAGTCGTGGCGCTTCTCGATATCGTATTCTCGGTACCTTTTACGGGCTGGGCACTCTTTTCGGATTGGAATGTGTGGGTGGGGTATTCTCTCATCGTGCTCATACCGCTCTTCGCGCCACGCCTGCATCGTCATTCAGCACCGCCGATGACTCGTGACTCGCATGAATCTTAAGGATAGAGCTCTGCACCGCCTGCTTATACGAGCCGCTCTCTCGGGCGCACATCTCTTCGCGTGGGTGTTTATTTTTCAGTATTTCTACATTCAGTCACGCTCAGTTTCAGGCGCATTCGTAAGCGTGCTGCTCACGTATGCACTTACTCATGTGATTGTCATATTGCTCACCCCCGTTACTGCTTCGCGGCTGAGACACGGATACCGGCGCTCACTCGTAGCCTCTATCTGTGCACTCGCCGCATCGTTTCTAGTACTCGGCGCTGCCTTCTCAGGAGTGCTCGGCGATGTCGCACTTGGTATAGCACTTTTTGCGATACTGAGCGGCCTTTATCGAGCTCTGTATTGGATACCATATGAGGTCGCAAAGGAGACGAGCGCGGTGCGCTATCGAGAGTGGATAGAAGTTGTGATTGCGCTGATCCCTCTCATCGGAGGCCTCTATATTACGAATGGAGGTCAATCGCTCGTGTATCTTATGTACATCGCGAGCGCATTGTCCCTTGCTTCGATTGTCCCGCTTCTCTCGATGAAAGACACGTACCAAGGATTTTCGTGGTCGTATCGGGCGACATTTCATGAGCTCTTCGAAGAGCGCCATCGATCTCTCTTGTGGTCGTCTGTCCTGTCGGGACTTGAGGCGGCAGCGCTTTTTATCCTGTGGCCCATCACCGTTTTCACGCTGCTTGATTGGTCGTATCCGCTGCTGGGTGTCGTAATGTCGCTCACCCTTCTATTCACACTTGTGGCGCGAAAACTCTTTGGCGATGCCGTGCACGCGGTGCCCGTGAGAGTACAGCCGCTCGTGGCTGCCTCTGGCTGGGTCATGCGCCTCGGCGTCGGCGGATTTGTAGGTGCTGTGCTTGTGGATACGTATTTCCATACGGCGAGCCGCACGGCCGCGAGAGGAATCGATATCCATGCCTATGAACAAACGGGCGACAATCACACATTCGTCGACGAATATACAGCACTAAAAGAAATGGGGATGGCGCTCGGTCGCATCATCCTGTGCCTTGTGGCGGCGGCATTCCTCGGCGTATTTGCATTACCGCATGCGCTCGCGTTTTCTTTCGCACTTGCAGCCCTTGCTGCGGGCTTCTCCGTATACCACGCTACACGCACGCGCGCGGCATACTGACCAAAAAGAAAAGCGGGTACGCGATACGGTCCCGCTTATTCATCACTGACGACGATGGCTCCAAGAGGGGAGTCGTCGAAAGGAACGATGTCTTGGTTCGTCTCCCTCACAAGGCTCTCGTACTCCTTCGCTGTTTTTTCGGCCGCAAGCTCAGCGAGCGCCGCGGCCTGCTCTTCGAGTGCCTTTTGCTTCCTGCGCTCAAGCTCTTTTCTGAGCTCAAATTTCGCTCTGCGACGCCTTGACCATGTTTTGCGCATCGTTGCCTCCTCGTGCTGGGCACTCTATAGCATGAGATGCGCACCAAAAAAAGGCGCACATGCGTGATCTGAGAGTCCTATGCAAACAGCGCCGTTACGACCGCCTTTACATCGGCACCGTCGGCTTTTCCCGCAAATTCCTTGATGACAGCTCCCATAAGCTTTCCTGCTCCTGAAGCGTCGGTAAGGCCAAGCTCCTCTTTCTTTGCGCGTGCGACTTTTTCTATAGCTTCTCGAGAAGCCATCTCAGGAAGGTACGCCTTGAGTATTGAAAGCTCAGTCGCTTCTTTCTCCGCAAGTTCCGAGCGGTCGCCCTTGGTGAACTGTTCTATGGAGTCTTGGCGTTGCTTAGCAAGGCGTTTGAGCACGGTGACCGCATCATCGTCTGCAATCTCCTCGGTCGGTTTTTTTCCTTTGGCGACGAGCTCATTGGTGAATGCGGTCAGTGCGCCGCGGAGTGTATCGACACGAATCTGGTCGCGCGCTTTCATGGCTGTTTTTAAGTCTTCTCGTACTTGAAGTTGGAGCATGCGCCAAAGTATAGCAAAGAGCGACCGTGCTACAATCGCCGCATGGAATGGCTCATAATAGCGCTACTTATCTTAGTGCTGGCGCTGCTGGCGGCACTTGCATACATGCTGATGCGAAAGGTGGATGCCCCGCAGGATATGCAAAGCATGATGCTCCTGCAAAATCAGATGCAAGACCTGACACGCGCTATGGAGATGAAGCTCGGCGAGGGTACAAGCAGGATGTTTGAAGGCATGCGCACGCAAGCTGAGCAGGCGGAGCGCCTTATGAGCTCTATCAGTAAACAGATGTCTGAACAACTCCTCGAGGTGACGAAAGAGCAGACAAAGACCAACGAGGCGACAACGCGGTTTATGACTATCGCCGAGCAGCTCGCAAATCTTGAAAAGGTGCTCAAGCACCAGAAACAGCGCGGCAATCTTGGCGAAGCGTCCCTGGAGCTTATCTTGGGCAATATTCTACCGCCGGGTTCGTACAAAATGCAGTATGAATTCCCGGGTGGGGAGACAGTTGACGCTGTCGTTGTAACAAAAGAAGGCGTCATACCTATCGACGCGAAATTTTCCCTCGACAATTACCAACGTCTGGTCAACGCGATAGACGATGCGCAGCGCGAAGAGCTTGAGAAGCAGTTTAAAAATGATCTCAAGATGCGCATCGACGAATGTGCGAAGTATGTGCGCCCGAAAGACGGCACGCTTCCTTTCGCCTTCATGTACATCCCGGCTGAGGCCATCTACTACGACCTCCTCATCAATGAGGTGGGTTCGGTAAAGGTAAATACGCGCAATCTCATCGACTACGCCTACAATGAGAAGAAAGTCATCATTGTATCGCCGACGACATTTGCGGCGTATTTACAGTCGGTGCTTTACGGATTCAAGGCGTTCAAGATAGAGGAGACCGCTAAGGATATCGCGAAGAATGTGGAGGCGCTCGGAAGGCATCTCAACGCCTATCAAGATTACTACAAGAAACTCGGGAATTCGCTCTCTACGACGGTGAACCATTTCAACGCGGGGAGCAAAGAGCTCGGCAAGATTGATAAGGACGTCATGCGCATAACGGAAGTGTCTCCGGAGCTCGAGATTCCATTCATCGACAAGCCTGCTCAGGACTCCTAACAATATAGAGGCCGGAGCGTCAAGGGAGGCAAGACTTGCCTAAATTGCGGATACATCGTAATATCCACCCACTTATGGCGAAAATCGCAATTATAGAGACGGGGGGGAAACAGTACGTTGTCACCAAGGACAGCGTCCTCGACGTCGAGACCATAAAGGGCGCTGATAAGGCCGGTGCTAAAATAACGTTCGACAAGGTCCTTTTGACCGACGATGGCGCAAAGACAGTCGTGGGAGCCCCGTATATCAAGGGTGCAGAAGTCTCTGCGGAGCTCGTGGAGAATGCCCGCGACAAGAAAGTGATTGTCCTTCGCTACCGCCAGAAGAGCCGCTACGCGAAAAAGAAGGGCCACAGACAGGAGTACGCAAAGGTCCGCATCACCGCAATCTCATAACCAAACAGCCGCCCCAAGGGGCGGCTTTTGACTTAGCGTCGGGAGTCGAGCGCGCTCTTGATAGTCTCCGGGTCGGCGTACTCGAGCTCGCTCCCCGTGGAGAGGCCGCGACCGAGCGCCGTAATGCGCAGCGTTGGGGCGTGTTCCGAAATATCCTCGCGCACGCGCGTGGTCGTGGCGTCACCTTCTGGGTTGGCCGGGAATGCAAGGATCACCTCCTTGAGTCCGTGCTCTATCCGCCTCGGGAGAGAGGAAAGCAGCGCATCTATGCGAAGACCGGTAGCTTTTTCCGATGCGAGAGAAATTGTGCCGCCAAGTACGAAATACATGCTTCTATACGTGCCGCTTCTTTCTAGCGCGGCTAAGTCTGAGTCCGAAGCGACGACCGCGAGCGATGAGGGGTCGCGTTCTGGGTGCGCGCATATGCTGCACACCTTATGCTCGCCCGCATGATAGCGCATGCACTCATCGCACTGCCTGACGCCGCTTGAGAGCTGTTGTATCGAGTCGACAAGCTCTCGCCGAAGGGCCGGGGTACTCCTCAGTATGTATGCGACAAATCTGTTCGCCTGCCGTGGTCCGATGCCGGGAAAACGCTCAAATATTCGTGACAGTCTATCGATGGGGTCCATGCGCGCAGTATATCGCAGCGACTAAAACGGTGCGGATTCGCCACCGACTTGCGCTTCGGTCACGAAGTCGCCGAAGTCGCTCTTGTCGATAGACATAAAGGTGGTCTTCTCTTCATCGAACTTAAGGTCGACTTTGCCGACGGGTCCGTTGCGGTGCTTTTCGATGAGAATCTCAGCTATGCCGGTCTTCTCATTGTCAGAGCGGTTACCCATCATATCGTCGCGGTGGATGAACATGACCACGTCGGCGTCTTGCTCGATGGAGCCAGAATCGCGGAGGTCGGAGAGGCGAGGTTTGCCGCCGCGCTGCTCCACGGCACGAGAGAGCTGTGAGAGCGCAAGGACGGGCACATCGAGCTCACGTGCCATCGCTTTGAGTGCACGTGAAATCTCGGTTACTTGCTGTACGAGAGAATCGTTGGACTTGAAGTTGCTCGGCGTGATGAGCTGGAGGTAGTCAATAATGACAAGTCCCAAGTCGCGCTCCATCTTGAGGCGTCTTGCGACGGAGCGCATAGAAAGCACGGTCATACCCGGCTTATCGTCAATGTATATCGGCGCTTCGCTGAGCTGTGCGATGCCGTCTTGGAGCCTATCGTACTCGTCATCGCGTGATATTTTGCCGGTCCTCAGTCGCCATGAGTTGACGCCCGCTTGTGCAGCGAGCATACGGTCGACGAGTTGTTGAGAACTCATTTCGAGCGAAAAAATGCCGACGGGCGTCTTGTGTTTTATAGCGGTTTGTCGGGCGATATCGAGCGCGAGCGATGTCTTACCCATCGAGGGCCTCGCAGCAAGAATGACAAGATCTGATTTCTGAAGGCCGGCGAGCATGTTGTCGAGTTGGGGAAAACCCGTAGGCACGCCGCGCATCGAACCCTGATGCTTTTGTAGAGACTCAAGGCGCTCCCATGCCTCCGCAAGCTCATCCTTTATCGAGCTAAAACTCTGCAACATGGGGGAGTTTGAAACCTGAAATATCGCAGATTGCGCTTCGTCGAGGACCTGCTCAATATCACGATCCTCCTGAAAGCCGAGCTCACCGATTTTGGCTGCGGCGTCGATAAGCGAGCGCAGGACAAACTTGGTCTGGACACTCTGCGCATAATGGCGCGCGCTGCCCGGGGAAGCAGCCGCAGCTGCGAGCTCGGAGAGGTATGAGGCGCCACCAATGTCGGCAAGCTGCTTTCGCTCTTTCAGCTTGCCCGAGACTGTCACGACATCAATAGGCTCACCCTTTGCGTGAAGTGTGAGCATCGCATCGTAAATAGTCCGATGCTTGCCCATGTAGAAGGAATCAATGCCGACGATGTCGGCAATTTCGTAGATGGCGTTCTGGCTAAGAAGGAGTGCGCCCAAGAGCGCCCGCTCCATCTCGATATCTTGCGGTGGGACGATGGGACGCACAGTGGACATGGAGCGATAGTATCACGGAAGCCCTGTGTCTCCGTTTCTCGTATATCCGAGAACATGGGGCTATTCTGTGGAAAAGACCGGGTAGCCCAGAATCTGCCAGGGGCTTGACGGATGCCCCGTGGTTTGATAAAACAAAGCCACAGGTATAGGAATAGTCAAATATCGAGATACATATATGCTTTCATTTTCGCCAAAAAACGTCACCAAGGAGCTCCTTTCGGAGCTCCCTGAGCGCTCCAGGAGGGTGCTCGTCGACCGTTTCGGGCTCTCTCCGAAGGGAGAGCAGCGCACGCTCGATGCCATCGGTCAGGAGTACGGTATTACACGTGAGCGTATTCGCCAGATAGAAAACCACGGGATAGCCGCCGTCCGTGATTCTGATGCCTATACGGAGTTTGCGTCCGCTCTAGAGGATCTCAAGCGTGCTGTCCAGACACTTGGCGGAATCCTCGCCCAGGAAACTTTGCTTGGCCATGTCGCAAAGGCAGACGCCGACCACAACCACATCATCTTCCTGCTTACCGTGGCGCATCATTTCGAGGATAGACGTGAGAACGCAGACTTTAAGTCTCGCTGGCACGTGGATGAGCAGCTCGCGGAGCAGGTCGAGGAAGCACTCACGAATTTGTACGAGTCTCTCGAATCCAACAAGCTCACTCCGGAGGACGAGTTTGTACAGGTTTTCTCGAAGCATTTGCGTCAGGCCGGCGTGAAGAATCGCGGAGACGACGTCCTCCTGCGTTGGCTCCATATCTCGAAGCGCATCGGCCGCAATCCACTTGGCGAATGGGGAAGGATGGAATCTCCACACGTCCGTATCAAGAACACGCGTGATTTTGCATATCTCACGCTCAAGCGCCACGGCTCCCCGATGCACTTCACGGAAGTCGCAAAGGGCATCGAGAATCTGTTCGGTCGCGAGACGCACCCTGCAACGACACACAACGAGCTGATCAAAGACGGTCGCTTTGTACTCGTGGGTCGAGGGCTCTACGCGCTCAAAGAATGGGGCTATGAGCCCGGCGTCGTGCGCGATGTGATCCGTGGCATTCTTGAGAGGGAAGGTCCTCTTACTCGCGAAGAGATAGTTGAGCGCGTAAAGCGCGAGCGCTATGTCAAAGATGCGACAATCTCTGTCAATCTCCAGAATCCGATGTTTGTTAAACAGTCAGACGGTAAGTACGCATTCTCAAAGAAAGCATAGTTCCCGTGTTCATGATTAGAAAACGCGCCTAAATCGGGTGCGTTTTCTGTTGGTGCGTAAATCAAATGATATAATTTTGCCATGTCTTCGAGCGAAGGTGGTGTCATACACAAGTTCATCACGACGTATACAGACGGATTGAAGTATTCTTCACTCGACGGGTGGATAAATTGGCTCGGCGACTGGGGCGTGTCGCGTGGCATGTTTCTTGCAGCCCTCTTCGTGGCAGAATACCTATGGCTTCTTCACCTCATACCGCACTTGCCGCTCTACACCTTCAATTGGATCGTCGGCACAGCGCCAATTTGGCTCCCGATCATACTTATTATGGGAGCATGGAGAATTTGGATGTGGTACGTACAGTCGCTCTTCCTCTCCGGTCGCAACCCGATATTGCTCGAAATGAAAGTGCCGAGAGAGATCACAAAATCACCGCGAGCGATGGAGATAGCGTTTAGCTTGTTCTCGATTTCATCGGGCGAAACCACCTTTATCCATCGCGCGTGGAAAGGTCAGGTGCGACCATTCTTCTCTTTTGAGATTGCAAGTTTCGGGGGAGAGCTGCATTTCTATATTTGGACGTGGAAGAACTACAAGAGCGAAGTCGAGAGTGCTATATACGGCCAATATCCAGAAGTCGAGCTGTATGAAGTGGAGGACTATGCGACCAAGTTTGAATTCGACCCTGAAAAACACAATGTGTTCTGCACAGACTGGCGTCTCGAGGCGTACCATAGCGGTCTAAAGGCTGACTCGATGGCAATGAATGCCTACCAGCCGAAGACGTATATAGACTTTGAGCTCGATAAGGACCCGAAGGAGGAATTTCGTGTAGACCCACTCGCTACGATACTTGAATTCATGAGCAACATAGAGCCTCAAGAGCAAATATGGGTGCAGATAATCATCCGAAAGTGTGGCAAGCAGGGAATCCTCTTTACGCATGACCAAGATCACGATTGGATGCACGAAGTGGAGCACGAGGTGGAAAAGGTGAGGACGAAGGCAGCTGTTATCAGCGGACACACTATTGAGAACGTGCTTGCAGAGCTCGGTGAGAACGAAACCCCCGCACGACCTCCGCAGCCGCGCGCGACGTGGAAACAGACCGAGCAGATGAAAAGTATGGAGCGGCACCTCGGTAAATATCCGTTTGAGACAGGAGCGCGAGGATGCTATATCACCACGGGCCACATGCATGGCCCCACGTACACGGGTACACGTTGGCTCTGGAAACCGCTCGGCAATCCAAATTACATGTCACAGCTTCGCCCGCGACGCTATCACAATCCGTTTGACTATCCATGGCAGGATGTCGCTGACTTTAGATGGAATCTCCATGCGCGCCGCTTCTTTGATGCATTTCGCAGGCGATCGTTCTTCCACACTCCTTGGGTGACCCCTACGAATGTACTCACCAATGAGACGCTTGCGACGCTCTGGCACCCCCCGAGCAGTACCGTCCAAGCGCCAGGACTTCGCCGCATTCCTTCGACAAAAGCGACCGCACCTTCGAACTTGCCTAAATAGTATATGCCTCCACTCGAACCGAAAGTCCGGGGATTTTTTGGTGCTCTCGATGATTTCCAGAACAGGCTTTCTGAGAAATGGCGTGTGCACACAAATCGACGCTCACTCATTGTGCTGGTCGTCGGAGGTGCTATCGCCATCTATGCATACATTGCGTTGATACAACCGCCCGCCAACTTTCCTATTGGCGAGCTCGTCTTAGTGCCAAGCGGGACATCGGTGTCGGAAATTGCGCTTGAGCTTGAAGCGCAAGGCGTCATACATTCTCCAATTGCATTTAAAGCACTCATAATGATTTTCGGCGACGAAAGAAATGTGCGTGCGGGCGATTATCTATTTAAAGAGCCGAAGGATATTTTCGCTATCGCGCGAGCTATGTCCACCGGCGCATTTGGACTTGAACCAATTCGTATTCGAGTCGCCGAAGGTGCCACCACAAAAGATATGGCGATTATTTTTGGCACGCGACTACAGAGATTCAACAGAGAGAATTTCCTTGCGCAAGCGCAGCCTATGGAGGGCTATCTTTTCCCTGACACATATTTCTTCCTTCCCAATGCTACGGAAGATACGGTGATACAGACTATGCGGCAGAATTTCGACGCGCATATAGCGACCATACAGGTCGATATCGACGCATCAGGTAAACCGCTCTCCGATATCATTACGCTTGCCTCCATCATAGAGCGTGAGGCTCGAAATCCCGAGGAGCGCCGTAAAATCTCGAGCGTGTTGTGGAATCGACTCAAGAAAGATATGGCCCTGCAGGTGGACGTGACATTTCTCTACACGATTGGTAAGGGTACGTTCGAGCTCACGAAAGACGATCTTGCGAGTGACTCGCCGTATAATACGTATGTAAACAAAGGACTTCCTCCAACCCCAATTGGCAGTCCGTCGCTCGACGCTATTGTTGCTGCCGCCGTGCCTGCAAAGACGGATTACCTGTTTTTTATGGCCGACCTCAGAGGAGTAACGCATTTCTGCAAGACACACTCGTGCCACCAGGCAAACAAGCTGCGGTACTACTAACGCTACTTTTTTGATACTGTGCCGTCATGAGTAGGAAGGTATATGTGGGTCTTTCAGGCGGCGTCGATTCCGCTGTCTCTGCGGCACTTCTAAAACGCGATGAATATGATGTAGTCGGGGTGTTTATCAAGATATGGCAGCCAGAATTCATCGAGTGTACGTGGGAGAAAGATCGAATCGACGCGATGCGAGTCGCTGTAGCACTCGACATTCCTTTTCGCGAGATTGATTTATCTGGTGAATACAAGCACGACGTCGTCGAGCGAATGATCGAATCGTATCGAATGGGCGAGACTCCGAACCCGGACGTTGACTGCAATGAGCGCATCAAGTTTGGCTCGTTTTACGACTGGGCCCGTGCTGACGGCGCAGATATGGTCGCGACGGGACACTATGCGCGTATACAAAAAGCAGAAAGCGGTTCGTATGCGCTGTATCGCGGCGTCGACGCGGAGAAAGATCAGTCATATTTTCTCCATAGGGTGAGTCGCGAGCATTTGCCATGCATCCTGTTTCCCGTCGGGGATTTGCTCAAGACAGATGTGCGCGCATTGGCGCGAAGCATGCGACTCCCAGTAGCACAGAAACACGACAGCCAGGGACTTTGCTTTGTCGGCGACGTGAGCATGCGAGATTTTCTCCGCCGGTACATAGATGTCTCAGAAGGCGAGGTCCTGAGTGCGAGCGGGGAGGTGATAGGCACGCACGACGGTGCTGCGCTCTATACCGTAGGGCAACGGCACGGGTTTCGTATTGCTGTCCCGGAGCCAGCAAAGCCGCATTACGTAGTTCGCATCGATGCACAGAGCAATACAATTACCGTTTCTGACAGGCGAGAAGATACCGAAGTTCTCCATGCGCATCTTGTGGATACACACTGGCTGCAAGAGCTTCACATGCCCCTTACGGCTGAAGCTCAATCTCGGTATAGGGAGCAGGTGTTCAACGTGACGATACGCGAAAATAGCGACGGCTCTTGTGCCGCGGTCTTTGACGCTGCGCACACCGTGTCGAAAGGTCAATCGCTCGTCGTCTATCGCGGAGATGTGTGTCTCGGCGGAGGACGTATCGCGTAAGCTGTGTATAGTCGCGCGCATTTTTCCTTGCGCGCGGGTACAATGCGGAGAATGCTCGATCTTGTGCGGCGCCTCGTCTGGTTCTTCGTAGTTGCATCGGCGATTGCCTATGCAATCTTTCTTATGGCAGGCAATGCGATACACACGCAAGCGCTCGATCAATCGCGCATGGTTCTCATTCGCGATTTTCTAAAGGTAGGTGAGCACCACCTTTCGGGAATGGTCATGGTGCCCTCGACATGCAGGCAGCTTTCCGTACGCACTGAGGAGGTTGCAGACAATATCTTTCATTTGAAATTTTCGACCTGGGAAGAACCGAATATCGACTGCGTTGAGGCAGATACGCCGCGCGCGTTTCGCGCAGTGGTATTCGCTCCGTCGGTCGGTATCGAATTCATCTCCACTCTTGATGACGAGCCGCTTCGCATCGCTATTACACCGGCAAAGGAAGTAAAGCACTAGTTTATGGATCATATTCTTATCAAAAAAGCCGACGGTACGACCGAACGTTTCGACCCCGCGAAACTGGAGCAGTCCCTCATGCATGCAGGGGCATCATCTACGGCACGTGCGCGGACCGTGGCAAAAGTGCTCCATGAGCTGCGCCCCCTCATATCGACCGAGGAGATCTATCGAAAGGCATTTGATTTTCTTCGCACAGAGGAGATTGCACCTGTCGCCGCGCGATACTCGGTAAAACGTGCCGTATATTCTCTGGGGCCTTCGGGATTTCCTTTTGAACAGTTCCTTGCTGAGGTGCTTCGCGCACACGGATGGACCGTCCGTACCGACCTCATGCTGATGGGACGATGTGCACCGCATGAAGTGGATGTCCTGGCAGAGAAAGACGGTCATCGTGTCGGGATTGAAGCGAAGTTCCACAATGAGCCGGGTGGCAAGACCGATATCAAAGACGCTCTCTATGTGCATGCGCGGTATGAAGATCTTAAACAGGCACCGACGGCGTCGTCGCGAGTCGATGAAGGATGGCTGGTGACAAATACGGAGTTCACGAGCAATGCAGTACGGTATGCGCGATGCTCAAATCTCACCATTCTTGCATGGGATTATCCGAGGTCTCGTGGTCTCATGCATATGATAGAAGAGGCAAAAGTCCACCCGCTTACAGCACTTACAACGCTCACGGACAGTGAGAAGCGTCGATTTCTCGAAAGTAGGATTGTTTTGTGCAAGTCGCTCCGCACTGAGGACGTGCTTCGTGAGCATGGCGTCGCGCCCAATCGAATTCCACAGGTGCTTAATGAGGCGCGACAGTTGTGCCCGGTATAGCGTATACTTTTGACATGCCGACACCTGAGATGTTTATAGACCCGACCACTGTGATGTTTGGCAAGCTCCTTCTGGCAGTACTGTTGGGTGGCATTGTTGGAACAGAAAGAGCATTGCTCGCAAAGCAGTTTGCAGGGACTCGCACGTTTGGACTGGTGGCGCTTGGTGCAGCGCTCTTCGTCTTGATTGGTAACTACGTCAACCTTGCATTTCTTGGTGTCGCAGATATCCAGCCCACATTTATCGCTGCGGCTATTGTTACGGGGATAGGATTTTTGGGAGGAGGACTCATCGTATTTCAAGGGAATTCACTCCATGGTGTCACAACCGCGGCTGGTTTGTGGATGATGGCGGCAATCGGTATGGCTGTGGGATTTGGTCTCTATGCGCTTTCAATATTTGCCACAATCATGGTGCTCATCCTGTTTACCGGTATGTGGTATGTCGAGAATCGTTTTAAACACTGGTTTGCCGAGTACATAGTGGACTCACACACGGACATCCAAAAGATTTGAGCACACGAGCGTCCATCTTTACCTCTATGCACTGCCCTGGCATCTCGCGGGCAGTGACTCATGAGGTATACTCGTTTCGATGAGTACGTACTACAAACCCGACAGGAATCCTGGATGGAACTATGGTGGAGACCGGTTCCGTCTTTCAAGGTCCAAAATTAGTCTATTTTTGGAATGTCCGAGGTGTTTCTATATTGACAACAAACTTGGCACGGCGAGGCCGCCAGGGTTTCCATTCAATCTCAACAGTGCAGTCGACGCCCTTCTCAAGAAGGAATTTGATGTGCATCGCGTCAACGGGACGTCTCACCCTCTCATGAAGGCGTACAAGCTCGATGCGGTGCCGTATCGAAACTCGGCGATTGATATATGGCGCGAAAATTTCAAAGGAGTCGAGCATAAGCACGCGCCCACAGGCTTTACGGTCTCTGGTGCAGTTGACGATGTGTGGGAGCGTCCGAATGGGGAGCTTATCGTCGTCGATTACAAATCCACGAGTAAGGACGATCAGATTACTGTCTTGGATCAAGACTGGCACATAGGCTACAAGCGGCAGATGGAGATATACCAATGGCTCTTGCGCCAGAATGGGTTCACCGTCAGCGATACGGGCTACTTTGTCTATGCGAATGCGTCGAAAGACAAAGAAGCGTTTGATGCGAAGCTAGAGTTTGAAGTGACACTCGTGCCGTACACGGGAGATGCATCGTGGGTAGACCGAGAGCTCCTTAACATCAAGGCATGCCTTGAGAGCGATGCGCTGCCCGAGCCGGACTCGGAATGTGATTATTGTCGATACCGTGAAGCGGTAGGAAAGAAAATGCTCGCCTTTGCGCCTAAGAAAAAATCAGTGCCGCCGACACACGAATCAGGAACACTCGGACTATGAAGACTTTTGCGGACAAAGTTCGAGATATCGTACGCGCAATCCCCAAAGGCAAGACTCTCACCTATAAAGAAGTAGCCAAGAAAGCCGGCAACGAAAAAGCCGCGAGAGCAGTCGGTGCGATTATGCGCACGAATTTTGATGAATCTATCCCGTGTCATAGAGTCGTCGCCTCGGATGGTACGATGCGCGGCTACAACAGAGGCGGTATCGAGCGCAAAAGACAGATACTTGCTACCGAGGGTGCGCTGTAAGCGGCTATATCTTGAGGAGGGCCTCCAGCTCCCTTCGGTTCGCATGCGGTCCTATTACGGCGAGATTGAGGAGATGTCCTTTGAAGAGGTCGACGGCAACGCGCTGCACATCGGCTGCGCTCACGGCATCGATGGCGTTGAGGCGCTCTGAAAGGGGGCGTATCCGCCGTGTCGTAAGTAGAGAAGATGCAGCGTCTTGAGCTATTTCATCGCTCGTTTCGAGGGAAAGTGTCATGGTGCCTCTCAGATATGCCTTCACTTTCGCGAGCTCCGCAGAAGGTATGCGCACTCGCTTGAGCTTCCGGAATTCAGCAAGAACTGTTTTGACCGTCTCGTTTAGCTTCTCGTGCTGCACGCCTGCCTGCACTGCGAGATATCCCGTATCGGGGTATTTCTCAATCCACGCGTGTACGGAATATGCAAGCCCGCGTTTTTCACGAACTTCTGTGAAAAGTCGGCTCGACATACCGCCGCCGAGTGCCGTCGACAAGACCGCAAGTACATACTCGTCTTTGTGCTGATACGGGTATGCAGGTACACCAATCATAAGCTGTGTCTGGTCCGTCTTCTTTTCTTTTATTGCAGCACGCGCAGAATCTTGCTCCGATGAAAATGTGATGCAGTCTGGCGGGTTACCTACATCAAGTATCCCGAAAATCTTCTGCAGCTTCGCAAGCGCTTTCTTTTCATCAAAATCGCCCGCGATGGAGACTATTGTATTGAGCGGTGTGTAGTTGCGCTTGTGATACGCAATAAATTCCTCTCGTGTAAAACGACGAATGTTTGCCTTAGGACCCAAAATGGTTCTGCCAAGTGGGTGTTCTGCGCCGAAAAGTAATTCCTCAAATACATTGTCGACGGTACGCATCGGCATATCTTCGTACATATCAATTTCTTGGATGATTGCGCCTCGCTCTTTAGTTATTTCGCGTGAGGGAAGCGAGGAATTCAAAAATATATCCGTGATGACGTCGAGCGCCGAGTCGATATACTCTGCGCCCACTTTTGCATAATAGGCAGTGCGGTCCTTTGCCGTATATGCATTGTAAACAGCGCCGACGCCATCGAGCTCTTCGCTAATAGCCTTTGCAGACGGACGCTTTCTCGTCCCCTTAAAAAACATGTGTTCAAGGAAGTGTGCCAGTCCGTTCTCGCTTGCGCTCTCATAGCGAGAGCCCGTACCAGTCATGACGACAACGGTCGCCGTCTTGTTGCCGGGCACCTTGGTGAGCACGATGCGGAGTCCGTTCTTGAGAGTGTGTATACGGCTTTTCATGACTAGCGCATAGTATCCTCCAGCGCCTCGTTGCGCAAAAGCCTTCGTCGCGCTACTTTGATTCGAATGACCGTCAACGATATTCGCGAGCGATACCTGCAGTTTTATAAAGCGCGCGGGCACACGGTGATTCCATCTGCGTCGCTCGTGCCGCAAAATGATCCGACCACGCTTTTTACAGGATCCGGCATGCAGCCCCTGGTCCCGTATCTTCTCGGTGAGCCGCATCCCAAAGGCGTACGACTCGTGAATAGTCAAAAGTGCTTCCGCGCCGAGGATATCGATGAGGTGGGCGATAACCGTCACACGACATTCTTTGAAATGCTCGGCAATTGGTCGCTCGGTGACTACTTTAAGAATGAGCAATTGCCATTTGTGTTTGAATTTCTTACCAAGGACATTGGTATCGATGCGAGTCGACTCTATGTCACCGCGTTTATCGGGGATGAAGCCAACAATGTGCCGCGCGACACGGAGTCGGCGGAGATATGGCAGCGTCTCTTCAGTGAGCGCGGTATAGATGCGGAAATACGTGACGTAGGAAGTGAGGCCGATGGGTACCGACTTGGTATGCGGGGCGGACGAATCTTCTACTACAACGCAAAAAAGAATTGGTGGAGTCGCGCCGGCGTGCCAGAGAATATGCCCACTGGCGAGCCCGGCGGACCCGACAGCGAGGTATTTTACGACTTCGGCACACCTCACGATGCCAAGTTTGGCCCAGAATGTCATCCGAATTGTGATTGCGGGCGATTTATGGAAATAGGGAATTCCGTGTTCATGCAGTACATCAAGCAGGCCGATGGCTCGTTCGCGCTGCTCCCCAAGCAAAATGTAGACTTCGGTGGCGGGCTTGAGCGGATTGCGGCGGCGCAAAGAGGGGATTCAGATGTCTTTAAGACCGATGTCTTTTGGGATGTCATAGAGCTGCTAGAGAAATTTTCAGGTAAAGAATATGCAGACAGCCGCTACAGGCGCTCATTCCGAATCGTTGCTGATCACATGCGCGCCGCGGTCTTTATGCTTGCCGACGGCGTGAGGCCATCGAATACCGACCGCGGATACGTATTGCGCCGCCTTCTGAGGAGGGCATCGCAGCATGTACAAAAGATTGGCATTGCCGCTGAAAAAACGGAGGACAGCATGCTTGTGCGCACTTCGGTGATATTGATGGAAAAGTACAAACAAGCTTACGCGGAGCTCGACGGAGAAGCAGTGTATCAAGACATCACATCGGAAATCTGGAAAGAGGAAGTGCAGTTTGCGCGAACACTTGAAAGCGGGCTACGTGAATTTGAGAAACTCAGCGACAGCCCAATAACGGCCGATGGCGCGTACATGCTCTTCACCACCTATGGATTTCCGTTTGAAATGACACAAGAGCTCGCCGTAGAGCGAGGTATTTCAGTGGACAGTAGGGGATTTTATGAGCGAATGAAAACACATCAAGAGCTTTCTCGTGCTGGTGCTGAGCAAAAATTCAAAGGAGGTCTTGCAGACCATTCTGAAAAGACGACACGACTTCACACGGCCCATCACCTGCTTCTCAAAGCGTTGCAGATAGTGCTCGGTCCCCATGTGAAGCAGCGCGGCTCGAACATTACATCGGAAAGACTTCGCATCGACTTCTCGCACGGAGAAAAGATGACCAAAGAGCAGATTGCAGACGTAGAACGCATCGTGAATGAGCGCATTCAAGATGCATTGCCCGTAGTTCGCTCGACTCTTCCAAGGGAAGACGCCGAAATGCTCGGCGCCGAACATGAATTCGGAGCCAAGTATCCAGACATGGTATCCGTGTACTCAGTGGGGCCAATCACGGCATCGCAAGAAAATCCGCAATTTGCGGAGGCATACTCGATCGAATTTTGTGGCGGCCCACATGTAAACAACACAAAGGAAATTGGCACGGACGGAGCCTTCAAAATCCAAAAGGAAGAAGCGGTCGCCTCAGGAATTCGACGAATCAAAGCAATCTTGGTCTGACTAGTAACTGATGCTAGTCTGAAAGTTGGCAGACACGAGGTGTCTGCATAACAGCGGGAGATTAGCCATGTTGAGAATCTTGGGCGCAGCGGTCGCCTCAATAGCCGTTCTTGCCGCCATGTGGGCCGGTGCGAATTTCGGAGAGTCGGAAGCGGCGTTTGCTGCCCGGACTGCATCTCATCCGGAAGGTATCAAGGCACTCGCCGGAGTGTTCAACGGTCTCGCACTGATGGTGTTCTCCGTGATCGCGCTAGTCGCGGGCGGCGTTACCGTTGCTTGCGTCAACGAGGCTTGGCATGGCCAACCGAACCGACTTTTTGCGGCGCCACCGATTCTTGTTTTCATCACGGGAGTCCTCAGCACTTCCGAGATTACGCCGCGCTGGTTGTTTCTGACAGCATGTACAGTTGCGTCCGTCGTCGTCGGACTGCTGCTAGTGAGAACTATCATCGTCGTCAATCGGGAGCCAAGACAGCAATCAAGGTCTTTGGCTTAGCGAACGCTATCGTGCCCGACGAAATTTCGTCGGGCACGCGTTATATACATACGAACTATAGTTGCCGATTAACCCTACTATAATCATCCGAATGTTTGGTATTCATCTCTGGCCGGTGCGGAGCAGAAATTCAAGGGCGGCCTTGAGGACCACTCGGAAAAAACTACGCGACTCCACACGGCACATCATTTGCTATTGAAAGCATTGCAGCTCGTTCTCGGGTCCACAGTGAAGCAGCGAGGAAGCATATTCTATCGAATTCTGCGGCGGCCCTCATGTCAGCAACACAAAGGAGGTAGGAACGGGTGGTACATTTAAAATCCAAAAAGAAGAAGCAGTGGCCTCTGGTACTCGTCGTATAAAGTCGGTACTTTCGTAAGCGATGTATCAACCAAATTGCTGGCAGATATCCAGTTGCACATGCATGCGTGTGATGAGCGGTATATATCACGAGGTATACTGATTGTGAATGGTCAACATCAATATCGGTTTTAATCGCGCTCATTCGACCGCTGTAATCGACGTTGCTGCAGGCGGCGCGTGCGTCGCTATATGCGCAAGCACCAAGGATTCACCGGCGACTGTGCTCGCCACGGCTACCTCGGCACTTTCGCTTGAGTCTCGCACAGAAGAACAGTCGAAAGCGCAAATAGGGGAGCAGGTGAAGGAGGCTGCAGCTCAGGCGCTCAAGTTGTACACATCGGCCGGACACAACGCGCCAATATCAGAAGCGTATGTAATAGTTCATGCACCGTGGGCTCACACATCACTCAGTGCATCAGAGGAGCACTTTGAGAGAGAGACCCTGATACAGAGTGCTCTCATAAGTGCACATGCAAAGAAAGCACTTGCGGATACCAAAAACATAGACGTCGGGAATGTACTTGAAGCAAGCGTGATACGAGTGGACCTAAACGGCTATGCCACGCCCGCGCCAGAGGGAAAGCGCGCGCATTCTCTGCGTGTTACGTCTGTTGTGAGTGACTGCGATGCGGCCGTGAAAGTTGCGATAAAAGGTGCGGTAGAGCAAAGTTTTCCTGTAGCTCGCATATCGTGGCGCTCGGGTATTCGCGCACTTATGACGTTCGCGCGAGAATCGCATCTCGACACATCATTTCTCGTTATCGATATGGGTATCGAAGATACACACATTGTGTCTTTTCGAGATGGCGAAATGAATCAACTCATCGTACCGGAAGGTACGCGCACGATACTTTCACGTATTGCCACGGGACGGCCGGCAGACGAGGTGGCGGGTTACCTGCGAATGCTGTCGCGCGATGCATGTTCAACGGATGTCTGTGATGCTCTCCGACAAGCAGTTGCGACGACGGAGCCGGAGCTCGTACGTGTATTCGGTGAGGCCATTGGTAAGATTGCTGCAAAAAATCGCGTGCCCAATGGCGTCTTGCTTCTTGTCCACCCAGACCTCGAGATGTGGCTCGCAGGATTTCTGGCGCGCATTGACTTCGCCCAATTTACCGAGACATCGCTTCCCCTTACCGTGCACACTGCACAGTCGCTCGATGTATCCAAATGGGTGGCGGGCGCGAAAACATCCGATGCATGCACGGTGGCTGTAGCACTTGTCAACATCGAGAGTCGCGCATGAAATCGTTGCGTACCTCCAGTGATATAATCCATTCTCATGGCTAAAGACTATTTTCAAGACATCGTTCCACCGGATGAGAGTCACCACTCTTCATCGGCTCGTCCAGTCGATGAATCCGCGAATGATGAGGTGACCCACATACCAATTAATAATCCCCGCATAGATGCGGGCACAAGGTCTATTCGCGATATTGCGCCGCCGCAAAGGTCCCGACCCCGTACGTTTGAGGACACGCGGGAATACCCGACTAACCTGGGACCAACACCTCGGGGTCGCTCGTCGGGTCAGTACGTGATGTGGGGTATTGCGGCAATATGTGTGCTCCTCCTCGCAGCATTGATATTTGTCTCTATGCGACCGACGAGGGTCACGGTTCAGCCCCGAACCCACGCGCTGACATTTACAGATGAGACATTTTCTGCGGACCCAGAAGGTACCGGACTTGGAACACTCGAATATTCGGTGCAATCCGTTGAGTTGGAAGATTCTGAAGTGGTCCCGAGTGAGGGGGTGGTCTATGGCGAAGATAAAGCCACGGGCAATATTACGATATACAACAATTACCAGACGACCCCGCTCAAGCTTGTTAAAAATACACGCTTTGCCAGTGCGTCTGGGCATGTCTTTCGAGCTCCCGCAGACATCGTGGTCCCTGCGAAGCAGGGAAATACGCCGGGCAAGATTGAGATTACCGTCGTAGCAGATCAGCCTGGCGAGCAATACAATGTTGCGCCAGGAAAATTCACCGTCCCCGGGCTCAAATCAACACCCGCTATGTATGCGCAGGTATACGCAGAGTCCACTGAATCGTTCACAGGAGGATTTGTAGGCGAACGACCAGGTGTTGCCGCAGGAGCTCTCGAAAATGCGATAGCGGCTGTCAGGGCGCGTCTGGAGACCAAAGCGCGCGAAGCCGCAGCTCAGATCGATGCGTCACACGTGACCTTCTCTGGTCTGACGCAAATTGAATACGAGAGCCTTCCAAACACAACAGAGGCTGGTGGAGGTGTGCGCATCCATCAGCGAGCTCGTATAAAGATTCCGGTGTTCCAAGACGGCGCGTTTGCTGCGGGCGTGGGCGGTGGCGCAGTCACCATTGTCGATGCTGACGGGATCGATTTGATTCCAAGTGCGGGATTTGGCGCACAGCCCGTCGGGACATCGACGGTGCTCGGCGCGGGCCCTATCCGATTCTCAGTGTCTGGCTCGGCGACGCTCGTTTGGAAGATCGATGAAGCAGAATTGCAGGCGGCGCTGGCGGGTAAAGACAAGAGTGCGTTCGAGCCTGTCGTAGCTGGCATACCTTCCATACAAGAGGCCACGGCACGTATTGAACCGTTCTGGAAAAGTACCTTTCCTGAGGACCCTGCGGACATCCAAATAAAGGTCGAAAGCCCCGAAATCGCGGAGTAGCTTGACGCGCTCCACAGTTGCTGCTATTCTAGGCCGCGCAGATATGGCTGACACAGAGGTCGTAGAAGGAGTCGTCGAGGAGGCGCTCCCAAACACGCTCTTTCGCGTCAATCTGGCATCTGGAGAGCTGGTACTTGCGTACCTCGCGGGAAAGATGCGACTGCACAGAATTAAGGTACTCGTAGGCGATCGTGTGCAGCTGCAGCTAGATCCTTATGGGGGTCGTGCGCGCATCACTCGGCGCATCTAACTAAAACACCCATGAAGGTTAAGGCTTCCGTTAAAAAAATCTGCATGCATTGCCGCCACGTCAAACGACGTGGTCGACTTTGGGTCATTTGCTCAAATCCACGCCACAAACAGCGTCAGGGCTAATCATTTTTTTGTACAATCATTATGCGTATTGCAGGAATCACCATACCCGAAGAGAAGCGCCTTGATATTGGCCTTACGGCCGTATACGGCGTCGGACGACCTCGCGCGCAAAAGACTCTTGAGGTTCTCAAGATTGATGGCGGTAAGAGGCCGAAGGATCTTTCGGCGCAGGAAGAGTCCGCACTTCGCGATGCGATCGAAAAAAACGTTATAGAAGGCGAATTGCGCCGCCAGATTAGCGGTAACATTCGCCGCCTCAAAGATATCAAGGCACACCGCGGTACGAGACATCTGCGCAAACTTCCTGCTCGCGGTCAGCGTACTAAGACGAACTCGCGCACGGTGCGTGGCAACGTCCGAAAGACGATGACAAGCGGTCGCCGTAAGCTAGAGAAAACATAATAGATATCTATGGGAAAGAAACGAATCATCCGAAAATCAGGAGGCACTGTAGACGCGGGCTTGAAGTCACGCTCTTTGGCGCGCACCGCAAAGAAAAACATTACAGCTGGTACGCTTCACGTACACGCCACGTACAACAATACGAAAGTTCTTCTAGCCGACAAAAACGGCAACGCAATCGCGTGGTCTTCATCAGGAAGCATTGGGTTCTCAGGCGCCAAGAAGGGCACGCCGTTTGCAGCTGCAAAGGTGGGTGAGCTTGTGGGCGACAAGGCGGTCATCATTGGTGTAAAGGAAGTTGATGTCGTTATCCGCGGCGTAGGAGCAGGGCGCGAATCTGCATTGCGCGGCTTTGCAGGGAAAGGAATCGACATAACGCGCATTGCCGACGATACACCGGTTCCGCACAACGGCCCTCGACCTCCGAAGCCTCGCCGCGTATAGACCAGATACATAGTTACTAAATTACACGTCTTTTTATGCTACCCGTAAAATCAAAGTACAAGATCGGCAAGCGCCTCGGTGTCGGCGTTTTCGAGCAGCTTCAGACGCAGAAATTTGCGCTCTCTGCAGCTCGCGGCGAAAAGAAAGTGAAGCGCGGTCGCGGCGGCTCTGACTACGGAAAGCAGCTCCTCGAAAAACAGCGTGTGCGCTACACATACGGTCTCGCAGAAAGACAGCTTTCGAATTACGCGGAAAAGGCCTTCGAAGCGGCCGACCCGTCGTCGGCTCTCCACAAAGCACTTGAGCTTCGTGTCGACAGCGCTGTCTACCGCGCAGGCTTTGCCACGACGCGTCGTGCTGCTCGCCAAATGGTCAGCCATGGTCACATCACCATCAACGGTCGCCGCACAACAGTCCCTTCACATCAGCTTAAGAAGGGAGATGTGCTTTCGGTCAGACAGGGAAGCCGCACGAGCCCACTTTTTGCAGGACTTGCGGAGGAGAAAGAGGGGCGACGCTCTGTGCCAAGCTGGCTCGAGGTCGATATGAATGCACTCAAGGCCGAAGTCACCGGTGAGCCGTCATACACGACGGTCGAAACCGGACTTGACTACGCGACGGTCTTCGAGTTCTACAGCAGATAAACTCGCGTTTTTAATCCCATTATTATTCGTTATTAGCGTCGCAATATCTATATGTCCGACTACCACATCGCATTGCCTTCAAAGCCCCGCGTCGTCACGGAATCCGAACGCAGCGGTACGTACGAAATCGACGGTCTTTACCCGGGCTACGGATTCACGCTTGGCAACAGCCTTCGCCGCATCATCCTCTCGTCTCTCCCGGGCGCAGCTGTTACGCATGTCAAAATCCCTGGTGTTGCCCATGAATTCTCGACCATAGAAGGTGTCAAGGAAGACGTGGTCACCATCCTCCTCAACATCCGCAAGATGCGCTTCAAGCTGCTTTCTGATGAGCCACAGACAATCACTCTCTCAGTAAAAGGTCCTCAGACAGTCACGGCGGCCGACCTTAAACTTCCTGGTCAAGTGGAAATCCTGAACCCGGAGCAGCACATTGCCGAAGTCACGAGCAAGGTCAACTTTGAACTGGAAATTCGCGCAGAGCGCGGATTGGGCTACATCCCGAAGGAGGAACATCAGAAAGAGCGCGTAGATATCGGCACGATTGCGCTCGACGCGATATTCTCACCGATTCGCCGCGCCAACTACGAGGTAGAGAACATGCGCGTGGGTGATCGCACCGACTTCAACCGCCTCCGCATTCTCATCGAGACAGACGGGACGCTTGCGCCTCGAGAAGCTCTAGAGCGCGCTATCGAGACGATGATTCACCAGCTCAAAGCGGTCGTAGGTTTTAAGGAAGAGGACACCGCAGACATGAATATTCCTGCCATCTCTGACGCGCGCTCTGCATCACGTGAGGACAAGTCAATCCCTATGGATTCCGAGATGCTCAAGACGCGCATCACTGAGCTTAGTCTTCCGCAGCGCGTCGAAGATGCGCTCGACAACGCATCTATCCGCACTGTCGGAGGTCTCGTGAGAAAGCGCGAGGACGATCTCCTGGCTATCGAGGGTCTCGGCCAGAAGGGCTTGCAGGACATCAAACGCGCGCTCTCCAATCTTGGCCTTACGCTCCGCACCCAATAATCTTGTATGAGGCATCACGTTAACAAAAGAACATTGAATCGCGACCGCAGACAGCGCACAGCGCTTCTTCGGTCTCTCGCGCGCTCTCTCGTTTTGAAAGAGGGTATTACGACCACGGTCGCAAAAGCGAAGGAGCTTAGGCCATTCATTGAGCGGCTTATTACGACGAGCAAGAAAAACTCCGTCGCATCGCGCCGAGATGTATCGACTCACCTCGGTGGCGCACCGGACGCGGTGAAGAAGCTGCATGACACGCTCGCGAAGCGCTTTGAGACCCGCGCAGGTGGCTACACACGCATCGTGAAGCTTGGCCGCATCGGGAAGCGTGTTGGTGAAAGCGCACGTATCGAATTCGTCCAGAAATAACTTCAGTATATGGAACAGAAAACATTCACAATTGACGCTGCGGGCAGAACTCTCGGAAGAGTAGCTTCTGAGGCGGCAAAGATGCTCATGGGCAAGACGCTTGCGAGCTACACACCACACATCCGGTCCGAAGTGGTGGTGACCGTGGTCAACACAAGCAAGATCTACTCGCGCGAGCGAAAGCGAAAGAGCACTATCTACACGACGTATTCCGGATACCCGGGAGGTCAGAAGAAAGAGTCACTCGCGCACCTCAATGAACGCAAAGGGCACGGAGAGGCTGTTCGCAGGGCCGTGCAGCGCATGCTTCCTAACAACACGATGCGAACCGCGCGTATGAAGAATCTTATCGTAACCGAATAATTATATGGCTACCTCTAGCAGATACACTGAAGCAATAGGCCGTCGCAAGACAGCGACTGCACGTGTGCGAATCACGCCCGCTAAGAGCACCTCTATGGAGGTCAACGGCATGGACGCAAAGGAGTACTTTCCGCTCGCCATCATGATGAAGACAGCGTACGAAGCGCTCGAAGCGCTCGGTGCGACATACGCTGTTACCGCGAAGGTATCGGGCGGCGGTAAGAAGGCCCAGGCTGAATCAATCCGCCTTGGCATCTCCCGCGCCATGATTGAACTCGTTCCCGAGCAGCGCAAGGACCTCAAGGTACGAGGCTTCCTCAAGCGCGACCCTCGCTCACGTGAGCGCAAGAAGTTCGGTCTTAAGGGCGCACGCCGTGCCCCTCAGTGGTCAAAGCGCTAGCTTTGAAAACAAAAGATGTCCCTTGCGGGACATCTTTTGTTTAACTGAGGGAGGAGGGGGTCGGGGAACCAGCAGGTTCCCCGTGGAGGAAGGAATGGGAAAACCGTGGGTTTCCCAGTACCACGAGTGGTCCAAGCGATAGAAAAAAGCCCCAGTGGGGCTTTTTTCTATCGCTTGGACGGCCGGAGCGACCGAGCTTCCAGGCGAGGTCTGCGAGGCGGGGTCGCGGAACATTGCGAGCGACGGCTCGCAATGTATCCGTGATGCATGCGATATCCCAAGCAGTAAATGGCCCCGAAACAGGTCTTTTGCGTTTTCATACTGCGAAATGATATACTCGCTCCGTCATGAATGCGCACAGCGAAGATCAGGATATCGATTTCGAGCCCGAGGATGAGATGGGTTCACTCGGTGCCGCAAAGGCTAAGATGCAAAAATTGCGCGACGAGCTAGAGAAGACGAAATCCGAACGTCAGGAGTACCTCGATGGATGGCAACGCTGCAAGGCGGACTCCGTCAACGCAAAGAAGGATTTGATGCTCCAGGCCGAACGCCACGCCGAGCGGAAACTCGAAGGCATTGTCGAAGACATTCTTCCTGCGCTCGACAGTTTTGATATGGCAATGTCAGGAGATGCGTGGGAAAAAACCGACAGTGTCTGGCGCGGAGGAATGGAGAACGTGCGCAACCAACTTATCGAAGGTCTACGCCGTCATGGCGTAAGCCGCTTTGGGGAAGTGGGGGATGCCTATGATCCGCATGTGCATGACGCAATCCAGGAGCTTGCAGAGGCTCCGGGCAAATCCGGCGACATCGTTCGCATACTACGGTATGGGTACCGTGTGGGTGATCGAGTGTTACGACCCGCGCAGGTGATAATAAAAGCTTAGCGCAATATCTACGCCGCGTTGAGACATGTCGACTCCTGTATTTCCACCAATTGGTTGATTTACTGGAGTTTGAAAGGATGCTATGTTCGACGTATGGGAACAAGATTCAAAGGCATCAAGACGGCCGCCGAGTACAGGCGCGGGGAGCTCACCAAGGATATCCTGCGCCTAGTCGGCGCGGGCGTCATCATTGCAGGAGCCGCCATGGCGCCCAACGCCATACAGCTTATCGACATCTTTGATCCCAAAAGTCCGCGAGAACGCAATCGCATTTGGAAGGCGCTTAAGTATCTCGAAAGCAAAAACAAGCTTACGTTTGAAGAGAAGGGGACGCATACCTACGTACACCTTACGGATACCGGTCGTAAGCAGCTGCACGAAGACGCCATATGGGAAATGTCGCTCGATACGCCTCGCCGATGGGACCGCAAATGGCGGATTGTCATGTTTGACTTGCCGAGCAGCAACGAGGCGGTGCGCCAGTCTTTTCGGCTCAAACTTGAGGACTTTGGGCTGAAGATGTATCAGCGTTCGGTGTTTATCTACCCGCACGAGTGCTACGAGCACGTACTTACAGTCGCAAAGTGGTACGGAGTCGACGAGCATGTCCGCTATGTGGTAGCTGAGGAGATAAATGACGCACGTCGATTCCTGAAAGAATTTGACTTGCTGTAATCTCTGACTACAATGAACCTATCGCTCCTGTAAATACACCAATTGGTGAATTTACTGGAGTTGCGAATTGCACCAAATTATAAGGATACGTATAGTGTGGGCGGTGTAGTACGAACAAAAAGTCGTAAAAGTGCATTTAATCAAAGAAATACATCACTATGGCTAAAATACTCGGTATAGATCTTGGTACAACCAACTCGGCAATGGCTGTTGTCTCTGGTGGTGAACCTCAAATAATCGAAAATGCGGAGGGCGGTCGCACTACCCCGTCCATTGTCGCTATCTCAAAAACAGGCGAGAGGCTGGTGGGTCAAATAGCGCGACGCCAAGGTGTCACCAATCCTAAAAACACCATCTATCAGATAAAGCGCTTCATAGGCCACACCTTCGACGAGGCCAACGTCCAAAAAGACAAGTCAGCAGTGCCGTTTGAGATACGAAAAGCAGCCAACGGCGGAATAGAAGTGCAGATGGGCGACAAGTGGTATCGCCCGGAGGAAGTCTCCGCGATGATTTTGCAGAAGCTCAAGGTGGATGCAGAAGCGCGTCTCGGTGAGACCATTACCGAGGCCGTCATCACCGTGCCGGCATACTTCAACGACGCTCAGCGCGCAGCGACTCGAGATGCAGGAAAAATTGCGGGTCTTGATGTGAAGCGCATCATCAACGAGCCGACAGCAGCGGCTCTCGCCTACGGATTCAACAAAAAGAAGAACGAGAAAATCGTCGTGTTCGACTTCGGCGGCGGAACATTCGACATCTCTGTGCTTGAGGTCGGCGACGACGTGATAGAGGTACGCTCTACCGACGGCGACGCGCACTTGGGCGGCAAAGATCTCGATCAAAAGATCATCAACTGGCTCGCCGACGAATTCAAGCGCGATAGCGGTGTCGATGTGCGCACCGATGCTCTCGCTCGCCAGCGACTCGACGAAGCGGCAGAAAAGGCGAAGATTGAGCTTTCGACCGCGCTTGAGACTGAAGTAAACATTCCATTTATCACATCCACCGATGCAGGACCGCAGCACCTGCTTGTGAGGCTCTCTCGCGCCAAGCTTGAAGAGCTGTCCGCAGAGTTTGTCGACCGCGCGATATCCATCACCAAGCGTGCTATTGAAGCATCGCCGTTTAAAGTAGGTGACATCAACGAAGTGGTTCTCGTGGGAGGTCAAACGCGTATGCCCGCGATGCAAAAAGCTGTAGAACAGTTTTTCGGCAAAAAGCCACATATGGGCGTCAATCCGGACGAAGTCGTAGCGCTTGGGGCAGCGATCCAGGGCGGCATTATGCAAGGCGATGTTAAAGACGTGCTTCTCCTCGACGTTATTCCGCTTTCACTCGGTATCGAGACGATGGGCGGTGTCGCTACCAAGATTATCGAGCGCAATACCACGATTCCTACATCGCGCTCGCAGACCTTTTCGACGGCATCCGATAATCAGCCATCTGTCGAAATTCATGTGGTGCAAGGCGAGCGCCCAATGGCCACAGACAATAAGTCGCTCGGCAGATTCAACCTCGATGGTATACCGCCCGCGCCACGGGGCCTGCCGCAAGTAGAAGTCACCTTCGATATCGACGCCAACGGTATTCTTACCGTAAAAGCAAAGGACAAGACCACGAGCAAGGAGCAATCAATCCGCATAGAAGGCTCGTCGGGTCTCTCCGAGGCAGAAGTCGAGAAAATGCGCAAAGATGCTGAGGCGAACGCTGACACAGATCAAAAGAAGCGCGATCTCGTTGAGGCGCAGAACGGTGCAGATCAACTTATGTACAGCGCTGAGAAAGCTCTCAAGGAACATGGCGATAAGGTGAGCGAGGACATTCGAAAGAATGTGCAGGAAAAAATAGACGCACTTAAGTCTGCGCGAACGGGAGACGACTCGGCGGCACTCAAATCAGCGAGCGAGGCACTCTCCAGTGCCATGAGCTCGATTGGTGAGGCCATGCAAAAGCAGTCAGGACAAGCCGCCTCGCAGCAGCCCCCACAGGACCAGACACCGCCGGAGGGTGGCGCGTCACAGTAGGCAGAAAGGGTGCCGCTTGGCACCCTTTTGCTTTAGAAGCGCTTAGAGTAGTATGTGACTCGATATGAAAGACTACTATCAGATACTTGGTATAGAAAAAAGCGCCTCAGAAGACGAGGTGAAGAAAGCTTTTCGCAAACTTGCGCAAAAGTATCACCCCGACAAAAAGGGTGGTGATGAGAAGAAATTCAAGGAAGCAAGCGAGGCCTACGCGGTACTTTCCGACAAGAAGAAGCGTGCCGAATACGACACCTATGGCCGCACGTTTGCAGGAGGCGGCGCAGGCGGACCGCAAGGAGGGTTCAACGGTTTCGACTTCTCCAACTTCCAAGGCTTCAATGGCCAGGGGCAACAGTTCGAATTTGACCTCGGCGATATATTCGGAGAGTTCTTCAACGCAGGCGGAGGCGCGCGAGCGGAAACAAGGGGTCGCGACGTATCAATCGACATAGAGCTGTCATTCCGCGAAAGCATCTTTGGCGTAGAGCGACGCGTGCTCGTATCGAAAGTAGGTCAATGCGATACCTGTGCGGGGAGCGGTGCAAAAAAAGGTTCCTCTCTCGTAACCTGCTCGACATGTAATGGTAAAGGCGACATTCGAGAGACGCGCAACTCATTCTTCGGTACATTCACGACGACGAGAGCGTGTCCGAAGTGCAATGGGAGAGGGCAGATGCCGGAGACTCCGTGCGAGACATGTAGCGGAGCCGGTGTCAGGAAGCGACAAGAGGAAATCGTTATCACCGTACCGCCAGGTGTATCGGATGGGGAGATGATTCGGATGCCCGGACGCGGCGAAGCTACTGCCGGAGGGAGTTCTGGCGACCTGTACGTCAAACTCCATGTAAAACAAGACACCGCCTATACGCGCGACGGGAACAACTTGCTCACATCTCTGCAAATAAAGCTGACCGACGCACTCCTTGGGGGAGACTACAAAATACAAACACTTGATGGCGACACAACAATCTCGGTAGCGGCAGGAATCGTGCACGGTGAGATGATTCGAGTCAAAGGACTCGGTGTCCCGCAGGGGAGAGGTGGTCGCGGCGACCTTCTCGTCCGCATCGATATACTATTTCCAAAGAAATTATCCTCGTCTGCAAAGAAGCTCATCCAAGACCTTCGCGCGGAAGGGTTATAATGTCGTGATGGACCTATCGTCCGTCACGCAGTTCTTTGCATCAGTATACGCCTCGATAACTATCGATTGGATAATTTTTGGTGGCGTCGCGCTGTTCCTCGCATTCGATGCGCTGCGCGCAGGTCCCGCGCGCGTCACTGCGCTTGCCATAGCGCTCCCTATCGCACTCTTGCTCTCCGAGACAATCCACGATGCGGCGTACATTGGCTCGTATGTAGAGAGCTCTTCAGCTGGCATGCAAACCGGCGTCTTTATCGCTCTCACCGCTGGGCTTTTCATTGCGCTCTACCGCATTGTCGATTTCGGTGCAGACTCTATGCGGCCGATACAGGCCATGATCGCGGGCCTCGCGTGCGCGGTAGTCGTCACCGTGGTCTTCCTACAATTGCCAGATTCGACAGTCCCATGGTCCCTGGGAGACGCATTTCGCTCGGTCTTCAGTGATGCATACAGACTGTACTGGCTTCTTGGTGCGTATTTCGCCCTCGCGATAGCAAGGGCGTAAGTATCCACACCGAAACTTGATATAAAGCCCGTCTTGTTGTATAACCATTAAAGGCTCATTGACAGTGGGCACAATATCAAGCAAACGAGGTATACAGACATGACAAAGGGTCAGACTCTTTTTGGGGAGCTGGCCCGTACGGTCAACTCCCTCGTCGCTGCGGGTCGCGATTGGCTCGTCCTTCGGTCGACTTCTTCGGCCATCATGCGTCGCGATCAGACATTCGCGTTTTTGGTTCATCCGCGTACCGAGAAGTTCACGGGTACCGACGTCTATGGAAACAACGACATCTATCGTCCATTTCCAGCGCTTCGGCATCTCTTCCATATGCTGCCGTACAGAGTTGCCGAGAAACTTCTCCTTTGGTTCGCGAAGACCATCACGCCGATTATGCTCTCGCGAATCCAGGTGCAATCTGGAGACTCGACATTTAAAGGGTACCTGCTTTCGACAGTACGTACCCCACGTCTCTTGCTTACAGGCGAACGCAACGAGACCCGGGCACACCTCGCAGAGCTGTTTGCTCTAGCAACCAAAATGGGTGTACGCCGAGTCGGTCTCGGGGCACTTTTGCCGTCCATGACTGGATACGGCAAAAGATTCGCCATGGGCGATCCCAATGAACGACCGGCCGTCTCAACTGGTCACGCATACACGGCGTACACGATCGCCGAGTATCTCAAGCTGCTTGTCGAGAAGAGGCACCCGGACGCACAGCTCGTGCGCACGGCCATTGTGGGGGCGGGAGGGTCTACCGGAAAGGCACTCATGCGTGTCTTAAAGCGGACGTGGGTCGGACCGGCGCACCTCGAGCTCATGCTTGTCGACATTCCCGGCAAGGAGATGTCTCTCCGCGCGTTGGCGAATGAAGCCATTGCGAGCGGTCGCTTTGCAAGCGTGCGCATTGCGACCGATCTCTCCGCGCTTCATGAGTCGGCGTACGTCGCCGTCGTAACGAACGCATCGGGCACCATAATTAAGCCCGAGCACCTCTCTGAGGGCACTGTTGTAATTGATGACTCGCAACCTCGCAACACGAGCACTGAGCTCGCCAAGCACGGAGTGCATGTCATTGACGTTCTGGCGCGAGTGCCAGGACTAAATTGCAACTTCGATTTCGGGTTCCAGACAGAGGATCCTACGGTCACGTTCACCTGTCTGGCCGAGACGATACTCGCAACTATCGCCGGCGAGCCTACGGACCTCGCCGTTGGTGAAGTCACTGACGACGTCGTAGAGCGCACGCTCAACATCGTTGCTCACGGCAGGAAACTCGGACTCATCGGTGAGCTCCCTTTCTTTTCCTTCGGAAGAGAGCTTTCCGCAACTGAGTGCGAGGCGATTCTAGTGCCCATTCAAATTCCGTACGCACCCGCGGCGGAATGAGACAACACTTGGGGCCGATGGAATTTTCCCGTCGGCCCTACTTCTTTATACGGTACAATATGTACGCATGTTGTCCGCATATTTCTCCACAATATCTCTCGACTACCAGACCGTGCTCGTTGCGATTAGTGTCGTGATGAACACCGTTTTGGGTGTATTCATATTTTCGCGCAAGCGCGATGAATTTGCCAACCGCGTGTATGTGTTCAATATCGCTTGCATCATCTGGTGGTCCGTCATGATTATCATTTACCGCATTGCATTCGAGAATCTACAGTGGTGGGCTATCGGACTTTACGTCGCTCCCACATTCATAGCGAGTACTTTCGTGTACTTCTCGCTTTTGTTTCCCGAAGTTCACCCACAGATACCCCTTAAGAGATACTATCTCCCGCTTATTGCGGCGCTTAATGTCGCCATTGTGGCTATCACGCTTGTACCTGGACTCATTATTGGACCCGTCGTCTATGTGCCTGATGGAGAGAACATTATTTTCTTCGGTCCTTTCTACCTTGCGTATGCTACGTACATAAGCGGTTTATTCGGCCTGGGCCTCTTCATCCTTGCGCGCAAATGGACCTTGCTCGTTGAACCTACGAAGAAACGGCAGATCATGTATCTGTTGCTCGGGTACTTCTGCGCATCGACTCTGGCAATGGTCGCCAACCTAACACTGCCATATTTTGGATATTTCACACTTAACTGGCTCGGACAGGTGTTCACCGTGTTTATGGTTTTGCCCGTCACTTATGCGATCTTTAAACACCGTCTCTTTGATGTGAAGGTCATCGCTACTGAACTTATAACTATATCGCTTTGGATATTTTTGCTGGCGCGCCTCCTACTCGACGCAAATGTGCGCGACCGCGTCATAGATGGGGTACTTTTTCTTGTGATGCTCGTCATAGGGGTACTCCTAATCCGTAGTGTAGATCGGGAAGTACGACAGCGAGAAATTCTCGAAAAACAGGAAAAGGCACTTGAGGACATCAATCGTCAGCAGGAAAGTCTTTTGCACTTCATTAGTCACGAGGTAAAGGGATATCTCACCAAGAGCGAGGCAGCATTTGCTGCCATCTTCGCGGGCGATTATGGAGAAGTCCAGCCCAAACTGCATGACATGTCAGGTCTCGCGCTCGCCGATGTCAGAAAGGGGGTGGACACGGTCATCGATATTCTTGATGCGTCCAATTTGAGACGCGGCACAGTATCGTTCAAAAAAGACACGTTTGACCTTGTAGCCGCCATAGACGAAATCGTACGCGATCTTCAGATAGAGGCACAAGCGCGCGGTCTTGAACTCACCTTTGAAAGACCGGTTACGGGCGCCTACATGTATGTTGGTGACGAAGAAAAAATCAGGCGACATGTCATTAGAAATCTCGTCGACAACTCCGTGAAGTACACGCTCAAGGGCTTCGTGCGCATACAGCTTGCACGGACGCCGAATCTTATGCGTATAACAATTTCTGATTCGGGTGTCGGCATCACGCCAGAAGATATGAAGCATCTCTTCACCGAGGGCGGGAAAGGTGCAGAATCAATCAAAGTCAACGTGCACTCGACGGGGTACGGGCTATTCATCGCAAAGACGATAGTGGAAGGCCACGGAGGTAAGATTTGGGCCGAATCCGAGGGTAAGGACAAGGGTTCGCGCTTCATTGTAGAGCTCCCCATCCAGGGTGCGTAGCTGCATTGAGCAACCCTCGCTTTCGTGCGACAGTATGTGCATATGAACTACATCTCACGCATAGCGACACTTATTCGACGCAGTTTTAACGACCCTGAGCTCTACACGGAAGCAACATCGAGTCGCATACCGAAACCGCTCTCCGTACTCTCATGGATATCAGTCGTGTGGGCCCTGATGATTGCTATTCCGGCCGGCATTGCCCTCATCCTTTTTGTAAATACCAATTTCTTGGATACAGCGTCTGGAATCTATCCTTCAGAGCTCGTCGTCACTATAAAGGACGGGGAAGCGAGCGCGAATGTCGCGCAGCCATACTTCATCGACATGCCCGGCAAGGAATCTGCATCTACATCGCCCCAATACCTCGCCGTCATCGACACGCGACCCGAAGTCACCGTAGCTGAGCTTACGTCGTACGACGCGCCGGTCATACTCACGCAAAAGACACTGTTCGTCGCAGATGAAGCTGAGGCAGAAAATCTGAAGGATGTCCCGAATCCGACGGGCAGCTTCCGCCCCGTTGACCTCAGTGAGGTAAAGGATTTCACACTCGACAAAGCGATGGTTACGAGCTTTATCGAAAAGATTAGACCCTTCGTCAATGGATTCCTCTACGTGCTTCCGGTACTCCTTTTCTTCCTGATTACCGGCTTTTCCGTCGTGGCATATCTCTTTGTCGCACTTTTTGCCGCGCTCATCGTGATGCTCATCGCGAAATTCAAGGGTCTCTCATACGACTACGGGACATCGTATGTGCTCGCTCTGTTTGCGCTTATTCCTGTCGCACTCGTCGATCTCCTGACTGACGTGCTCGGGTTTGGCAACTACTTCTTGCTATCACTCGCCGTATTTGTAGCGATTATCGTGTACAACGTTCGCCCAAGCGCTTCCGCAGAGACGGTCTCGCAGAATCTCTAAAAAGGCGGAAAATCTGCTATATTTACGCCTATGAAGCGTATTTTCACGGGTCTGCAGCCTTCGGGCGCGCTCCACATCGGCAATTACGTCGGTGCACTAAAGCCGTTTATAGATCTTTCAGCCGAGTACGACAGTATGCTCATGGTAGCCGATTACCACGCCATCACTACGCTTAAGAACCCAGCTGAGCTCCGACAAAACATCCTTGATATCGCGCGCGATTACGTGGCGGCAGGTATTGATCCGCAAAAAGCCGTCATATTCCGACAGTCCGACGTGCAAGAACACACGGAGCTCGGTTGGGTATTTCAGTGCCTCGTGACCGTGCCTTTTCTCCAGCAAGCTCATGCGTACAAGGACAAGGTCGCAAAGGGTCTTGAGCCCAATGCCGGCCTCTTCGCATACCCGATGCTCATGGCTGCCGACATACTTCTCTACGACACAGACATCGTCCCCGTCGGCGCGGACCAAAGGCAGCACGTAGAGTACGCCCGTGAAGCGGCATCCAAATTCAACAATGCATTCGGTGAGACATTCAAAGAGCCTCAAGAGCGCATCATCGAAGCCACTGCGACCGTGCCGGGTACTGACGGGAAGAAGATGAGCAAGAGTTATGGCAATACGATTCCGCTTTTTGGTACTCGAGACGAGATTGCGGATGCGGTTATGTCTATCGTCACCGACTCATCGGGCGAGCGCCCGGAAAACGTGTACGCCATTCATCGCGTCGTACGCAACGAAGGGGAGCTCCAATCACTGTACGAGTCGTACAAGGGAAAGTACAAATCCCTCAAAGAGGCGCTTATTGAAGACATTGATGCATTTGTCGCTCCCATGCGTGAAAAACGTGACTCGATTTCCGACGACGATGTCCGCGCTTTTCTGAAAGACGGCGCCGACAGAGCTCGCGAGCGTGCTGTCGCGAAGATGGCCGATGTTCGCGTTAAAATAGGCCTCGCTATCTAGCTATGACAAAGCGCACATACATAGAAGATCTGGGTACGCATGTCGGCGAAGAGGTTCTTGTCAAAGGCTGGGTGTCTGTTCGTCGCGACCAGGGCAAGATGGTCTTTTTCGATTTTCGCGATATGACCGGCACCGTACAGGGTGTTGTCTTGCCGCAGAGTGCCGCTATAGAGACAGCCAAGGAGACACGACTCGAGTACGTCGTCAGTATCACGGGTAAGGTGAACGAGCGTCCCGAGAAGAACAGAAATTCCAAGATACAAAACGGAGATATCGAGCTTGAGGTGCTTGAAATGACAGTCCTTGCGAAGGCCGAGCCGCTGCCTTTCGACATGTCGATAGAGGGTTTTAATCTCGATCTTACTACCGAGCTCGATCACCGTGCGCTTACGCTCCGTCATCCGCGTCTCCAGGCGATATTCAAAGTGCAGGCAGTCATCATCGACTCGTTCCGTGAGTACATGAAGAGCCAGAAATTCTTCGAATTTCAAGCCCCAGCAATCGCCCCTGCTACAGCTGAAGGTGGCGCCGAAGTGTTTGAAATCAAATATTTTGACAAGAAGGCATTCCTCACCCAGTCACCACAGCTCTACAAGCAGATTGTTATGACTGCTTTCGAGCGCGTCTTCTCTGTGAACAAAGTTTTTCGCGCAGAGCCAAGCGCGACAACGCGCCATCTCACCGAGATCGTCTCACTCGACGCCGAAATGGCATTTATCGATTCCTGGCACGATGTGCGTGATATGTCGGAGGCTACCGTACGGTATATTCTGCAGCAGCTTGAAAAGATGTGCGCCAAAGAGCTTGAATTCCTTCAGGCGACACTGCCTGTCATGATAGACAAGACTCCGACACTTTCTCTCACCGAGGCGCAAAATAAGATTTTCGAGAAAACCGGTCGTGACGTACGCGGAGAAAAAGACCTCAATCCTGAAGATGAACGCAGCCTTTGCGACATTATCAAAGACGAGACAGGTTCCGACTTTGTATACGTGTACGGTTACCCGACGCGGCAGAAGCCATTCTACGTCTATCCAAACCCCGATGCCCCAGAATTCAACGAGGGGATGGATCTTTTGTGTCGCGGCGTCGAATGGCTCTCCGGAGGGCGCCGAATCAACGACTATGAGCAGCTTCTTGAGCACGTCGCCACCTGGGGAATGGATCCGCACAAAATCGAGATGTTTCTAGAGGCGTTTCGCTATGGTGTGCCACCCGAGGGCGGCTTCGCACTTGGCGCTGAGCGCATGACTATGCAAATACTTGGGCTCAAAAACATCCGCGAAGCGACCATGTTCCCGCGAGACATGCACCGCATTGATGGACTTCTCACACACGGGGAAGACGACGCACCGTCCGCATAGAAATCTATATGGGATCACTACGAAAAAAAGAGACGGAGGAGCGATACAAGGAGGTGCGCGCGAGCGGGGGACTTGATGGTCCTTGCGTCCTCTGCAACAAACCTGCGCTCAAGACGTTTACGGCATGGAAAATCATCAAGAACGAATACCCTTACGATAAGATTGCGCTCGTACACGATATGCTCGTTCCGATTCGACATGTGACGCAAGACCAGCTAACGCAGGAGGAAATTGATGAGCTCAACGAAATCAAAGAAACGTATATTCACTCCACATACGAGTGGATACTCGAGGCGACGACGAAGATGAAATCTATCCCGGATCACTTTCACATTCACATGATTACGGCGCAGGATTAATCGCATGCCAGAGCGTTTCAGCATAGAATCAGAGAGCTATCGAGGACCGCTCGAAGCGCTTCTCGATCTTATCGAGGCGCGCAAAATGTCGATATCCGATGTATCTCTTGCCGAAGTAACGGATGCATACCTGTCGTATGTGGAGAAGTTGCCCGAACTTCCGCTCGCAGAGACATCCCAATTCATACTCGTCGCCTCGACATTGCTCCTCATCAAATCTCGCACTCTTCTCCCGACGCTGACGCTATCAGAAGACGAGCGCGAGTCGGTTGAGGAGTTGGAACGGCGTCTCGCTCGATACGCGATGTTTCGGAGCGTGGCGAAACAGCTGCGACGCGAATGGGGGAGAGTACCGCTGTACTTGCCGCGCAAAGCACCACTTCGTCCGGCCATATTTTCTCCTGCAGAATCTTCAGTGCAGAGTATCTTCAGCGCTGCGCAGAGGCTTATCAACATGCTGCCCAAGCCTGAGCACCTCGCGCAAGCAGCCGTCGCGCCCGTGCTAGCTCTTGAAGATGTCATCGTTCAACTTAAGCAACGTCTCACATCTGCCTTTAAGGCGCGCTTTAGCGAGCTCACAAAGTCGAAGGATCGAGGAGAAGTCATTGTCTATTTTCTTGCAATGCTTGAGCTTGTGCGCTCGGGTTCGGCGAGTGTCACGCAAGATAAGCTTTTCGAAGACATCACTATCGAGATAGAATCAGCAGGAACCCCGCGATACGGCATATGAGCACACCAGATAAAGCGACTCAGTTGGAAGCACTGCTCTTTAGTGAGGGTGGGCCCGTCGCGCGCAAAAAGCTCGCACAGCTGATGGACGTTTCCCTTGAAGACCTTTCGCTCGCGGTAGATGAACTAACGCGGAGTAAGGCAGGTACAGGCATCTCCGTGATAGCCACCGCCCAAGATGTTGCACTTGCCGTGGCCCCTGAGGCCGCGCCCATTGTACAAGCGGCGTTTGAGCGCGAGCTTGGCAAGGAAATCGGGGATGCCGGTCTTGAAGTACTTTCCATAATCCTGTATCGCGGCCCGTCGACACGAGCAGAGATTGATTACATTCGCGGCGTAAATACATCATGGACGATTCGTACGCTTGCTGCCCGCGGGCTTCTTGAGCGCGCACAGAATCCCAACGATGCTCGTGAGTATCTCTACCAGCCGACGGTGGAGCTTCTTGCACATCTTGGCGTGACCAACGCGCGAGAACTGCCTGATTATGCTAAAATATCCAGCGAATTGGCCGCATTCGAGGAGAAGGCGGGTCCGTTCGAGTCTCACGATCATGCCTCAGGAACCACGGATTCAACTGAATGAAGTAGTGCAGCAGGCCCCGAATCGCAATCTGCATTTGTACGGCGCATTCACCCTCGCTCTTATCGGCGTCGCGACTTTTTTCTTTGTATTTGCATACTTTGATGGACTTCCGAAAGAAACTACGCAGACAGCTGCGGCGGCAAGCAGCACGAGCCCATTTGATAGCGTGCAGATTCGAGGGAGCGCTGCTATCGTCGTCGAGCTCAATAGCGGCAAGATTCTCTATGAGAAGAACGCCGATGTGCAGCTTCCGCTCGCATCGCTTACAAAGGTACCGCTCGCACTCGCAGTGTCTGAGGTTCTCTCTCCCGAGCGTGTGATTACGATTCCATATGATACCGGCTTTGCCGAGGGCGGTCAGCGCCTTCTGAAAGGCGAGCGCTGGAAAGTGCGCGACGTGATGCACTTTACACTCATAGCGTCTTCTAACGAAGGCGCCGAGATATTGGCTCTCAATGCGGATAGCGCGCTCCAAGTGCTGTATGCATCGTCGACACCCGGCGCAGCCGCACTCTGGCGCATGAACGACCTTGCGCACTCTCTTGGCCTCAGCCACACGTACTTTCTCAACGTAAGCGGTCTCGACGAGAGTACGACACAATCAGGTGCCTACGGCAGCGCGCGCGACATGGCCAAACTTTTTGCCTACGCGGCCACGGCGAAGCCTGAGATATTCGCCGGTACTGCCAAAGATGGCCTTCTTCTTGTCGATGAGGCAGGTGATACAGCGTCTGCATACAACACCAACGACGCGCTCGGTGCGATTTCGGGACTTATTATGGGAAAGACTGGGTATACCGATCTCGCAGGAGGTAACCTGGGTGTGGTTTTCGACGCAGGACTTTCGCAGCCTATTGTCGTCATTGTCTTGGGTTCGAGCCAGCAAGGACGCTTTGCCGATGTACGCCTCTTGGTAGAGACGGCTCGGAAAGCAATATCGGAGGAATAGCGATGTACACTATGGTCATGGAAGGCATGCTTTCGGATATCGTCCGCGTCCTGGTACCAGCAGCCGCGGCATTTATACTCGGCATGGCTCTGACGCCCGTGCTCACGCACTATCTCTACAAGTACAAGGCTTGGAAGAAGACGCCAGGAAAAATTGCCTATGACGGTAAGGCGGCCGAGGAATTCAACCGCCTGCATGTCGACAACGAAGTCCGCGCACCGCGCATGGGCGGAATCGTGGTGTGGGGAAGTGTTCTTCTCACCATACTGAGCCTTTCCTTTTTGACCAACACGTTTGACTGGATACTGAGCTTGCAGCTCGATTTCCTGAGCCGCAATCAGACGTGGATACCGCTTGCCGCGCTCATGGTGGGCGCCCTCGCGGGCCTCTTTGACGACCTTCTCGTGATACAGCCGGGAGCAGAAGGAATGCCACTTCGATTACGCCTCTTGATAGTGCTCATCATGTCTACATTTATCGGTTGGTGGTTCTGGGACAAACTCGACGTGGTCGCGGTCAACATACCTTTTGGCGCGCCGCTAGAGATAGGTTTCCTCATCGTCCCATTTTTCGTCCTCGTATCGCTCGCGCTCTACGCTTCAGGCGTTATCGACGGCATCGACGGACTCTCCGGCGGGGTGTTTGCTTCTATCTTTGCCTCATACACGATTATCGCTTTCGTGCAGGAGCAAATCGATCTCGCAGCGTTCTCCGCTGCGATCGTCGGCGGCTTGCTCGCTTTTCTTTGGTTTAATATTCCGCCCGCCCGTTTTTATATGTCGGACACGGGGACTATGGGACTCACGCTCGCTATCGGCACGATTGCATTTATGACTGACAATCTCGGCGGCGGTGTCGGTATCGCGGTGCTGCCCATCATCGGCTTCTTGCTCGTAGCCACCGTAGCATCCGATATACTTCAGCTAATCTGGAAGAAGGTGCTCGGCCGAAAGCTTCTCCGCATAGCACCGCTCCATCATCACTTTGAGGCAATCGGCTGGCCGGGTCCGAAAGTGGTGATGCGCTACTGGGTACTCTCTGTCGTCTTTGCGTTTGCGGGCGTGATACTCGCCATAGCTGCTATATCTTCGTGAAAAGAGGAGCGCACATAGACAGGCCTCTCGCGCTTATTATCGCGATTCTCGTCGTGGGCGGATGTATGATTTTTGCATCGGCCGCATTCGGCTTGCTTGCGCGCGGTGCTACGCACATGTCGTCGGTCGTATTCAGCCACTTGGTCCTCGGTGTGGGCCTCGGCCTCGTGGCGCTTATCATCGGCACTACGCTTGAGTACCGCATCTGGAAGAAGTACGCGCCTCATCTTTTTGTTCTCGCGCTCGTGGCGACCGCACTCGTGTTTGTGCCACAGATTGGCTTTTCACATGGAGGCGGTACGCGCTGGCTACACATAGCCGGCATATCGCTGCAGCCATCAGAAGGGCTCAAGCTCGCAGCGGTCATCGCGGCCGCCGCATACTTCTCGCTCATCAAGACAAAAGTCTCTACATTTACGTATGGATTCGGTGGCTTTCTCGCGATACTCTCACTGCCGGTACTTCTCCTTCTCTTGCAGCCCGATACGGGGACGCTCGGCATTATCGCCATCTCGGTGACGGCCGTATTCTTCGCGGCTGGCGCTTCATGGAAGCAAATAGGCGCGACGATTTTTATCGGAATTACGGCGCTGGTACTTCTTGCAACATTCCGCCCGTATGTGAAAGACCGCATTATGACTTTTTTCAATCCATCACAGAATCAACAGACCGAGTCCTACCAACTTCGACAATCTTTGATTGCGATCGGCTCCGGTGGCTTTACGGGACGTGGCTTTGGGCAGGGGATACAGAAGTTTACCTATCTCCCTGAGCCTATGGGTGACTCGATATTCGCCGTTGCCGCTGAAGAGCTTGGGTTTATCGGCTCATCCTTTATAGTCCTCCTTTTTGCGGCATTTGCACTCCGTGGCTATGCGGTGGCCTCGCGGGCTCCTGACCTCTTCGGTTCACTCCTCGCTGTTGGTATTTCTACCTATCTCGCGTCAGAAGCCTTTATCAACATCGCCGCGATGCTCGGTGCATTCCCGCTCACCGGCGTACCACTCACATTCATCAGCCAGGGAGGTTCCGCCATGCTCGTCTCGCTCGGCGCCGCAGGCATCCTTCTTGCCATTTCCCGCCGCCATACACGCGCCTAAGGTTTGATGATGACCTTTTGGACGATACAATAGGCCGATATGCGTATTGTTCTCGCAGGAGGTGGCACGGGCGGACATTTCTATCCGCTTATTGCCGTATCACAAGCTGTCCAAGACATCTCCATAGAGCGCACACTCATAGAGCCTGAGCTTATCTATATTGGGCCGCCTCCATTTGATCCCGTAGCGCTTCAAGAGCACGATATCGTCTACCACCCATCGCCCGCAGGAAAGCTGCGTCGCTACACAAGCGCTCTCAACATCCTCGATTTTTTCAAGTCGGCCGTCGGCATCATACGCTCCACCTTCCTGCTGTATCGACTCTACCCCGACGTCATCTTTTCATCGGGCGGCTTTGCTGCCTTCCCGACGCTGGCAGCTGCTCGAATGCTTCAAATCCCCGTCGTCATTTTTGACGCAGACGCGACACCTGGCCGAGTCTCACTCTGGTCTGCGAAGTTTGCAAAGAAAATCGCACTTGCACACGTGGAAGCCGCAAATTTCTTTCCAGAGAAGATTCGTGACCGAATCGCTCGCACTGGATACCCCATCCGCAAAGAAATCCAGTCGCCGGCCAAGGAGGGAGGCCATGAATTTCTTAAGCTCGATCCTACCGTACCAACAATTATGATCATGGGTGGATCACAAGGAGCAAAAGCGATAAACGAAGTTGTTATCGACGCCTTGCCGGAGCTCGTCAACACATACAACGTCATCCATCAGTCCGGCACTGCCAACTATGAAGAAGCGAAAAATGTGGCAAAACTTATTCTCAAAGACTCGCCACACGACAATAGATACCGAGTCTTTGGGCTCCTCAACACACTCGCGCTTCGTATGGCTGCTGGTATTTCATCTCTCGTCGTAGCGCGAGCGGGAAGCGGTACGATATTTGAAATCGCAAGCTGGAATATACCCGCCATTTTGGTTCCTATTCCGGAAGACGTCTCCCACGATCAGACTGAGAATGCTTTTTCGTATGCGCGCGCAGGCGCCGCCATCGTCGTCGAGCAACGTAATCTTTCACCACATATCCTCGTCGCAGAGATTAATCGCATCGTCAGCGATGAAGCCCGCATGAGTACTATGCGCGGAGCCGCACAAGCTTACGCGCGACCGGACGCAGCGCGTAAAATCGGCCTGATGCTTGTAGAAATGGCGCTGGAACACGAACCTATATGAGCAACGTAAAAGTCCGATTTCCACCAAGCCCGACGGGCTACTGTCACGTAGGCACCGCACGTATGGCGGTACTGAACTATCTATACGCAAAGAAGCATGGTGGCACGATATATTTTCGCAGCGAAGACACCGACAAGGCGAGGAGCACTCGCGAGTTTGAAGACGACATCAAAGACCAGCTCACCTGGCTGGGACTTTCCTGGGACGATTTCTCTCGCTCTAGCGAACTTGTGGCCAACCACACAGCCGCCATGCAAAAGCTCGTCGACCAAGATAAGGCATACATTTCAGAAGAAGAGAGCAAGAAAGAGCCGGGCACCATGGTCCAGGTGGTGCGTCTTCGCAACCCCGGCACATCGGTCACCTTTACTGATGTGATTCGCGGTGACATCACCTTTGATACCACCGAGCTCGGTGATTTCGCTATTGGCCGCGCCATAGACGACCCGCTCTACCATCTGGCTGTCGTAGTCGATGATGCCACGCAGGGCATCACGCATGTCATACGCGGAGAGGACCACATCTCCAATACACCTCGCCAAATACTCATTCAAGAAGCGCTTGGGTATGCGCGACCTGTCTATGCGCACTATCCGCTTCACCTCGGTGCGGACAAATCCAAGCTCTCAAAACGCACAGGCGATGTATCTGTAAAGAGTTACCGCGAAAAGGGCTTCCTCTCAGAAGCGCTGCTCAACTACATCGCGATACTTGGCTGGACACCGCCGTCGGGCAAAGAGATACTTTCGCTCGATGAAATGGTCGCGGAATTCGAGCTCACTGACTTGCACAAAAGCGGCGCCGTATTCGATGTGGAAAAGCTCCGCTGGTACAACCGCGAATACTTGCTGCGCTTGCCGGACAGTGAATTCGCAAGCGAAGCACTTGAAAGGCTTCGGAAGGCGCTTGCGGTTAAGGGCCTCACGTACGACGAAGAAATGGGACACAAAATACTGCTCAATATAAAAGAGCGCATAAGCACGTGGGCGGATATCGACCAAATGTGCGCCGATGGTGAGCTCGACTTCTTTTTCTCTGATCCAGTGCCCGTAAAAGAAGAGCTTCCCGGCAAGGGAAGCGACGCAGCGACTGCTGTCGCACACCTAGAGAAGCTTCATGAGATGCTGGGCAATACTGACGCTGAAATATTTTCTTCACCTGAGCGTCTCAAAGATGTGGTGTGGGACTACGCAACGCAAGAGGGGAGAGGGCAGGTCTTGTGGCCAATGCGCTATGCCCTTTCGGGCAAAGCAAAGTCCCCTGATCCTTTTATGATTGCCTCCGCGATAGGGAAAGAGCGCACACTTGCGCGTATCACTGAGGCCAAGCGAATACTGACATCATGAGGCTCTTCGCGCTGACATGCTCCATAATGCTCGCGGCTCTTGTCGTATTCCCAGCGATATCCTCCGGGCAATCTGCAGATGAGTTGCAACAGCAAATCGACGCCAACAATTCTCAAATAGAAGCACTCAACAAGGAAATCGCTCAGTACGAGACACAGCTCAAAGCGACCTCGCAACAAAAGCAAACACTTCAGAGCAGGCTGGGTGAGCTCGACCTGCAAAGGAAAAAGCTGACCGCACAGATTACACTTACAAAAAATCAAATCGGTACGACGCAGAAGCAAATCCAGCAGCTTTCGAACGGTATCGACGCGGCTCAAGGCTCAATAGACAACAATCGCGCAGGACTCGCCGAGTCGCTGCGCTCACTCTACGACACGGATAAAAGGTCGCTCGCGATATCCATACTCAACGCATCCGACCTCACCGACGCCTGGCAGGATATCGACGCAATTGCGGTCATCCAAGACGCTGTACGCAGCGATATCAAGAGCCTTGCGGAGACGAAGCAGGTCCTCACCGATACCAAGACACAAGCCGAGGAAAAGCGTGCACAGCTCGTGACTCAGCAGCGGCAGCTCACCACACAGCAGGGCTCGCTTGATGCGACGCGCAAGGCGCAAAACGAACTTCTCGCGCAGACAAAATCGCAAGAGTCCGCGTATCAGAAAATCATTTCACAAAAACAAGCAGAGAAAGTGCAGTTTGAAGCAGCGCTCTTCGAGCTCGCATCGAAGCTCGAATATACGCTCGATCCATCGAAAGTGCCTTCAGCGGGCAAGGGCGTACTCCGCTGGCCGCTCGACAACGTGTTTGTGACTCAGCAGTTTGGAAAAACCTCCTCGTCGGGCCGACTCTATAAATCCGGCACACACGACGGTATCGACCTGCGTGCATCCATCGGCACGCCAGTGCGCGCGTCGCTGACGGGTACCGTGCTGGAGGTCAATCATGGCGCGGTGCGCAACTGCCAGTACGGTAAGTGGGTCCTGATAAAGCATGGCAACGGCCTCGCGACGCTCTACGCGCACCTCTCTGACATACTCGTGGCAAAGGGCCAGACGGTCGCCACGGGCTCTGTGGTGGGCTATGCGGGCGATACAGGCTACGCTACCGGCCCACACCTCCACTTCACCGTTTATCTCTCCGATGCGCTCTCATTCAAGTCGTACAAATGCAAATCAGGCACCTCAGTGAGCGTGCCTCTCGCGCCGACCAACGCGTACCTCAATCCGCTCGATTATCTCTAGGCTTTTCTTTTGCGCGGCTCCGGCCACTCGGTCGTCTGCAGCGCGCGCAATTCTACTTTTGACGCAGTGCGCAAGAGGCGAATATTTTTCTTTGGTGCGATAGGGAAGTGACGACTGTCGTCGAGCGCGTTTACAAGCCATATCAAATCCTCTTCCTCAGTTACCCATTTTTCCGGCGCAAACTTCGAGAGGTCGTATGGTGCGGAATACGCACGCATAGATTTCTTGCCGTCGTTCATCAGATATTCGTGGAAATACGACATCGCAAGCTCGCGCGGTGACTCGTACACGGGGTCGCGGTAGCGGAGTATCGCGTGATTCGTCTTGCTCAGCGCTCCCCAGCGCCCTTCCTGCTTAAAAAGTGTCACCACATGGTCTTCGTCTTTTGGAATCGTACGAATATCGAGGAGAAGCGGCTCTTGCCCGTGGTAGGCGAGTACGGCCGCTGCAAAAAGCGCACCCTCAAAGCAGTGTGCTGTCTTGGCCGCAACCATCCGACGAGGGGACATATACGTCTCCCCTTTGGTCTCAAAATTTATCGGCAAGGTATCCAGGTACCCCTGAATCTTTTGCGGAGTATTGAGCTTCTTGAACAGCTTTGCCTCTTTGGGAGTCAGCACCCTCGCCAGCCGCATTTGGAAAGTCATATGGGGATTATAGCCTCCATGAGACCATAGGAAATGTGAACAAATTGACATCAGTTACGCGAGGTCCATACTGCCGCCATGTTTGCTTCATTGGGCTGGCTCGTAGTCGTATTGGTCTTCCTCACGGGCGGGAATGACACACCCGCACCCAAGGCGACGCCCGTAGCGCTGCCGCTACCACCTCAGACACAGACGGCACAACAGCTCGTTCAGCCGATACAAAAGCCACTCGCACCGACCTACACTCAATCTTCGTATTACGTTGAAAGCGCCTACTACAATCAGGCGTCATATTATGCGCAATCGTCTTATTACAGCCAGTCGTCTTATTCACCAGAGCCGAGTGCTTACTGCTGCAAGATTTGCTCAAAAGGGAAGGTGTGCGGTAATTCGTGCATATCAAGAAGTTATACCTGTCATAAAGCGCCCGGGTGTGCCTGCGATGGATAAAACACACATAATATTTTGACCTGCGACTCCCCCGAAAAAATCAAAAAAACGGCGGGGGACTGGAGGGTCATAAAGAGCCTAGGGCCTGGTCAAAGAACCGCTGAAAAAGCCGTATAAGAGCTCTGGGGAATTGTCTTGGTCGGAAATCGGGGTACTCGATATTCGAGGCGTACAAGCGGTCGGGAATATACCAGACCAATCAAGCAGAGCGCTCAGCGCGGGCAGGAATACGGGCCAGCTTTACCTTTGTGCCTACGTATATACGTCGCAAAAGATATATTGTGCGACATGGTAGCCTGGGCAATGATGAAGAAGTTATCCACACCACACCACGACTCCATCATCCCCTGTCAAGACCCCTCCCTCACTTTATTTCTTTAGAAAGTTTTCTGTATCGAAATATACGTATGCAAATTTTGCGAGAAATATTTCCAAGCGGGAGCACTCTCCCCTTTTATGACCGGGGGAGTCGTGGGATACAAAATCGATACTGTAGGGTATTACCACTTCCCCCTCTCTTCCCTCTTTCCATCCCGATACGCTTCGATGCGGCGGCGATTTGCGGGAGATATTTCTTCCGGAAGATTATCGATGTCGAACCAGCTGCGTGCCATGATTTCCAGATTTGGCTTGAGGGCGAGTGAGCCTTCGAAATCGCCCGACCAGTACACGGCGATGAGGTCGTGGCGACCCCAGGTGCCTTGATACTGTCCAATCTCACCGCCAAGAGAGCGCACCTTGAGGCCAGTCTCTTCAAACGCTTCACGCATCGCCGCGTCTTCCGGCGATTCATTTTTGTTAACGCCACCACCCGGCAGTGTCCACGCCCACGGCGCATACCAATGAGAGACAAGGAGCACGCGCCTGTCATCGATGATGATTATGCGCGCTCCGCGAATTCTTTCGTTTGAGACGGTGAGCCAGTACCGAGAAGCGCTCGCGAGCCATATAAGTGTGAGCGAAAGCCACGTTCCAAAACGGCGAATGGTGTGCATATACGTGATTTAGAATCGTTAGCCCAAAAACTTCTCCATCACAATCTCGTCGACATACTCACCGTCGACATGTAATTCATCTTTCAGAAACCCTACTTGCTCAAAACCAATGCTTTCATACAGTCCTCGTGCTTCTTCGTTGTCGGAAGCGACTCGAAGTCTAATCTTTCGTGTAGATCCATCCATGTACTCGCTCATGACCTTGTCGAACATCGCACGTGCCACGCCGCGGCCTCGTGCCTCGGGTGCTACGTACACGCTATAGACGTTGAGTACGTGCTGTACTTTCTCGCCCCGTTCACGCACTGTACAGAGCATACCGACAAGCTTGCCGCCCTCACGCACGCAGAAGTAGCGTCCTGTGTTAAAACGCTGCTTCCATTCGCTCTCACCAAGCGAGCGCGCCTCTTCTAGGGTCTGTCCAAAAGCCCGCGGCGCATTTTTGAGCGCCTGTATGCGCAGCTCGCGAAGCTCCTGCCAATCATTCGGGGTAAGTTCCACAACCTCAAGACCGCCGCTCTCAGGGCTCGGCTGCCTCTCAGCGCGCGGTGTACCGAAGTTATTTCCAAGGAATTTCATATTGTTCAAATTCTGGCAGAAGTTTCCTGCCATAGAGTAATCGAGAAATCACTTCTGCATGCGAGAGAGCGCCCGTGAGCGCATTGTGCGGGCTCGGCTCCTCAGGAATACCACAATAGTTCAGTACCGCATCGAGATTGAGTGCGGAGCGACGGTGCTTCACCGGCGGCACGAGACCATGCTCTATCATATGCATAAAAGCCATGGTGTGCGTGTCGAGCGTGCGATGCGCAAAAGGCCAATTGGTGTGCCCCGCTCGCTCTGCCGCCTCTTTCAAAAAGTCACGGTCGAAAGACACATTCTGTCCTGCAAATGTCCGCTCCTCCACTCCCTCCGACCAGCGGAGAAACTCATGCGTAAGGTCGGCTTCACTTGGCTTCTTTGGATCGAGCACCTCTTCCCTGGTGAAGCCGTTGACCGCAAGCGCTTCATCCATGATGTGCGCACCATCCCATGCGCGACACTCCATATACAGACGATTACTCGGATTCGCCAAATCGAGCGCGCCGATGCTCACAATGGAATGCTTCTTGGCTTCGACACCGGTCGCCTCAACATCAAGTACAATCATTGGGCTCTATTGTACCCTGTCCCTAATCGGTGGCCAAACCCTTACAGTTTTTGGCTGGGCGATACCCTGCCGCTTTCGCCGCCGCTTCCGAGGCAAACCATCGCTCATTGGAAGGGGCAATCTTAAGCGCCCCGGAGCACCAGGGGAAATAGTACGTCGACCCCGTCCTGGAGGCCACATATTGCCCTCCGGCGGCCATTCCCTGCTCCACCGCCGCAGAGGCTGTATGGAGCTCTAAAAGCGGTTTAGCGTCTACCAGGGCCGACAGACGACCCAAACCAAAGGATGCTAATATGACGAGCGCTAAAGCCAAGAATAGGCCCCATTCCCCTACCCCAAGGTCCAGGATAGCCTTGCATTTGGCCACGAATTCCTGTATATTCTGCCTACCCTCAGAAATTCTCATGAGGCAATAATACCAAGGAAATACAACCACCATGGCACATACCAAAGCAGGCGGCTCAGCAAAAAACCTACGCGATTCAAATCCGAAGTATCTCGGCGTAAAGCGCTCTGACGGTCAGGCAGTTCGCACCGGCGAGATAATCATCCGCCAGCGCGGCACCGCTATCATGGCCGGTAAAAACATCGGCATGGGCAAGGACCACACCCTTTTCGCACTCAAAGACGGCAAGGTTTCTTTCCGTGCAAAGCGCAAGACCAATTTCGACGGTCGCTCTGTGACGCGCCGTGTCGTCGACGTCCTCTAAGACTCTATACTTTTGATAAAAGGACCGGCTCGCCGGTCCTTTTATTTTATTTGCCCGTCTGTACGGTGAGAGTGAATTGCGATTCCACGTCTCCGGAGCGAATAGTAATCGTGTGGCTACCTGTCGATTTGATAGGCGTATCGATATGGATGAGCGCCACGCGCACGAGCTCACCGCGCTGTGCCATGATTGCTTTTGCGATATCCATGGCACTGATTGCTTTAAAGAGCCCGCCTTTTTCAGTCGCCTTTGCACTGATTTTTATGTTCGCCCCTTTCAGTCCGTGGATGATAGCGGCGGTGAGACTCGCCTCTTTCTCTCGCGTCGCGTCCTCTTTCTTCATGCGCGCCACGACCTCGGATTCCTTTTGTGCCGTCGCCTGCTCTGCCATTCTGTGCGGGATGAGGTAATTGAGTGCATAGCCATCAGATACCTCCACGAGTGTGCCCCGCTTCCCTACCCCACCCACGTCTTTTATCATCACGACCTTCATACCCTATATATTGAGCATCTCAATCGCTTTGTCGAGCTGCGGGTCTTTTTTCGCTTTGAGGTCGTCTTCCGAGACCGTCACCTCCACGTCCGGCACGATACCAGTAAGCGGTATCTGCTTTCCGTCCGGCCCTAGCCATCTCGCCACGGTAATCTTGAGTGCCGTGTCTTGCGTGATGGTCACGAGTTCTTGGACGGAACCTTTTCCGAATGTATTGGTACCCACCATCTTTGCGATTCCGTAATGCCGCAGAGCATCGGCAAGAATCTCTGATGCAGAGGCCGAACCGCGGTCGACGAGGATCACCATCTTGAGATTCTCATTGAATACATTGTAGCCACTCGAGCGATGCACGATGTTGTCCGCGTGTCCGGCATAGTCTTCCGTCACCACCACTTTTCCCGACGGAAGAAACCAGCTTGCCATATCTACCGCAGCATCCAGATAGCCTCCCGGATTGCCGCGCAGATCGAGGACGAGCTTCGTCTTTCCTGACTGCACAAACTCACGAAGCGCATTGCGGAAGTGGTCCGTAGAGTTGGCAGTAAATTGCGAGACCTGAATCACAAAGACTCCGTCCTCGCGATTGGTCGTGGTGACGATGGGCACGTTTATCACGTCGCGCATCACTTCCACTTCGTGCACTTTAGTGTCTCCCTCGCGCGCGATGGTGAGCGTGACTATGGTACCTTTGGGACCGCGTATGAGCTTTATGGCTCCTGAGACGTCGAGGTCGTGTGTATCTTTGCCGTCGATTTTCAAAATCTTATCTCCGCTCTTGAGGCCAGCGCGTTCTGCGGGCGTACCCTTGAGCGGCGTCACGATGGTGAGCACTTGATCGCGCACGGCGATTTCCATACCAACACCCTCAAACTTGCCGCTCATATCTTCACCGAACTGTTCATTTTCTGCGGGCGGGAGGAAAAATGTGTATGGATCGTTGAGCGAATTCGCGAGACCCTCTATCATCCCCCAGACACGTTCCTGATTCCTATCGGCCGTACTGGTCGCTATCACGGTAGACGTCGCTACGGACGCAGGTACAAACTTTTCATCTATCACGCTCCACGCTCTCCAGACCGGTGCAAAATCAACGCCTTCGGGCATGTTCGCGTCCGTTGAGAGGCTGGCCACGGGGCTCCCGCCAAGGCTTGAGCCACCGATAAAGCCAAGCACCAGAATAAGCGCTGCTATTGGTGCAGCTGTCGCATACGAAATGGAGCGTTTTTCATTCATGACGATGAATTATCTCATGGAGACACCCGTATGAGAAGTCCGGTGAGCGGTGTCGGAATTACGAGCTGCTGTGCGGATGTTCGTGACCGGAGCTCATGCGAAGCTGCAAATGTTTTATGTGCTTATTCCTCAAATTCTCATATCGCTCTTTATCGGCGCGAAACTTCACTACGAGCTCGGCCGCATACTTGCCACCGAGGAAATGAGGAAGTATCACGTAGTCTATTCCCTCGTCGTAGTGCGACAGCGCATCTGCGAGCTTATGAGCGACAACCATGACAACCGCGTTTTCATTGGCAGCCTTTACTGCGCGATGGATAAGGAGATTCGTCTCACTGTGCGGCACTGTCGATACGACGAGCTCGACCTTCGAAAAATCGATAGTCCCCAGGAAGTCTAGGTCCCCTGCGTCACCGTACTCCGCCACGATGCCCTGAGCCGATAGCCGTTGAATGGTCTCTGGGTCATGGTCCACCACAAGGAATTTCTCACCCATTTCTTTTAGAGATTCGAGAAAGTCATAGCCGATTCGGTTGCAGCCAAAGAGCACCACGGAGTACCCATCTTTTTTCACATGCGGCTCTTTCGCATTCGCGCGCTCAAAGATTCCGAGATATGGAGCGAGCATGGCGTAGATATTGTCCGAATACTTCACGAGGTAAGTCGAGCCAAAGATTGTTATCACACCGACAAGCGTCACGAGTGAAAGTATCGATTGCGAAACGTGACCGAGTGACACACCAAGTGCCACGATTATCAGTGAGAATTCGCTAATCTGAGCAATCGTGAGTCCCGTCTGAAGACTTGTTCTTCTCTTGTATCCCATGATGCCCAGGACCGAAGTCAGGATAAGAGGGTTCACAATCAGCACGATAAGCGAAAGGGCGAGCGCAATTGGAATCAGTGTCGTAGCGTCGACGAGTTGCATTTGGGAGCCGAGGTAGATGAAAAACATCACAATGAAGAAGTCCCGTAGTGGTACAAGTCGTGCACTTATCTCATGTCTTGCCGGAAGTGATGCTAGCGCAATGCCCGCGATAAGCGCTCCGCTTTCAAGAGAGAACCCGAAGTGATTGAAAAGCGCCGCGATGCCGATTCCCCATGTGATAGCGAATAGGAATAGGAATTCTTGCGATTCCGAAATGAAATTGCTTGCTTTGGAGATAAAGAATCGCGACGCCAGATACACGAAGCCAATCAGCACAACGCCCGAGACAACAAATTGGAGCACGCTTTCCACGCTCAGGTCGTTAGAGGCGAAGACTGGCAAGCCCAAAAGGAAAAGTATGGCGACGAGGTCTTGGACCAGTAGGAAACCAATTGCAATTTTTGCGTAGAGCACGTCGATATCCCCTTTGTCCGTAATGAGCTTCATCACGATTATCGTGCTGCTGAGCGCAAGGGCCACGCCAACGTAAAAGGAGGAAACAGAATCGAGCCCGAGCAACGAGCCGGCGAAATATCCGATGGTGAATGTGATCAATACTTGGCTTATCGCGCATATTACGGCGACGCGGCCAAACTTCCGTATGATATCGGGGTTGAGATGAAGACCCACGGTAAAGAGCAAGATGGCGATACCTATCTCACCGAGGAGTGCAAAGGTTTCCGCTGAATGCACTATGTTGAATACGAAAGGTCCGACTATGAGACCTGTAAGAATATGCCCGATGATGAGCGGCTGCCTCAGAAGACGCATCAAGACCGCAACACATGCGGCAATGACGATTACGATGCTGAGTTCTGCGAATAGCTCCATGTCTGTTGTTGAATATCGTACCACGTCGCCCAGCAGCACTTGAAGCAGGGCCTCATTACGGTCATACTGTGCTCAATGATGTTGCCCTTTCTATCTTTTCGCAGGAAGCCGGTGGCCCCGACGAGCTCTCCCCTCTTTCTGTACAACACGCTCACCAAGGAAGTGCAGCGTTTTGATCTTCCAGCGACAGTGAAATCTGTTCGGATGTACAACTGCGGTCCGACTGTCTATGACACGCAGCATATCGGTAACCTCTCGATGTTTGTTTTTGCGGACCTTGTGCGCAGAACGCTCGAATACCACGGTTTCCCCGTGAAGCAGGTCATCAACATCACCGACGTGGGCCACCTTACATCCGATGCCGACGAGGGCGAGGACAAGATGACCAAAGGTCTCAAGCGTGAGCATATGAAGCCCACACTCGAGAATATGCGCACGCTTGCAGAGAAATACACCGCCGCATTTCTAGAAGATATCGCCGCGCTCAACATAGATACCACTCGCATCGAATTTCCGCGCGCGAGTGACTACATTCCTGCACAGATTGCGATGATTGAATCGCTCGAACAAAAGGGCTACGCATACTCGACCGATGACGGTGTCTACTACGACACATCGCGCTTTCCCGAGTACGGCGCACTTGGTGGTATCGACCTCGCTGGCCTAAAAGAGGGTGCGCGCGTCGCCACGGTCTCAGGCAAGAGACATCCGACCGATTTTGCACTTTGGAAACTCGACAAAAAGATCGGCTGGGACTCTCCTTGGGGTCAGGGTTTTCCCGGCTGGCATATAGAGTGCTCCGCGATGATACGTCGTACGCTCGGTGAGCAAATAGACATTCACACCGGTGGTATCGAGCACATTCCCGTGCATCACAACAACGAAATCGCGCAATCTGAGGCGGCAACGGGCAAAAAGCCGCTCTCTCGCTTCTGGCTCCACCGTGCACACATACAGCTCGCCGGCGGTAAACTCGCGAAATCGAAGGGCAACGTCGTCTATCTTGCCGATGTAGTAGCGAAAGGCTTTCACCCTCTCGCGCTCCGGTACCTCTACCTCGGTGCGCACTATCGTTCCAATGCAAATTTCTCTTGGGATGCACTTGAGGCGTCTCAGACTGCATTCCTACGCCTCCGCACGCTTGTACAGAGCGCTCCGGAAGGCGGTCGCCCACACGATGAACACCTCGCGGCAATACTCGAGCGCATCGACGATGACCTCGATACACCGGGCGCACTATCGTGCATATGGGAGCTCACGAAAGACGCCTCCGTGTCTCCCGCGGACATGCGCGCCACTATCGCCGACATCGACAAGATTCTTGGCCTGAAGCTCGCCGAAGATGATGAGCTCGCGGTTTCGCTTTCTGCGGCGCAGTTTGGCCGAGCAGTGGATACACAGGATTTGCCAGAGGACATTTTACTCATACTCGAAGAGCGTGAGCAGGCTCGTGCCGACAAAAATTGGTCACGTGCCGACGAGCTTCGCTCTGCACTGCTTGAAAAAGGCTACACGGTCGACGACCGCCCAGAGGGTCCGCAAGTGCGCGCTCGCTAATTCTCCAGCACGAAGTTGACCAATCGCCTTGGTACCACGACGACACGGGCGACTTTCTGACCTTCCAATCGCGCCGCGACGACTTCTCGTGCCGCTCTCTCCACTGTCTCCTTGTCAGCATCTGCTGCGACAGACACTTCACCGCGTGTCTTGCCATCAATCTGGATAGCCATCGACACCGTGTCGTCGATAAGATACTTGTCTTCATATGTCGGCCATGCTTCCAAGTGAATACTCCCGGTATTGCCGAGCTGCTCCCAAAGTTCTTCGGAGACGTGGGGCGCGAATGGCGCGAGCAGACGGACAAAGCGAGCAAATTGGTCTTTTGTCATACCGCGCTTTTCCGCTTCATTGACGAATATCATCAGTGCAGAAATAGCGGTGTTGAATTTTAGTTTCGGTATATCATCCGACATCTTCTTTACCGTCTTGTGAAGCGCTGCATCGTTTCCCCCCTCGTCGACAAGCTTCTCGGAAAGTCTGCATACGCGCTCAAGGAAACGGCGGACGCCGACTACCGCATCCGGATTCCACGGGTAGCTGGAGACCTCGTTGTATGGGCCTATAAACGCAAGGTACATGCGTACCGTATCGGCGCCGAGTGTGGCCACGACTTCGTCTGGGTCGATGACATTACCCTTCGACTTGCTCATTTTTTGGCCGTCCGGCCCCATGATAAGCGAGCGATTCATGCGCCGTGCGTACGGCTCAGGGTCTGCCACGAGACCGCAATCATAGAGCGCCTTGTGCCAGAATCGGCTGTAGAGCAGGTGCATGGTCGTGTGCTCTGCGCCGCCTGAGTAGAGATCCACCTGCATCCAGCTATCCTGCTTTGCTTTCGCCGCAAACTCTTGCGGATTCTGCGAGTCGGTATAGCGCAGGAAATACCATGAAGAGTCGACGAATGTATCAAATGTGTCCGTCTCACGCTGCGCATCGGCACCGCATTGTGGACACTTTACGTGCACAAAAGAATCCACTTTCGCGAGTGGAGATTTACCGCTCCCCTCCGGCAGATAATCTTCGACATCGGGAAGCACCACTGGCAGCTGCTCGTCGGGTACGGGTTGCGCGCCGCACTTCGCGCAGTGAATCATTGGTATCGGCACACCCCAGTAACGCTGGCGCGAGACCACCCAGTCGCGAAGCTTATACGTCTTCTTCATGCGACCAAATTTCTCGGTCATCGCCTTCCGCGCATCACCAGTATTCATGCCGTTGAACTCCTCCGATTGCATCAGCGCTCCCTCTCCTGAGTATGGTGACTCGCCTCCGTTAAAAAGTTTCCACAAACGCTCTCTCTCCAAAATAGTGAGAAAACTTAGTATTTCTTCAGGCTTCTTCCACACGACAGTGTGTTTCGCCGACTCTTCCTCCGACATCGGTTCACTTTCCTCATTTTGCAACTCGAAATACAAATAACTGAATCGAGCTCGAACGTTTGTTTTTTTCGCGCGATGATAGAATTCGATATACGATGTGCCACCCACCCGGCGCACGAATCTCGGATTTAGATACCCTGTTTCTTCACGTATCTCTCTCAGGCCTGTTTGCTCAGGTGTCTCCCCTGCTTCAACTCCCCCTGATATGAAAGTTCGCACGTCAAAATCTCGCCACTGAATGCAGAGGTACTCGTCCTTCTGCCAGTGCTTCACGATGCACATAACCGCATCCCGTTCCTGAAACTTCTCGCTCTCACGTACGGCATCCTCGCGTGGAGGCATGCTTCGCGCTATCGATGCAACGACTTCTCGTATCGGCAGACCAAATTTCTTCGCAAATTCAAAGTCGCGTTCGTCATGTGCGGGCACCGCCATGATTGCGCCTGTACCATAGTGGCCGAGTACGTAATCCGCGACATACAGCGGAATCTTCTCTCCCGTCGCCGGGTTCAGTGCCTCCACACCCTCGAGCTTCACCCCTGTCTTATCCTTTTGATCGGTCTGTCTTTCTAGGTCACTCCTCTTTGACGACGCATCAACATATTTTTGAACCTCGTCATTGTTTTTCAGTACATTCGCGTGCTCAAGGGAGAGCTTTACCCACGGATGCTCTGGCGCAAGCACGAGGTACGTCGCGCCAAAGAGCGTATCGGGGCGCGTGGTAAATACGCGGATTGTGGGTCGAAGCCACATGACAACATCGGGCTCCGTCTCTCCCGTAAAGTGAGGCTTATTCGAGGTGCCGATAGTGAGAGGAGTCTGCAATAAGTCCGCAAGCTCCTTAGCCTGCGCTTCCGAGACAGCATAGTCACGCGGGTCGTGCAGGATTGTGATTGAGCGAGCATTCTGTCGTATCTTCTCACCGTCAAATTTCCATACAAATGTCTTCTCAAACGGACGCGGGTTGTCCTTGAAATTCTTGCTGACAAACCCGCCGACCGTAACGAGGCGCGCGATGGGTGTTTCCAATTTCTCGAGCACTTTTAGGGCTGCTACTGCGCCGAGACTATGTCCGACGAGCACGGTGTGCTCATCGTACAATGTAGCCGCAAGCGCTGTCTCCACCCACTCGCGCTCAGTCGGCGCACCCGGATTCGGGAGTGCGGGGATAATCACCTCGTGACCCATTTCCTCGAGCTTCGCTTTTGCCCACACCCAGCGCGGGCGATCGGGGCCACTCTCAAAGCCGTGGAGGATGACAAACTTGAACTTTTCCCCCATATCAAGGGCAAAATCTATTTCGGCACCCTCGCTACGTCCTATCCAATTTCTCTGCGACTCCTTTATTTGCTCGGGCCAGTCGAGCGCCTCCAGGTCGTCTATGAGTCTGTCTGCATAATCGGTAATCTTGATATTCCACTGCAGCATCTGCCTCTGCTGCACCTCAGCACCACAGCGCTCGCACTTTCCGTCTGTCACCTGCTCGTTCGCAAGCACCGTCTTATCGGTCGGACACCAGTTTACCGCAGTCTCCCGCTGATAGACCAATCCCTTCTTATAGAGCTGCAAGAAAAGCCATTGTGTCCACTTGTAGTACGCGGGATCGATAGTGGAAACCTGACGCGACCAATCAAACATCGTACCCATCGATTCAATCTGGGTCGTCATGTGTGCAATATTTTTCTCAGTCCATTCGCGAGGATTGAGCTTATTTTTTATCGCGGCATTCTCTGCCGGAAGTCCAAACGCATCAAATCCAATCGGGTACATTACGTTTTTCCCTTGCATGCGATTGAAACGCGCAAAAATATCGGGTACCGCAAACGCGTACCAATGTCCGACGTGGAGATTGCCCGACGGATACGGAAATTCGACCAGCAGGTAGAAATTATCTTTGCCCGGCACCTGGTCGACCGTCGTGTATATCTTGTTGCGTGCCCAGAGGTCCTGCCACTTTTTCTCTATTTTCCGGTGGTCGTACTGCATTGCAGACCAGCGTAACACGCCCTGTTGTGCCATAAAAGAACCGCCTGCGCATGCAGGCGGTTCTCAAATCAAGACACGGCGCTATCGTGTTTTGCTGTATGGTGGGTACTTCTCAGGGTCGATAGTGCGTTCGAAGCAGGCTTCGCCTGCCCCATGCTGCCAATTGTCCTCCGCTGCGAGTTCCACGGGCTTCGTGACGGAGTAGTTCAACCCGCCTTCACGATCGAACGTCGCGCACAGCTCAAAAGTCATCGTACCGGTCTTTTTGTAGACGTACGACTCCCCTGTCTTAGGGTCCACCGGGATGATACTGCCTGCAATCGGGTCCTTCAGCGCTACAAGGTCGTTTGGAAGAGCTTCTTTTTGCTGCCAGTAGTTCACCACCTGCCACTGGATTTCCTGCAGATTCTGAACGCGAATGTTGTCCTGTTTCAAGCGGCGAATTTCTTGCGGCGTACCGATGATAAAGAATCCGGCGATGATGGTGACGAGCACCAAGACCCCCACACCGTAATTGATGAGACGAGCGCGAGCGGGCTCACGCTGCCAGTAACCTTTCAGATCGAAGAAAAAGTGCAAGAAACCAGCCCCTGCGACTAGCAGCACGGTAAGTACCTTCAAGAGAAATGCCGCGGTCATCTCCTCGCCCTGGAGAAACGTAGTGAGCGCGACGATGAGGTCAACAATCATGGCTGCGGCCGCTACGAAGAGCGTGAGGACAAGCGCCCAACGACGCACCCATGTGTCCTCGCGTGACGGGTCTGCTTGGATGTCGCGTCGAATAAGGCGCATGAGCACCATGACGACCGGCGTAAGCACGATGAGACTCGCCGTCTCATAGCTGATGTTGCTGCCGTAATCTGCGTAGTAATACGCCTCCTGCACGGGATTCGGAAACGAGACGTTTATGTACTCGAATATGAGTGATACGAATGCGACGACACCTCCGTAGAGAGCGGCCATTGCACCGAACCACATAAAGAAATCCTTGGCTGTAACACGGGCTGTATTCATATGTGCTCCTAGGCTTATATGCATAAAGCATAGCATGTAGTCCTCCCTTCGCTCAGGATTGACGTATAGTCCTGTACGTGTTACTATGCAAGCAGCGCGTCATCAGGGTGCGCGGAAAACTTGGGGAAATACAATGAACAGATTGTTTCTGTGCCTCGCCATCGCAGCGAGCGTTCTGTCTGGGGCTTGTTCGCGTCTCACGATTACGGAGGGCGTGCTGTCCAACGGCACTCCCGTCGCCGCCATCGAAACGTCCGGCGACGGCGTGAGCCCGCCGACCACGACGATTGTCGCGCTCGGTCCTACGGGTCAGGTCGCGCCAATCAATACGGCCGCTTCGGAAGGCGTCGTGCCTTCTGCGCTCAAGGGAGCCGTGGCGGGTATCGCTGTCGGTGCCGGTACTGCTGGCGCGGGAGCATTGCTGCGGCCGGCGACGACCAATGTCGCGAACACATCGAACATCGATGTCCGCTCGCGAGCGAGTGCGTCTCCGGTGAACATCAACTCCGCGCGAGCGCGAGGCGGTGACGGCGGTCTTGGCCTCGGCTTCGGCGGGAGCGGCGGTACGGGTGTCGGCTATGGCGGCAGCGCCATCGGCGTCGGCGTCGGTGTCTCCAGCGCGTCCGCGAGCGCTTCCGGCGGAGCACCGAATCCCAACTAAGTCTCGACCAGTTCGAGGCGTACGACCCGGCAGAAATGCCGGGTCATTCTTTTTAGCTATGGAGAAATTCCATCACGTCGCCGTCCTGCACTACATAGTCCTTCCCTTCCGTGCGCAATGTCGCCTTCTCTCTTGCCTTTGACCACGAGCCGGCCTCGAGCAGCTTGTCCCAGTGCACCACTTCCGCACGAATGAATTTATCTTTAAAATCCGTATGAATTGCCGCCCCAGCTTCGGGTGCTGTAGAGCCACGCTTTATCGTCCATGCGCGCGTCTCTTTTTCTCCTGTCGTAAAAAAGGAAATCAGGTCGAGCAATGAGTACCCCGCCTTGATGAGCGTATCGATGCCATCGTCGGCCACCCCGAGCTCCCGTCGGAAATCCGCACGCTCATCGTCGTGGACATCAGAGAGTTCGCGCTCTACACCGGCATCCACAAAAACATACTGCGCACCCGAGCGATCGAGAAAGCCTTTTAGTTCTCGCCATCGTTCTCCATTTTCTGCGTCCACATTCACGCATCCGGCCTTGCGGTTGAGTACGTAGAGAATCGGTTTCATCGTGAGAAATTGGAATGACTTTGCTATCTTCATTTCTTTTTCGTCGAGCGTTACCGTGCGCGCGGCTTTTCCCTGCGTAAGTGCTGGCACGAGCTTGCGAAGCACGTCTCGTTCCGCGACGAGGTCCTTATCGCCATTTTTAGAATCGCGCTCCAATCTCTCAAGGCGCTTTTGCGCCGACTGTAAGTCCGCTAGCGTGAGTTCGAGGTCAATCACTTCGATATCTTGCATCGGCTCTACTCTGCCCGCCACATGGAGCACATCCTCGTCATCGAACATGCGCACGACTTCAGCGATAGCGTCGACCTCACGAATGTGCGTGAGGAATTGGTTGCCGAGGCCTTCCCCTTCGGACGCGCCCTTCACAAGTCCTGCAATATCAACAAACTCTACGGCCGCCGGCACAATCTTCTGCGTATTCGACATCTTGCTCAGCGCATCGAGGCGGTGGTCAGGCACTGCGACGACACCGACTGATGGGTCTATTGTACAAAAAGGATAGTTTTCAGCGGGCACTCCCTTTTTTGTAAGCGCATTAAAAAGCGTGGATTTCCCCACGTTTGGAAGACCGACGATGCCCACTGCGAGTGCCATAGATTGAGGCAAAGTACCACACAAGCGCGGCTTTGACTAGATTCTGGGCCGCTTTTCCCTTCGCTATTTTGCGAGCGCACCGAGGCGAGTCACCTTTTTGAGCCACTTGGTCTTCCGAGACTCTGGCACGTTTTCAGAGGGACCAAGCCAGAGTGTACGTGTCTTAAATCCGGCGAACCAAAGAATGCCCCATTTGAGCTGTGCGTTTACATTGCCCGGTAAAAATCTGACTAGGAATGGCTGTGTGCCACTCGTCACTATTATGCGTGCCGTCTTCCCCTTCATAAGCCTGTGCCAAAAGACGGTACGCTTTCCCGACTGCATCTTGATGTAGCGAAAAGCGGAGCCAGGCAGCCAAGAGCGGTCAAAGAGCCCCTTAAGCAGAGCCGGCATACCGACCCACCATATGGGATGCACGATTACAAAGTGGTCACACGCGATCACCGCTTCCTGAAACCGCTTGAGGTCCGGCTCGAGTTCTTGCATCGCTCGATACCCCTTATGCAAAATCGGGTCGAATTGCATGGCACCGATATTAAAGCGGGTAACCTGATGGCCCGCATCGAGCGCCGCTTTTTCGTATGCCGCGGCGAGTTCGTTGTTGAGCCCCACCGAGTCCGGATGGCCCAAGAGTAATACAATCTTTTTTGCAATCATGGACGAGATTCTAACACACGCCGCTAGTCGCAGCCCAAATCATCTTCCGGCGCGGCAGGTCGTCCGAGTCCGTCTACAGCGGGAGGAACCTCGTGGACTATCTTTTCACCATTGATGATTTCTTCTTCCACGTGCCCCTCCACGCCTCTGTCCTCTTGGTCGTGTCCGAGATTCTTCTTCATGCACGCATTATGCATCGCAGGGCACACAAGACAAGTCAGTGTTTTCCCGACAAGGCCACGATGGCCGCGGGCTCATCATTCGACTGCACTTTGTTGCGGCGCTGAAAATCACACCGCTCACACACATGAACAATCACATATTTTGGCGTCGTACCTTCGAGCACGGTGGGTTTCATCATCCCGCCACACGCGGCTGCTCTGTCGCCCGGGTCTACATCGACATGTTTGCTCCACAGACACGCGGGGCAATGATTTGTGTACCCATCTCCCTGCACGTGCTTCCCACAGTGTTCACACACGAAATCCTCCTTATTTCGCTTAAATCCCATGCGCCTACTTTACCAGTACTGTGGTCGTCTGTCGTACATCTGCACCACTCATAGCCTTGCACTCCAGTGTAAATTTGTATGAGCCAGCGCTTCCGAGACGAATAGTCTTTGACCCTTCGTTTGCTTCTGCAAGGATAGCGGTCGTACTCGATGCTACGAGGACGCGACATGTAGGAGCTAATCGCATACCAACGCTGGACCACGATACGACGATCGGATTATCGCGCAGCGGTTCGCGTGGCTGGATGATAAGCGAGGCCACAGGCGGCACCTGCGCGGGGGCTGGCTGATTCGTACCACCCGATGTTCCGCTCGTCTGTCCTGTGTCACCTGTGGAAACCTGGCCGCCGGTAGAAACTTGACCTCCCGTCGAGACTTGCCCACCTGTTGAGACCGGTCCTCCTGTGGAAATTGGTCCACCAGTGGATACTGGCATGCCCGTAGATACGGGACCGCCGGTGGATTGCCCCGACCAGTTTTGGAGATAGCAATACCTGTCATCGCACGTGATACTTTGGTCTCGTATTTCTCCGAATGGATTTACCTGCGAGAACGGACTTTGTCCAAAGGATTGTAGACTCGCCGCAGAACCAAACGGCATCGTGGAGCTTCCGAACACGGCAGCAAAGCGACGAACGTACGTCGAAACCGATGTATACCCATCATTCGAGTTTGTGATCTGGCACCGTCCGCTGAACCACTTGGATGCTGCCCCTTCGTAGCTACCACACGAGCGCACATGCTCCGAAAAGATGGTCTCAAACACCTTCTCCTGACACTGCGGGTCTCTGAGGAATGCCTCAGGGCTATATGCACGGCCACACGAGCGCATCGTCCACGAAGGGACATTGGCGCCCATGACTTGATATTTGCCGTACGCGCGATCCCCTCTGCGGGTTATCGGGCCGCGTAAGAAATGATTTCCTTGGCAACTGCCGCTCTCGATACTCGCGATAGCGCATTTCGCTTTTACGATATCGGACACCGCACCATCGGCAAACGTTGAAGCTGCATTGGGCGCTTGCTGTGCAGGTGCCTGCTGCTGGGGAACAGATTGCGCTGCGATTTGCATGATCGCCCGCTGCTGGGCGAAAGAAATATTGGGATTCAAGTTGAGCTGCGCTGCAGTGGCGGCAATTGCTTGTGTATCATTCTGAGCAATAGCGTTTATATAGTTTGCCGCCGCCACCGGATTACTTTGCACAATACTCGCTGCCTGCTGTGGAGTCACGCCCGTCTGCACAAATGCATCGATGAGACCCTGGTTGCCAGTAATTGCACCACGTAATTCCGGCGGCAGGTCGGGCGACTCCGCAAGTCTCTCCAAAGCCGCTTGAGCGCCGCTCATATCTCCTTTTGCGACCGCGTCTATTGCCGCCGCGATGTTTTCAGCATCACATCGAGATTTCGCCGGATACTCTTTCTGAACAAGACCCGTCACCTTTACGGTCACCGTGGGTGCTGTGAGACCCGCACCGCAGCCTCTCTTGTCCTTAACAGCATCCTCCGCATTGGGGTCTTTTTCGGTTCTCGTGCACGCATTAATTCCTCGGATAATTGTCTTAATACCTAAAGCCCCCACTTCGAGCGTGACGGTCTCATGGAAGCAGGCGCTCGGACAGGCAACTTTTGAATCAAGATATGCTTTCACTTCCTGTGCTCCACTTATGAATGAGAACGATTTCTCGCCGGAGGGATTGCCTGCCGATGCGGCGGTACACCCCTTATTACTCACGAGTGGCACAAACGCGGCGCTCGCCGATGTCGGAATGAGAAAGGAGAGAGCAAGAACAAAAAATGCCGCGTAACGCATTACGCTCATTGTACCTGTTACGAGCGAAGGGATATCTCTTCGTGTTGAAAACTACAAGAGGACGACTACTCGGCTTCCCGAGCATTCAAGTACTCCACTTTCAACCTCGAACTTTTTTGCATCTTGTGACGTCTTCACCGAAATGAAACCCTTTTTGAGTGTCGTAACAAGCGGCTCGTGCGATGGAAGTATCGTGAATTCTCCTGCTTCGCCGGGAATAGTCGCAGAAATTGCGGCACCGTCGAAGATCGTCTCACCGACTGAGGCGATTACCAGATGAAATGTATTGGGGTGATCTGCCATAGCGCTTAGGCAGCGGCTACGACTTCGTCGATGCCGCCCTTCATGTAGAAGGCCTGCTCACCGAGCGCATCATGCTTGCCATCGAGAATCTCACCAAAGCTTCGTACGGTGTCTGCGAGAGAGACGTATTTGCCCTTCGCACCTGTGAATGTCTCTGCCACGCTAAACGGCTGCGAGAGGAAGCGCTGGATTTTTCGTGCACGATACACGAGGCGCTTGTCGTCTTCCGAGAGCTCCTCGATACCGAGAATCGCGATGATGTCCTGCAGATCCTTGTAGCGCTGAAGTACGCGACGCGTCTCGTTGGCGACGCGATAGTGCTCTTCGCCGACGATTTCCGGTGTAAGCGCAGTCGAACCGGATTCGAGCGGATCGATAGCGGGATAGATGCCGAGCGATGCGAGCGCACGAGAAAGGACGATAGTGGAGTCGAGGTGTGCAAATGTGGTGGCCGGAGCTGGGTCTGTGGCATCGTCTGCTGGCACGTAAATCGCCTGCACCGATGTAATCGAGCCCTCGGTGGTGGATGTAATACGCTCCTGGAGCATGCCCATCTCTTCTGCGAGCGTAGGCTGGTAACCCACTGCCGATGGCACACGACCGAGGAGCGAGGAAACTTCAGAGCCCGCCTGCACGAAACGGAAGACGTTGTCCATAAAGAAGAGTACATCCTTGCCGCCCTCATCGCGGAATGCTTCCGCCATAGTGAGGCCTGAGAGTGCGACACGCGCGCGAGCACCCGGCACTTCGTTCATCTGACCGAAGACGAGCGCGGTCTTGTCGAGCACACCTGAGTCTTTCATTTCATGATAGAGGTCGTTGCCTTCACGTACGCGCTCCCCCACACCAGCAAATACGGAGTATCCACCGTGTTCAGATGCGACGTTGTGAATGAGCTCTTGAATGAGCACCGTCTTGCCGACACCAGCACCGCCGAAAAGACCTGACTTACCACCCTTGATGAAAGGCGCGAGCAGGTCGACTGCTTTGATGCCAGTTTCAAACACTTCTGCCTTGGTCGACTGGCGAACGAACGCCGGCGGCTTTTGATGAATCGGGAGGCGCTTCACACTCTTGTCGACATTTTCCTTACCGTCGATTGCATCACCTATCACGTTGAACATGCGCCCAAGAGCCGCTTCACCTACCGGCACGGAAATCGCAGCGCCAGTGTCGACAACTTCCGTATCGCGCGCAAGCCCTGCTGTATCCTGCATAGCGATGCAGCGCACGCGATTGAGACCGAGGTGCTGTGCGACCTCGAGGACGAGCCTTCCACCCTTGTGTTTGACCTCCAAAGCGTTCTGTATCTCTGGGAGCTTACCGTCAAAACGGACGTCCACGACCGGGCCGATAATCTGCGTGATGGTTCCTTTTGTCATAATTAATTGAAGTTGAGAGGATTATAGCCGTTTTTAAGGAAATTTCTAGCGGGCAGGAAGAGCGGCTCAGGGAGGGCTTCGAGCGCGTACCAGCCCCAATCCCCTATTTTGTCGTGTTCGAGCGTCTGCGCTTCGCCTGATTTCCAATCCGCGACGCAATGCAGTGTAACGTAGTGTTTACCATCCTCTGTATTAATGTCATTTGTTGCCGTGACAAACGCGAAATTCTGAATCTCCACGCCCGCTTCCTCGAGAGTCTCGCGCCTCCCACACTCCTCCCACTCCTCGTTCATCTCTAGGTGACCACCGGGAGGGCACCAGAATCCAGCACCGTTCACCCCGCGACGCTTACCGAGCAATATCTTCCCGTCTTTGCGGATATACACGCCCATGCCAATCTTAGGCCGCTGCTTTTCGTCGCTCATACAAATTCTGCCAATAGAATCTCTCTCGCCTTGTTCATCGCGCGCGCACGATGACTGAGCTCAAGCTTCTCGCTGCGCGCGTTCTCCCCGCCGGTTTTCCCCCTATTCTCGTAATCGAATATTGGGTCGTATCCAAAACCACTCTCCCCGCGTATTTCACGCACGATTGAACCCGTCACGACGCCTTCGCATGTGCGCACCTTATCCGTAGCGGGGTCGTATATGGCGACGACGGCCCTAAAGACGGCGCCGCGCTTATCGTCGGGCACATCTTTGAGCATTTCCAAAAGCGTCGTCATCTTCTCTCGATAGGTACCGCTGAGAAACCGTGCCGTCTGCACGCCCGGCTCGCCTTCAAGCGCACCTATTTCCAGACCCGAGTCGTCGGCGAGCGCAAGCAAGCCTGTGCGACGACCATATGTAACCGCTTTGATGATAGCGTTGCCCTCGTACGTCATGGCATGCTCCTCAACATCCAGCGTAGCGGGCAAATCGAGCAAAGAAATAATCCGAAATGGCGTGCCTTCGAGCGGCTGCGAGATCTCAGGAACTTTCCCCGCGTTTTTTGTTGCTATCAAAAGCTCGCGCATACGAGCATTACTTCATCGCTTCAATACCTGAGGTAATCTCCGAAACTTCGCGCGTAATAGCTGCTTGGCGGACTTTGTTGAATGTGCGCGTGAGTCCTTGCGCCATTTCTTTCGCCTTATCGCTCGCGCTCTTCATGGCCACCATGCGCGCCGAGTGCTCAGATGCCTTATTCTCTAAAAGTGAGTGGAAGACTGCCACATTGATAAGCTTAGGAAGAAGCACGGAGAGCACTGCATCAGCATCTGGCTCGACGGTGTACGCAGCCGGTGCAGGGATGCGCTCAGCAGTCGGTTGTGGCGCATATTTACCGCGAGCGGGTCGGATGCCTGCGACAATCTCCCGCATCGCCTCGGGCTTTACCGGCACTATCTGGCGGACAGAAGGCTCTTGCTCAAAGGTGGAAACGAAGTTTTGGTATACGACATACACAGATGTGATGTCGGCGCGCGAAAGTATATCTGCGGTCATCTCTCGCATCTCGCCCTCGGTGATATCATCGCTCACATTGGTCTTCACGAGACCCATATCAAATCCTCGCGATGTAAAGTATTCCCCTCCTCTGCGCCCAAAGGCATAGATGATGACATCGGCCTTATCGAGAGTCTTTGCAAGCGTCTCTGCTTTGCGAATCACACCGCTGTTGAGCGAGCCTGCGAGCCCCTTGTCGCTCGTTATCACGATTATTGCCGTCTTCCCTGCGCGCTCCTGCATGAGCGGATGGCGCGAGAGGTCGGCGGTACCTGCGAGACGCTCCATGACGGTAAGCGCGGCGGCAGCGTAGGCACGGCCAGAAAGTGCACGCTCCTGTCCCTTGCGCATCTTTACTGCCGAAACCGCTTCCATTGCATGCGTAACAGTTCCCGTCTTTTTATACGAGAGTATTTTTGACTTTATGGACTTGAGGTTTGCCATAAAGCGGTACTGCTATTTTGCCTCGGTGAAATATTCGCCGTGCGCCGCACGGAAATCTTCCATTGCTTTTCCGAGCTCTTTCTTGGCATCATCGGAGAGCTGGCCCGTCTTTTTGATACCAGCAAGTGTCTGCGCGAAGTTGCTATCGAGGAATTCGACATACGCTCTCTCGACCGTCGTGACCTTGTTGACCGGCACATCCATGAAGAATTTGAGGTTTGCTGCGTAAATCGCGGCGACCTGCTTCTCTACCGCGATAGGCTCGCCATTTTTCTGCTTTAGAACTTCCACCATGCGTCGGCCGGATTCGATGCGGTCTGCAGTCTCCTTGTCGAGGTCGGAAGCAAACTGCATAAACGCTTCGAGCTCGCGGAACTGCGCCAGCTCGAGCTTGATACCGCCTGCGACGCCTTTCATCGCTTTGGTCTGTGCTGCTGAGCCCACGCGAGAGACCGATATACCAACGTCGATTGCCGGACGGATGCCTTTGTTGAAGAGATCGGTAATGAGGAACATCTGGCCGTCAGTAATAGAGATTACGTTGGTCGGGATGTACCCGGACACGTCACCCTCTTGTGTCTCGATGATAGGAAGCGCCGTGATGGAGCCTCCCCCTGCCTCGTCTGAGAGGCGCGCTGCGCGCTCGAGAAGACGCGAGTGGAGGTAAAAGATGTCACCCGGGTACGCTTCGCGACCTGGCGGACGACGAAGGAGGAGCGAGAGCTGGCGATACGCGGTCGCCTGCTTTGAGAGGTCGTCGTAGATGATGAGCACATCTTTGCCGGCATCCATAAAGTATTCTCCGATGGCGACGCCGCTAAACGGTGCGAGGTACTGAAGCGCAGCCGGGGCCGATGCGGGAGCATCGACGACGATTGAGTATTCGAGAGCACCCGCTTCGCGGAGCTGCTGCACGATACGCGCGGTCTTTGATTCCTTTTGGCCAATGGCGACATAGATACAGATTGGGCGCGTCTCTTTCGGCTCGTTCTTTTGGTTAAGTATCGCGTCGATAGCGACCGTGGTCTTTCCCGTACCTCGGTCACCGATGATGAGCTCACGCTGACCGCGACCTATCGGAATCATCGCATCGATAGCTTTGATACCGGTCTGAAGAGGCACCGTGACCGACTTACGCTGAATGACACCTTTCGCTTCGCGTTCGACCGGCATCATGGTCGGATTTTTAAACGGGCCTTTGCCGTCGATTGGTTCCCCGAGCGCGTTCACTACGCGACCAAGAAGCTCCTCGCCGGAAGGTACTTCGAGAATCTTACCCGTCGATTTGACCGTCATGCCTTCGTGCACACGCGCCGTGTCGCCGAGAATCGTGGCACGCACGCCGTCTTCTTCAAGGTTCAAGACGAGTCCGTAAAGCTCCCCCGTCTCCTCCATGGCTTCGGCAAGTTTTTTGCCCTTACCCTCTTCAAAAAGAAGAATTTCAGACATCACCGCCTTGGAGAGTCCATCGATAGCGACAACGCCGTCACCCACCGCGACAACTTTGCCAACATGCTGCCCCTCGTGCGCAGGTGCGAGATTCTCAATCTCTTTGATGATCTTTTGTACCGTCGATGAGTCCATACGTATTAATGCTATGCGCTTGTTACTTGATTATAAATTCGCTGCAGTTTGCTCTTGTAGCTGTTGTCGACGAGCATCCCTCTACCCTCGAGGCGCCAGCCGCCGATAAGCGTATCGTCGACTTGCGTCTTGAGGCCGTCCGCATCTATGTGTAGCTCGGCAAGCAATTCTTTTGCCGCCGTGCGTGCATGACGCTCGTCTTTCTCTCTCGCTACAGTGAGCACAACGTCACTTTTCTTTCCTTCCCGCTCCGCTAGACGCGCAAATGCGCTCGCTACACGAGGCAAGAGCGCTCCTCTACCGTACCTTTCGAGCGACTCTTTTACAGCGAGGACAGCTTGATGCGGGGTCATCCCGCCTTCTACCATTTTCCAGAGCGCCTGTGCGTACGATTGCTCCATATCTTTACGCCGATTTCTCACGAAGAATCTTTTCCGCCGCGAGCATCGCTGCGCGGGCGATTTCTTTGCTACTCTCTTCAAGCGCAAGTCGCTTCGCCTCCTCTGCGCGAGACTCTGCGTCCTTGAGCACACTCTGCGCCTTTACTTCGGCTGCGCGGAGTATCTCGTTGCCCTTTTCGTCGGCACGACCGCGAGCCGAGGCGACTATCTGCTCGGCGTCCCGCGCGGCGGTACCCACAAGACTTTTACTCTCCTCTTGCGCGTCAGCGAGCTTTCGCGCCGCCTCTTCGGCAGTGCGTACGCCATTCGCTACCTTTTCTCGACGCTCATCAATGATGCCGAGAATCGGTTTGTAGAGAAAATACGTCAGCGCTGCGAGCAGCACGCCAAAATTGACTGCCTGTATGAGAAGCAGTCTCCAATCGATACCAAATGCTGCGAAGAGTTCTGACATAGTTGTGTTCTGTTCCGAGTTATTAAATTCACACACTGCGGCTGCGCGATAGAGCGCAACACGCAGTGTTAGGTGAATTTAATAATAAAGCCGATGACCAAAGCGAAGATGGCAAGTGCGTCCGTAACGGCGATACCGACGAACATCATTGCCTGAATCTTGCCAGAAGCCTCAGGATTGCGACCGATGGCCTCAAGTGCCTTACCGACGAGAATACCAAGACCGATACCAGGGCCCATCACGCCGAAACCGACCGCAATAGCCATACCGAGTGTTTTTGCTACTTCAATGTCCATATCAGGATTCTAGTGTTGTTTTGTCTAATAAAGAACCTCGACCGACCGCATATTATCACAGGATTGCGCCGTTTCTATGCCCTAATGAGCTTCAGCTCCGTGCGGTTCTGTGATAGCGAGTTTGATGAAGAAGAGCGTGAGAAGTGCGAAAATTGCTGCCTGGAGGGTGCCGATGAAGATCTCAAACATCATAAGTGGCACAGGCAAAAGGTACGGCGCGAAATACGTCGCAACCGCAAGGACGACTTCGCCAGCTAGGATGTTGCCGAAAAGTCGGAAAGAGAGCGAGACGACACGTACGAGCTCTCCAATAAATTCGATTATGCCGACAACGAAATCTATCGGCGAATGAAAGTTGAAGAATTTTCCACCGTACTTCACGATACCGATTGCCACGATGCCTGTAATCTCGATAACGAAGAACGATATGAGCGCGAGTGCGAGCGGTGTATTGAGGTCGGTATTCACGCTGCGAAGAAGCGGTTCGCCGTGATAGAGAATAGACCCAATACCCGGGATGAATTCCATCAGGTTTGCTAGCCAGATGAAAAGAAAGATGGTCACTATAAGTGGAAAGTACTGGCGAGCCATTTCCCTGCTTTCCAGTGTCTCTGCGACATAGTCGTATACGCCCTCCACGGCGTGCTCAAAAACGGACTGGAGCCGCCCCGGAATCATTTTAAGACGACGTCCTACGGTAAATGCGAGGACGAGCAGCACCACAAAGACAATAGAACTCGCAACGAGTGTATTGGTGATGGGAAAGCCAAGAAATTCACCGAGCTTTTCTGCGGCAATCGCCACGTGGATGCCACCCTCGTGCGCGACCTCTCCCACTTCCACTGCGTGCTCAGCTATCTGTTCGGTGGCCATAGATGGCGGCATTTTAGCACAGCGCGCGCGTAAAAAAAGACCGGACCGACGCACTCATGCATCGGTCCGTATATTGAGGTAGTACGCTCCCTTCCAACTATTCCACTTGAATCCAAGCCGCTTTGCCGTCGTGTCGTATCGAAGCTTCATGGTCTGGTGGAATGCTTCTCGCGGAACCGAAAGGCCCATAGGGAAATCGTAGAATGTGAGCGATGCAGCCCGCGGCATGTGCACTTCAGTGCAATCCGAGGCGCGTTTCGCCAGCTCAACGATTGCGCGTACCAGTAAGTGCTCCCACCTCAGCGGTTGCAAAAGATGAGCAAACCCTCTCTTGCCTTGGAGCTGACGAATTTGCATTGCGTCATTCTCTATGTCAAATCCGACGAATGCTATCGCTTGCTTTACGCCGCCTTGGGCGTGCATAAGCTTCAGCCCCCTGTTCGTCTCGAAGTACAGCCTGCCATCGTACATGGAGCCACCCTTGTGTGGCGAAATACTGTACATTGAGCATTCCGCCGTAGCACCTTCCTTAACGAACGATGGAATAAGCTTTTCCACGCTTTCGCGCGGAAAAGCCCCTCCGAGCGATGCATCAAGCATGTTTCCCTCCCACGTGCTCCGGTCACCCTATCCTATGGACGCGCTTTTGACCATTGCTTTATAATGCCGGCAACCTCTCTCTCCGCTCCCCTAAAGCCGTGTTCGGCTCCCTCGACAATATGTACCTCGCCTTCATATATATGTTGTAAGAACCACGCATAGAGTTCCGCCGGCGGGCGGTCCACGAATTGATCACGCTCTGCGAGTATTGCCAAGATAGGAAGCCGAACTTTCGCAAGTCGAGCAGGTTTCTTCCCCCGTTGCGCGTACGTGAAAATCTCCTCCACACTCTGAGGTGTGTACAAACTCAGAAATCGCTGCGCATCCGCCATCTCACCCCAAGCGAGCACATCTTCAGGGAGGAGTTCATGCGGGCGACGCTTTTTCACAAGAGTACGTGCAATCTTCTCCGCGCGCGAAAGTACGCCCTTACCGCTTACCAAGAGGCCCGCAGAGTAATCACTCACGGGTGCGAGGAGGACGATACCACTGATGCCCCTGCCTTTTTTACTTGCCCAGTACACAGATTTTTGACAGCCGGTGGAATGACCGACCAGAAAAATGTCCTTTGCGCCGAGACTTCGCGCAAGACGGATAGCTCCGTCGATATCATCGACGCAGTCGGTAAAGACCTCATGCGCGCCACCACCGCGGAGCTTCGTGCTCTTTCCGCTTGTTGTCGTTATCGCGGATACTTTGTCATGGCCGCGGTTGTTGAAAGCGAGCACAGCAGTCTCATTGTCCGTCAGGAGATCCATGATGGACATTTTGCTGAACATCGAGCTATTGAGCCCGTGCAGCCAAATGAACATGCGCTTCGGCTTTTTCGCACCGAGCACGAGACCATTGAGCACGACGTTCTTCGGCGTGACTATTTCTACGTGATAGCAAGCCCTCATGCGTGCAGTATAGATGTGTTACTTCTTGATGGCGAGCGCTTGTTCGTCAGCGGTCTTGAGGACGCCGACTGCAAGCCGGAGACCTTTCTGAGTCTTCGGAATATCTTTAATGGCGACCTTACCTACGACTCGTATCTCGATGTTTTTGCACACCCCAAGCGCGACGGCCGGATTTACCCAGCGACCTGCTGCGCGCACTGACTTCTCAGCCGGGAGCAGCACGTCTATCTGGTTGCGCTTTCGAGGATGCATGGAGTCGGCGATGACGCGAAGGCCAAGATGCTCTTCTACCACAGAGAATCCGCAGTTCGGGTTCTTAGGGTCATTGTGAGCCACAATCTCGATGACCGTGCCAAAAGGGAGCTTCTCCCTGAGATCTACGGAGCGAGCCGCTACGACTTCCGGATTGGAGTAAGCGCCGCTTGCCGTGGTAAAGGGATCGCCGTCGGTCTGTTCCGGTACGGCATTGTAGCCCGTCATAGAGACGGTAAACGTGGGAGCGTCCTCGACGACCGGAGCCGTCGTTGTGGCACCAAGTCCTGTTGTGGACAAAAGAAAGAGGCCTCCAATGGCCGTTGATATGATTCCTGTCATGCGCCGCAAGGGATTACCTTACCGCTTTAGGATAGCACAGAAAGTCTTGACAGTCAAGCCCTAATCGTTGTCTAATGAGCGACTCATGAAGTCTCCGTGGCTCTATAGAGCCACTAAAAAGGGTTCGTCAACCGAGCTAGGTACCCTCTTGCCAGCTGGCGAGGTACTTTTGCTGCTCTTCTGAGAGGGTGTCTATCGTCATCCCCATGGCCGAGAGCTTCAAAGCGGCTATTTCCTGCTCCATTTCTTCGGGTATGTCATAGACTCCGGGCGCAAGAGGCGTCTTTTGGGTGGCCATCCAGGCACTTCCGAGCGCCTGAGTAGCAAAACTCATGTCCATTACGCTCGCGGGGTGACCTTCTGCCGCGGCGAGGTTGACGAGGCGACCTTCCGCGAGCACACGGATGCGCTTCCCCGCCATCGAGTACTCCTGCACATTCTCGCGAACGAGCACAGGCTCACCCGCCAGCTTCTTGAGCGCATCGAGATCAATCTCCACATCGAAGTGACCAGAGTTGCACACGATTGCACCGTCTTTCATAGCCTTGAACTCTTTCTCGCCTATCACATGGATGTTACCGGTTACCGTACAGAATATATCGCCCGCTGCGGCCGCCTTCTCCATAGTCGTCACGAAGAAGCCGTCCATGGCAGCTTCGAGCGCTTTCACGGGGTCAATCTCCGTCACTATCACATTTGCACCCATTCCCTTTGCGCGCATCGCAAGACCTTTGCCGCACCATCCATAACCCGCCACCACAAATGTCCTTCCGGCGAGCAGGACATCGGTCGCACGGATGATACCGTCGAGCGTGCTCTGGCCAGTCCCGTAACGGTTGTCGAACATGTTCTTTGTCTTTGCGTCATTGACCGCAACAATCGGCATCTTGAGCGCTCCATCCTTGTGCATCGCGCGAAGACGGATAACACCCGTGGTCGTCTCTTCAGTACCACCAAGCATGCTCGCGAGCAATTCGGGATGTTCTTGGTGAATCGTGGAGACGAGGTCCGCGCCGTCGTCCATGGTGAGGACTGGCTTCTGCGCGATAAGTGTCTTGATGTGCTTAAAAAATGTCTCTTTCGATTCACCCTTTATTGCAAAGGTCGGAATACCGTATTCTTGTACGAGTGCTGCGGCGACGTCGTCTTGTGTAGAGAGCGGATTGGATGCCGAGAGAAACACATTGGCACCTCCCGCTTTAAGCACGCGCACCAAATTGGCCGTCTCCGCCGTGACATGCAAGACTGCCGCGAGCGTCTTCCCCGCAAATGGCTGCTCTTTTTCAAATCGCTCTCGAATAGTACGAAGGACCGGCATGTCGCGCTCAGCCCACTCGATGCGGCGCTTCCCTTCTGCCGCGAGATTAATATCTTTTATATCGTATTCCATCGTCAGTAGCCTACCACATCTTTAGCAGCTTTATGAGTCGCTTTCTGTAGACACCAAAAAGTGTTATCGAGCATATGGTGATGAAGTACGCCGGAAACGCCACGGTCGCAAACGTGTACGTGGGTACTATGAAGAATATAAGGATGTTGTTGAGTGTTGAGCCTGCATACGCGCCAAAGTGCTCCGTCTCCGGATACCTATATGCCTTGATGACCGTAGGCACTCCTGCTGCAGCGTCGGCCGCAATGGCGAATGCCATCGCCACGAGCGGATTGCTCGTGATAATCCACAGGAAAAGCGCGAGTGCGGAGAGCGTCCCGCACGCGTAATCAAACGTTCCGAGCTTCCAGTATGCATTCCGGTTGGCAAACGAAGCGAGAAAGATGACAAACGGCATGAAGCCGGACATGAATACGGGCAGTGCTGCCCATCCTGCTCCTTCCGCCAGCGCCGCTGCTGTGGCTATGAATGCAGCGACGGCCCACATAAAGAACGTCACACGATTGGGCTGAGTCCGACCTTTGAGCGTGCTCCATATGTATGTCGCCGAGCTCGAGATATGAGCCACAAACCCGACTATCAATAACGGATGAAAGGGCATGAATTACATGAAGATTGCGAAACCGATAGCAAGCACAATCGCCGTGATGAGCGCGAAGGCAGCGAGCGTACGAGCAAAGAAGGCAACGGCCTCATCACGCTTGCCGTCGAGCAAGAGCGCGACTGGACGGTAAAAGAACATAAACGCCATGAAGGCGACGGACAATACGAGGAGCGAGAGCATCGCAATAGGTGCCAGCACCGTATCATCTGAATCAGGTCCAACCAACGTACCGAGCGTTGTGATTCCGAGTGCCACAAGGACGATGTACGCACTGGCTAATGCTGCATTGATGTAGGGGTTCGTTGTCATACAAATACTTAAAATCGTACGACGAATGAATCAATTGTGATTCCGACGTCTGAATGAATCGTGTAGGTGAAGTCTGCCGCATGAGCAACATGACCATCTTCATAGTGCACTATGCCGCGACCATTCGACGCGTGAATTTCTGTGACGTAATATTTCCCACCCAATACTTCTTTGAGAGGAGAGAGCTCTGAAATGTTTTGCTGCACGTAGGTCTCCACACTCACCATACGCCCGTCGGGAAATGTGCCGATTTCCTTGGACACGTCCTTCCCTATCGAATAGATGTTCGCGATGGCAATAAGCGCGATAAGCAACACGAGTGAAATGCCCCACGTCCGCATATACAAAATATTATACATGGCCCACAACTCGAAGCCGCGCCGTCGGGCGGAATCGGTCGCAGGCGCTGCCTCGCGGTCGCGCGAGCTCGCGTAACATCACTCCGAATGTCACAGATGCTCAAAGACCTGCACTGCTGCAGGTCTTTGAGTATTTGTGACCCAAGTGGGAGAAAATTGGTACCAGTTGGTACAAGAACTCTACCAATGGCAGCGGTATGGGAAAGCGCTTAATAATACAGCTTAAGGAAAGCGTATAGTGCGACCATAACTGCAATCAAAACAAAGGTGCTTGTACTCATCCCATGCCAAGTGCGAGGTTGAGTTTTTGGAACTCGAAACAAGCCCCACCACATAAGAGCTATGAGCCCAAGAATGACCGGCACCTCAACCAAGCTTGCAAATCTAAATAAAGAGGTGTTCGTTCCAGCATCTGAGGAAACTGTAAGCAACATCAAACCTATAAAACCCAACACCACCGTAACCACGATCCCTACTAAAATTTTTAAAATCAATTCAATAGAATTCATATTAGCAACAGTAACATCACTTGCCTGGCCCACAACTCAAAACTCGCTCGTCAGCGAGTTTTGGTCGCCGGCCCCGGCTCGCGGTTCGCCCTTCTATGCTCACAACGCTGCGCCCGTCAATGCTCCGAAATCCTGCAGCAGAGCAGGATTTCTGTAGTCATTGACCCCACGGGGAATCGAACCCCGCTTCCATCCTTGAGAAGGATGTGTCCTAGCCGATAGACGATGGGGCCAGTCGCGCAAATAGTACAAAAAATCTCACAATTTACCAGCGACATTTCACATACTCTCACTTTCTTAAGAACGTGAGAATGTATTGATGAATGAAAGAAATTGGCGACCGTACGGAGTAAGGTGATGTTCTACCTCCCTCCCTCTGTACCGCTTCTCCACAAGCCCAGCGAGCGCAAGCCTGCGCGTATGCTCCGCGATAGTCTTCATGTTGCCCTTCACTCTGTCAGCTACGACATCCAATGACAAGCCTGGCTCTTTCCCTATGAGGAGCAAGATTTGAATACGTCGATGATTTGCGACACCCTTGAAATGTCTCTCCATCTTTTTTGGTCCCTTTATTGAATCTGCCATACTCTCACATTCTTAAGAATATCAGAGTGTTAATGCAGTCTCGGATACGATGTGGATAGTTACAAGGATTTCACCAGTTTAAAGCGCTGTTCGCCATTCTCGAGCGTGCCAAAAAATATTGACTCCGGACGATACCAATATCCGTGTGCGTGCGGCCAGAGATGCTCGTACATGACACCCGTCTCGAGCGTCTCACTGTGCCGCACGCCTTTGTGCACGAGCCTGTACACGCCGCCTTTGTAGTGTTGGTAAATCTCTCCTGTCGCTGCGAGCGCTTGCTCTTTCGTATCGTACAGAGGCATGTCTTCCATACTCACCTCAGAGCCCACTCGTCTTCCATGCGCACCAGAAGTTCTGGTGCGCGTTCGGGCTCTGCCATCAGCGCACGAACACATTTTTCTAGCCGCATACCTTGCGAGCCTTTCACGAGGATAATGTCGCCCTTGCGAACCTCAGGGAGCAATTCCTTTGCGACGCGCTCCGCCTCCCCCATTTCATATTGCCGTATCGCACTTTCCGACATGCCCGCATCGAGCGCCGCTTCTGCAACCGCGCGAGAGCGAAAACCCACCGTAATCAAGATGTCAGCAGTCTTTGCCGCTCGCTCTCCCACCTGCCGATGCGCCTCTTTTGTATACCTACCGAGCTCCAGCATATCGCCGAGTATCGCGATCTTTCTTCCCGCTGTACGAATGTCAGCAAGGATGTCGAGTGCCGCGAGTGCCGCCACGGGTGAAGAGTTGTATGTGTCATCTACGAGTACGGAATATTTCATGCCCGGCAGTATGCGCACGCGACCCGGTGGTGGCTCCCAGGTATCGAGCGCGCGGCTTACCGACACACTATCTACCCCGGCACAGTCGCCGACAGCTACTGCCGCGAGAGCGGCGTACACGCGAGGCCGGCCGAGGGCGCCGTGTACGCTTACGGGGATTGACGAGGCGCCATGATTGGCGCGAAAACGCAGCCCCGTCGGCTCTTCATCTTCATACACAATCTCTTCATGCGATGAAAAGAAATCGTTGTTGCTCTCGCACCCATACGTGACCGATATGCCACGATAATCTCCGTGAAGCTGTTTTGAGCGAAGGTCGTCACCGTTGATTACGAGCTTGCCTCCCGGCCGCACATACTCTGCAAGTGCGCGCTTTTCTCTCATGACATCCTCAGGTGATGAAAAGTATTCAACATGTGCCGGTATCTCCGGTACGCCGGTAAAGACGGCGATTTCCGGGCGCAGCCATTTTGCTATGCGCCGAATATCGCCAGGCCTATCAGCCCCGACTTCGAGCACGAGCCATGCCGGATAGTCGGTGGGAAGTACGACGAGCGCCAGTCCTCGGAAAAGATTCGCTATCCACTTGAATGGATTGTTCCAGGCATTCTCACAACCCAAAATGGTGAGTGGCACACCTATATCGCTGTTGAAACTCTTTGCACTCTTTCGCATGCGAAGTGTGCCGGATAGCCCGGCGTAAATAGCATCTTTAGTCGTGGTCTTTCCCACACTTCCCGTCACCGCGATAATGCGCGGCTTATGGCGCCACAACACAAGGCGCGCTTCCCATACAAGAAGTGTAACGAGGGTCTTTTTTAAAGCATTGAGCATAAGAATTCCGCATCATTCTACCGCATCACTCTATCTATCAGGCGGAATACTGTAGTAGTTTATCAAGAATTTCGTAATATCGAGGAATGGGTGCGCCAAAGTGGCGGATGCGAATTCTGCACCATGCGGCTCTACCGCAAAGAGAAACACGATAAATCGAGCATCGTGTGCGGGGAAGTACCCAAAAAATGAGTGCAGGTATCGATCCGAGTAGTACGCACCATTGGAGTCTACGAGCTGCGCGGTCCCTGTCTTTGCCGCAATAGAATAATGTTCCTGCTTCAACTTCCCATTAAGCAGCGCCGAATCGTAAACCTCAGTGAGCATACGCGTAACGGCCTCGGCAGTCTCAGACTTGAAGACCTGTCGTCTCTCTTTTTCCTCTACCTCACGCGTAATACCGCTCGAGAATTTTACGTGCGTGACCACATGAGGATTCGGCAGCTTGCCGCCATTGGCGAGCGCCGCGAGCGCGCGCGTCATCGCAATCGGAGTCACCGAGATACCCTGGCCAAACGACGCCGCGGCGAAGTTGACCTCAGGTCCTACGCCCTCCCCGAGCGGACTGAGGTCACCCGTCACCTCATTGGGCAAATCTATTTCGGTCTTTTCTTCGAGCCCGAGTGACTTCATGTACCTTGTGAAGGTCGCGGAGCCTGCGCGCTCTTCCACGAAAGTCGCACCAAGATTGAGTGACTGACTCAAGACTTGCTGCATTTCTGTGGTGTTGCGCGCTTTTTTATCATGATTACATATCTTCTTCCCCGAACGCGTGAAGCAGCCTGTGTCGTAGTAGGTCGTCTGTGGCGACACGGCGCCCACATCGAGCCCGATTGCCATGGTGAGCGGCTTCATTATGGAGCCGAGTTCGTACCTTCCTTCTACGAGCGCGTTTGTAAACACCGCCGGATTCTCCACGGTGTTGTACACATTGGGATCAAAGCTTGGCCGCAGAGCCATGGCGACAATCTCACCCGTCTTCGGATCCATGACGATGCCGCCGGTCACGCGTGGCGCATACTCGCTCATGACCTCATCGAGTGTTTTCTCGAGCTGTGCTTGTGTGGTGGGTTCGATAGAGATGATTATGCTCCCTTCTTGTTTTGCAGGATCGGCAGCAAGGGCCGCACGCGCATTGGTAAATATCTCCGCAAACGGATTCACATAGAGACCTTCCCGTTTATGCGAAAGCGTCTCTTGCCACTGAAGCTCCAGACCGTACACACCTGTCTTTACTTCGCCTTTGTACCCTACGAACCCGAGCGTCTGTGCGGCGAGCTGCTTTGCCGGATAGTTGCGCCACTTGTCCTGCACAAGTACCACCCCAGCCAGTTTCAGCGCACGAATCTCAGCCGCGGCTTCATCTGATACGCGCTGCGCCATCTCTTCCCATGGGTCATTAGCCTTTGTAGCGCTCGCAAAAAAACGCTCTTTGTCGATCTCTACGTGTGCCGATAGCGCGTCATAGACCATCTGCGGATCTTTCAGGTCCTTTGGCACTACGACGAGTAGCCATCCAGACTGTGTGACTGCAGCCGCAACACTCTCGCCATCTCTATCCGTAAAGAATATATCTCCTCGTGCTACTTCATCGCCGGCACGCTGCACGTACTGACCCATAGCGTCCTGTGCATATGAGTCACCCAAAACGATTTGTACAAAATACAGCCGAAGAATGAGTACGAATGCAGCTACAAGGAAGATGGCGCACAGGAGACGCGCGCGGAAGACGAGCGTCGATTTCATACCTGTAATTGAGGGCGCCTAAGACTAGATACCATTGCCGGGTATTGTAGCAGCCACGGCAGTGCCCGGACGATAGACGTACTGTGTCTCACGCAGGTTCGTGAGCCCTATGGAAGTCGCAATAGACTCGTCGACACTGTGCGAGAGGGCAAAATATTCCTGCTCCATCACTGCAATTGCACTTTGCAGACGGGTAGTCTCGGTGCCTGCCTCTTTTCTGGCGATTATGTTGAGGACCGACGCCCCGACGAAATAGAGATACCCTGTGAAGAGAACGAGGAGTATCAACATGAGGGCGCGCAAGAACGCGCTCTCATATGGATGCTCCACGGCAAGCGTCATGCTTTTTCGCGCACTCGAAAAATCCAGAGACGTCTGGAATATCGAGGGACGATATTTACTGATTGATTTGAGCCTACCCATGGTGATTCTTTTCGATTACGCGGAGCTTCGCACTACGAGCTCGCGGATTGTTTGATAATTCTTGATCTGAAGGGACAATCGGCTTGCGTGTGATGCGAGTCCCCTCCCCTTTTTCCTCTAAGCCGACAAATCGCTGCTTCACTATTCGATCTTCGAGCGAGTGGAAACTAATGACTGCCATACGACCACCCTCCTCGAGAATCTGCCACGTATTGCGAAGAGATTCCTCAAGCGCACCGAGTTCGTCGTTGACTGCAATACGAAGTGCCTGAAACGTCTTGGTAGCTGGATGTGTCCGACCATATCTCGCTGATGTCGGCACGGCAGCTTTTATGATGTCTGCCAGCTCCTTTGCGGTACGTATCGGAGAGCGCTCTCTCGCGGCGACGATCGCGCTCGCGATACGTCTCGAGTATCTCTCTTCGCCCCACCCGAATATCACGTCGGCAAGCGATTCTTCCTGCCATTCGTTGACGATTACGTATGCGTTTAGCGTTTGATCTTTGTCATATGCCATCGAGAGCGGCTCATCGGAGAGGAAGGAAAAGCCTCGACCAGCTGTAAGCTGGAATCCAGACCACCCGAGATCAAAAAGCACTTTATCGATTCGCGTCACGCCAATTTTTTCAAGCTCACCGCGCATATGGCGGAAGTTGGCATGTATGAGATGCACGCGTGTTTTTGAATCTTTGAGTGCCATTGACGCTCTCTCTATGGCCTCTTCATCGGCATCAAAGCCGATAAACGCCCCCTTCTCTCCGAGACGCTGCACAATCTCCTGTGCGTGACCTGCGCCACCGAGTGTGGCATCGACGACGACATCATCTTTCTCTATAGCAAGCGATTCAACTGCTTCATGTAAAAGAACCGTGCGATGCCCTACCGGCGCAAGCAGACTGCTTTTTTCTAATGGCATCGGATTGCCGGGAGATATAAGGCGTCGCGTGCGCATGACGTTTGAAATAATCCCCCAGCAATCTGGTGCAACTAGAGCGCGCCTATCTCCCCGAGCTTCTCGGCGAGCGCATCAGCTTGCTTTTCGATACGGGCCTTGTAGGTGTTCCACCTCGTCGCATCCCAGACTTCGACGCGGTCCGACACACCGGCGAATACGACATTTTTCTTGAGGCCTGCGAAATCTTTTTGATGCTCCGGTATGAGGATGCGGCCCGCGCTATCCACCTCTACCTCAGCAGCTCCCGAAAGAATGAATCGATTGAATCCTCGCGTGTCCGCCTGAGCAAAGGAAAGCTCCTGCAGCTTAGCTGCGACCTTTTCCCAGTTCGCGCGCGAATAGACGAAGAGACAGTTGTCGAGTCCGCGCGTCATCACTACCTTTTTACCCAAATCCTTACGAAAAGACTTCGGCAGCGAGATGCGCTTCTTCTCATCGAGCGAGTGTTCGTATTCCCCTATAAACATCATATTCTACGGTTTCCCACTTTTTCCCACTGCATTAGAGTATATACCACTATACCCCACCGCAAGGCACTTATCCACACTGACAACCACCTCTTACGGATATGAAAAAGGCCCTCAGACGGGGCCTCGAAATCGTCGTTGACACTAGTCGTTCAGACTTTCTATATACTCACCTCGTAACCCTCGGTAGAGCTCGATTCTCTCATTGCAGAGCCGCGCAAACTCCGCCTCGTCGGAGGGCGCCGACAGCAGCAGTGCAAAATCTTGACTCAAGAATGCTATCTCAGCATCGCCGCGGGAAAAACCGTTCTCAGTTAGTGCACTTACCTCTTTGTCTATCTCTTCTCGTGCCTTTTCTGCGCGTACTGACAACGGATCTGCGGCAGCTTTTAGAGCTTCCCAGCTCTCGATGCGATGACCCAAAAATGCGAGCGAACTCTCTGTTTTCGAATCTAGATTACGCGGCTGGCGTGGAGACTCTCTCATGCCAATATGCTAGCACGCATGTACCGGACGTTGCTTACTGAAGCTTCTTCTCTGGAAGACCAGATTCGAGCTCCTCGCGAGTTTCCTTAAGGTCCACGATGGCATTTTCTATCGACATGCGTGTACTGAGCACGACGTCCTTATCTTCGATGAGTCGCTGGAGTCCAGCTTCGATGTCATTCATGGCTTTCCCGATGGATCGTGCGACCTCCATGTCTTCAGACAGCTCACCACTCTCCCTCATCTCTTCGGCGCGAGCATCAAACAGTGCAAGCTGTTCGCGCACGCGTTCTATGTTGGCACTGATGTGACCAATATCTTCTTGCACCTCCGGCATCATTGCCTCAAGGTCTTTCAGCATTGCTTCAATGTCGCTGAGCTCCAGCGTGATGTCGTCCTCTATATCTTTATCTCGCTCGCCATTGCCTCCATTCTCTATGCCTGACATGTATGAATTATATGCCAACCAAGTCTGTGTTACCATCGCGCTATCTATGCTCAGTATCTTCCGCTCAGCCACCCCGGAAGCGATCGAATCTCTCGCGGAGGAGCTCCGCGTCCGCAAGACAAAGCAGTTCATCCTCCTTTTCTCGATGGGGTCCCAGTTTGACCACCTTATCGTACAGCAGCTCTCAAAGCTCGGTGTGTACTGCCTCGTCGCTGACCCTGCCACGGTGACCACCGAAGATGTCAAAAAAGCTGGTCCCGCGGGCATCATCGTCTCTGGCGGACCCGCATCGGTGCACGAAGAACCGCCACCATTTGATAACGCAATCTTCGACCTCGGTATTCCGACCCTTGGCATCTGCCTCGGATTCCAAATGTGGGCGAAGCATGTGGGCTGCTCTGTCGTTGCGGGAGAGAAGCGAGAATTCGGCGTGCATATGCTTCACCTCTCCGGTGAGGATGCACTTTTCGACGGTATCCGCGCATCGACGCAGGTGCTCCAAAGTCATGGCGATAAGATAGTCGCTACCGACGCGCTCACGGTGCTGGGCTCGACCGACAATGCGCCGGTTGCTGCGGGTCGTGCTGAACATCTCTGGGGTGTTCAATTCCATCCAGAAGTCTCCGACTCACTCGAAGGCCCCCGAATGTTTGAGAATTTTTGCTTCGATATCTGCGGTATCACCGATAGATTCCCGGCCGAATCTGTAGCTAAGCAAAAAATTACTGAGCTCAAGAAAGAAATTGACGGCAAGAAAGTACTTATCGCACTCTCGGGCGGTTCAGATTCTTCGGTAGTCGCGTATCTGTTGAGAGAAGCGGGTGCAAAGATCAAAGGCGTCTATATCCGTGGAATCGATAGGCCCGATGACGAACGCTTTGTGCACGACTGTTTTGGCACTCAAGATTGGATTGATGTCGAGATAGTCGACGCCACTGACCGATTCCTCGAGGCACTCAAAGGTAAGACCGCGATGAAAGAAAAGCGACTTGCCATGCGCGGCATCTATAAAGAGGTGCTTGAAGAAAAGATTCGAGAATTCGGCGCAGACTTTGTCGCACAAGGCACGCTCTACACGGATTTGCGCGAGAGCGGACACGGACATAAGACAGGGGCACGCACTGCAGAGATAAAGATACACCACAACACGGGCATTGAATTCTCCGTGCCAGAGCTCCGGCCACTCGAGACCGAGGTAAAAGATTCCGCGCGCGCAATTGGCCGAGAAATCGGCGTACCCGAAGAGCTTCTCGTGAGGCACCCATTCCCCGGCCCAGGCCTCGTCGTGCGCATCGAAGGCGAGATTACCGCTGGAAAGCTCAAGACCGCGCGCGCCATCGATGGCATCTACATTGAAGAGCTTCGTGCAGCCGATCTCTACAATTCTGTATGGCAAGCAGGCGCTACACTCACCGCATCTGAGCACACCGTAAGTAAAGGTGATGACGCTGGCATGGGCCATGTAGTGGCGCTCTGGGCCGTGTGGAGCGTGAACGGCTTCACGACGCGCTTCGCTCATCTCCCCTATGAATTCCTCGACCGTGTGTCTCGTCGCATCACCAACGAGGTGCGGGAGGTAGGCGCTGTCGTCTACCGTATCTCCGACAAACCGCCTACGACCATCGAATGGGGATGATGCATTGTGGGTCACAGATAATTTCTTCGCCGCTCAGAAATTTCTCTGACCACGGCTCGCCCGTTTTACGTGCTCGTAAAACATGGCTCCGCCCCTCCACAAAGCGAAAGAATCTGCCGCAGGGCAGATTCTTTCGCTTTGTGGACCTACGGGGAGTCGGCGTGACTCACTAACCCTTCGACAGGCTCAGGCTAAGTGGTCACTGCCCTGACTCGGCGACCCATGAGTACATGGGTTCCCCGCCTCCGTCTTTCGACTCCCCGTAGGTCCAGAAAATAAAGTCGGCCAATGCTACGCATTGTCCTCGTTATTTTTAGTGGACCTACGGGGAGTCGAACCCCGACCTCGTCCATGCCATGGACGCATTCTACCGCTGAACTATAGGCCCTAGCGAGAAACAAAGTGAGAATACTATGTATTCTCATTTTTTTCGAGCGGCCTATATACCCACTATAGGCCCTTAGAGCGACATCTTAGCAGACTTCAATCAGTCCGCGAAGAAGACAGTTTGACATTTTGCTATTAATGTTCTATAAGATGTACAGTCATCAACTCAATCGAGGAAGGTATCGGATGTCAGAAAGTGACGACACACCCCGGTCGAAACCGGACGTCGAGGCGCTCAATGAGCTCGCCGTCCAGCTAGAAGATCTGGCCAACAATCAGAGTGGTCGGAAAAGTCTCGATCCCACCCTCGCGAACCTGGTCCTCGCGCGACTGAACGTGCTTCGGCGCATGGAGCGCGGACCCGAGAAAGGAAACAATATTCGCCGCAAGATCGACGTGGCCCTGAAACTCCGCACCGACGAGTCAGCCCGGAATCAAAGCTTTCTCGATCACATTGCAGTTATTGACGGCGCGATCAGCGGCACCTTCGATAAGGACGCTTTGCGAGGAACTGCTATCTTCCTTCGTAAGATCATCATCGGGCTCGAACAACATATGATTGCGATGGACAGCGCGCAATTATTCCGGACTCGGTAATCCGACATCATCAAACCCGGCGCTCGCGCCGGGTTCGTATTATACGATCCTTACAATATGAAATACTGAGAACCCAATGTAAACGGAGGTTAGTTGGCCTCCGGCGTAAACGCGGGAGGATTTGCGAGGCAGCGTTTGAGCTCTCTGGTCTCGGTCCAGCCACACTTCCCGTCTGTCTGCGGCTCGCACGATGCTTCGCGGTAGCACGCATATTCGGCTTTGAACTCACACGTGGTGATGACGGAGCCCGCCTCATCGGCTGATACACAGAGTTGCCCACTGCAGCCCGCTACGGCGCACCCATTGGCCGACATACCGAGCCCATCGGGCTCATTTGAAACAGGGAGCTGTTTGTCATTGACGAACATCCTGCCGTCGGGCGTGCGACATTGCTCAGGATATGACTCCGCAATCGGATACCCAGCGAGCGCGCACTCCTCAAATGTATTGATAGAAAGGATGCGCTGCTGCTTGGCGATATTAGAAAGCGAGATAAGAAGCCCGGCTACGATAGTGAGGACGACAAGGATGCCGATAAGCGTGGTGGTCTTGGTCTGCGGATTCATATCGATATAGTACCAGAGACGCAGATTCGCGCGGGATTAGATTTGGAGTGCATAACGAGCTCGCCTATAGTACGAGAGACCTCTCGTCGTTCAATGGATAGGATAGTCCCCTCCGAAGGGATTGATGTCGGTTCGACTCCGGCCGAGAGGAAGCGTAGCTTACGTCTGGAATCGAACGGGCGCAGCGGGTCCCACACGAGCACGTGTGAGTGCGAGCCAGGGTCGTGAAATTTCTTTTGCGACGGCAAAAGAAATATTCCTGACTCGACTCCGGCCGAGAGGAAACGAATTACTGACTCTCAGCGATGCGCTGCGCATTCCAAGTGCCGACCGCTTCTGCAAGTACCGCCTTTTGCAACTCCGATAGAATCGGCGACGGTGAAGCATTGAACTCTGTGGGGAAATCAAAATGAGAGAGAATCTTCTCGCGGACTTCGACCGCACTCTTGCACCCCAAGACGTTCTCCCTCAACTCTGCATTGTCCTCAAGATATGTGGCTGCCTCGGCGCGTACCTCCTGCGCGATGTCGAGCTGGCTCCCCTCATGCCTATCGCGGCGCGGTGTTTCCATACCGTCATTCTACCTCAAAAAGAGCACTCAACGACTCCCCGCTTTCGATGCGTTGTATGGCATCACCAAATATCCCGGCAACTGACACGACCTCAATTTTCGGCGAGAGTTCCCTCTCCGTCGAAATCGTATCAGTAATAAAGAGCTTCGATATTGGAGATTCGTCGATAGTCTCTTTCGCCTTGCCGCTCAGTACGCCATGCGTGGTCGCGGCGTACACTTCCTTGGCACCGCTCTCTTTAAGGAGCGCGGCAGCGCGTGCGAGCGTACCGCATGTGTCGGCCATATCGTCGATAATGAGCGCGACCTTCCCCTGCACGTCGCCGATAAGTTTCATCCGAGCTATTTGATTGGGAATATCACGTTCTTTGTGAATGATAGCGAGCTCTGCATCTTTCATGAGTCGCTTTGCGTACGATTGCGCACGCACCACGCCTCCTGCGTCTGGCGACACCACCACAAATTCGTCAGCCGCTAGGGCATCTTTGAACACTTCTTTGAAATGATTGATGAGCACCGGGCGCGCGTAAAGGTAGTCGACATTGGTCGTGCGAAAGAATCCGCCTATCGCGTCGTTGTGCAAATCCATCGTGAGCAGGCGGTCGGCTCCAAGCGCCTCGAGTGTCGTCGCAAAAACTCTCGCCGATATCGGCTCGCGCGGCTTCGACTTCCTATCTTGCCTCGCGTAGCCGAAATACGGCACGACAGCTGTAATCTCGCGGGCAGAGGCGCCGCGCGCCGCATCGAGAGCCAGAAAAAGCCGTGCCCAATTGTCTGCCGGCGGATTCGTCGACTGCACAAGGAATACATTCTTGCCGCGAAGATTCTCAAGAAACTGCACCTGCTGTTCCCCGTCGGAAAAGACCTTGGTCTTTATCGCGCCAAGCTTTACGCCCATGTGCCCCGCAATCTTCTCGGCGAGTGCGTCGTTGGATCCTAAGGAGAAGATGCTGAAATCCATGCCGCGATTATAGCAGTTCTGGTTCACCATTTTCTTTCGGGCCGCCGGGGATCGAACCCGGTCTACATGACCCCCAGCCATGCGTACTACCGGTATACTACGGCCCGCTACCTCATGCGTGATGTTCTTGGTCGGGCCGCCGGGAATCGAACCCGGTCTTCACGAACCCGAATCGTACGTACTACCGGTATACTACGGCCCGACCAAAAACATCACTCCGGACATCTTATTGCATAACTTGTGGTCACGAATATTTCCTCGTCGTCACTCGGAAATTCCGCGACCCCGGCTCGCGGTCTCACAAGCTCGTGAGACATCGCTCCGCCTTGCACAGCGCGAGCGATTGCGCCGCAGGGCGCACTCGTTCGTCGCTGTGCACCCTTCAGGATTCGAACCTGAGACCTTTCGAATGTGAATCGAACGCTCTAACCAACTGAGCTAAGGGTGCGTGAACGAGATTATGGCGCAAATGAAACCTATTCTCAAGTTAGACACGCTCGCTTGACACACTCCATCAGTGGGGCGCTATACTGTGAATATGCGCTCATGGGTACACCTCGGTGTTTCCATCCTCGCCTCCTACGGTGCCGGTTTTCTTGGTTCTATTTTTGTTCAAGACGGCGTGCGCACGTGGTACGCCACACTCGAGAAGCCTTTTTTCACACCGCCTGATTGGGTTTTTGCTCCGGTGTGGTTTGTGCTCTATGGCCTTATGGCGAGCGCGCTTTACATCGTCTGGGAAAAAGACCCGCATGCGAGCGAGATGCGCGGCTGGGTTCCCCTCTTTTTCTGCCACTTACTGCTCAATGCCGCGTGGTCAATATTCTTCTTTGGATTTCACGCGCTTTTTATCGCGTTTGTGGAAATACTTTTCCTCTTCTGGTGCGTCGTGATGCTTATCGTGGGCGCTCGCGACATCGACCGCACGGCAGCGTGGCTCCTCGTGCCCTACGCCGTGTGGATAGCGTTTGCCGCAATTCTCAACGGCACTATCTGGCTCATGAATTAATTGAACGCGCGACGTCCCTACCGCTTGCAAACGCTCCCTCGACAGTAGCCTGACCTTCGCTGGTCGCCACCGCCTCTCCCGCGAAGAAAACTTTGCCCGATTCCGGATTAGCCAATTCTCTCAAAGCCTCCGGCGTATCCGGCGTGGCGTAGCTGTATGCACCGAGTGCAAGCACATCGTTGTCCCAGTCGATTGCTTTGCAGGTTATGAGTTCGCGCCGGAGAAATTCCGTAGAAACTCCAAATATGTTTGAGAGCGAACCGAGGGCGAGCGTTTCAAGTTCTTCTTTCGTCTTAGCGCGTAAGCGGCGCGCGCGCGGACCGGCCACCCAACCGGTAAGTGTCGTATGCGGCTCGGGATACTGAGTCCACCACGTAGGTATCTCTTCTCTTGAAAACAGAAAAAATAGATTCTCAAATTTTTTCTCACGGACGCCGCCCCACCACTTCGAACGAAAGCGTAAAAGTATCTTGATGACCGACCCGAAACCTATTTTCGCCGCGGCCTCGATTTTCATTGGGATTGGGGGATTGAAAGAGATTCGCGCAATGAGAGGCAGTGGTACGGTCACGACTACACGATCTGCTTCATATTCCCCGGCACTGGTAAGCGCGCGCACGCGATTACCGGAAAAATCTATATGTTTGACTTCATTTTGCAGAAGTATCTCGCAGGAATGTGCTCGTATATCTTTTTCAAGAAACGCGATGAGTGCCCCGTATCCCTCTCGCAGGTTTCGTTGCTGCCACTGGCCTGCAAGCAGAAGCTCGTCCCGTACTGCAAATGCACTCGATTTTTCGGGATCACCCGCATCGTAACCCTCGACCCACTGGAGCATAAATTCCCGCAGGTCGTCATGCTCAGGAGACGGAAAGTACATGTCGAGGAACCGCATGACTGTCATGTCTATCGTCAATGCCTTCAGTCTCTCTTCAAGCGGAGCCTTGTGAACGGACGGTCGTTCCGAAATCGTCGGTTCACCGTCGAGTACGCTCCACCATTCCGTAGGATGTTGCATAGTGAGCCCCGCTTCCTCAATGAGTGCCGATGTTACGGGCGCCGGCCCATGCACGAATTCCGCGCCACCCATAGCCTCATATCCGAACTCTTTTTCTGAGAGCGGATAGATTCTTCCGCCAACACGGTCGCGCGCCTCAAGTATAAGTACGCGCTTACCCGTCCTAGACAGCTCTCTCGCTGCCATCAGTCCCGCAGCTCCCGCCCCGACTATAATAGTGTCGTACATCTGGTGGACCTTGGGGGAATCGAACCCCCGCCTCCGCAATGCGAATGCGGCGTTTTACCACTGAACTAAAGGCCCGTGAACGTCACAGAATATACCATTGCGTCAGCGGAGTCCAAAATCAAAACCGCCCCTCCGGGGCGGTTTTGATTATTTGACGTTGATGATTTTGTACTTCTGGAGACCTTTTGGTGTCTCGAAAGAAAAAGTATCACCTTTTTTCTTTTCCATGAGCGCTGAGCCCATAGGCGAGAGGTGCGAGATTTTGTGTTCCTGCATGTTGGCCTCTGCAGAGCCGACGATTTCGTATGTGTGCTCTTCCTTCTCTCCCTGCTTCTGTATGGTGACGACGCTTCCGAGTGATACAGTGCTCCCTTTTGTGTGCTCGATGATGCGCGCGTGCGAGAGCTGCTCCTCTATCGTGCGGATGCGGTCTTCGGTAGCAGCCTGCATGTTGCGAGCCTCTTCGTACTCCGCGTTTTCGGACAAATCACCGAGCGAACGAGCGTATTCGAGCTGCTCCGCGATTTCGCGGCGGCGGACCGTCTTGAGGTGCTCAAGCTCTGTCGTGAGTTCATCAAACTTCTCTTTGCTGAGGTAATTGGCTTCTTCAGTCATCATATGGTGAATTCTATCTAGGAAACGCGCCTTTTTGTGGGCGCGGTGGACGCATTGTACAGGAGGGGCAGGAATTGCCAAGTCGAATAACTCTTGGCCCTATCGTACGTACTCGGGTCGATTCGCTACGAGCCAGTGGAAAAAGGGTGCCATGGCCGGCGAAGCGCCCGCGAGCGTCCCTGCGGGGGCGCGCTCAAGGACCACCGCATACGCGTACTTGGGCTCGTCGGCTGGCCAAAAGCCTACCGACCACGAGTTCATGGCCTCGTTGCGCGCGCCGAGCTGTGCGGTACCTGTCTTTGCGGCAATCTGTATGCCCGCAATATTGAGTGATTTAACTGTCGCATCTTTACGCGTCGACGTGACAGCGAGACGCATCCCCTCTCTCGCGACCTGAAGATACTGGTCTTGTATACCAATGTCTGTGTACTCTGGCGTGGAGCTCGCGAGGAGTTGTGGCTTGAGAAGCTTGCCGCCGTTGGCTATCGCAGCGGTAAAGCGTACCGCATGCAGCGGGGATATCTGAAATCCGTACTGTCCGATGGATGTGTGATACGTATTGCCGATGCGCCACGGATCGTCTGGTCCGAAAACTTCCGCTTTCCACTCTGGTGTCGGGATAATGCCCTCTCTGTCTCCCATTAAATCAATGCCCGTAGCGCTCGCTAGCCCAAAGCGTTTCGCATACTCATCAATCTTGTAGATACCGAGACCCTTTTGTGAGCCAAATCCTCCGCCTATCACGTAGAAATACTCGTCCGATGAGACCGCGATAGCGGTGCGCATGTCGACGAGACCGTGGACGGTCCAGTCGCGGAATATCGATGGCGCATCGGGGTTGTATGGATTGGGAAGCACGAGCGCGCCTGTCGAGAGAATTTGCTTCTCAGGGCTGATAATTCCCTCTTGCAGTGCGGCTGCCGCAAACATCGGCTTCACAATAGACCCCGGCGTGTAAAGACCTGATACAGCACGGTTGAGAAGTGGCGTGCGGGAGTCGCTCGAGGCGGCGCGTACCGCTTCGTTGTCCCCCGCGACAAAAGCGGAGTGGTCGTATTCCGGAAACGAAGTAAGCGCGAGCAATTCACCAGTGTGAACATCCATAATTACTGCGGCACCTCCCTTAAACCCGTGTGTACTCGCATGCGCCGCGAGCTGCGAGTAGAGCTTGCTCTGAAGCTCTGCATCGATTGCGAGCCTCAGATCGGCACCGTTTTGCGGGGGCACAACAATGTTCTCGCGCTCTATCTCACCAAGCGCATTCGTCTCAATGATGGCGCTACCATTCTGGCCCGCAAGAAGTTCGTCAAAAGATAGCTCCATACCCGACACTCCCGCATATTCTTCTCTCCACCACTTACCCTTTGCATCAGCTTTCGGATACTGTAAAAATCCGACCACGTGTGAGAGGCCAGCCAGCGGGCTGTACATGCGAAGCGCGTACGTGTCACTACTCGATGCCACCTCACCGAGCGTCGAGGAAGCGCTCTGCGCCTCATTCCATGCAAGCTCCTCCCCTCTTCTGTCGTACATCACACCGCGTGTCGCGAAGATGAGTGAGCGGTCGAGGGTGTTCTCTTTTGATATTTTCGCGTATTTCTCACCGCTTGAGACCTGGAGCGAATACGCGCGGTATCCGAAACCCGCGACAACGAGCGCAAAGCATACCCCTACGGCAAATATTGCCTTCACGGCGACTGGCTTTTCTACGCGCCCTTCGAATTGACTCGAGCTGAGTTCGGGCAGATTACTTGAATCGAGAAAGATGTCCTCTGGTGCTATCTCGCGAATTCTGCGGAGTCGTCTTTGCCTGCGAAACATCATCGTCTCACTATATACCGATGCGCCACTACCTCAAAAACTGCATGCGAAGAGGCTCAAATACCCATACGACAAAAAGTGCTCCAATCGTAAAGTACGGAAGCGTGTATACAGAAAGTCCAAGAGGGAGCCATAGGAAATCTACGCAAAGACCGAGAAGTATCGCCTCCCATGACCGGTACCGGAGGGCAAGCGCCACAATGCACAGTGCCGTGAGCCACGGGACTCCGAGAATGGCGCTGAGAAACCCGACACTGGCAATAGCGATCCGCATACGGCGATTACTGAATAGGCACGATGTAGATGTATCTGAGCGAAGAGAGGTTCACGGGCAGGCTCACGAACACGGTCTGTTCAGCGCTTGAGGTGTCTGACTCAAGGTGTCCCACGAGCCCGATGGGTCGACCGCCAAGCTGCGGGGCGGTCACCACATCCCCCACGTTGATCTCTATGCCGCGCGGCATCATCACGCGCGCATTGCCGCCACCCCTACCCTCCGCGGGCGCCACAGCGCCGTTCACGCCCGCGTCCACCTCGGCACCCCCCGCAAAAATCTCCGTTACCAGAGTCGTACGCTGCCCCACTTCGCTTACTTTTCCCACCACAAATCCACCTTCAGTGACGACGAGACTCCCCACCGTGATTCCATCACCCTCGCCAGCCCCCACGAGAAACGTGCCATACGGAGAAGATCGCACGGAAGAGACTACGGGCGCGGTGATGCCTTTTTCCTGCTGTGCGAGGTGCAAAAGCGCGCGAAGCAATTCGTTTTCTTGACGCGCCACTTCGTACGCTGCTGCGTCTTCCGCACTTCTATCAAGCTGAGAGCGCAATGATGCATTTTCTGCCGCGAGCGAGCGATGTGTCGAGAAGTATCCGGTACCAAACACCGCGCTTCTCACCTGAGCACTCGCCATCCATACGCGCGAGACCGAGCGCTGCATGAGTGCGCGTACTGAGCCGCCCGAAATACCATCTAGAATGAGTAATACAAGTACAAGAAGCGTCGCATAGATAAGCTTTCTACGGCCACTTCGACCGTGCGGCGCGTTAAATGTAAACTGCGATACCATGGTTATTCTGTAGGAACGAGCTCGTCGTCACTGCGCAACATTGATTCACGATACAAATCAAGGTCGTTGAGCACTATCGACGTACCTCGAACCACGGCCGTTAGCGGATCGCTTGCCACCATCACGGGCACGCCGAGATTGCGTGTAAGATACTCTGGCAAACCACGAATGAGCGCGCCTCCGCCCGCAAGATAGATACCGCGACGAATCACATCGGAAAGAATTTCAGGCGGCGTCGTCTCCAAGACTTCCTTTACAGACTCGACGAGCTCCTCGATCGAGTGCCCGATAGCATTTCGCACATCTTGGTCTGTGACCATGATTTCACGCGGGAGTCCGGTGACCAAATCGCGACCGCGAATTATCGCCTCCATGTGCTGCCTCGTGGGCGATATGCTTGCTATGGCAATCTTGAGCTCTTCGGCACTTTTCTCTCCGATGAGCATTTTGTACTCGTTGCGAATGTGACTCACGATGTCTTGATTGAATTTATCGCCGGCGATGCGGACATTGCGCGCATTGACGAGCCCTCCGAGCGAGACGATGCCAATGTCGGTAGTGCCGCCGCCGATATCAATCACCATACTGCCCTGCGGCTCATGGACGGGAAGCTCTATACCTATCGCGGCAGCCATGGGCTCTTCGATCACATGCACTTCCCGTGCTCCCGCAGCACGCGCAGCATCGCGCACGGCACGCACTTCGACGGACGTAATTCCTGAAGGGACGCCGACCGCTACGCGCGGACCGAGTAGTTTGGAGCGTCCCGCTTGCGCCTTGTTGATGAGATACGAGAGCATCTCCGAGGTAATCTCGAAGTCCGAAATAACGCCATCGACGACAGGCTGTACGGACTGAATGTGTGCCGGTGTGCGACCCATCATGTCTTTTGCCTGCTGACCCACTGCTACCACCTGGCCTGTCTTAGTATTTATCGCTACCATCGATGGTTCGTTGATGACAATGCCGCGGCCTTTCACGTACACAAGTGTGTTTGCGGTACCCAAGTCGATGCCAATGTCATTGGAAAACAATCCGAGCACCCTCTCTTTATACCCGCGCAACCGCTTCCCAAATGAACTCATAGCTACTTGGCAAGCTGCTCTATTATCGCGCTGTCACTCACAAATGTGGTCGTGCCGCTTGCACGCGCGACTACTTCAACACCACCCTGTGAGATAGTCTTCTCCGAGACGATGAGCCGCGTAGGAATACCAATAAGATCGGAGTCAGCAAACTTTTCACCTGCTCGTGCATCGCGGTCGTCGTAGAGCACATCGATACCGTGCTCGCGGAGTAGTTCGTAGAGCTTGTCAGCTTCCGCAATAATATCCTCGTTGCCGCCGGTGAGAGAAATCAAATGCACATCAAATGGCGCAACAGAAGCGGGCCACACGATCCCCTTTTCATCGGAGAGGACTTCGACGATGGTACCCATGAGCCTCGTCGTCCCGATTCCATAGCACCCCATAATCGGAGTCGTGTCATTGCCGTCTTTATCTTTAAATGTATATCCAAATGCCTTCGGGTATTTCTGTCCGAGGTCGAACACATTGCCCACTTCCGCCGCCGTGGCCTTGGCGAGCGTGCTTTTGCCACACTTCGGGCACGTATCACCCTCCTGCGCTTTTGAGACTTCGATGTTTGCACAATGTGTGCACGATGCGCAGTAGACGATGTCGTCTTCCCCCGCATCGGTAAGCACCATAAACTCATAGGACAACTTTTCACTGAAAGCGCCTCCGGACGCTTCGGTCACTTTGGCAACCAATCCGCAGCGCTCATACACCTTCAAGTACGCTTCCTTGGCTTTTTCGTAAAATCTCTCGAAGTCCTCCTGCGTCTCGTGGAAGCTGTACATATCTTTCATCCCGAACTCGCGACCGCGCATGATACCGCTCTTTGCACGCAATTCGTCGCGGTACTTCTGCGCTATCTGATAGATGGCGACGGGGATATCTCGATATGATGTGGCGTATTCCTGCGCTATGGGTGTCACAATCTCCTCCTCGCTCTGCCCCAGAGCGTACTCTTTCTCGGTACGACTCTGGATTTTGAAAAGCACGTCGACGCCATCCCAGCCTCCCGTCTTCTTCCAATTTTCGCTTGGATGAAGCGTGGCCATCTGAATCTCCTGACCGCCTATTGCGTTCATCTCGTCGCGAACGATGTTCTCAATCTTCCGGAGCGTACGGATGCCGAGCGGCAGATATGAGTACACGCCAGCCATTTCTTTATGAATATACCCGGCACGGATGAGCAATTGTGCATTCTTGGCGACCTCATCCTTCGGAGCGGTCTTTCGTGTCTTGGTGAAGAGCTGTGATTGCCGCATGTGAGCCACATTCTAACGCATATCTGAGGAGTGGCACTTGACACGCCAGAGCTTTCATTTCGATACTTGACTCTCCACATGATTCTCGATACACTCCCAGCAACTTCGTTTTAGGAGGTGAGATACATCCAATGAAGTCTGATGAACCAGGGTCGCTCGAGAAGCGCCCTGCACTACGTTCTTTCGCCCACACGACGACCGGGCCCATGGCAACACCGCGTGCGCATGATGCGCACTGTGCGACACCGCAGAAGTCACAACAGCTCGAGGGCTGCCAACTTCGCTCGGTCAAGAAGTAGGGGGAGGGATGCCGCCGCAGAGCGGCACCCAAGGAAGCCGGCGAGCGACACGTGTGCGCTCGCCGGTATAATTTTTATAACAGTCTCAGGATATCCTGATACGTCACCGTAATCATCAAGATGATGATGAGTGCAATGCCGAGCGCATTGAGTACTTGCATCGCGAGTTTTGGCGCGTCTCGACGCATGAGCGCCTCGATGCCCACAATGACGAGCCTCCCTCCATCGAGCGCCGGAATCGGTATGAGGTTGATGATTGCGAGATTCACCGAGATAAATGCGGCGAGCGACAACACGTATCCCCACCCGTTTTGCGAAGCCTCGCCGACCGCTCCAATGATGCCGATAGGGCCCGTGACATTTTGCAAATTGGGAGCTCCGCGAAGGGCACTCTTTACGATGTCCCACAACCCGTCAAAGGAAAGACGGAGTGTGTTGTAGGTACTCATACCAGCGGCCTTGAGAGATTCTTTAAACGGCAGCGCTTCAGAAGTGACAATCGCAAGCCCGAGACCAATCGCTGGCCTGCCGGCAGACTCTGCGATGACTGCGTGCGCCGGTCGGACGATGGCACTTGATGTGGCGGTGCCGTGCACGTACTCAATAGTGATGTCCTCGCCACCGCGCTCACTCACAAAACTCATGATGCCAGCGGGGGTAAGAGTGGCACTGAGTCCTTCCGAATCCGCGACGCTCAGGACTTCATCGCCAGGCTTGATTCCTCCTGCATCGGCCGGAGAGCCAAGCACCACGTCAGTGACAAGGAGTCGCCCACCAGGAAGTGATTCGTCGTCGACGACATGCAAAATGCCAAAAGAATACGCAGCTGCAAAGAGCATCCACGCGATGACCATATTTGCCGTAACGCCCGCGACAAGAATCAGTGCCTGCTTCCAGCGCGGCGCATCGATGAAGCTTCCCTTGCCATGGTCGCTCCCTTCCTCTTCTCCGAAAAGCTTTACGAAGCCACCGAAAGGAATCCAGTTGAGTGTGTATTCAGTCCCTCCCCATAAACCAAACGTAAACGCGCGCGGTGGAAAGCCGACGCCAAACTCTTGTACACGCACGCCAAATATTTTTGCGGCGAGGAAGTGACCGAATTCATGCGCGACGATAAGCAGCACTAAAATCCCTATCACGAGGAGCGCGGTCGTCATGCACTCATCTCCTTCTCTTTCGCTTCAAACATGCCTTCGAGGTCTTCGTTGGCCTTGTCTACCTTTTTTTGCATCTCTTCCTTGAGGGAAAACTTGTCGTCTTCGGTCAGGGTACCTTCCCGCTCTCGCTCTTGGATTTCTTTCCACGAGTCGTCGCGCGCGAGACGTACCGATGTACGTGCCTCCTCAAGCTTTCCCTTTGCAAATTTGATGAGCTGTTCACGGCGCTCCGAAGTGAGCTCAGGGAACGTGACGCGCACTGAGGAGCTGTCGGCCGACGTACCTACGCCGAGATTCGCTGCGGAAATTGCGCGCTCTATGTCCTTGAGCACACCTGCGTCATAGGCGCTCACACGAAGTGTGCGTGCATCCTCCACCGACACATTGCCCACTTGCTTGAGAGGCGTCATGGACCCATACGCCGAGACCATGACCGAATCCAATATGGCCGGCGCTGCTCTCCCTGTGCGCAAGCCTCGGTACTCTTTCGACAACCAGTCCTTTGCGTCGGCTATCTTTCCTTCTAATGATTTAAAATCGTAGTCTGCCATAGGAGATCATTGTACTATGGCTTCACGCGAGGCACCAAGAGCGCGACCTGTTCAAGGAGAGGCTTGAGCAGTGATCCTTTGTCGGCCATAAATGCACGCGCTCGGTAAATTGCCTCAAGGCCTTCCTTGCTAGCGCTTCGAGGTACGTTTTCCATCGTACGCTCGAGTACTGACAGAAACGTGATGATGTGTGAGATGTCACGCCTCTCATCATCACCCTTCTCAAGAAGCGGTTTGATCATATCGAGACGCGCGGCCGGTGATGCAGCCAGAAACGCGCCACTTTCCACTGCTCCCTTTTGCACATCTGCGTCCACATCGAGTCTCTGCATGCGCGAGCGCAGCGTGGGAAGCAGCGTCTCCGGCGCCGGTACGACTACTATGAAAAGAGCATTCCCGGGCGGCTCCTCCAGTGTTTTAAGCAATGCATTTTGTGCCTCTGTCGTCATGACGGGTGTCGCAAGTACGAATATTCTCCTTTCCCCTTGCGCAGAAAGATCTGCACGCTCTCGCACCTCTCTCGCGTCGTCCACGCCAAAGTGCGTATAGCTACGAACATACACATCCGGATTCTTTTGAATGTCTATCCCTTCTTCGCGCAGACGCTCCAAGACGTCAGTAACCGCCGAGGAATCTCCTGCGACGAGGAGTGCATTGCCTACAAATGCCATACGCTTGAGTATATCAAGGGCCTCGTGCTATATACTGAGGCTCATGGCTCACCCCAACAACGTACAAAAAACCGCGCTCACGGTCACTCGCTGGGTAGGATCGCCTGCGTCCATCATCCTGCACACTATCCTTTTTATAGGAAGCTTCGCGCTCGCGTTTTCACACCTCATCGCGCTTGACCGGATGCTCTTGGTGCTCACGACCATCGTCTCTCTCGAAGCGATTTACCTCGCTATATTTATACAAATGACACTCAACTACACGACAGAGACTATCGAGGGCGTGGAACGCGACATTGATGAAATGCAAGAAGACGTGGAGGAGATTCAGGAGGACATCGACGAAATACAAGGCGACGTCGATGAGCTGCAAGAAGACGTGGAAGACATCAGCGAAGATGTCGGGGAGATGACGGAAGAAGAAGTCGAGGAAGAGCGTATCGAGGCACAGCACCAGCAGAAGCTCACCGATATACAGCGCGACCTCAGCAAACTTGTCGCCGATATCGCCAAACTACAGGGCAAATAAAAAAATCGCCCGGGAAAATCATCCCGGGCGAAGCCTCAAGAACTGTTGCCTTGTTAGCACACGTGATCGCGACACCATTCGCTCCGCACAGCAACCCACATGCCGGGCAGAAGGATGACGAGCGATGCCGTCCAGATACTCATCCAGAGTGAATCATGCATCATCCAACGCAGCAGTTCGAACGGAGCCGTGTTTGCGAAGAGGACCCCCGCGAAGACTGCATACGCCATCGGTAAGATCGCTGTGAAGAATGCAGGAGTGCACAGAATGTAGAACTTCCATTCCGCGTCCAGCTTTCTCCACTCAGGTCGCACGGCGTGATACACCTCTTCTGCGATTGAAATAATGTGTCCGACCGCAGAAAGCACGAAGAGGCCGAGTGCGATCTCGATAAACGCGAGTTGCCAGGTCATGGCAATCATCCACGTATGTGCGAGTTCACAGCCATCGCTGCGACAGCCGATTGCGCCACCCACAGTGAAGAACCCGAAGACTGCATTCACGGCGATGAGGGTCGCGAGCGATCCCCACCACTTCTGGAACGATGTCGCGACGAGCGTGACATTTGTGATGAGTCCGATTGCGACGAAGATCGTCGTGAACGGTGCCGAACCATGTCGCCACCAGACTACTTCGAACCATCCCCAGGGGGACGGCATGTTGAAGACAACGTCGGTCGCATAGCCTATGTATTCACCGCGCATTTGAAGCCTCCTTGGCTCTAACAAGACTGAATTTGCTCGGAGTGTATTATACACCATACGAGAGCTTCTGTCAACTACCTCTTCGAGATAATCGCCTTCTTATAAGTCTCGAGGTGTTTGAGAGCCTCGCCCGTACCTTTGGCCACACAGTATGGGGCGTCTTTTGCCATCCGCGCTTTCACGCCGGTGCGGCGGAAGACGAGTTCAGGTAGGTTGCGCAAAAGCGAAGAGCCCCCGGTCATGGTGATGCCGTTGTCGATGATGTCGGCGGCAAGCTCCGGCGGAGTCTCTTGAAGCACGTCTTTAATGGCCTGAATCATGGTGCGAAGCTCTTTACCTATCGCACGCACAACTTCGTTGGTACCGAGCTCTACTGAGCGCGGAAGCCCTGTAAGATGGTCGCGTCCTTTCACCATCATCGTGAGCTCTTCCTCCACGGGCACCGCAGAGCCTATTTGGATTTTTATCTCTTCAGCCATTTTGTCGCCTATCGAGAGGTTCGCATTCTTTTTTACATAGTCTGCAATCGCGCGGTCGATGCGGTTGCCCGCGCACTTCACCGATGTGGAAGCCACGATACCGCCGAGCGATATCACGGCGACGTCGGTCGTGCCGCCGCCAATGTCGACAATCATGTGGCCTCGCGCCTCGTGTATGGGGATGCCCGCACCGATTGCCGCAAGGATTGGTTCTTTCACTACATACGCTTCTTTTGCGCCGGCCTTTGTCGCCGCTTCTACGACAGCGCGCCGCTCTGTGGAGGTGACACCAGCAGGGACGGAAATCATGACCTCAGGGCGAAACAAATTCCAGCGACCGAGTGCTTTCTTTATGTAGTAGCGAAGCATCGCTTCCGTCACACGGTAATCCGCGATGACGCCGTCTTTCATCGGCCGGTATGCGGTGATTTCATCGGGGGTGCGGCCGACCATCTCTTTGGCCTCGTTGCCCACGGCCAGGATTCTGTTCTCTTTGAGAGACACCGCGACGACCGACGGCTCGTTGAGCACGATACCCTTACCCGGCACAAACACGAGCACGGTCGTCGTGCCGAGGTCGATACCGAGCTTAGGAGAAAATGTAAACGCCATAGGTCGACGTATTGTATCCGCACGGCGGCGTTTGACCAACTCTACCGGTCGGATTTCTTGAACTTTGCCGCAGATTCTTTCTTGGCCGCCTCCGTATGGTTCTTGGGATTTATCTCCCACCAAAATTTCTTCGAGAAATTTGGAGCGTCGTCGCAGATACGCTTGAGGTAGTAGAGATCTTTTGTCGGGATTTTTTGGAGGAGCTTGCCCATCCGGCCCATCGCGACCGGCGGCAATCCGTCGGGCACACGCGTCGTATTGAGGCGGTCACAAAAGTAGCGCATGAGCTCTCCTCGCTCCGTCTCTTTTGAGGCATTCAGTGCCTTTCGTAGGTGCGAACCGATATGTTTCATGCCTCGATTGTATACCTGCATACGTATGCTATAAAGTGGGCCGGTTTCGTTGCCCTGGCGAAGATCCGTCGAGTGTAGCGCATGACACTCTGGTACCGCCCGGGCTGGAAGGGAGACGTGTTTGCCGGACACGCCGTCTCGCTAACGGATGAGTTGTTTCGAACGCAGCTCTTGCTCCCTTCCTCAATTCGCGCTCGGCTCACAGCCGAGCGCTTTCCTTTTATCCCGTAAGACACTATATTTTGAGCATGCGAATCATTCTCCCCCACGGAGAGAACCCCGCTCTGCGGGGGCGTTCACGCGAGATACCGCTCGCGGAAATTTCGAGTGCGCACATCCAAGGCCTGGTTGCAGACATGAAATCTCTGCTTTCCAAAGAAGAATTCGGTGTGGCACTCGCGGCGAATCAGGTCGGCGAACCACTCCGACTCTTTATTGTCTCTGGCAGAGCTCTCGCGAGAGACTCACGCAACGCTCCTGACGAGCCGGACAAAGAGGAAGAGGGTGCAGAACCTGCGCTTCCCGACCAGGTATATATAAATCCGGAGCTGCTCAAGATGTCTCGCGGCCGCACTGACAAACACGAAGGATGTCTCTCGATTCGCGGCAAGTGGGGCATGGTGCCACGAGCAGAGAAGGCCACCGTCCGTGCATACGACGAAAACGGTACGCCGTTCATGCGAGGGGCATCGGGTTTTCTCGCCCATATATTCCAGCATGAGATGGACCACCTCGAAGGCATCCTTTACTCAGAAAAAGCCACCGAACTCTATGACGACAAGTCTGATGATGAAGAATAACGTGCAGTTTGCATTTTTTGGCACGTCGCACATCGCGACTATGGTGCTCGATGAACTGGAGAAAGCGGGGCTCCTGCCGAGCCTCATAGTGAGTACGCCGCCAAAAAAGAAGGGTCGCGGACTGCAAGAAGTCGACACCGACGTCGCCACGTGGGCAAAGCAAAGAAATATCCCACTTGCATACGATTGGACTGAATTTGAAAGCAGCTCCTGGGACGTCGCGATCGTCGTCGACTACGGGAAGATTTTGCCACAATCGCTCCTCGGTGTCCCCAAAAAAGGTTTTCTCAACATGCACCCCTCTCTCCTGCCCCGCCTTCGCGGTGCGTCCCCCATGCGCAGTGCAATCCTGAACAACGAGCGGGACACCGGTGTCTCGGTCATACTCATCGACGAGCAAATGGACCACGGACCTATCGTGGCGCAGAAGAAAGCGCAAATCACGGAATGGCCGGTGAAAAATCCCGAGCTTGAACAGATACTCGTCCCGCTCGGCGGCGCGCTCCTCGCACAGATTCTGCGGGAGTATGTCGCGGGCACAATTGAGCCCGAAGAGCAGAACCACGATGTCGCCACCTACAGCGGCAAGTTTTCAAAAGACGACGGACTACTCGACCTCAAGGGCGATGTACTGGAAAATCTCCGCAAAATTTACGCCTTTGAGGGATGGCCCGGTACGTATGCTTACTTTGAGCGCGCGGGAAAGAAAATCCGCGTTGCAATTCTCGATGCACACATAGAAGGACGGGCGCTCGTACTCGATACGGTCAAGCCGGAGGGAAAGAATGCGATGCCCTACGAGGAATTTGCGCGCTCAGGCGCAAAGCCGCTCTAATCCTCTGAGCCAAAACGCATCCAGCGCTTTATCGCGGCACCGCCCTTGCGAAGAAGCCTGCGATGCGTTTGTTTTTCCGTGCGAAGCTGCCTGAGAACTTCCTCTTTCACATCATCAATCGCGGTATTCACATTGTCTGCATGATTGCTCGCGCGTATCTGCGGCCCCCCAGGGTAATGCAGCAATATTTCCGCAATCCACAGGTTGTCGCCATGTCGCTGATTCCCCGCCGCGCGTCCTATCTCCACCTCGATTCGGGCCATAAGCGCGTCGGTACCGAGCATTTTCTCTATCGACGCAATCTTCTCGCCGAGATATGTAGACACTTCAGGAGTAATCTCATAATCCGTCGTCTTTATGCGTATATCCATGCGATTTATTGTACACCACCAAAACGAAGTATTCATGAAAAGAAGATACCTCGCTCCACCTTCGCCGATTGGCGAATGGCGGAGCGGGGCATCAGGACGCACTCAGGCGCCTTAGGAACTACGCGCAGTCGCTCGCGAAAAAGCGGTAAGTCTCGAGGAAATTCTCGACACCCAGCGTCTCAACCCTTCCGCCTGACAGTGGCGTGAACTCGACGAAGAAATCGTCGAGTTTGCGCGAGCCGGGCGTACACCCGACATTTCGAAACCTGACCGTGACCATACCAGGTGCTCGACCGGTATAGAGTCCGCGCATCACGATGTCGCGGACATCCCTCTCAGTCTGCGCTAATGTGCTCGCATCGAGCTCACCCGGGAATTTTGTCTGGAGTCGTCGGAATTGCTCCACCGCCTCGCTGACCACAGATGCTTTCTCATTTCTTAATCGCCGCATTCTTCTTCCTTTTGCTTGGACACACTGCGTGCCTCTTTGCACTATACATTTTCTTCGCGTCTTTACCCCTTGCGCACGTATGGATTTTTCTGCGTATTTGGCTATACTCTGAGCACATTCCGCGATGCGGGGTGGATGTTCTTGGTCAGATACATATTCCGCGGTAGCTCAGTGGTAGAGCGGCCCGCTGTGGAGCGCACACGATGGTATACTCACTAGTGTATGCCAGACACGCGCACCTATGCCGACCGTGCTGACTATCTGAAGAAAGCCGTTGCTGCCAGACGAAGGAAGCTTCGCGACATGGCCCTAGCATACGGTGGAGGCAAATGCTTTGTTTGCGGGTACAACCGCAGTAAAAGAGCGCTCGTATTCCATCATCTCAATCCCCGATTGAAAGACTTTGGTCTTTCAATGCGCGGCCTTACGAGATCATGGGAAAAGATGCGCGCCGAGTTGGACAAATGCGTCCTGCTCTGTGCAAATTGCCATTCAGAAGTGCACGACGGCATGACGCAGCTTCCGAAAGTAATTTCGGTTGAAAAACGAGGTGAATTCGGGGAAACCCTAGCGCGTAAGCGCGGGCAATCCCGAGCCAAGCCCCGTCGATGACGGGGAAGGTGTAGAGACTATCCCGCAAGGGAGTACGGTTGAAAGACCGGAAGCGCCTCGCATCCAGCCCCAGTTTTGGTTCATCGAAACGACGAACCAAAACTGGAGCTGGATGATGATATAGTCCACCCCTTTCAGTAACGAGAGGATACGTGTAACGGGTTGGTCGTAGGTTCGAATCCTACCCGCGGAGCCAAGAAGAAAAAAGCCGGAGCATGTCTCCGGCTTTTTCTTTTTCTACCGTTGGATAGGATTCGAACGCCGGAGCGATGTGAGCCAAACTTGGCGAACCGCGAGGCGGTGCCCAGCCCGAGCTCTGCGACGGCAGAGCGAGAGGCGCGGGAGAATCCTGCCCGCGGAGCAGGCGCGATTATTCACCGAATAGTGGCTCCTGCTCTTTTAAAACGCTTTGCCCATTCCCCCATCAACAAATACTTTCTTCGCAAGTCTCTCAAAATCATAATTTGATGGGAAGCGTTCATCAAAAAGCAGCATCGCCGGCTCACCGGCATATTCCTTCCGAAGAGCCGCATAATGCATGGCAAGAATCATCTCTTCAGGCTCACCGACACAATCGAGAGGCTTGAACCCTTCAATACCGAGGATGCTTCTCACAAGCGGCAAAAGGCGCTTTTCAGCATAGAGATCGGCGCCGAACATATCGACCACTTCCCTTTTGGGCAGATACGTCGCGAAGCATGCAAAGAGAAACACGCATTTCGGGCATTGTTTGCACCAGTAAGCGGTGCGCGACATATGTTGCACCGGGCGCGGAAGCCAAAAATAGCTGTTGCAGCTCGTGACGTAGCGCAGGTACTGCGGATAGCGTACGAAGCGGCGTACGATCTCGAGCTCGCTGTATTCCCGCAGGAGCGAGGCAGTCGCAATGTCGGACGTTATATAGCACTGTATGTAATCGTTGATTAGTTTTTCCGCCTCGGATGATTTGCACCATTGGTGATTCACCGGCAAGCCGAGGTACGTGAGATTGCCGAAATCAGCACTGCGTTCGTTGGAAAAGATAATCGAGTTGTAGCCGAGAAGTTCCGCGAGCAACGTCGCGATGAAAGTAAATGTGGAGACCGACGGGTACGCATTCGACACTCCAAAGAGCCCCATCATCGCGCTCACACGCGGATCGCGACGACGATTGGCCCTGACGGTCTTCGAACCGACGAGCGCGGCGATACGCTTGTGCGCGGGCGTGGGGGCAAAAGCGAAAAAGTCGAACGGCGTACCCGACGCTTTCAACATTTCGGCCGAAAGGACGGAATCTTTGCCCGCGCCGTTCAACAGAAGCGCCCGAGCGGGCAGCACGAATCGCGCGGGCGTAGGCGCGGCCGTTGAGTCATCGTGCGGAAACGCAATCAGATTGTGAAAATCCATCTGCATGTCGTAGAAGAATTCCCCGAGTCCATTCAAATAGATCGAGTCCCAAAAGCGCGCCTGCGCACGTGTGAGCGTAAACCCTTCTATCCGCATATCGCGCGAGGGATACACGCACCAATAGTTGATACCAATCATGAGGAGGAGTGCTTGGAGCGTCGGCTCCAGCACGGCCTTGGGCACCTTCTCCCAGGCCTCCGGTGTCACGTCGGGAAGTATCAGCCGGTCAGAGTAGGTCCTCACTCTCCCGCTTTGAAATTCCACGCGGTAGGTAAAGGTGATGATTGAACGAACAGCATCGACTTCGTAGGAAGCGAAGGTAAACGACGACGCGCGCGGCATTTTTGCATCGTACCACCCGAAAGAGCGCCTGTAGCCCTTCTTTTCAGGCCCGAGCGCGCTAAAGAGCTTTCGACTGGACGTGCCAAAATATGACATCAATTGTGCTATATCAAGAACTCAACTAGGATGGCCTGATGAAGTGGTCGCATCTCATTCTTGCCACCTTCCTATCCATATCGCTGCTTGGCGTCATTGTGTGGTATGCGGTCAAACCGCTGCCGTTTCCTCACACGTCTACCCCGGCAGCGGCTGCGATACTGCACAATGAAAACCCACTCGATCCGACCTTTGTCGCACCGGTCATTCTTGAATCCCCCATTTTTCAATACATAGAAGTCATCGACGGCTGCGGGCCGTATTGGGAGGGTGCATGCGTGAACATGCGCTCGGGTCCCGGCACGGAGCATCCTATTGTCTCGAAACTCCGCACTGGCATCGTCCTGAAAGTAGCCGAAATTGTCATCGTCGACGGCGTCGGTTGGTACAAAATAGCGTTCGATGAAGGTGTGCGGTACCCCGAGCGCGTCACGGGAGATTGGTACGTAGCGGCCGACTATGTGCGACTCTTTACCGATACGGGCGACCAAATCTCTTATGCGACAGTCACTATCGGAAACTCCAAACGCATCACCGTAGATATCTCCGAGCAAATGCTCTACGCGTATGAAAATGACACGCTCTTTATGCAGGAACCGATTTCGACGGGTCTTGAATTCACTCCGACACCTCGCGGCACGTTTATCATCTTCAAAAAGATGCCGAGTCGCTACATGCAGGGCCCCGTACCCGACGTGAGCGATGACTACTACGACCTTCCCGGCGTTCCGTGGGATTTGTATTTCACACACGGGGGCGCGGTGATTCACGGCGCGTACTGGCACGACCACTTCGGACAACCGTGGTCGCACGGATGCGTGAATCTTCCGCCACAAAAAGCCAAGGAGCTCTATCTGTGGGCCGAAGTCGGCACACCGGTGACGGTGCAAGAATAGCCGGAACAGCTGGCATGTTTCCGGATATCTTCATGAGGCGAAGATGAATTTTGGTATTGCCAGCTCTGTCTATATTTGGAATGATGCACGGATGTTACCTATATTTGCTCTTGCTATCACCGTATCCAATCCACCCATTTACTTCCTCCAACAAGAAATTCAAGCACCAACATCGGAGAAAAAAGTAGCTGTTGCAGCAGATGTAGTGCCCTCCGTCCCCTTTTATTCTCAATTCCGCGACATCTCCTCTGCTAAGTGGCAAAAGGTCGGCTGCGGCGTAGCAAGCCTCGCGATGATTATTGACTATTACAAACCGGACACCGTCTCGGTGAATGCGCTCCTTAATGAGGGCATTAACGCGGGCGCATATCTAAATAACGCGGGGTGGACATACAAGGGTCTCATCCAAATATCGAAGCCGTACGGCCTCGACGGCAGCAGCTATGACCTCGGCAAGCTCAGCAAGGACGATGCGTTTGCCAAATTTAAGAAACATCTGGAATCGGGACCTGTGATTGCCTCAGTGCACTACAAATTCGATCCGAAGAGCACGATTCCCCATCTCGTCGTGATAGATGGAATCAAGGATGGCGTCGTCTACTACAACGACCCTGCGGCAAAAACGGGCGGTCTACAAATCTCTACGGTCGATTTTCTCAAGGCATGGAAAAAGAGATTCATCGTCGTCAGACCTGTAGAACAACGCACCAAGGTCGCCATCGCGCAGTAGTACACAACAAAATTTTCCTTTCGGGTCTGAGAATACGGTGCCCGGTACCGCTGCTCCCCAACGATGCTGAGGGCGTCGATTATGGCAGATGTTCTCTAGCAACCCCTCTTTTGTCGAGTGAGGCGAGTCGGTCGTTGATGAGCGTGAAGAGCTCATCAAGGCGCTTTGAATCATCGATCCCTGCGCCGCGCCCCGATTCTTGGAACGCGCGAATACGCTCCCAATCATCGAGTAGTCCATTGAGAATCGTGTCTCTCATTCCTTGCAACAGCTTCACATGGTGCTCTGGAGACATGTGCGTCTCTTCCATAGGGGCAGCTTCGGCCTGAGCCGACTGTCGCTTGCCGAAAGGCTTAGATTCCATTCCTCCCTTGTACGACATATGCATGTGCCCCTATTGTATCAATTTTCCCGTCGTCTGTAGCATACTGCACATGGAACCGTCCATGATTTATAAGATGGATAGGTGGGGAAAAGCTCGGCACGTCCACAGCAAGGGGGTATAGTTGTTGCATGAAGACCCCTTCGATATGTGTCGCGGTGCCCCTTGTTATTGTTTTTATTGTCCCTAATTTGACGTCTGCAAATCACAAAGCCTACGTTGGCACGGCCATCATCGATTCCAACGATGCCCATATCAGAGGCACCGACGATGGGTGTGGCTCTATTCATTACCACGGCACTCTCAATGACGTGGCTGATCCCGACGTTCACGGTTGCGGCCATGGTGTAGTCGAGGTGATTCCACACGGTGATGGTGACGGCGAGACGATTCCTCCCCCGCTCCCAAAAGGTCCGAGTTTCCCGGTACGAGTATGGAAATGGCTCGGAAGTTGGTTTACAACTGAACAGAAAGAAACGATGGTCAACGTGGTAGATGTCGCGGCGGAAGCCAACGGCATCGCACCTCCTGGCACCGTAAGCGACACAGTGGACATCGTGGTAGAGGCAACGCCGTCGATAAAAGCAAATGCGGACAATGCCAAAGCATATTTTGAGACGTCCGAAGACCCAAACACGCCCGATCGCGATCGCTACACGCTCGAAGGAGAAAGCATGGAGAACAAGTCATTTCTGTACAAATGGTTCTGGAGCCTCTTCGAATAGTATAGGTGCCCAGACGTGTTCCGGGTCCATGGACAGAATATTGTTCTAAAGTAGTGCCCGCTCCTGGTACAATACAGACCATATGAAAATCGGTATCGTGCTGCAGTCGAACAAACCTGAACATGTCTGGAATTCCTTTCGCTTCGCTATCACTTCACTCAAAGCCAATCATGCCGTATCGGTGTTCCTGATGAGCGAGGGAGCAGAGCTTGATACCATAGCGGATACAAACGACTTTAATATTTCAAAAAAAGTCTCAGAATTTAAGGAGCTCAAAGGCACCCTCTACGCCTGCGGTTCGTGCCTCGAAATACGCGGCAGGAAGGAATCTGGTGTGTGCCCCATTGCTACCATGACAGACCTGCTCAAGATGGTTGAGGAGAGCGACAAGGTCCTGGTATTCGGCTAACTTCTACCTGCCGCCACTTTGCTGAACTTGAACACAAAAGCCCCTTTCGGGGCTTTAGTTTTATGCTGCGTGGTCTCCTACCGTCCGTACCAAGCCTTCAACCAACCGCGCATCATCTACCGCACTTCGAAGATAAGCATCATCCCCGCAGCGAGGTGTTCCGAGATGTGACAGTGCGCCATCCACGTACCGGGGTTGGAGGGATCGAGGATGATATCGACCGTCTCCCCCGCCTTGACGAGCGTCGTGTCCTTCCACACGAGGTTTGATTGCCGGACTCCATCGCGTGCCACAACCAGAAACCGCTGGCCATGGAAGTGGATCGGATGTTGCATTGGATGCATAGACCTGGGGTCATTGAAGATACGGATATTCACGGGCTGACCGCGCGTGAAGGCCCAATTGATGTCCATGTTCTTGTTTCCCGTACTTTGGTCAACAATATTCCACTTGATGGAACCGGTATTGGACATCTGATTCATCATCTCCATGCCGCGATCTTCCCATTCAATGCCGCCTTCAGGCACTTCGGCCATCATCATGCCTTGCATTTTCGTCCCATCCGGCATCACGTGACCACCCATGCCGGACATACCCATCATGTCGACGGTGAGGGTGATCGTCTTATCCGGCGCTTTGTCGAAGTACGCCCGGAAGGGGTCGATGCTCGCCTGCGTATCCACGTTTTCCTGCAACTGCTCGAACAGTGCGCCGTAGGAAGTCTCGATATGCTCATCATCCACCGTGATGGATGCGAGTCTGACGGGGCGACCGGGTATTTGGTTCACAATCTCGGCGGGGCCCGTAATCAAGACGTCGACGATAGCGCGCTCCGACGGCGCGAGCACCACGCTATCGGCGAAAAACGCTTTTTCGTACGCGCCGTTGTCTCCGCCGACGACCTTGATCCTGGCTCCCGGTATCGAGACATTGAACGGACGCACATTCGCGGCATTAATCACGTAGAGCCTCACGACTTCACCTACCCTTGCAGAGAGAGCGTAATTTTCCTGCCCGTTGACGAGCATCACGTTGCCGAAGTGGCCCATTAGCGAGAAGTCTGTACCGCTTTTATCGATACCGATTGCCCCGCCTTCGACCGGAAGGTCGGATAGGAAGAGCACTTCCTCGCGATTGACGGGCGGAAAGTACGCCGCATCTTTCGGCACGACAACGAACGCCCCATAGAGACCGAGAGCCTGCCCATACACTTCATTCACATGCGGGTGATACCAGAAGACGCCCGCATCGGGGAATTTCAGTGTGTACGAGAACGACTCTCCCGGCTCCATTTCTTCCTGCGACGTCTGTGCACCATCGAAGGCGTTGTCCATTCTGACCCCATGCGAGTGAAGGAGCGCCTTCATGTCGGTGTTGTTCGTGAAGTTGATTGTGACCTCTGCGCCTTGCGGCACGCGGATAGTCGGCCCTGGTATAGAGCCGTTGTATGCAAGCATCTTCACGGTTTTCCCTCCGATTTCCTTCGTCACATAGCTCGCCAGGAGGTCATAGGTATCCCCATCTTCGAGTTCGACTATCTGACTTTGCGTCACGAGCGGCGCTAACTGGCGCAGAGTGTCCCAACTGTTGAAGACTGCGACTGCTATCGCAATCACAACAATGGCGACGGCCATGTACACGAACCTGTTAGTCATAGTGTAATTCTATTACATCTTTGTCTCTCATAATGTACTGCTCGTACTCCGCGTTGTCGACACCGTTGACCGTCATGCGCATATTCGAACCAAACGCGCGCATGTCCTTACCCCATATATCGAAGAACCTGCCGAGCTTGATGTCAGCATCTTTTACGGCACCTGCAAATTCAAGATGAACGATAGGCAGGTCATCGTGCGTATGCATGGGCTGATGCACCGCGCCCAGGCCAAGGTTTTGAGGAATCTCCTGCTTCACTCCCCCAATGTATATCTCCAGAGACGGATGCCAGTGGAGTCCACCAGATGCGATGACATCGGCGTCGGTGGCACGGGGAGCTTTGTCTGATGGAGAAAGGAAGATTATTGAAGCCAAAGCTGCAAGAACTATCGCTGCGAGTCCAATAAAGAAGATTTTCATAGGTGTATGTGATGATTGATTTTTTTAATGTGTGACCTCTAAGTCGTGACTCCACACAGCGGAGGTTTGGTAATGTGCTTTGCCAGCAAGTAGGTCGATGCGCCGAGAAGAATCACTCCAAGAAGGCCGAGTTCTCCACCTCTCAGCGGCAAAAGGGGGAGCATGCTCGCACCACCTGCAGTTGCGAGAAGCGAAGAGATCATAAGCGAGCCGCACGCCGCGCATCCCAGCCCCGTGGCTCCGGAGAGAATCCCGAGCGTCCCCACCGTCACGCCGGCCGCAGATAATTCTCGCTTTTTGAGCTTCAGAATGTACGCCATATACGCAACGTTGACACCGACAAGGATAGCAATCGCGATTGTGTACGCACCGGAAAGCGCGGTGAAGTTTGTGCTTATCGACTCCAGGAGACGAAGTGAAAACGTCACCTTGTCCGCGAGTGATGCAGAAGAATTAGACCAGAAGGACCACAGGAGCCGGAAATTGGGAAACCACACCGCGAATGCGAAGACACCGAAACTAACCAATGAGGTAAGGAGGACGTAGCTCCAATTCCTGAAGACGATTCTGGCGGCATTCATGGCTATTTGTCTTTCAATGCAAGGTCAATAATTTGCTTTACTGCCTCATAGGGCTGGGCGCCAGAGAGCGGGTACTTTTTACCGCTATTTGTCACGATGATGCTCCACGGGGTGCCATTTCCGCCGGTCGCTGCTGCGTCTTGTACGTTTTCTTCGACGTGAGCGTCGTATTTCCCGCTAGCAAGACATGTTGCGAACTTCGCACCATCAAGGCCTATCTCTTTGGCAATTTGGGGTAGCACCGTGCCGATGTCCGTCTGATCGTTTGACGGTGTGAGATCAAAGAAGCGGTCCGTGAATTTCCAGAACGCATCATTGCCGCCAAGTTCCACTGCACATTCGGAAGCAACGGCTTCTTTGCGAGCCTTAGAGTGAAGTTGATCGAGTGGGTAGTGTCGGTACACCCATGCAACTTTGTCGCCATATTCTGCACTCACTTGCTTCATCGTCTCGTGAAAGCGTTTGCAGAATGGGCACTCGAAGTCGGAGTATTCAACTATTTTAACCGGAGCATCGGGATTGCCGCGTATGTGGTCGGTACTGGTAATGGGCATCATTTGCTCGAGATTGCCCGTGAACTGCTCTTCACCCTGCTGCTGGAGTACGTCTGCAGTACCTCTCCCGCTGATACCAAGATAGACGGCACCACCGATGAGAACTCCTGCGGTGACGATGGCCGCCGGAATCGTGAGGCTATTTTGTTTTGTTTCTGAGTTCATATGTTTGTGGATGTGACTAATGCGTTAACCAAAATGAGAGAGGCCTGTTAAGGCGTGCCTCCCTGATTTCTACTCCACACACTGATACCGTTTGGCATTTTGCCAACCCGGATGCGAGAAACCTCCTTTTGAGACGCTGTATCAATGACCGATACATCACCGCTCAGAAGGTTCGTAACGTACACGGACGCGCCACTTTTGTTTACGACAACGCCGTGCGGTGCAGCCCCCCCTGATATGCTCTGATCGACTGACTTGGTGCCCACGTCGATGCGGTAGACTGTATTTCCTTGCGGCTGGTCGAAGTAATATCCTTGGTCAGCCACGTAGAGATACTTCGAGTCTGGTGTCGGGTAGAGCTGTACCGGGCCTCGCGCTCCTTCGGGAAGCGAGACGGTACCCCGCTCGTCGCTCCTCATCGAGAACCATGCGACTTCCTTCGTATCGTAGACGGAAGCGAAGGCGTATGTCCCGTCCTGCGTTACGGCGGCCTGCACCACTGCCCCTGGAAGCTTGGCTATTCGGACTACGTTTGTGATCGTATCAACAAATGCAACTCCCCTACCATCCAGCAGAGCGACAACCAACTGTTTTCCATCAGGAATGAGGCGGAGTCCGTGCGGTCCGCTTTCTTCACCGAGATTGATCTTGTCTGTAACTACGCCGCGCTCAAGGTCGACCACATACACGAACCCTTTCTCTTGCAGAGTCACGTACGCCGTGCGTCCGTCTGCTGTGGCGACCACATGCGCGAGATGACTGTCAGTGTCGATAGGGATACGACGCGTTATCGTGTCATTCTCTGGATTAATCATTATGAGCTGATCGTAGAGCGCTCCATGCGCCGCTTCCATGTCCTGCATTGGGGACTCTTCCATGTCCATGCCCTCTTCGACATTGGCGGTTACAAGAACCGCAGTGCCATTTGGTGTAACCTGAACATTATGAGCCATATAACGCACAGTCCCCTGCTTTGTTTCTTCTACGAGGCCGATGGCAGAGAGAACTTTCTCTGTAGCTGGGTCTAATACGGCAACCGCGCCCTCACCCTCGAGCGCGACGTACACTTTTTCGTCCGGTCCTTCACTTCTTTTGGTCAACGAACTACTCGGCCACCCTGAAGGAAGGAGCCAAATGGCAAGTGCCACGGCTCCAACGACGAGTACCGTCGCCGTAACCACCCGCACCAGACGTCTACTTGCTTTGGATTTTGTTTCCATGATTCGTAGCTTATACATGCGGATAAACGCAACAAAAAGCCGCCGATTTATATCAAAACCGGTGCGGCTGCACACGTGCAGCTAAAAAAGCTTAGGATGAAGAATGCCGTCTGAAAACGCTTCCTTTAGAGGATGATAAGAGGAGAACCTCTCCCGGTTTCGCACTCGAAAGCCTTGTATCGGCGAAGGCTTATTTCTCGCGAAACTCTGCCTCGCGCGCTGGAGCAGCAACAACGACAAGAGCAGGAGGAGGAGGAGGACAAAGGATGCCAAGCTTTGGCCCGGAAGGGTTGTCGTGAATGCACTCTGCCATGCTGCCAGATGTTCGAGCGGATTCATCTTACAGACTGCCCCCTCGCCCATAAATGGGCAGCCGGACATCTGGCCATCTAGCGGCATCATACCGAAGTGAGGCACCCCGAATGATCCGAGCAGCAGGAAAACGAGCGCGACTACCGCGATACATGTCGTGTGCTTTCCGTGCCTGAACATGGGTTTAATGCTAGACGATTTCCCCCTTTTGCTCAAGCATCATGTGGTGGATGGTCGCTATCTGTAGCCAGGTCGCGATAAGAATCAAGATAGCCGAACACGCAAGGGCGTCCGCTTTCGTGACACCAAATACAATACCTTCAAGATTTGGTCCACTCAGCACAGCTCCAATAAACCCGATTACTCCGATAAACCCAGCAACGACGCTCGCGACATGCATTAATTTTGATAGTTTCATATTTATGATTAATTTTTAATGTGATTAGCGAGAAATCCAACCAACCAGATGCCCACTCCCACGATTACGTTCCATAGGATAAGGCCAACGATGAAATTACTGAGTGTGAAGATGTTTTCCACTGGACCTACATTAAGATGCAGGATGTACGGAAGAGCCGAAGGCCGCACAACTGGTAGCAAGCCAAATAGTACATAGCACAATATGTACGTGATGTTTATCCAAGCCAATCCTATTTTCACTGCGCGAAATGTGTTCATATTTTTGTTAATTATTTTTTTCTAATTGCACTCCGCTTCGACCTGGCCGTAGGGCCACAGAGTTTCTTTGGAAATACCAGTACACGATGATGCTAAGGATTGCCGCGAAGAAGCACCAGACTGAAAAGAACGTCTCCGTGAAGAACCACGCCGCAATAGCGAAAGAGAGAAATAGGACCACACCAAAGATGTTGATGATCTTATGGCTCGACACAAGGCAGCTCCCGCACGTTGCCACGAGATACAGAAACATTGCGAGATACACGTACAAGTGCGGAGAATGGTACGCAATACTGTTGCCGACGATATGTGCCGTAACCGGATCTACAATAATGAAGTACAGCAGATAGCCTCCGACTGCCAGACCGAGCAAGGAGAACAGCGACAGAATCTTTTTCCGAATTGGTTCTGTCTCCATCAGTAAAACAGAGATCGGGACAAAGATCGGCCACAACACATGAGAGAACATCGAATACGCGTAGGTTGCTATAATATTCAAAATGGGAGAGCCAAAAGAAATCCATACCGCTCCCTCAATGACCTGCTGGATGCCGAACAAAAGCGGAATGCTGGCAAAAGGAAGTTCAGACTTCTGTTTGGCCTTAGCCAGCGTCAAGCCACCTGCTACGCTAAGCGCTCCTCCTGCTGCAAAACTTGCTGCTGCTGAAAAACACATATATTTATACTGTGATTAAGTCTTTTTCGACTCGCTTCAATAATACGGCATTTACTGCGACGATTATCGAAGAGATGCTCATGAGGAGTGCCGCGAATTCAGGACGAAGCATGATGCCGAAGCTTGGGTACAGGATTCCACCGGCAACCGGTATCGCGAGGACATTATAAATTGAAGCCCAAAAAAGATTTTGCTTCATTTTAAGAACCGTTGCCTTGCTTAGGGTGATAGCCCGAAGTATGTCTAAAGGATCAGACTTCATCAGTACAACTTTTGCGGTCTCAATCGCCACATCCGTGCCTGCACCAATGGCAATACCCACATCAGCTTGGGCAAGCGCAGGCGCATCATTGACACCGTCTCCCACCATTGCTGTGAATTTGCCCTCCTGTTGAAGCTTTTTGACGTAACTCGCCTTATCCGCAGGCATCACTTCCGAAAACACTCTTTCGACTCCAAGCTGGCTCGCCACCTTCTCTGCGGTCATTTTGTTGTCCCCCGTAATCATGGCGATTTCGATGCCCAATGCTTTCAAGCGTTCAACTGCTTTTAGGGCGTTCGGTTTTATTGGATCAGCGGCGCCGATGACAGCTTTGATAGTACCGTCAACCGCGAGAATCATTATAGTTTCTCCTTTTTCTAGAAATTCATTGATTTTTTGCTCCAGAGAGCCTAGGACGACATTGTTTTCCTTCATAAGCCTCACTGTGCCGATGAGTACGGGTTTTCCATCCACCACAGCTTTCACCCCTAAACCGGAGAGGTTCTCAAATTTATCAACCGCATGAGGCAACGTAAGTCCTCTTTTTTCAAGTTCATCGAGCACTGCGCCGGCCAATGGGTGGGATGACTTTGCCTCCGCCGCTGCGACTAAGCGGAGTGCCTCTCCTGCATCAAATCCCTCTGCCGTAGCGATAGTGGTTACTTTTGGTTTTCCTTCGGTGAGTGTGCCAGTTTTGTCCAGTACGATTGCCTGAATCTTGGACACCTGTTCAAGTGTCGGTGCGTCTTTTATAAGAATGTTGTGCTTCGCTCCAAGACCAGTACCCACAGCCACAGCAGTCGGCGTGGCAAGCCCCAGCGCATCAGGGCATGCAATAACGACCGTAGCGATAGCAAAGGAGAGTGCCAAGAGCAGCGGTGAGCCTACTATAAAATACCAGATAAAAAAGACCAAAAGGCCTGACCCCACCGCCGTAATTACCAAATACTTCGCAAATCTATCAGCGATTCTTTGCCCCGGTGCTTTTGAATTCTGTGCCTCTTCAACCATCGCTACGATTCGGGCAAGGGCGGTGTCTTTGCCTATTTTTGTCGCTTTAAATTTCACTGAACCGGCGACGTTGATTGATCCGCCGATAACCTGATCCCCAATCTTTTTAGACGTAGGGATTGATTCTCCAGTCACCAAAGACTCATCAATGGCAGTCTCTCCCTCAATAATTTCACCATCGACAGGAACCTTGTCCCCCGGCTTAAGAATAATAATGTCGCCGAGTTGTATGAGAGATGTCGGAATCATCACTTCCTGACCATCTTTGAAGATCCTGGCTTGCGGCGGCACAAGATTGAAAAGGGCTTGAAGGGCATCTGTCGTTCCGCGTCGAGATTTCATCTCCATCCAGTGGCCGAACAAGACAAACGTAATGAGCATCGCGGCCGCTTCGTAATATGAATCGGCACTGCCGATAAGAGTAAGCAAAACGCTGAAGCCATACGCCGCCGTAATACCGACAGCAATGAGCACAGCCATGTTGAGTACTCTGCTCTTCAGAGCAAAATATGTTGAGTATAGGAAAATCCATCCTGAGTAGAAAAATACCGGCGTCGTCAGGATAAAGAGAAGCCACGGTAGTGATATGGGGGAAGGAAGGGTAAGCTTTAGAAATTCGGTGCCTAGAGGCGAATACAGAATTATAGGAATCGTTAGGGCAAGTGAAAAAAAGAATTTATTTCGGATATCTATCTCCATGAGCCGTGCCATTTCTCTACCGGCAAGACCAGTATGATCCATACCCATTGTCATGGACATACTCATTTTAAATTTCTCCCAAAAACTCATCCTTGATGTGTCCCCCATCACATGACCGGCGTGAGCACTATGATCTGTTATTGTTTCAGCTTTAACAAGCCTTATGCCGCATTCGGGGCACTTACCCGGCTTCTCCTGAATCACCTCTGGATGCATGGGGCAGGTATATGTACTACCCTCTCCATTATGACTGCGATGTGAGTGATTCATACAATGTGACACGATTGATTAATCTCTTTGGTTGTCAAAGCTGTTCATGTTATTTTTTCTTTTGCGCGAGCTTATAAACCTTTAAAATTTCCTCAACCGCTTTTTTACTTTTCCCATTCTTTATCTGATGAATGACGTGGGTTGTAAGGTGATTTTCAAGTAGTATGTCCTCCACGCCGGACAACGCTTCTTTAATTGCGCTTGACTGAATAATGATGTCTACGCAATATTGCTCCTCCTCCACCATCTTCGCGAGGCCTCTCAGTTGACCCTGTATGAGGCTGAGCCGACGAGAAACCTTGGCTTTTGTTTCAACTTTCATGTGCACATGATACCCCCAGGGGGTATATCTCGTCAAATGCGTAAAAGCAACGAGAGGGTCGTGAAGACAGGACGCAAGACACTGAGCGAATCGAAATGCCCAGAGACAAATACGCCCGAGGCTGAGAGTCTTCTCAAAAAAGGCCACTCGTACCTCTCGTGCGCAATCGGTCGACTCTCAGCGTGAGGAGCTACTTCTTTTTACTAAACACACTATTCACCGGCACTTTGAGGTAGGTCTGGCCGTTGTCTTCTGGTGGCGGCAGCTCGCCCGAGCGCATGTTGACCTGGAGAGATGGAATAATGAGCTTCGGCGCACCAAGTGTCTCGTCGCGAGTCATGCGGTCGCGCACAAAGCTGTCCTTGGTTTTGCCAGATTGCAGATGCACATTGAAACGTTTTTGCTCTCCCACACTAGTCTCCCATGCATAGCTGTCCCTCCCCGCAGGAAGGTAATCGTGGCAGAGAAACATGCGCGTCTCCTCCGGAAGCGCAAATATCTTCTGGACTGATTCATAAAGCGCCTCTGCACTGCCGCCGGGGAAATCGCATCGTGCAGAACCGTAATCGGGCATGAAGAGCGTGTCGCCGACAAACACGGTATCCCCTATCACATAGCTCACGTCAGCAGGCGTATGTCCGGGCGTATATATCACGCGCGCTGCAATAGCGCCCACTGAAAATGTATCGCCGTCTTTCCAAAGCACGTCGAATTGACTTCCATCGCGCGCGAACTCCGTTCCGGCATTGAAAACTTTACCGAAGATATTCTGTACATCCACGATTTTCTCACCGATGGCGAGTTGACCGCCGAGCCTTTGCTGAAGATATGGCGCCGCAGAAAGATGGTCCGCATGAACGTGGGTCTCGAGAATCCACTCAACAATGAGACTTTCTTTCTGCACATGGGCGATTATGGCGTCGGCACTTTCATATGAGATTGTCGCGCTCGCGGGCTCATAGTCCATAACACTGTCGATAATAGCCGCGTGCTTCGTAGCGGGGTCAGATACGATGTGCGAAATAGTATTGGTCGCGGGATCGAAGAACGATGCAACGACTGGTTTTAGTGATGACATAGCGAAGTTTGGGAAATATTTAATCGATAGGAAGACCCTCCTCTTCCCAGGCGAGCGTGCCACCGCTCACGTTGATAGCATTGATGCCGCGCGATATGAGCTGCGACGCCCCAGACGCACTGCGACCACCAGAGCGACATATCACGTACACAGTTTTGTACCCCGCCAGTTTCTCCGCGCATGATGTGATAGATGGCAGCGGACAATTAATCGCGCCGCGCGCATGCCCAGATGCGTACTCGTCGGGCATGCGAACATCCACGAGTACAGCACCGGCGTCGGTAACTTTCTGTGCGGCATCTTTCACGCTTACGGACGGTAAAGTACTAAAGAATGACATATGGGTTGAGATAGTGTTTATGCTTTGATAAGAGCTCTGATGTCTGAGAGAAGCGATGTGTCCTGCACCTTCGCGTTGCGAAACACCTTTCTCTCGAGGAATTCGCTCGCGCATGTCGCGCGCACACTCGCAAGTGAGCGGCTCGCCGCCAGGAGCGTACGCGCCACCTTGGCGCAATCGTCCTTCTCCAGCGCATGTCGCGCGCCCGCAAGTTGACCTTCTATCCGGGCGATGTGGGCTGATAATTGAGCGTGTGATGTGTTCTTCATTGCCGGACTATAGCATACCCCCGGGGGTATGCAAGCACCCTCTAATTCGCGTCGGCATACGTCTATGTCGCACGTAAAATGGACTCATATGAAGCTGCCCGTTGTACTCATATCAGGTATCGCGACTTTGGCGATCGGCTTCTCTGCATGTAACCTCTACATATATAATGAAAAACAAGGAGATATGGACAAGGCCACGAAACCTCTTGTAAAAATTATTCCCATAGAACACGCCTCAGCGGTCATCGCTTGGGACGGCGATACACTTTATACAGACCCGCTCGGGGGCGCAGAAGCATTCGCGGGACAGCCCGCGCCGGACATCATTCTTCTTACGGATATACACGGCGATCACTTGAGCACGAGCACGCTCGAAGCAATCACTGGCGACGCCACAATAATCGCACCGCAAGCAGTCGCAGATATGCTCCCCGGATCTCTCGCCCCTCGTGTGATTGTCATGCACAACGGCGAGACTATCGAAGAGCAGGGATTCCGCATCAAGGCTCTCCCCATGTACAACATCCCTGAATCCGAAAGCGCATTTCATACAAAAGGCCGCGGCAACGGATATGCTATCGAGAAAGATGGGTACCGCGTGTACATTGCGGGAGATACGGCAGGCACTCCCGAGATGCGCGCACTCACAAACATCGACGTGGCGCTCGTTCCCATGAATCTCCCCTACACTATGAGCGTCGAAGAAGCCGCAGATGCGGTGCTCGCATTCAAGCCGAAGATTGTGTACCCATATCACTATCGTGGCCCAGGCGGACTTGCCGATGTCGAGCACTTCAAACAGCTTGTCGAGGCGGCTGACCCTACTATCAAGGTCGTTCTCGCCAAGTGGTACTAACCCATTGCTTGTGCGGCGGCTTGTCCAGTGGACGCGCTCGCCCATCGAAGAAATGTGTTCTATCCTGCAGGGAGGAGGGCTTCACCATGCCAAATCAAGTTCCTGTTACCTCGGAGCTCTATAAGCTCGTTCGTGACTCGACACACGGACAGGCCGTATTCGGCCACGTTCACCTACACACGAAACCAGTGGGTCACTGCGAAGTTGTATGCGGCGGCAGTAGGCCCATCCGCTGTACTATCGCCCCGGCACCCACCGAAGGAAATGCTCGGGGCCTCAACAAAAACGGCCGACACCACGTCGCACTCAAGAAGCGCTGACGTCGTCAAGCCAAAAAAGCCGCGGTGTATGCCGCGGCTTGCATAGTCTTGCGGATGTGGCGCGTTTCAAACTGCTCGACAACGAGAACGACCCCGCAATTGGGGTCGTTCTCGCCGATTGGTATCCGGCGCGATAACTGTCCCAGAGACTATTTTGTCCTGAAGGTCTGGATGTCTCCGTTGACCGTGCCGTATTGATTCTGCGAATTGATGCGGAAGAAGTATTTTGTATTTCTTTGCAGATTCGTGACGACCGCTGTGGCTGGGACTATTGCACTTCCGCTTCCCACCGATGTGATGGCGGTTGTGTTCCCGAGATTGTCTGTGCGACCATACTCAAACCAGTATCGTGCAATCACACCATTCGGATTTACCTGTCCAGCAAGCGTGGCTGAGGTGTTGGTGATTCCGCTTGCGGTCAGTGTCTTGGCGCTTGGTGCGACGACGGTTGGTGCAGGAGTATTTTGCGATGTCTTCACTTGGTTGAGCTCGCCCGAAACCTGCCCATACTGATTCTTAGCGACCAGTCTGAAATAATAGGTTGTATTTTTGGTAAGCCCTGTAATGTACCCAGGGGTAGGTATCGAAGCGAATCCCGAGCCTATGATTTGTTCACCTGTTTTGCTCCCAAGACTCGTGGTCGGGCCGTATTCGTACCAATAATTCGTGGCTGAACCATTGGGCACCACCGTGCCCGTCACTACCGCGGTCGTATCTGTCGGTGCGACGGTCGCATCAGTAGATACGGATGGCGCGGTGGGTGTCGGTGAGGTGACATCACCGTTTACGTCGACGACAGTCCCATCGCCGCCCGAGACGGTCGAGGTCGCACTGGGACCCATGTCCCCATTCTGCGAATACACGAAATATACTCCAGCTCCAATAATCACGAGGGCAATAAGACCTACGAGGACGGTTGTGTTGTTATTCATGAACACATACTAGCTTTGTTCAGATGAAGAACACATGAGGTATTCATCCTCGCTTTTCGTACCCAATAACGTACGATGCATAGGTGAACAAACGAGGGGGTACAGACCCACTCGGCGACCCACAGGATGGCCATCCGTTGACCCTGGCGATAATCGACACCATCCGCGAGCCACTGATTGTACTGAGTGATGACCTGCGCGTGGTAGTTGCAAGTCGCGCTTTCTATAAAAAATTCAACCTCACGTATGAAAATACACGCGGTAAACTTTTCTACGAACTCGGTGATGGCGAATGGGACATCCCCGCGTTTCGCGTGCTCCTCGAAAATGCAATACCCGACCGCACGACCATCGAGGGGTACGAAGTTGAGCACAACTTCCCCAAGCTGGGACAGAGAACACTTCTGGTCAATGCGCGCAAGATCCGCTACACCGACGACCGAAAAGAGCTTTTGCTTTCCATCCTCGACATTACCGAACAGCGAATCATCGAAAAGCAAAAGGCCAATCTGATGCATCAGAAGGACACGCTTCTCAAAGAAATGCGTCACCGTATTGCGAATAGTCTGCAACTCATAGCAAGCATAATCCTGCTCAAGGCTGGGACCGTGCAGTCGGAGGAAAGCCGCCTCCATTTGGAAGACGCACACGATCGCATTCTCTCTATCGCCACTGTGCAGCGCAATCTTGACCCAGTAGGTGACGGACACGAAGTGCCGGTCGTGGAGTATTTGCGGACCTTGAGTCAGAGCATCGCGAGATCTATGATTGGCGGGCGAAAGCCGATAACCATAACGGTGAGCGGCAGCTCCGGTAGCGTGCTTCCCGATGAAGCGATTGGACTTGGGCTTATTACTACCGAACTCGTCATCAACGCGCTCAAACATGCGTTCCCGAGCGGAGAAGGCAATGTTGTCGTGAGTTTCGTGGCACAGGATGACGGATGGACTCTCGCTGTGCGAGACGACGGCATCGGTATGTCGGCGAGCAAACAGAAGCAGAGGGAGGGCTTGGGGACAAATATTGTTGAGTCACTCGCAAAGCAGCTCAATGCGACAGTGCTCAGAAGCAGTACCCCAAAAGGCACCACGGTATCGATAATCCATGCATCGACTGAGCGCGACCAGGTCATTGACAAGTAAAAGGGCGCATGATATCATTCCTCTATCAATTCCAGAGCTGATCCAGAGAAGTGAGGATCGAGCTTCCACTCCAGCCCCCTGTCGTTGATATTTATCCAAGATCAACCACATTGCTATGCAAACAGGAACAATCGCCCGCCTCACCGATAAGGGATTCGGGTTCATCAAGGTCGAAGGTCAGGAAAAGGATCTCTTTTTCCACTCCAACGAACTCGTCGGCGTATCGTTTGACGAGCTCCGCGAAGGAGACAAGTTGACCTTCGAAGTCGCAGAGAGCCCGAAGGGCCCGAACGCGATCAAGGTTAGCCGCGCATAATACCGCGTCTTGAGAAAACACCCCGGGGAACCGGGGTTTTTCTTTTGCGCACTTGCTATAATCATCCTCGATGAAGACGAATCGCTCTCCTTGGATTCACCAACTCAATCACGAGCGGCCGCACGCAAGACTGACGTCCGACATCTCCACAGACGTCGCGATAATCGGCGCCGGCATAGCAGGAGTCGCCTCCGCCTTTTTTACACTGAAATACACCGACAAGAGCGTCGTACTGCTGGAGAAGTTTAAACTCGCGCATGGAGCTACGGGCCACAATGCGGGACAGGTCGTGAGTTACTTTGAACGCGGCTTTGCATCGCTTGCGCGAGAATTTGGCCTCTCACTCGCGGCCGATGCGGAGAACTCGATCGTGGGCGCATGGGAACTGCTCGATGAAATGTATTCCGACGCCGCTGCGGACATCCCCTTCTCGCGGTTTATCGGCCACGGAGGTCTCTCGAGCTTCCAGCAAGTAAAATCACACCTCGAGGCCAACAAACTTCGACGCGAGGCAGGAATCGACACGCGAGATCTTCTTATCTCGGAGGATGCCGCATTTGCGAAAGCGATACCTAGAGAGTACAGCGGCGCATACGCTCTGGTGCCCCAAGGGAGAATCGACGAATTGCTTGAGACAAAAATGCCCGGATTCATCGCCGTTATCTCCTTCCAGAAGGGGGTTATCAATAGCGCGCTCCTCTGCCAAGAAATCATCCTGCATCTCCAAAAAAAGTATCCGAATCGCTTCGCCCTCTATGAGCATACGCCGGTGCACAAAGTACTGCTGTACAAAGAGCATGCGGTACTCGACGCAGATACGTACGTGGTGGATGCGGCTCGAGTCGTACTCTGCACCAATGGATTTGAAAACATCCACATCATCAACGAAGCGGGCCTGGAGATAGATGCGCGGTATCACCACCTCATTCGCGGCAAAGTAGGGTATATGTCTGGGTATCTTGAAAACCTCAATAAGCCTCCCATTGCCATCAGCTACTATACCGAGCCTGATGCGAGTATCGAGAATGATTATTTCTACCTGACGAGGCGACCGTACGAGTACGAGAAGGGGCTTCATCACAATTTAATATCAGTCGGCGGACCGGAGTACGATCCGGAGGAAGGTGAGGCGTACAATTTTGAGGCTGGCTTCCCCGACGATGCAGAGATGAAACTCGACGAATTTATTCACAAGGTGTACGACCTTGGTTCAAACAAAAAGATCGAGTATGTATTTACATGGCACGGACTCATGGGCTATACACGCAACGGTGTGCGGCTCATCGGCCCCGAGCCACAGAATCCTGTGCTTCTCTACAATCTGGGATGCAACGGCGTCGGTATTCTCCCATCGATACACGGCGGTCGTGTAATCTCCCGGTATCTAGCCGGGGAAAAGGTTGGGAGGTCTCTCTTTGATGTCCCGGCGCGCTAGACGAACGAGTTCAGGAGCTGCTGCAGGAGCGAAATAATAAATGAGAGGATGTAAATAAAGAAGTTGACGACGAGCGAGACCGCCTGCAAGACGAAATGCAGCAGACCGTTTGCGAAAGCGACGAGCGCATCCATAGGGGACAGTATATCAAATGTGCGCGTAGGTACGCATCCAAAATCCCCAACCGAATGGCAGCGGTATGTACCGACCGATGCGCGTGCGCTCTATCGAATACGCGAGACCGGTCGCACCAAGCCGCTTTGCGATCAGAGGCGCAAGCGAGCGCATGTACGTACCACTGCTCACCGTGGCGCGAATACGGGCAACAACATATTCTTCATCCCCACTGAGTAGCGAGCGCCAGGCACTCTGCACAGAGTCTCGGCGAAAATCTTTATACGGATTCTCACTGGTTTCATCCACACAGAGTAATCCCAGCCGACGCTCTATATCGCGCCGGATTTCATGCACGTTTCTTTTTGAAAGACTTTCGAGCGCGAGCGCATATATGCGTGTAGTGACTTCGGGTCGTACGACATCCCGCAGAGTCCCCTGTCGCGCGTGAACAAAGAGCGGTGTGCCATCTACCGTCTTAGAAGAATACGCCGGGTACGGAAGTGCGAGCGTGCCCACGAGTGACGGCAATACCCGCTCTATGTCTGCTGAAGATACGTCTACAGGGCTCGCGCCGCCCTGCGCAAGTCCGAGGATGTCGCCTGTGTCGCTCTCGAAGCCGAAGAGGATATCGAACACATATTCCTTGTCGAGCGCATCGTACGCCGCTCTTTTCTTGCACTCATCCCCTATCAATATCAAAAGCTCCCCGGAAGCCATCGGGTCGAGTCGGCCTGCATACGTAAGGGAGGTCTGTGCCAACTCTGGCTGCCCAGCGCGAAAACGCTCAAGTGCCATGAGCGGTGTCTCCCCTACCTCTTTGCGTATTACTGCGCGTCGCATAGCCCGCATCCTACCAAACACGGTCCTACAAAAGAGCCGCCTCATACTCTGAGGCGGCTCTTTGTACTCGATACTGAGTGACTACTTGAGGTGCGCAGAGACGAGCTTGGTCATTTCGAACATCGTGACTTCACCCTTGCCGCCGAAGACAGCCTTAAGTTTGTCGTCCGCAAGAATGTTGCGCTTGTTGGCAGGATTCTGGAGGTCGTGCTTCTTGATGTATTCCCAGAGCTTCTTCACTACCTCACCGCGGGACATAGGACCCTTGCCAATAACCTCTTCGAGGTCCGCAGAAAGCTGCATAGGCTTCAAGAGTGCGGGATTCGCTTTTCTTACCATAAGTAATGTATGTATATATCTACACTTTTATAATGTCTGCTTCGACAGGCAAAGTATATACCAGATGCTATTTATTGTCCGCAAGGCCACCCACCAGCCTGTGGGCGCGGACTAGACCACAAGAATAGCTCTATCACAATAGGCATAGCGGAATTTGAGAGAGCAATCGCGTGGGAGACTCGTATCATGGTACGGTTGAGTAGATACCATAGGAATATTGCAATGCATACGCCTTCAGAACATCCCGACTCCCCCGCCGCGCGCATCAAGGGTCTGCATGTACTCGTGGTCGACGACAATATCCAGGCGGCAGATTCGTTGGCTATGCTCTTGAGCAAGGTCGGCGCACCTGCCGATGCGCTGTACTCAGGCGAAGAAGTGCTCGCTCACGACCTCACCTCGTACCGCCTGCTTCTCATCGATGTAAGCATGCCGGGCATTGACGGACTCCAAGCAGTAAAGGGGCTTCGCGAACGCGGCGTCACCGTACCGATTATCGCGCTCACCGGACACAGCATGCCCGAGGACATCCAGGCGGCCCAGGACGCTGGCTACACTGCGCATCTCACCAAGCCCATAGGTCTCAAGGAGCTTACCGAGGCAATCGTTTCTCTCATATAACGCTCGCACAAAAAACGGACCTTTCGGGTCCGTTTTTTGTCACAGAATGAGTCTACTGTGTGCGTCGGAGCAACATCGCACCACTGAGCGCGAGGAGTGCTGAGAGCAGAAGCATACCGAGTGTCATGAGGGCACCTCCTCCAAGACCTGTGTTTGGCACGCCGGGAGCACTTGGCTCACTCGTCGTATCCTCACCTGCTGAGTCGACAGAAGTCACTATAACCGTGCCGTTCGTCGACGCAGGAAGACCGTTGGGACCAAAGCCAATCGAGGCTGTGGGCGTAATCGAGGCTCCCGTAGACGCGTTCGTCGCGGAGAACGCACTCGGCGTAATGGCCAGTGAGAACGTGCCGCCGACCGGCGTGCTTGCGGACACGTCGCACGCGAGCGAAAGCGTTGCTGACGAACCGCTGCTCAAGATAAGTGGCGACGAGAGCGAGAATGTTTGCGAGCCTCCACTTGGGTTAATCGTGCTTGAGAGATAGAGGCCATTCACAATTGCCTGACGAATACGGCAATTGCTGAGGTTACCTGCCTGTGCACCGCTTCCGAAGCCGATGGATACCGGAATCGCCGTCACCGACACTGGCACGGTCGAGTGCGAAGCATCGAGCATGATGTTGGCAATAGCCACATCAGTCGAACCGGCTGGCACACTCGGTGCAGAGTTGAAGTTGACCTGCATGCCGGGCGCAAACGGTACTGTACCCGCAGATGCAAGGAAGGTTGTTCCTGACGGAGTGTTGGAAGCAACGTCACAACGCATGTAGAGCGCTACACTGCCGGATCCTATAGGCACACTCAAGGGCGAGTTGAACACAAATGTGTTCGAACCTGAGACAGGGTTGATGCTACCGGTGAGGGCAACGCCGGTGGAGGTGTTTACAAGACGGCAATTCGTCAGATTCGAGACGTTGCCATTTCCCGTTGCACCAATCGCTATCGGAAGTGAGGTCACCCATGCGCCGGAGACGAGGCCGGTAAACTGGACGGTGGCAACCGTGACCCCCGTGCCAGGCGGAAGAGCAGTCGTGACCGGTGTCACAAACACGTGTACGTTTCCGTATTGGACGACGGTCTGTGCGGATGCAAAGCCCGCTGTCATGAAGATACCCGTTGCAATGGCGGGAATCACCAATTTGTAGATGTTCATAATGAGATTTCTAATGGATAAAGACTTACTAATTCACACGAGAGTGCCCGCGTGTACGTATATAAGACACTTTCACTCATTAAGAGCCCATGAAGCGATTTCATGAAGCTCGACAACATCAGCGTAAAAAGAAAACGACGCGACACAGTGATGTGTCGCGTCTTCTTGGGGATTCTCTTCGGTCATTGTTCGCTGCAGTGCCTGAATGCGCCTATGCGTCGTCGTACAGGCGGAGCAACTGTTCCACGGAGAACTGGACATGCCGTGTGGGGTCATCGCCATTTACGAAGAACAGCAAGGTGTCTTTCTTCACCGCGCTTTTCGGGTCAAGCAGCTTCTTCCGCAAAAATCGACGGCAGTAGACGCACATCGTGGTCACGCCGAGGTCGAGGCCGCTGAAATCATCAGGCTGATACGGCGCTTCCGTAGTGATTCCGAAGATCTCAACGCATCCATCTGCCTCTGCCTGTTCAATCAAGAACGGCTCAGCGCAATGGTCGCTATGCAGTCGAGGCCCTTCCGCCGCCTTTACGTTATAGCCCGCGTAGTGCCTTATCTCACCGGTCGGAAGCACGCCAACGCCTGACGAACCGACATTGAAGCCCCGCCAGGAGTTCGCTTTCGCGCGCATAGTACGCGCCTCGATGCTCAACGCTGCTCGCCTCGTGTACCAGTGCAGCACCTTGTCTTTCAGAATTCGATTCAAACGATTGGCTCGCCTTCTCTGACTCTTGGTCATCTCGCACCTCTCCAAAATATCGAACTTCATTCTACATCTCAGAGGCCGCTCTGTCAATATCGCGTCATCCATTCATCATCGATTCACCTGAGTTCTATACAGTGATGAATAGCGAATGCTCATTGCGGGGCCGCCCCGACTTTCGGGTCGGGGCATAATGCCCCTTTATCAGTAATGCATGCGGATTACTCGATATATCGTCATGTGCTATGTCACACGAAACCGAGCGTTCAGAAAATGAACGAGAGACAGTAATCATGTAAGCCGGGGAGGCTGCAGTGCTGAGCACGCAGCCTCCCCGGCATATGACGCAACCGTCTATTGGCCGCTAGCCTCTTCGCGCTTCAGCTTTTCTGCTTCATAGATGCGCTCGCGCAATGCGGTTGTCGAGAAGCTGTGACCGCGTGAATTGAAATACATCTCAATCGGCAAATCATGTCCCGTGTACTCCTTCCCTTTCCAGTCCGCACCGATGATGCGGATGTCCGGCTTGAGTTTTACCAACAGGTCGTAGAGCTCTCGCTCCGAGTTGTACACTACTATTTCATCGACGTACTTCACGCTCTCAAGAATAATGCGGCGCTCCTCGAGCGACATGATGGGTTTGTTCTTTTTCTTACCGCGATAATCCGACGGAGTGTGCGAGGGGTCTTCCTGAAGCGCCACGATAAGGTAGTCGCACACTTCTTTCGCCTCTTTAAAGACAAGCATGTGGCCTGCGTGACAGAGATCAAATGCACCAGCCGTAAACCCCACCTTCTTCCCATCTTTCATGACGCTCAGAATACCACGACGTCATGCAGCGAATGCGGCTTTTCACCGTCTCGCAATACAACACGTTTCACCTGGTAACAAAAGCCCCTTGCGCCCGTCTTCATAAAGCACATCATGAAGAATTCATAATGCCTCAGGTACTGTGTGCCAAGGGCTTAGCAACTAGAGAAATCAACCTATGAAAATACTACTCGTCGAAGACGAACAGAAACTCGCCCAGGCGCTCACCAAGGGACTCAGTCTTGAGGGCTATACGGTGGACACCATCGCCGATGGCAAGAAGGCGCTCACCCGCATATCACTTCACCGCTCCGACTACGACCTCATTATTCTCGACCTCATGCTCCCCTCTATGGATGGACATGAGATATGCAAACAGGCCCGAGAAATGAACATCACGATACCTATTCTCGTACTTACCGCGCGCAACGAGACCGACACGAAGGTGCAGCTTTTGCTATCTGGCGCGGACGATTATCTCGTAAAGCCGTTTTCGTTTGCTGAACTCGTCGCCCGCATCCGAGCACTTTTGCGCCGTCCCAATGAATCGCTTCCCGAGAATCTTACGTTCGCAGATCTCGAGCTCAATCCCGCACAGAGGAGAGTCTTGCGCGATGGCAAAGAGATACCGCTCACACTCAAAGAGTTCGGCTTGCTAGAATACTTTATGAGACACCCCAACCAGGTCGTGAACAGAGAGGACCTTCTCAATCATCTATGGGACTTCAATTATGCAGGCTTTAGCAACGTAGTAGACGTTCATGTCAAAAACCTTCGACGCAAATTGGGTGAGGGACACAGTAGAGATATCCTTGAGACGGTCCGGGGAATTGGTTACCGGCTTACTGAATAAATACCGTCACGATTCTTTCTACCGCACGGAGGTGCACATCATGCTCCTCCACACGGCCTTCGCAGTAGTTATCCTTGGGCTCGTCGGCGCATCGTTCACACTTCTCTACCACGACCTATCCGCTGCGGTCGCTGAGGGCATAAGCGAGGGGCTTGGCGGCAGCTCACCTGCGTCCCTCGGCGCTTCGATAGCGCAGGAGCTTCATCGCGTCAAAACGCAAAACCTACTCACCATCATTGCGGTCATCATTTTGACGACCATACTTTTCGGCTACATTATTGCGCGCATCACGCTTGCTCCCGCTCGCAACGCGCTCGAATCTCAAAAACAATTCATCGGCAACATCGCGCATGAGCTCCGTACACCACTGAGCGTCATCAAGACCAACACCGAGGTCGCGCTTCTCGATACCAACGTAAAGCCCGACATGAAGGAAACTCTCATCTCGAACATCGAAGAGCTCGATCGCATATCGGAAATCATCAACAACCTCCTGAGCCTATCGGCACTGGTGAGGCCGGAGCGCATAGAGTTTTCGGCGGTCGACCTCTCCGCTGTTACGACCGACGTCATCCAGAAATTCTCCGCACTCGCAAAGCGAGGAGAGCACCAGGTCACGCTACGAAAAGGTCCCGATACTCACATATGGGGCAACGCGACCGCGCTTCAACAAATCGTCGGTAATCTGCTCAAGAATGCACTCAGCTACACGCCGCGAGGTGGTCATATTCGCATCACGGTAGAGCCTGCGCCCGACCACCAAGTCGAGTTGCTGGTACAAGACTCAGGTATTGGAATCGCCCGCAAAGATCTCTTCCGCATATTTGAACCCTTCTACCGTGCCGACCCGTCTAGGACCAAGGTCCAGCAGGGCGGCACCGGTCTTGGCCTCGCTATCGTCTCCGAACTCATCAAGTTGCACCAAGGAAAAATCACCATCCGGAGTGCGGTGGGGCGCGGCACGACCGTCGCGATTCTTTTCCCTGGCGTGCACAATCAAACACAGGTGGGCAACGAGGCTGATTTACGCGACGGGCTCCATGAAATAGCGGTGGACTTCTCAAAGCAGTAGTCGTGATAGGATTCCCTCATGAAAACCGCGCTTCTCGCCTCCTATACGAAAGACGAGCCGTTGCTGCGTCTTGCCACGGCGCTTAGCGCCGCCGGATGGTCTCTCATGGGCTCAGCTGGCACCGCCAAGTACTTAAACGAGAACGGTCTCGTATGCAGCGACGTAGCCGATATCGTGGGACCTCCTATCCTCGGCCACCGCGTAGTCACGCTCGCTCGCGAGATATACGCGGGCCTTCTTGCGACAGAAGCTGACAGGGCCGAGCTAGAAACATCGCACATGCGCTGGATAGACCTCGTGTACGTCACGCTCTACCCCCTCGAGGCCACCATCGCCGATCCAGCATCGGCACCCAGTGATGTACTTGAGAAAACTGATATTGGTGGCCCGACTCTCTTGCGCGCTGCAGCGAAAGGTCGCCGACTCTCGCTTTCCGACTCATCACAAATCGACCTCGTAGAAGCCTGGCTCAATGCTGGTAGTCCGGACGCAGAGCGAGAGCGCTTGGTGACCACACTCGCCGCAGCGACGGAGCGTAGGGTCGCTTCCTACGTCGCTGCATCCGCTGCGTATTGGGAAGCACAGTAATCCACAGTGCCGTCCTGAAAATACTGACTAGACTTCGACTCTACATAATCACATCAACTATGGATTCAAATCTCTACACAATGACTATACCGCCGATGAGAAAGGCAATCGTCGCTCTCGATAAGATACTCGACAAAGCGGCTGCGTTCGTCGCGTCGAAAAACACACCACGCCACAACTACGAATCGGCGATGTTGAATGCCCGTCTCACGTTCGATCAGTTCTCGCTTATTATGCAGGTACAGAGAGTCTCCGATAATGCAAAAGGTGGCGCCGCCCGACTTGCCGGTATTGAAGCGCCGTCCTTCGAAGACACTGAGACGACGTTTGCCGAATTGAAAGAGAGGCTCGCAAAGACGATTGCGTTTCTCGACACGATACGAGAGGGCGATGTCGCCGGTCACGATGAACGCAAAGTCACTGTGCACTATTTCCCTGGCAAGCACTTCGCGGCCAGCGATTACGCGCGCGAGTACCTCATGCCCAATTTCTATTTTCACGTCGTAACTGCCTACGCCATACTGCGCAACAACGGTCTCGACATTGGCAAAGCCGACTATATTGATGGCCTTACACTGCATGACGACTGAGCTTAAACATATATTTTTCGACCTCGACGACACACTCACGCCGTCGCGCACAATAATGTCAGCAGAACACGTGCCGCTTTTTGTGCAGCTATGCATCAAAAAGGATGTGATTGTAGTCTCGGGAGCACAGGAAGCACAGATACGGCGACAACTGCCGCAAAGCATCTACTTTATGCTCACGCAAAACGGCAATCATGCTATGAGACCCGACGGCACCGTTATGTGGAGCGAAACGTTTTCTACGAATCAAATACGGTCGATTAATGCTTTTATAGAAAAGGTGCGTACTACGCTTGATTTACGTGTTCGCGACCCTCACGACCTAGTTGAATACCGCGGATCGCAGGTGAGCTACAGTCTCATTGGCCACAATGCACCCCTCGAAGAGAAGCGGGCATTCGATCCTGGCGCTATCCTGCGGATGAAGCTTCTTACTGAGCATGCCGAAGAAGTATCGACACTTCGGAGCGCTGGGATAGAGATTACCGCTGGCGGGACAACATGCTTTGACATGTATCTCGCTGGTCGCAATAAAGGCTTCAATGTAAAGCGACTCATCGAACACGAAGGGTGGACGATAGAAGATTCAGTCTATGTCGGCGATGCGATAGAAAAAGGTCGCAACGATGAGAGCGTGCTCGGAGTGCTGCCAACTCACGCTGTTGTCGGCCCCGATGACACTTTCACCTTTATTCGGGAGATGATAAAGTAGGCCCCGCATGACCACCGCACTCACTGTAAAAGACGTCACCAAGACCTACGCAACAGGCACACAAGCACTGAAAGGAGTGTCCTTTGAAGTACCTGAGGGTGATTTCTTCGCGCTTCTCGGCCCCAACGGCGCTGGGAAGACTACAATAATCGGTGTCGTAACCGGGCTCGTCAATAAAACGAGCGGCTCGGTTTCGGTGTTCGAGTACGACACAGACAAAGAGACTGAATTGGCCAAGGCCCAAATCGGTCTCGTTGGACAGGAAGTCAATTTTAATCCATTTGAGAAGCCGTTTGATATCGTCGTGAACCAGGGTGGCTACTACGGAATCCCCCGTTCACAAGCGATGCCCCGAGCGAAGCAACTTCTCGAAGATTTGGGGCTTGGCGAGAAGATGTACCAGAGCGCTCTCACGCTCTCCGGCGGTATGAAGCGCCGCCTCATGATTGCGCGTGCGCTCATTCACGAGCCACGCTTTCTCATCCTCGATGAGCCAACCGCGGGCGTGGATGTGGAACTTCGTCGCGGTATGTGGGACTACCTCCGCAAACTCACAAAAGACGGTGTGACGATTCTTCTCACCACGCACTATCTTGAGGAAGCCGAACAGCTCGCCAAACATGTCGCCATCATCAACAAAGGTCAGATAGTCGCGAGCGGTACGATGGATGAGATTCTCGCAATGCACGATGACAAGGAAGCCGCAAAAGATGGGTATCGCGGTGGCAGGCTCGAGGAAGTATTTATCAAGCTCACAAGCGATAAATAGTATGTCCCCTGCTCAACTTTGGATTTCTTTTTACACGATGCTGCGCAAGGACGTGGTGCGCATGTTCCGCATCTGGGTGCAGACCTTCTTGCCGAGTGTCATGACGTCGACCCTCTATTTTCTTGTGTTCGGTACGGTACTCGGTTCGCGAATTGGCGAGATGCAAGGCGTCGACTACATGCAGTTTGTTGTCCCAGGTCTTGTGATGCTCGCTATCGTGACATCCTCGTACGCCAACACATCGTTTACATTTTTCAGCTCGAAATTCTTCGCGCGCTCCATCGATGAGATACTTGTCTCCCCTACGCCACCATGGCTTATGATTGCCGGGTATGTGGGTGGCGGTGTTGTGCGCGGCGTCCTCGTCGGTACGCTCGTGCTTATCGTATCCGTATTCTTCACTGGACTTAGCCTCTCTGTGCACAGCCTCGCGATTATTCTCTCCTTCGCACTCCTCACCTCGCTAGTCTTCGCGCTTGCCGGTCTCGTCAACGGTATTTACGCCAAATCGATCGACGGCATCAACCTCGTGCCTACGTTTGTCCTTACCCCACTCGTATACCTCGGTGGCATATTCTACTCTGTGACATCGCTCCCTTCGTGGTGGCAGGCTATTACATACTCAAATCCACTCTTCTACCTGGTCAACGGATTCCGCTATGGATTCTTGGGCATTACCGACGTAAAGCTCATGTATTCAGTGGGCATTCTTCTTGGCCTCATTGCACTTCTCGTTGCCACCAACTGGTATTTGATTCGCAAGGGCTTGGGTCTTCGCCAGTAGTACAATGAAAATATGGGGGAAAGCCCGGACGATAAGAAGAGAGGATTTCGCGTGATTGAAGGCGGGCGGCATGAGAAACCTCCTTCCGAGCCGAAGCAGGCCAAGACGTTTGAGCTTAGACATATGGGCTGGGCCAATCTATATGCAGACACGGCGCATAGCATCGTGGAGGCATACGAGGCAGATCCTGATCGCACGACCCGCGATCTCTCGGTATGGAATGTCGACGTGCCTGATGCCGAACTCATGCAAGTGATGGGCAGCATACAGTATGACGTCGAGAGCGAGCACCCCGACAAAGTGGTCGCGTTTGCACGCGAATTCCTACGACGTCTTCACTTGGGCAGCTTGAATCCAAACCACTAACGCAGAGGCGTCTGCGCAAGCTTCTCGGCTATACCGACATACGTCTCGGGTCGCAGCGCCTTCAATCTCGCTTTCACGGCACGTGAGATGTCTAAAGAATCGATGAAGGTGGCAAAGTCTTCGACAGTCACGGTGCGTCCTCGCGTGAGCTCTTTGAGCTGCTCATACGGCACAGGTACGCCTTCGCGCCTCAGCGCTGTCTGTATCGCTTCCGCAAGCACTTCCGGGTGTGCACGGAGCGCCTCGAGCATGGCAGTAGAGCTTACCTCTATCTTGCCAAACCCGCGCACGAGCGACGTATAGCCGATTACAGAGTGTGCAAACGCCGTCCCAAACACACGCTCCACCGTAGAGTCGGACAAATCACGCTGCAGGCGAGAGATGGGCAGTTTGCGCGAGAAGTGTTCGAAGAGCGCATTGGCCACTCCCAGGTTACCTTCTGCGTTCTCGAAATCTATCGGATTGACCTTGTGAGGCATGGCGGAGGAGCCCACTTCACCCGCCTTGGGTTTCTGCGTGATCCAACCGTCACTGATGTATCTCCACATATCCTGCGAAAGATCAAGAAGAATCGTATTGATACGGCGCATTGAATCAAAGAGCTCTGCATAGGTATCGTGCGGCTCTATCTGTGTCGTAACCTCATTGAGCGAGAGACGTATCGAGTGTTTTGTGCCATGAGTATCAACATTGAGTCCTGCCACAAACTTCTTTGCAAACGCCAGCCAATCCACCTCGGGAGCGGCAATCGTATGCGCATTGTAATTCCCTGTGGCTCCTCCCCATTTCACTAGAATCTCGCTCTTCTGTATCGCTTCTGTCTGGCGCTTCAGACGCGCGGCAAAGACATTCATCTCCTTTCCAAAGGTTGTCGGAGATGCGCTCTGTCCGTGTGTGCGTGCAAGCATCGGCGTCTTCCTATGCATCTTCGTAAGTGAAAGAAGTGCTCCCTCCACCTCTTCGAGCGCTGGCATACAGATACTTTCGAGGGAATCTCGCAACGCGAGTGCATGGGCAACACTGTTCACATCTTCAGACGTGAGCGCAAAATGCACCCACTCGGCGACATCTTGAAGCGTCGTACCTTTAAGCTTGACCTTGATGAAATATTCAATCGCTTTGACGTCGTGATTGGTCGCGGGAATCCGCCAGCCGGCGGACTCGTATCCGTCTCTCTCTATCGACTTGATGATGCGTCCGTCATCGAGCGAAATATCGGGTAGCGTTTTTAGAAACACGACTTCGCGTGACGTGAGCTTTCGCACTCCGAGCTTGGGCACTTTTGAGAGCGCTATGAGGTACTCGCACTCTACGCGCAGCCGATTGCGCATGAGCGCAAACTCACTGAAATATGGCGCAAGAGCCGCTGCCTTATCGCGGTATCGCCCGTCTATTGAGCTCACTGCTGTGAGCTGATCAAACTGCAAAGGGTTTGAGATTTTTCTCGATGCGCGCAATGACGGGCTCTTCCCCTGGCTCAAACGTCTTCCCTGTGATTTGTTCATACATGCGAATATACCTGGCGCTTAGCTCCGCCACAAGCTCGTCTGGTGCCCCGGGAAGGACTGCATCTTTGTACGGGTCGCAATTCTCCTTAAACCAGAGTCGGAGAAATTCTTTATCAAAGTACTGTGGCTCCTCTCCTTTCTCGAATCGCTCTTCGTACGTATCGAGCTGCCAATACCTCGACGAGTCCGGTGTGTGGATTTCATCGATGAGCACGAGGTTACCCGACTCATCAGTGCCAAATTCATACTTTGTATCGACAAGGATGAGGCCGCGCTTCGCTGCTATCTCCTGACCGCGCACGAAAAGTGCTGTCGCAGTCGTGCGTACATTCTCAAAAAGTTCCCGCGTAATGAATCCTTCTGCAATCATTTCCTCAGGCGTGATTGCGCGATCATGAGCCTCCTCTTTCGTCGTCGGATCAAAAATCGGCTGAGAGAGCTTCTGATTCTTTTTCATGCCATCCGGAAGCGTCACGCCGCCGAAATCGCGCTGACCCTTGGAATAGCGCGTCCAGATAGACGTGTCGGTGACACCCGTGTTGTATCCGCGCATGACTGCCTCGACGGGCACCATTTTCATCTTGCGCGCCACCGTCACGTTGGGGTCTGGGATAGCCAAGACTTGATTGGGGACAATATCTTTCGTCTGCTCAAACCACCATGCGCTAATCTGATTGAGCACTTGCCCCTTATGCGGCACATGCGCGATGATGCGGTCGAACGATGAGTGCCTGTCGGTCGTGATGAGAATGAGCTTGTCGTCCTGAATATATATATCGCGCACCTTACCCGTCTTCTTCTCGCCCAAGAAATCAAAGTTCGTCTCTTTTAGAATATCCATATTATTCTCCTGGCGGCGGCAGCGTGATATTCTCCGGCTCAAATATCACCTGTCTGGCGCCTTCTTCAACTATTCCTACCTCTAATAATTCGTACCCTGCGTCACGTCCGATTTGCAGTGTCCGTTCCACCTCCGCAGCGGGGACGAATATATAATACCCGACTCCCCAGTTAAATGTCCTGAGACAGTCTTCGAGCGAAATTCCGATAGAGCGCATGAATGTGAAGAGTGGTGGAATAGAAAGCCACGAATGAATGCGGTACGTGGCCGGCCTTGAATCAAATGCAATCTTGGCGACTCCGCTTCCCGTGCCCGGGAGAAGTGCGTGGATATCCACTTCCGCTTCAAGCAACGCCTCCACAAGCGACACATAGGAGCGCGTCGGTATCAGTGTCTCTTCGCCGAGCGTGTTTCCATTCTCAAGCTTCGTGAGAAATTGGTCCTTGAGCTCCAATGCTTTCTTTATCACGAGTGAAATACCGTTGGCATGAATGCCGCTTGAGGCGACGCCCACGATACGATCACCGGGCGCGAGCTTCGTACCCGTGATAAGTCGTGATGTGGGCGCGATAATAGCAGTCACGCAGCCCGAAAGCGATGGCGCACTTTTCACCGGCGGCTCTGCTTTTATCAAGTACTTGAGTGCAGGAGATTCTCCAGCAGGGAGTGCCATGCCGGCCTCTTCGCACACTTTGAGAAACCCTGCGGCAAGGTCACCAGCACGCTTTTCATCGGCAAACCATTCCGAATCCCCTGCCGCTACTTCATCGGTGTAAACGACGGGCATCGCGCCCTGCGCTATTACGTCGTTGACCGCCATAAGAGCGGCATCGACCGCAATCTTTTCATAGTGCGTGCGACCTGTGCCGTCGTTTTGGTACATCCACTCTGCAATCCAGTTCTTGTTGCCGAGACCCTCCTGTGTATTGCACCACATATGTGGTTGCGAACCGCGATATTCAAAGACTCCGCCGTGCGAGTGCAGCACATCACTATTGATATAGACCTCGCGCTTATTCGGAAAAGTAAGCGTCTTCTTTCCTGCCGCAATCATGGCGTGCTTGAAAGGTTCGAGCTTTGTGTAGTCGACTCCCGCTTTAGCGTACTCCCCCTGTCCGCCCATATTACTTCTGCTCTTCGAGATATGTCTTGTAGCCTTTTTCTTGAAGCTTCGCGTCTTTCGCGAGCACATCCGCGGACTGCTTTGCTTTGTATGCAGCGACTTTCTCCGCAACAGCTTTGTCGGTGAGCGCCACGATTTGTGCGGCAAGGACGCCTGCATTCTTCCCGGCGTTGAGGCCGACAGTGGCCACCGGCACACCGGGCGGCATCTGTATGATGGACAGCATCGCATCCATTCCTCCGAGTGCCGAGTTCGACGATGTGAGCGGAATACCGATGACCGGAAGTACCGTGTGCGCGGCGACAGTGCCTGGCAGCGCGGCCGCGACGCCCGCACCCGCGATGAATACGAGCGCTCCGCGCGTCTCGATATCCTCTATCCATTTCACCAAGTCATCGGGAACGCGGTGCGCTGAGAGCACCCGCATTTCACTTTCTACCCCAAGCTGTTCAAGCACCTTGGCAGACTCCGCCATGAGTGCGAGGTCGCTGTCCGAGCCCATCACAATGCCAACAAGTGCTTTGTTCATAGTGAAAACAGCATATCAAAGATTTGCCAGTATGAAATCCGCACGCTGAGCGACCGGCATGACAGGTACTTCGACTATTTCATAGCCTTGGTCGACGTATGCCTCGCGGATTTGCCCGTGTATCATCATTGCCTGCTCCGGGGTTTCCGAGCGTGCCTCATCGGTACGGTAGTCTACAAGATCGAGAAGAAAGACTTTGCGATATCGTATCTCACTCATTGCGCGCGTGAAGAATTCATCTATAGGACGGTTTGCGAGTCGGTAATACGCAAGGCTGTCTGGCATCGCGCGGTCAAAGAAAAAAAGCTCGTCTTTAGGCACCAAACTCTCTTGCCCATGCGCGCGACGCACGACTGATGGAAGCCAATCCTCGTTGCCGACGATTTCTTGTATCGTGTGTCCTGCGGCAAGCTTTTCATCGATAATCAGCCGCGCAGGCTCAGCGAGGACCGGGTGGCCGCGGCGTGCGAGCTCATCTATCGTCGTGGTCTTACCCGCACAAGGGCCGCCAGTGAGCACGTACCACGGAGGTGTTGATTCCATGTGCGGCATCATACCAGACACGCAGCAAGAAGGGCGCCAAGCGGCGCCCTTCGGTAGACTTAGGAGCAATGCAGGAACTCTCGCGCGGCGGAGAGCGCTCTCCGTTGTGCAACCTGCGGTGTCGGCGCCGAATTGTCGATTATGAGATCGAAATCTGTGTAATCGTGCAGGTGCGGTGACACCGGGTCCGTCGACATGAGACGCCTCACTTCCGCTTCATCGATAGTCGGATCTCGTGCCTTGATGCGCTTCTGCCTCTCGCGCACATCGGCGAAGACTCCGATGGTAAGGGCAAGTCCTTTCAACTCTCGCCTCACGATATCGCGCAAGGTGCGAGCCCCACTCGGGGTTATGTCGATGATAGAGCCGCTTTCCGAGACCAGAAATTGGCTTCGGTGCGTACCTGAACGCTGCGATTCGCCGATTTTACCGTTGAAAATAAATTCATCGCGTGCGAGCATCGCTTCGAATTCCGACATGGATACGAAGAAATATTCGCGGCCATGCTTTTCCGTCGGGCGCGGCGGGCGCGTGGTGTGTGGAACGATGCGGTGCAGCTTCAACTCTGAGCAGATCGCGGTAATAACTGTCTCTTTGCCGGCCCCGCGCGGACCGCTAACGGTCACGAGTCGGATAGCAGGCATGAGAGCCCTCCCTGTGAATTTACTGCCGAGACTGTACCAGTCTGTCCCGCTTATGCAAAGTAGCTCACCGAATTGCGAAAAAGTGCAATGCCGGGACCTTCTTCAGGCACGGGCGCTCCGTCGCGCAGATATCGCTCTTTCTCATAGGTCCAATGCGGAAGTTGAGTAAAGCGCACAGCGCGCTCCGGGTGTGGCATGAGGCCCAGTACCCGCCCATCGTACGCGGTGACCCCGGCAATATTCTCCATCGCACCATTGGGATTCCCCGGCAGGTCAAAATGCTCGCTGAGCGGTCCTCTTTCGTAGCGCAGTGCGACCGCATCATCTTTCTTAAGGCGTGCAAGCGTTTTGTCATCGGCGAAATACTTCCCTTCGCCATGCGCGATGGGAAGCGACATCGATTCAATCCCACGGAGCCATGGGCTGTGACCCTCTACCTTGAGGTCTACCCATCTGCATACGAATCGCGCAGAATCATTGGCTATCAGGGCGCCGGGAAGAAGACCTGCGCTCGTGAGTATTTGGAATCCGTTGCAGATGCCGATGGCGAGTGTGTCACGCTCAAGAAATGCCCCGAGCTCCTCACTGAGATGTTCTTTCACTCGACTCGCGTACGCTTTGCCTGAGCCTGTGTCGTCGCCATACGAGAAGCCGCCGGGAAACGCAAGTATCTGTGACTCTTTGAGCATGGCGGGACGAGCAATAATGTCGTTGATATGAAGTATGCGTGCCTCCGCACCTGCAAATTCAAACGCTGCCTTCGTCTCCTCCTCACAGTTGAGACCGTATCCCGAAAAGATTGTTACGCTAGGTTTTTTCATAGTTACCAGTTTTTGAACGACGTGCGATATGCAGAGGCGAGTGTGCTGAGCGGAATCTTGAGTGCGCTCGCACGAACGACCAGTGAGAGTTCTGTCCCTTTCACCGTACCAACGCGTGTGCACTTTGCGCCTCTCAAAGTCTTTTCAAACTCTTTCTCCAAACCCGCGCGTACACTCACGAGAATTCGACCCTGACTCTCTGAGAAAAGTATCGCGTCATCGGACGACGCAGTGCCTGGAAGTCGCGAGAGGTCGAGCAGCGCGCCGAGCTGCCCTCCGATGGCGGACTTCGAGAGTGCGGCCGCGAGGCCTCCGCGACCCACGGAAAGCGCCGACGCGATGCAGCCTTTTTGTATGGCGCGCTCAAGTGCCTTGTATGCGACGAGATTCTTCTTTGTGTGCGTGCGGGGCACACTGGTCCCTATGTATGACTTTTTGGCCTTTTCGGAGAGAAGCGCGAAGTACTCAGAAGCGCCGAGCTCGTCGTGCGTTTCTCCTATCAGATAGATGCGGTCGCCCTCAGCCTTGAAATCTATCGTTACGGCCCGTGTCACATCGTCGACGACGCCGATGGCTGAAATCAAGAGTGTCGGTGGCGCAGCGATGTGTATCTTTTTGCCTTTTGCATCAAAGCCACGGAAGTCATTGAACATGCTGTCTTTCCCCGAAATGTAGGGCGTGCCGTACGCCACCGCAGTGTCAAAGACCGCCTTTGCCGATTCCTTAAGCTCGTACAATCTCTCCGGTGTATTGGAGGAGGACCAGCAGAAATTGTCGAGGATCGCGAGATGGTCGAGTGATGCACCCGCGCACACAGCGTTGCGCACCGCTGCATCTATCGAGGCTGCAGCCATCGCGTACGTGTCGATATCCGAATACCAGGGAAAGAAGCCATGACTGAGCACGACGCCCTTCTTTGAGTGTGGGAGTGGCTGCATGACAGCGGCATCCGCATTCACTCTTCCCCTCCCTTGGAGTGGTTTTGTGACCGATGTGCCCTGCACCTCGTGGTCGTATTGCTGGGAGATGAACGAGATACTGCCTACATTGGGCCGCGCGAGAAGCGCGAGCAGAGATTTTTCGAGCGGCGCATTCCGTGCGCTCTTCGGTGGCTCGATATTCGTATAGACCGGCTTCTTCGTCTTCTGGTGTTCGACTGGCCTACCATCGTGCAGGAATTCCATCTGCATATTCATAATCGTCTTGCCTTTGTACCGCACGACGCATTTTCGAGATGCCGTGAACTCTCCGACGACCGTCGCCTCTACATCGTGCCGGTCGAAAAGTTTCTTCAATTCTTTCCAGTGCTTCTTTGGCACGGCAAATGTCATGCGCTCCTGTGACTCCGAAATCCAGATTTGCCACGGTGAAAGCCCCGGGTATTTAAGCGGTACTTTCTCCAGATCCACAATTGCGCCACCGCACTCTTTTGCCATCTCCGCGATGGAACATGAAATACCGCCTGCACCGTTGTCGGTGATGCTCGAGTAGAGCGCCTTCTCGCGCGCTTCGCGCACGATTGCGTCCGACATTTTCTTTTGCGTAATAGGGTCACCTATCTGTACCGCAGTTGCGGGCGAGCCACTTGCGAGCGCCTCAGAAGAAAACGTGGCGCCGTGTATGCCGTCGAGGCCTACTCTCCCGCCAGCGACGACGATGTAATCTCCTGCCCGGGCTCTTTTCTCGTGAAGTACTCTGCCTGCACTTTTGCGCGGCAAGAACCCGACAGTGCCGGCAAAAACCAGTGGTTTGCCGCGATACCGCGGGTCGGTCGCTACAAAGCCGAGCGGCGTCGGTATACCGCTTTGATTGCCGCCCGCATTCACACCCTTGATTACTCCTTCGAGAATACGACGAGACGGAAGCAGTGGCTGCTTCTTAGCAGCGTCACGATACACTAGCGCATGCTTGTGGGGTCCGCCAGCCGGCGGAGCGACGCAAAATCCGTACACATTGGCTATCGGTTTTGCGCCGAGCCCAAAACCAAGCGCATCTCGATTCACCCCCACGATACCGGTAATCGCGCCGCCAAACGGATCGAGAGCCGAGGGAGAATTATGTGTTTCCACCTTGTGCGTCACGATGTATTCGTCGTCGAACACGATGCCGCCTGCGTTGTCGGTAAATACCGAGAGACAAAAATCTTTCTTGCCCTTTGATTTCCGTATCTTTTGCGTCGCCCCCTTTATGTATCGCTTGTAGATCCCCTCCTTCACCTCATCGATTGGGTCCGCAAATATGGAGTGCTTGCAGTGTTCGGACCACGTCTGTGCGAGCGACTCGAGCTCTATGTCGGTCGGCATGCGCTTGAGCTTCTTGTAGTGGGATTGAATCGTTTTCATGGCGTTGAGCGAGAGCGCGAGGGGCCCGCGGCGTGTGCCGTCGGGATTGGCCACCCCCTCTTTCCCGATTCGCACAAGCTCATCTTCCGGGACGTCGAGGTTCACCGTGTCGGCCGAGACGCGCTCATGCAGGTGCACCTTGGGCACCACAATCGGGAATCCGCGCTTAGCCTGTTTCGCGTCATAGATGGATGCCCGCTCAATGAGAGGATTGTGAAGCTCTCGCGCCATTTCTTCCGCTTCTTTGCGCGACACGCCATCGAGGAAAACGAAAAAAGATGTGTACACATCCTCGTCTTTCGTGAGCTTCTTTCCGAGTGCATCCTCGAGCATCTGGCACGCGGTCTTTGCAACATTGTCTGTCACACCCGGGTGGAAGCCTATCTCCAGCGCATACGCGAAGTGTCTTGGCGCGAGCACACGTGTGCAAGAATAGATTTCCGTAAGCGGCGATGTGAGGCGCTTCGCAAACGCATCAAGCTCTCGCGCAGAGAGCTTTGCGTCTACCGTGTACGCCTGCGCTACGGCGACGGACTTCAGACGTGTCGATGGGAAGATGCTGCGAAGCGTTCGGAGGTACCCCTCGGCGCGCGCGTCTTCCACTGTTGCCGCCACCGATATACGTTTTGCCATTGCCCGCATGATATCTGTTCACCCCGCTCTTTCCAAATCGACGAATCGATAGCTTAGGCCCTCGAATTTGTGTCTCTCCTCATGGATAACTTTCGTGAAATCCTGTTCATACTCCGGAAAGAATGAGTCCGCCTCCTTCGTGTCATCGATTATCGTTAGGCACAACCGAGTGACATACGGCAACGCCAGTTCGTAGATTTGCGCCCCGCCACCAATTGAAATCTGTTCGCTATCGAGTGCTTTCCCTTTCTCAACCGCCTCTTCTACCGACAGCGCACTCGTCACCTCGTCCCCATATCGACTTCGTAAGTCGTTGACATAGGTTTCGTCGCGTGTGACAACGATATTTTGCCGCTCTGGAAGTGGTTTACCAAGGTACCCTACGATTGATTCAAATGTTTTGCGTCCAAGAATGATGGGGTGTCCGACACTCAGCTCTTTGAAGCGCTTGAGGTCGTCGGGGATGCGCCAGAGCAATTCGTTGCCCTTCCCAAGTTCGCGATTGCGCCCTATCGCTGCTATTGCGACGACTTTTGCCTCGTTCATATGAGCGGAATATACCACACCTCATTTCCCCCTCACCTGCAATCCTGGCCGCCGGAGCGGGGGGCTATAATGACCGTCCATGCAGACCTACGAAGTTGAAATAAAGTCACTACTCGGCAATCCAGAAAACGCGCAAAGGGTGCGCGACGCACTCAAGCAGGCTGACCCTTCGTGCTCGATTCTCTCTCACAACACGCAGCGCAATCATTATTTTGTCGGTGGCGAGCTCGACAACCTTGCGGAAATCGCGCGCGAGTATCTCTCGGAAGAAGCTGCTGCACGACTCGACCATCTGGCTAAAGTCGCCAAAGAATTCTCGGTGCGAACCCGTGACAAAGACGGTCAGGTACTGCTCGTCGTCAAAGCCACGATGGGAGAAGACTCGAGCGCCAACGGCGTCGCGCGCCTTGAATTCGAAGAGTGGGTACAGCTCACGCTCGAAGAGCTCGACAAGCTCGTACTTTCGGCCGGATTCAGCTACCAGGCTAAGTGGTCTCGCGAGCGAGAGGAGTACGTCTGCAACGGTATCAACGTCACCCTCGACAAGAACGCCGGATATGGATGGCTCGCCGAGTTTGAGAAAATCGTCGAGGACGAGGCACTCATCCCAAAAGCTCGCGAAGACGTAGAGGCCTGCATGGAGAAGGTTGGGGTCGCCGAGCTGCCGCAAGATAGACTCGAGCGCATGTTCGCCTACTACAATGCGCACTGGCAAGAATATTATGGGACCGACAAAATATTTAATGTAGACTAATTCCGTATGTTCCTCTCTGATACCGACATAAAAATAGCAGTGAAGAGTGGCGAGATTATCCTCGAACCTTTCGACACGTCGCGACTCCAGCCCGCATCGTACGACATCCTTCTTGGCAACAAATTCGTCGAGAATGACACGAGCAGCACACACTTTGTCGACCCCTCACGCAAGATATACGCTAAAACCATCGAGAAGACGGTGAAAGATGGCGACGAGTACGTGCTGCACCCTGGCGTCTCGGTGCTCGGACTTTCCAAAGAGTTTTTCGGCACAGACCATTTCCTCATCCAGGTGGGCGGCAAATCGTCTCTTGCGCGCATCGGACTCATGATTCACAACACGGCGGGCATCATCAACCCTGGGCACTTTCTCAACATCACCTTTGAGATTACGAACCAAAGCAATATCCCCATCATCCTCCGACCGGGTATGGAGATAGCTCAGCTCACGTTTTCCAAGCTTTCTTCTCCCCCACAGCGCAACTACAAGAAAGTTGGCCGATTCGCAAAAGACAATTGGAAACATTTCGTCCCCGCAAAAAAGAAGCCTGTCCGGCTAGGGAAAGTCGCGAAAAAGTAATTATGAATAGCCACCCCGAGCATCAATACCTTGACCTCCTGAAAGAGACGCTCGATACGGGTGAGCAGCAGGTGGATAAAGGCACGGGAGTAAAGACCTATAGCATCTTTGGGCGACAAATTCGCTTCGACCTGCAAGCGGGCTTTCCCCTCCTCACCACGAAAAAAGTGTATTGGAATGGCGTCCTCCATGAGCTCTTCTGGTTTATGTCAGGACAGAGCAATATCAAGTACCTCGTAGACAACAACGTCCACATCTGGGACGACTACCCGCACAAGATCTATTCGGAGAAAGCAGAAAACGGGATTGTGCCCGCGATGGCGAAAGATGAATTCATTGCCAGAATAAAAGAGGACGTCGACTTTGCAAAGGAGCATGGCGAGCTGCCGCATATTTACGGAGAGAGCTGGAGACGCTGGCCCGCGGAAGACGGCCGCACTGTGGACCAGCTCGGCTGGGCTATCGAGGAGCTTCGCCGTGACCCAGATGCGCACAATACGCTCGTGACATCGTGGAATCCGCAATACCTCTACTCTATGGCCCGCCCTGGAGAGGGCGCACGCTTCCCCATCTGCCACAACATGTATCAGCTCAACATCAAGCACGGCAAGGTGTGTTTGCAGCTCTACCAGAGAAGCGCCGATGTCTTCCTCGGTGTACCGTTCAACATCGCGAGCTATGCGCTCCTCACCGCAATCGTCGCCAAAATACTTGGCCGCGAGCCGGGTGAGTATATCCACACCTTTGGCGACCTGCACATCTACGAGAATCACAAGGAGCAAGCGCTCGAGCAGCTCTCGCGCGAACCGAATCCGCTGCCGAGAATTTCGTTTACGCACGACTTCGACTCGCTCGATACGTTTAAGCCTGAATACGTGACGCTTGAGGACTACAATCCGCATGCGGGCATCAAGGCAGAGCTCACGGTCGCGGGCGGATACAACAAAGACCTGCACGGTGCATAATGTTCTATGAGCTAATTCCTTTGATACTTTATCCAATAAATCCTTACTCTATGAAAAATCTCTACCCACATATCAAGAAACAAGACAAGAAAGTATTCGCCGCTATCGAAGGTGAAGAGGAGCGCCAGGCAGAAGGTCTGGAGCTTATTCCTTCGGAAAATTACGTGTCCATGGCGGTCCGCGAGGCCAACGCATCGGCGCTCACCAACAAATACTCCGAAGGCTACCCGGGCAAACGCTACTATGGCGGCCAAGAGTTCACCGATGAAGTGGAGATGATCGCAATCGAGCGTGCTAAGAAACTCTTCGGTGCCAAGTACGCCAACGTGCAGCCGCACGCGGGTGCACCGGCAAACGTCGGTATGTATTTTGCGCTTCTCGAGCCGGGAGACACCGTGCTCGGTATGGATCTCTCACATGGCGGCCACCTCACCCATGGTCACCCCGTCACCTATCTCACCAAAATATTCCGCTTCGTCCGCTATAAGATGAAAGATGTGGAGACCGGTGAAATCGATTACGACGAGATGCGCAAGGTCGCAAAGAAAGAACGGCCAAAGATTGTACTCGCCGGCTACTCCGCGTATCCGCGCGAGCTCGACTACGACAAATTCGTCTCCATCGCGCGCGAGGTCGGTGCCTATGCGGTCATGGACATCGCGCATATAGCGGGACTTATCGCAGGCAAAGCGGTGCGCAATCCTTTCGACCATGGATTCGACATCATGACGACCACCACGCACAAGACGCTTCGTGGTCCGCGCGGCGGCATGATTCTCACGAGAGAAGACGCGGACTTTGCGAAGAAAATCGATAAGAGCATATTCCCCGGATTACAGGGCGGCCCCCTCATGCACAACATCGCGGCGAAAGCGGTGTGCTTCGGCGAGGCGCTCTCCCCGAAATTCCGCGTCTATGCCAAGCAGGTATTGAGAAATGCGAAAGCCATGGAGAAAGTATTTGCCGCACACCATGTGCGCATGCTTACCGGCGGCACGAGCAACCACCTCATCCTCGCCGACGTATGGGGAAGCATGGGCATCTCCGGCAAAGAGGCGGAGACACTTCTCGACGAGGTCGGCATGACGCTCAACAAAAACTCGATCGCGGACGACGTACGCGGCCCCATGGACCCATCCGGTATCCGCTTCGGTACGCCCGCCATCACGACGCGCGGCTTCAAGGAAAAAGAGTCCGCGAAGGTCGCCGAGCTCATGATTGAAGCACTCACCAACAAGAGCAATAAAAAGGTGCACAAGCGCATCCGCGAAGATGTCCGCAAACTCTGCAAACGCTTCCCCATCCCCGAATCGTTTGTCTAAACATGTTCTTCGGCATTGACCTCACTGACCTCCTCCAGCTCGTTGGCTATCCGGGTGTCTTTGCGATCATATTCGCAGAATCCGGTCTCATCGTCGGCTTCTTCTTGCCGGGCGCGTCGCTCCTCTTCACCGCAGGGCTTCTTGCTGCAGCTGGGGTCTTCAACCCTTTCATCCTTATCCCACTCGTCACGCTCGCTGCGATTCTCGGCGACAACGTGGGCTATTGGTTTGGTAACAAGATTGGAATAAAGCTCTTTACGAAGCCCGACTCGCGCTTTTTCCACCAGGAGCACTTGCGACGAACACAGCACTTCTACGAAAAGCACGGTGCAAAAGCAATCATCCTCGCTCGCTTTATTCCCATCATTCGCACATTTACGCCCATCGTGGCAGGTATCGCGAGCATGAACTACCGCATATTCTTTATATGCAACGTCGTCGGCGCTCTCGCATGGGCCACAGGCGTGACGACTGCAGCGTACCTCCTCGGGACTCGGTTCCCCTTTATCGGCGACTATATCGAAATAGTCATCATCACCATCATTGCAGTGACGCTCATTCCCCTCTTCTGGGAAATGTTTAAGCAGTACCGCTCGAGGAACGAAGTTGTGTAAGGAGCGCCAGACCACCCCAAAGTCCTCCATTATCTGCTAGCTCGGCAATTTTGATGTGCGGCATAGATGCGTCCCCGGCAAGGAGCTTACTGAGTGTTTCTTCGACGCGCGTGATTGGGATCGGATTTATTCCAACCATCATTGACCCCCCGAGAACGATAGTCTCTGGCGACCAGCGAGCAACGACCTGACGAAGTCCGCCTGCCAATGTGTCTGCGAGACCATTTCGTATCTCCACTGAATCTAAGTTTTTTGGATCAACCCCGAATTTAGCCCGTACTGCTGTTCCAGATACAAGACCTTCAAGACTAGAGTCTCCGATTTTTATACTACCCACCCCGCCAGATTCGACGATATGCCCGTCTCGGATGAGGGCCCCGCCGACTCCGGTGGACACAGTGACGTAGACCAGTGTCTTTGCCCCCTTCCCAGCGCCGACATGTGCTTCTCCAAGTCCCGCAAGTGCCGCATCGTTCACGATGTCGACTTGCGCGCCGAGAGCGTTCGAAAGTTCTTTTACGATATTGGTGCCCTCCCACCCTTTCAAATTTCCCGCATCTGATATGAATCCGTTTACCACCATGCCTGCAACACACCCCGTGACGCTCTCTATCGCCTCACCCTGAGCGCGCTCTCTCGCAAGTGTGACAAAAGTCTTGATTCCTTCTGAGGGATCTTTCGGTGTACGGACTTTGCGTACTTCTCCGATAGTCTCGCCCAAGACCGGGGCGACACGCATATTCGTACCTCCTATATCGCAGACGATGTGCATGAAAATCAGTTCAAGATCGGAAGTCCTCCAAAATCTTCTTTACGTATTTCCCTGTACTTTGGATTCTTTTTGAGCGCCGGTGCTCCTTCGTGCTCGACGACGTAGTACGCAAATCCCTGCATCGCTTTGACCGCCGTATAGTCGGCATGCCCTGGCATCGATGCGGAATCCTCTGCGCCGTCCACCGGGGAATCATCTACCATGACGAGCCATGTCTTACCTACGTTGACCATGAGATGGCCGTATCCGGGTGGCATGTACACATCGTCCCCTTGCGTGACCTGTATCGCCTTAAATTCTTCTACGACACTTGGATCCGTCGGGTCTGCGAGCTTTTGGAGAAGTGCCACGCCCACACCTTCTTTAAACCAGTAGGTCTCGTCGAGATCGCCGATGTGGTAGTGACCATAGGTCTTGATATATTCTCCACCTACCGTGCCGCTCTCAAGGATGGTCACGTTGCGTTTTTTCGAACCGCCACGGACCATGTAGTAGTGGATGCCGGGCCCGGCAGCGTCGGGCGCCATGAGTACCTCTCTCATCTTTTCATGCGTCCTCGCCGCGTATGGTTCAAATGTCATGCGGGTATTGTAGCAGACGCATTATATGCGGAGCTCGCGGCGTTTTTCGAGGTACGCGAGGACCGCGAGGACGTACGCGGCATGCGCCCATGTAAGAGGCGTCGCTCCCACTTGCACACCAGTGTGTGGATGCAGCTGTTCCGAGAGCACGCCCGAGGGCTGTGCGTGGCGTACCACCCACGAGAAAATGTCGCGTACCCTATCGAGGTCATGATTATTTTTCGCGCGCGCGGTGAGGTATTCCGCATACCAGAGTGTCGTAATCGCCCAGGGATTACCCGCCGAATTCTGGTCGATTTGATAGTAGTCGTCGTTGTCGAAGCGGGCCAACCCGCCGCTCGTAATCCCTCTGCCAAGAATGCGCACCGTCGTATCCCATGCTTTGTGCAGTCGCGGGTCGGTAATCGGTAAGATGCCAAAGCTGAAGACACCGTAGATGCTTGAGATATCGACAGTCGTGTCGCGCTCGTATGCGTCCCCAACTGGCGTGAGCATATTGATGAACATTTCTTCTTTTTCGTCCCATAGATGCTCGAGTAGCGCCTCCTTTACCTCTTCTGCCGCCAATCGGTAGCGACTCTCGTGTGTATCTTTGCCCAAAGTTCGCGAAAGTTCGGCTGCCGCGATAAGTGCCCCATACACTGCAGATGTGGTAAAAGTCGATACGCCGCGCTTACGCTCCCACAAATCGTAGGACGGAAGAGGGAGGTGGGTCTTTGGATCGCGGTAGCGCACCATAAAATTAGCCGCTTTCTCCACGAGCGGGTTGTACATCTCTTCAAGGAAATCCAAGTCCTTACTTCGCTCGTAGTGTTTGCGTAGCGCGTATATGACGAGTGCCGTCTCGTCTTCCTGTATCGGCAGTTGCGGTATGCCGTCTTTTATCCACGGATGCCAGGACGAGCCGAGTGATTTATCGGGCAAGTATTTGTGTAAGAAATATCCTTCTTCAAAAAGTACGTCTCGCGAAAACGAAAAGAATCTCTGCGCAGTGTTCATTTCCCCCACCTGGTCGAGCGCATGTGCTACATATGCCGCATCGCGCGGCCACACGTATGAGTACGTATCGAGGCCGTACTGCAACATGTCGGAATCGACCGAAGCCAAGATGCCCCCGTCTTTATCTACTGCGGCGCGCATGTTGAGGAGTGAGCGCTTGAAGAGCGTCACATGCTCTGGCGAAAGCCCCTCAAAGTCCCACTGGTAGGCATTGACCCACGCGTGCCAGAAATTCGTGGCCGTCTTCACAAGGTGCTCGGGCGTCTTCTTGACCACGTATGCATTGAGGTCTTTTGCTTCTTGAATAGACTGCGCGGCTGCGAGCCAGTAGTAGCAGGTGCGCGACTGCCCAGGCGCATAAGTGCCGTACAGACCAAGTATCGAATCCGCCGGTCCGTGCTCTATTGGATTCTTCGAAAGCTCGCCGTCTTCCGCATCGACATGCGACCCTTCTTTGCCTTGGAAGTTGGCGCGACCGGTCGTGTAATCCTGAAACGACTCGCCGTCGAGCCGCGCACCGATGAGAAAGACGCGATGCCCCTTGTAGTGGATGAGGGCGCTCGTCTCAGGGTCAAAATAGGCGGTATCCGAACCGTGCGATTTGTATATTTCGAATTGATGCGCAAAGTAGAGTTTAATCTCACGCTTCCTGTCGGACGTGTTGAGCACTGAGACACGACGGATAAAGACCGGACGCTCGTTGTAGACGATATCTTTGAACGTAAGCTCAAGCTGTAGCCTCTCATGACGAGCCACGATACTGCTCGCGAGCGCGTCGGTCTCGCTCGAGACGCGGATGTCCCACTCCCCGCCGCCAAACCAGGCCATCTGTCCGTCTACCCACACACCGAGTCGGTGCACGTAGTGGCCGCGCACATGATCCTCAAGACCAACATGCGGATAGTAGATGTCACGCACTTCGCCCCGCTCGTCGAGCGAAACGCACAACTCTCCGTTGGAAAGAACGACAGCGCGCGCCATAGCTATTTCCTTTTTTCAAGCCTGAGCTTGAGGTCCGAGAGCGCATTCATATATGAGATGTATGCATCATACGGCGACTCGTAGGGTGAGAAATACGCGTGCACGTCGCCGTCGGCAGACCACTTGGTGCACATATAGTAAAAGTGGTCAGAGGTCTGCAGCTTGCGCCAATCTTCCATGAGCCGCCCATCGTTGGCGAGCATCACCTGGTCCTCAATGCCGTACACCGCTTCAATCGCGGCTTTTTGCATGGGGTTGCCGACCCATGCAGTGAGGTCGCGGTCGGTGTCCGCCCACGTCACAATATTTGGCATATCCACCTCATCGCGTGGGTCGTAGGCCTGTATGACCTCACTCGGTGTTTTGAATGCTATATCAGGATTCTTGTACAGCTCTTCAGGAAGTTTATCGAGAAAGTGGAAGATGCCTGTATCTTCCCACTGATGCTCGCCAAAGGTCTCATAGTCCATAAAGAGGTTGATGGTGTCACCCTCCATCGCGTGCACCCATTGTGCGAATTTCTCCGTGGTTAGCGGCCACTCAGACCACTCGCGTGATGAAAAGCGAAATGCGATGTCGTCACTCAGGCGGTAGTTCTTGAGAAGAAGGCGCGTATTCTTTGCTCCCTTGGGGGTGTACACATAGTTCGGGCTCCTCCAGCCCAAGACCGGGTCCCATCCTTCGGCTATCACGCCAAGGTACCCTTCCCTATCGGCCCAGTGCGCGAGATCGTTGCGGTATGAGAGCTCGGTATTGCGGAAGACGCGCGGCCAGACACCGAAGATGCGGCGCACGGTCTCGCGATGTTTGGCTACTTGTCTCTCAAACTCACCTGGCGAATAGAAAAAAGCGAGTGAATGGTAGTACGTCTCACCCAAGACTTCAGCACGACCGGTGTCCACTATCTGCTTAAAGAGCTCAATTGCCTGCGGCACATACCGCTCTAGCTGTTCAAGGGCAACACCAGAGAAGGAGAAGCTCACCCGCATTTCGGGATGACGACGGAGGAGGTCGAGAAGAAGCGTGGTCGCAGGAATGTACGATTTTGCGGCAACCTTCTCCACAATCTTGCGGTTGTTGAGATCGCTCTCGCCGCGGTCATTGAAATATTCAGGGTCGTTGCCGATATCAAACACGCGATACCGTTTGACGCGATACGGTTGATGCACCTGAAAATAAAAGCAGACCGATTTCATGACAAGTATCGGGCGTACACGTTGCTATTTTACCACCGAAAAACACATTACCGTACCAACTCTTGGAGGATACCGTCGAGTTTAAGTGCTGTATCAGCCCACGTGATACGGTCGGCCTCTCTTTTTGCGTTGTCGGCAAGCGACTCGCGCAGTGCGTCATGACTCACCACAGAGAGAATCTTGCTCGCCATCTCATCGATGTCCCAAAAATCCACCTTGAGCGCATGGTGCACCACCTCCGAGACACCTGACTGCTTCGAGATAAGGACGGGCGTGCCAAGCTTCATGCTCTCAAGTGGTGTTATGCCGAAAGGCTCAGAGACGGAAGGCATCACAAAGAGGTCGGCTGCCATGTACATCTCGTGCCGGTCGGAACCAGCGAGGAAGCCTGTGAAGAGCACGCTGCGCGAAATCCCAAGCTTCCCGGCGAGTTGTAATATCTCCTCTTCCATATCCCCCGAACCCGAGACGACAAACATGACCTTGGGGTCATGTTCCAGTACCTTTTTCGCAGCGCGCAAGAAATAGTCCGGACCCTTTTGCAGTGTGAGACGACCGAGGAAGAGCACTATCTTGAAGCCCGAGTTCTTGAGATTGCGCAAGCGCTTGAGGCCATCGCCACTCGGCGCGGTGCTCTCGTCGATACCGTTGTGTACCACGCGCACCTTGTCTGCCGGTATGCCGTACTTGCTCACAATAATCTGTTTGGTGAATTCGGAAACCGCGACTACTCTATCGGCTGCTTCCATCCCCGCTTTCTCCGCGTCATACACGTGGCTATTCACACTCTCGTTGCCACCGCTTCTATCAAACTCCGTCGCGTGCACATGCGCGATAAACGGCTTGCCCGTAGCCTTCTTTGCTTCCATGCCTGCGCCAAAGGAGAGCCAATCGTGCGCATATATCACATCGAAATGCTCTTCTCTCGCTATGGTGCTCCCCATCTGGGTATATCGCTCTACTTCATCAAACAGATTGCTCGCATAGATGCTTCCGCCGTGCTCTTTTTTGTACTTGGAGCTTGTCACGTACGGACTGAGTGGAGAGTTGACCGTATACTCCACGACGCCAGGTCGCTCCGCAAAGACCATGCGTGCCCACGGGCTCGAGACATCGAGCTTCTTGGGCATTACAAATATCACTTCAAATCCGCGCTCAGAGAGCGAACGTGTTATACCCTGGCACGCGACGCCGAGACCGCCGGAGTTGTGCGGCGGGAATTCCCACCCAAACATGAGGATGCGGGTATGCATGAGGTGCCTCAATTTTAGCACCCGATGTGGTAATCTCTTCCTCATGACTGCTCCAAAAGCTGCACTCTTCGACCTCGACGATACGCTCGCTGAAAGCTTTCAGCCACCCTCGACGTGCATGGTAGAGAAGCTCGGTGTTCTCCTCACAAAAATGCCGGTCGCCATTGTCTCTGCCGCCGGGTACGGACGGATAGAGCGTGATTTTCTCCCCATTCTTGAAAAATCATCCTTCGTAAAGAATCTTTACATTCTCCCCAACAGTTCAGCGCAGGCGTATTCGTGGCAGGACGGTTGGAACGAAGAATATTCTCTCGCACTCACGCACGAGGAGCGACACCGCATCCGCGAAGCAATCGAGAAGAGCGCGGAGAACGCTGACCCCCGCGCCCTCATACTCGACCGAGAGGTCCAAATAGCCTATGCCGCCATCGGTATGGAAGCACCGCTCAAGGAGAAGAAAGCATGGGACCCGGACCAGTCAAAACGTAAGGCACTCAAGGAGCGGCTCGACGCGATGCTCCCTGAATTTGAAGTACTCATCGGCGGCATGACGACAATAGATATCACGCGCAAAGGCATCAGTAAGGCGTACGGGGTGCGATGGTTGAGTGAGAAACTCAAAATATCACCGAGCGACATGGTCTACGTGGGAGATGCGCTCTATGAGGGCGGCAACGACGCGGTAGTCATACCCACTGGTGTGCAGACCCGCCCCGTCGCCGGCCCCGAAGAGACCGAAAAGGTCATCGACGAGCTCCTGCGCTAACGAAACGTCACTGTGCCGCTGTCGTATTTGAGGCTGAGGATGAGTTCACCCCGGGAGGTGAAGTGATACCTGGCGGTGTCCCTAAGAAGCTCCGCAAAGACACCTTCTTGGGAGCCTTCACAAAACATGAGCGTCGAGACTGTGTCCGTGAAAACCAGCGTGCCTTCGGCCGCTGAATAGGCGCCCCCCATGCTGTTGCAATCCGTAGATACAGAGAAGCGACCAGCCTTGTCGAATGAAAGCGTGAAGGAGCCTTCGACTTTTGGCTTTACCACCCTGCCATCTTCATACTGTACTGAAATCCATCGCCACTTTGTCATGTCGAGCCTCATACGCGACGGATCGGCTTCTCCTTCAAAGTTCTGAGCGACCTCGCCAAATTGCATCGATTGCGCATCAAGTTTCAGCCAGACACTCTTTCCTACTGATGGTTGCGCCGTCATCGGCTCACCGAGAGCACGGTCGGCGTAGTTGACCACGATGACATTCCTGTGAGCAGGATTACGGCTCAGCTCGGTCGTCTGCGGAGCGATGCGGTCGCCCAGAAGGAACCCCATCGAGCCCACGTAACCACGCTCGGTGTTGAGTGCTGCTACCACATAAAAGAAGGTACCGCTCCCGCCCGTCTGCTGCGTGAGAAGAAATACGACATCTTCACGACCGTCGTCGTTTAAGTCTGTCGTCATTTCATTGCCGAAATAACGTGTGACTACCTTCGATGCAGCGTCCGGAGCGGCTTCCACGGAGGCTTCGCCGTCGACGAGTTTTACTCGCTGACCCTCGATGATGTATTCAGTGTTTTTCGGATCGACGCCGGTAGTCGCCTGCTTCTCTTCATATACGTACGCATTGAATGCAAAAAAGCCTCCGATAAGTGCCCCCAGGACGACAAGCAAGATGAATAGCTGTTTCATCTAGCGAGTATAGCAAACGCGCTCACAGCTTAGTGACCGGCCGAATTGCCGAAGATACCGTCAAATATTTCAGGTCGCGCCTCCCCTTCTATCTTGAGCGTACCCCACGCGCCTTTGTCCATGCGTGCAAGCGCGTGGTCGACAAGTACGTACGTGCCGGGCACATCAGCGGTGAATTCCACAATCGTCGCGCCGCCCGCAGGCACAATCGTCGATTGTACATTCTTGTGTGGCTCGCTCCCCATTGCCGCCTCCGGGTAGACCGTATCGAATATTTCCCCGATGAGGTGGAAAGAAGACACGAGATTGACACCACCATTGCCCACATACATGCGCACCTTCTCCCCCTGCTGAATCGTGACATCGTCCTTCGAGACCGCGCCCACACGACCGTTGAAGACCACGTACGCCGGATTGCCGTCGAGCATCTTGCCCGCGTCGATGACTTGGAGGCCCTTCGTGCCACGCGCACCGGCCGTGTAAAACTCGCCCTGCATGACGTACATCTCTCTATCGACAGTAGGCATCCCCTCTTTCGGTTCGACGAGAATGAGTCCGTACATGCCGTGCGCCATGTGATTGGCTACATTGGTGTGTGCACAGTGATACACGAAGAGGCCCGGATTGAGCGCCTTGAAACGCAGCGTCTTCGTCTCTCCCGGCATCAAATCCGTCACCGTCGCGCCGCCACCGGGGCCCGTGACCGCATGAAGGTCTATCGAATGCATATGGAGGCTCGATGGATCATTGGTGAGATTGAGCGTCACATTGTCGCCTTCGCGTACGCGCAAAAATGGCCCCGGTACTGTACCGTCAAACGTCCAGTAATTCACCACCACGCCCGGCGCGATTTCAGAGAGCACCTCTTTCGTGGTGAGATTGATGACGATATCCGACTCCTCTGTCCGGCCCGTCGGCGATGGCACGCTGAGCGGGTCGACTGCGATATCTTGCACTCGCTCGAATTTATCCAAATTACTGAAAAACGAGAGGATATTGCCAAGCGGGAGTGCCGGTCCATCTGCCGGACCGTAAGTTTTTACACCAAAGGGGTATTGGAGGTCACGCGGTACGCCGATAGGAAACCATAGAAAGAGCATCGCGCCTGCAAAAAAAACGATGAGAAGAAGCGTCACTTTGAGCGAGTGAAGCTTGCGCAGTACCACGTAGAGAAAAATAATCGCGACGCCAGCTGCGAGAACAAGTCCAAAACCTTGCACTATCAAATAATTGAGGAGCGACCAGAGCTCGAGGAGCGTATTCATGTTCACAGTATATGCTCAATCGTGCGCATCGAGAGCCATGGCTGTGCATATATGAGAAGAGCGGGGCCAGGGGTCCCGCTCTCGAGAAGAACACTTCGCGCCGCTCAGGTGGTGAGTCGGATGGTGTCGCCGCGCACGATGATGCCGTCGCTCAGCGGTACGGCGAGAATGCCCATGACCCACGGCTTTTGAGCGTGGGGCGGCATGTATCCGCGCTTGACCATCATCTCCCGAAGCGCAGCGAATACTTCAAGGTCGAACGCGCCGCTGTCCGGATTTGCATCGACTGCCTTGCAGCGCACGTTGGCGTGGTCGACGCGGAAGCGGCAGTCGCCGATTTCAATCACCTTCGTGCCCGGGTATCCCTGAACCCACTCAAGCTCCTCGAAAGCCCTGAGGCCTTGAATCCAGCCATTCATGCGGAAGCGTCTCAGGTCTACCTTCTTTCCCATGTAATCCGAGAGTGCGCCGACCGTGGCGATATTCAGAAATGACGCAAACGCGCCGGGCGTGTCATGAAGGCTATACGCGCCGCGCGCATGCTGGACGAGCAATTCACTTTTGCTCCCGAGGCGTTCCGCAAGTTCGAGCACATACTCCTCGTCGAGGGAGTCGTTGTGAATCCCCGGGCCGAGGACGAAACGCGGCTGTTCGCACGCCATCTGCGGTTCGTTGGCGCAGACGAAGAAATTCTTCTTCGATACCCAGGCGTTCATGGTATCGGACGTGCGGCGGATGCCGAACTGCCGGTCGTCGACGACGCCCACCACAGTATCGACTGTAAGCTGATCGGTGCGCTCGCCTGCGCCGCCCTTCAATCTATAGCGCCAAAAAGAATCAATATATGCGGGCATCGCCGCCTCCTCATGCTGTTGTTGTCGAGCCCTGAAACACGGACTAATGACTGTATACCTTAGAAAAAATCCCTTGTCACCCGACCGTCACACTAGCCGAAGGTAAAGGTGTAGGCTTTGAGGCCGGGCTCTAGGACTTCGATTTCGAGTGTGTGCTCGCCGTACGCATCGCCCTCGATGAGCTTGTACAGTCTGTCTTCCTGCACGGTCACTATCCCCTCTGGTGAGACATCAGCGCCTCGTTCGCTGCCGAGCGCAGTCCCGCCGTCGCGCGTGATACGCAGCCGCACGGGCGCATCAGCACTGCCCACCATGTATACGTCTTTCGCACCGTAGAGGAAAAATATCTTCGCACTCGGCGTCACGTTGGTTGCATACTCAAGTTTGATATCCCATGTGCCGACAAAGTAGACGGTGTTGGATTGTATGCTCTGAGGCGCCGCAAATGTGTTCACTCCTTCAGTGTGCGTGTCACCATTGCCGAGATATTCGTTGCGCCATGCGCCAAAGTAAATCTCGGGACTGCGCACCGTACGCTCTTCGTCTGCCACAGTCGGCGCCTGCATATCTTCCACCTTGAGCCCGAATCTTTCCGCGCGCTCTTTGAGCGCGCGCTGTATCTGCGCCTCGGTCTCCGCATATGCACCCTCACCGATGTGGTCGTAGACAATGAAGCCATCGATATCGATGAGATATTTGCGCGGCCAATACTGATTCCCATATGCGGTCCACGTGAGGTAGTTGTTGTCGAGAATCACGGGCCAGCGAATCCCAAATTCTGCGACCGCATGTTCCACATTCTTCTCTAACTTCTCAAAGCCAAACTCAGGTGTGTGGACACCGATAATCTCGAGTCCTTGGTCTTCGTATTTCTCGTACCAATCTTTAAGATAAGGAATCGTGCGCTGGCAGTTGATACAGCTGTACGTCCAAATATCGAGGAGGATTACTTTCTTTCCTATCAGGTCACCAATCTGTATGGGCTCTCCGTCAGTGTTGATGTACCCAGATGGCGCCACGAGCTCCACCGCACGCTCGTACATGGAGGGCTTGGATTCCGGCGACACAAAACCCGCCTTGAGATCAGTCGATACCGAGACGCCTTCTTTCCCAAGCAATTTGAGTTCGATAAATGTCGCATCGAACCCTCGCTCGATAAACCATGTCTCTACATCACGCATCACACCAGTGAACACGAGTACGCCGACGATGATAAGTGCGACACCAATACCCTTGAAAAACTTCCCGGCTGGATCGAGCGTGATGCCCAATCTGCTCACCAATTTCTCGCCGAGAATCGCAACGGCGAGAAGTGCGAGCGCAAGGCCAGCAGCGTATGTTGAGAGGTACACGACACCCAGGAGCGGTGTCGCAGGAAGCACGGTGGCAAGGATAATGAAGTACGTCGGCGAGCAACTCGCAAAGACGGGCCCCAGTGCCGCGCCCATAATCGCGTCGCCCAAGAAGCCACCACGCTGGTATCCGGTCGTGAGAAGCCTGTTGGAACCCAGATTGAGCGAGTTGACGCCGGGAACTTTCGTCCACAATGCAGGGAAAATCATAAACACACCGAGTACCACGATAATGCCGCCAGAGATGTATCGCCACACTTCCTCTGGCACGCCGATGAGCGCCGTAGATGCTTTCAGGAGAAGCGTAAATGCAATCACTGAGAGTGCAAGCGAGCCCACTATCACATAAGTGCGGCGGCGCTCACCGCCCGCCGCAAGCGAACCGCCGACTATGACAGGGAGGAGCGGGAGCACACACGCCGCGAAGACCGAGAGTATGCCTGCGAGAAAAGAGAGTGCGAGAAACACCATGTGGCTATTGTACTGCAGCAAACCAGTACCCCAGGATGAGTACGAGCGTCCCGAGTCCCACGACAAAGAGCGCCCATTTCATATCCACAGTATGCCCCATGAGACGCACGGTGCCCGTTTGACTTTTCTCGACTTCGTGCCATGATTGGGGCTGGAAACACAGTCAAGGGGACGACACATGCAACGTTTCGACCTTCGCGCGCTCGATGCGGCTACGCCGCTCGCTACGGCCGCCGTCGACATTGAATCAGCCTGGCGATACGTCGTGCATTGGGCGCGGCATCCCGACCCGGGGAGCTTCTTCGAGAAGTTCACCTGGTTCATCCGGTGGCTTCCCGACGCCCTGCTGCTCTTCGCACTATTCAAGCTCGGATATGGGGGAACGATTCTCTTTCGCGACGGCAAGCCCATCGGCCACATTTTCTATCAAAGGCAATGGTTCCGTCGCCGCAACGAGGTGCACATGTTCTCGATTTGGGTCGAGCGGCAATACCGCAAGCGAGGGTATGGCAATCAGTTGATGCGATCGTTCTTGCTTGAGATGGGCGAGCGCGATTACATCAAGATTCTGCGCATCAGCGCCGGCGGCGACGACAAAGGACTGCACTTCTGGGCCAAGACGGTCGGCGGCGAATACGGGTTGCCCTATACGGTCGCGAGCTGCAGCAGATCTGGACTCGGCTGGCTCCGCATCGTTCGCTGAAGCGGATTCCCTGAAGTACCTATCGACGATGAGGTCGCCACCAGTTGGCGGCCTCTTTCTTTTTCACACACATTGACTTCAATTTGTGTTTCTCGCATAGTTCTCGAAGGAGCGTGCCATGACCGGCACGCAAGGAGGAAATCGCTATGGCTCAAATCGAAGTCGTCGACGGAAACACTGGCTGGGACGAGAAGCATTTTCCGGCTCCCCCGCCCGTGCCTGGCTACGCGCCCCGCGAACTCAACGAGCATGAACGTACGCTCGAGCAAACGTGTGCTCGCCTCATTCGCGGTGAAGCGTGCGCGAGAGCGGTCTGCGATGAGGCCGAAAAGTGGGCGCGCAGCTGTACGCGCATCCCCGACTTTGCGAATGCCTCGAGCATCGACACCATCGTTCGCTCTCTGCGCACGAAGGTCCTCGAGTTCATCGAGCGAAAATACTCTCCGTTTGCAATCGTCGATGAGACACGCACTTTGCTCAAGACCGCGGGTCTCGACCCGGGGTGAGATGAATCGCGGTTCAATGCACCGATGGAGGCCGCTCTCTAGGCGGCCTCTTTCTTTTGGCTGGTATAATTTCGAGACATGAATTCGCTCAAAGAGCGTCTTGCACGCGTCATCAAAGGTGATGTCGCTGATGATAGTGCGACGATACAAAAATACAGCCGCGACACGAGCGTCTTTGAACGCTCCCCTGAGCTCGTAGTATTCCCAAAAAGCGAGTCTGACGTCTCGGCGGTAGTGAGCTACGCGCATGAGGCGGCCGGGCGCGGCGAGAAAGTATCCATCGCCGCACGCTCAGCCGGCACCGACATGACCGGCGGACCGCTTACCGACTCCATCTCGCTCGTATTTACGAAATACATGAACCGCATGGTGGAGGTGGGGAGCGACTTCGCGGTAGCCGAGCCTGGTCTCTACTATCGTGACTTTGAGAAAGAGACACTCGAAAAGACGGGCATGCTCCTCCCCTCGTACCCTGCCTCCAGACAGCTCTGCGCTATCGGCGGTATAGTATCCAACAATTCCGGCGGCGAGCTTACGTTGCAATACGGCAAGACCAATAGGTACGTCCGCGAGCTTCAGACGGTGCTCTCCGACGGCTCAAGCGCCACGTTCCGGCCTCTTACTGGCATCGAGCTCTCCGAAAAAATGGGCTTGCAAACGCTCGAGGGAGATATCTACCGCAAGATGCATGCGCTGCTTACCGAGCACGCTGCCGAGATAGAAGCCGCACGACCTTCAGTCACCAAAAACTCTGCGGGATACGCGCTCTGGAATATTGTCGACAAAGAAAAAGGAACTTTTGACCTCACGCAGATCATCACGGGCTCCCAAGGGACACTCGCCATAGTCACTAAGGCAAAACTTGGGTTGGTGAAAATGAAAGCGCACCGTGCCATGCTGGTGGTGTTTCTCTCCGACATCGAAGTACTGCCGGAGATAGTGCGACGTGTCCTCGAGGTCGGACCAGAATCATTTGAGTCATACGACGACCAGACGTTCAAGCTCGCAGTACGCTTCGTGCCTCAGATTCTGAAACACTTCGGATTCGTCCAGATGTTCAAGCTTGCGTTTGCCTTTATCCCTGAGCTCTATATGGTACTCACCGGCGGCGTACCGAAGCTCGTCCTTATGGCGGAATTTGCGGCAGATACTGCTGAGGGGGCAGTCGAGGACGCGCGTCATGCTGGGCACGCACTCCATGGTCTTCCCGTCCGGACAAAGCTTGCAAAGTCCGAGACGCAGGCGGCGAAGTATTGGACTATCCGCAGAGAGAGCTTTGCGCTCCTACGTAAAAATCTCAAGGGACTTTACGCCGCCCCGTTTATCGACGACGTGGTGGTGCATCCCGACAATTACCCGCAGTTTATGCCCGAGCTCAATGATCTACTGAAGCAGCATCATCTTCTCTACACCATTGCGGGACACATCGGTGATGCCAACTTCCATATCATCCCGCTTCTAGACCTCTCCAAAGAAGACCAGCGCCGCGAAATCATCGACCTCCAACCCAAGGTCTACAAAATAGTCGCTAAATACAAAGGTTCGATTACCGGGGAGCACAACGACGGTATTATCCGCACACCCTATCTCCCTATCATGTACGACGAGCGCATAATCCAGCTTTTTGCGGAGACCAAAAAGATATTCGACCCACGCAATATTTTGAACCCTGGCAAGAAAGTAGGAGGTACAATAGAAGATATCGAACATTCGATGATACGACATGCGTAAAGAGACATTCGACAGGATATTTCTGAAAAGCCCGCGTATTCGCCTGGTGGCGAATCTGCTCCTCTCAGCGTCGTCACGCTTGCGAGAGACTTTTCAAAAATACCCTGCACTCATTGTGGGCGGAATAGGAGCGATTTCTCTTCTACCGTTTGCGGTATCTGCGCATGAGGTGTATGTACTTCCGCTCGATATGGTGCGTGTCGCTATGGAAAACCCTTCGCCCGACCCCTTCTCGGCTATTGCTGGTAACGAATTTCAATTCTTTTTTTGGGCTTTCATAGGGTTCGTGACTGTTGCTACCATCGCAGCCGCGACATTCTTTAGGCTTTTCGAAAAAAGTCTCTCCCCCTCACTTATGCGCCTTAAGAAGTACGCATTACCCGTGGCTCGAATCACGGCTGGCCTCACGACTATTTCTTTTGGCTATGCAGGAGCTCTCTACGGCACCGAAATACCTTTCGACTCGCTCTTTGGAGGAGCCACAACGTTCATGCAAGCATTCTTTGTCGTTGCGGGCATTTCTCTCACGCTCGGCACATTCACGAGACCTTTCGCGCTCGCACTCTTGCTCGTCTATGCATACGCCGGCACCGTGAACGGTTGGTACATATTCACCTACACCGATCATCTCGGCCTCTACATACTTCTCATTCTGCTCGGGAGCGGAGGGTTCTCGTTCTCTCGCGCGCTGCATCTCAATGAGGTCAATGCACCACGCTTTATAGAGCAACTCCGTCCGTTTGCATTCCCTATTCTCCGTATGCTCTTCGGGTTCGGTGTCATGTTTGCCTCTATCTATGCAAAATACATCTACAGCGCGCTCGCACTCCAGGTCGTGATTACTTACAACCTCACAAAGTACTTCCATTTTGATCCACTCTTTGTGGTACTAGGCGCGCTTATTATCGAATTCCTCGCGGGCGCACTTTTGTTCTTTGGAATTGCAATTCGCTGGACGCTCATCTTCCTCGCTTTTTGGCTCACTCTCTCGCTCATTTACTTCCAAGAGCTCATTTGGCCGCACGGTATTCTCTTTGGTCTCGCAGTCGCGCTCTTTTTGCACGGCTACGATAGGTTCTCTCTCGAAGGACATTTCATGAGACGTCGCAACTCCGAGCCGGTTCTCTAACGAAGACACATAATTGAACGCTCCACACGGAAGAGTTCTCTGGCCGATTCTTTGCTTAGATGCGCTTTCGCACGAAGAGCATGAGTACGATAAGGAACGCGAAGAGCGATGCCCCCATCAATGGGAACGTGATGTAGCCAAATTCAAACATGAATCGGAGCCCGCAATCACCTCCGCCGGAAGCCGGGCACGGCAAGACTGAAGCGCCGCCCATCTGCAGATAGTGTTGGTAAAACCCGAGAAAAATACCAAATATTGAAAGTACGATTGAGTAGTCGGCAATATTCTTGTCGCCACGCCACGCGGCGAGCGCAAAGAGTGGCACCTGGGAGAACATAAAGATGCGCATAAGCCAACACAGCCCGCACGGGATGATGCCGAGAATCTCCGAATAGTAGAGGGCCATTGAGACAGCGCCGACTACTGTAGCGAGCACTATCCACAAACCCCACGTCTCCACAGGCTTCGATGCATCGGCAAGTGCCGGGTACTTCTTCCGTGCGATGAGAAGTACGATGAGTGCGAGCGTCACGAACTGCAAGACAATTGTTGCAAGTCCCAGGAGATAGTTGAGAGTCTCAATCGGATACATAGTTATTGCGGAAGCGTGCACTGCGTCTCCGCTGCAAGCTGTGCGAGCGTGAGCTCTCCCGTGAGACGATTACCGGAGGCAAAAATCCATGTCGGATATCCTTCTACGCCCTTATCTTTACACACCGCGAGCTGGTCCTTGCCATTGGGCGTAGAGCACTCCACATATGGAAGGAGCTTAGCTGAGCGCCCGAAGAGTGCCTTTGTCGCCTGGCAATGAGGACACCAAAACGCACCATAAAACACCGCACCCTTGTCCTTGAGACATTGCGCAAAGCTATCAAGTTTGCCGGGCTTTGAGGAGACAAAGAAACTGCCCCCAAGTACGACCACGATGACCACGATAATGAGGCCCCAGAAGATGTATACGCCGTTTTTCATGTTGATATCATAGCCCCTCTACCAGCGTATGCCAAACGCGACCAGTATCCGAATTTGCTATACTCGCCCCATGAGCCATCTCGTAGAAGACGCCGAGCGCGCACTCCATATTGAAGATGTCGACCGCGCCTTTCTCCTCAAGGTCGTCCAGCCTTCACTCGTGGGGCTCATCGACGGCTCCATCTCGACACTTGCGCCGCTTTTCGCGGCAGCCTTTGCGAGCGGCGACTCTCACATCGCCTTCCTCGTCGGTACCGCAGCCGCTATAGGCGCTGCCATCTCAATGGCCTTCGCCGAAGGCCTCTCTGACACAGGCGAACACACTGGCCGCGGACACCCTGCCATCCGCGGGCTGATTGTCGGCTTAGCGACATTTGTGGGCGGCATCTTTCACACGATTCCGTTTCTCGTGCCCGATATCACACTTGCGCTCTATCTGGCGTACCTCGTCGTCGGGATTGAACTCATCGTCATTAGTTATATTCGTTTCCACTACTTCAAACTGAGCTTCTGGTCTTCGATTGCGCAGGTCGTCTTCGGCGGCGCCTTGGTGTTCCTCGCAGGCGTACTTATCGGCAACGCATAGATGCGACACCCTGTACCGCCGCCCGTCTTTAGCGAATGTGTTTTTTCGCGCCGCAGCGACACCCTACCGGTTTTATAAACTCATCGTAGTACTCTTCCCCGTAATCGATGGTGAGCTCCTCGCCCGCTTCGATTTCGCGCACAGCAGTAATAAGGATGTGTCCGTCGTGAACCTCGGCTTCTACATTGGGCTCACAGCCATGATTGATATAGCGCGCAGTATTTGACTCATCTTCACCATCGATAGTCCATTTACTATCAATCTCAAAGAGGTAGCGTGCCTCCTCCATATCGTCCGCCACTTTAGTCGGGATCTTCTTGCCTGTGTATTCCAATACGAAATCCCCTTTCCGTATCGGCACGAGTGCAAAAAGGCCTTTGCCTACACCTTCGGCAGCGTCGCGTATTTCAAACCGTGCATCTATCACCTGATTCATAGTCGGCGAGTATAGCACGTCATCAAACCTCGTTGCCGAAATCCCGATACGGGGCATAATGAGCCACATGACCAAGCGCGACAAACTCTCCACGGAACCGTACAAGGGCGTACGAGATTTCTATCCGCAGGACCAATTCATCCAGCGGTACATGTTTGAGCATATGGAGCGCGTCTGTGAGCTCTTCGGCTACGAGGAATACAACGCATCGGTGCTTGAGCCCGCTGAGCTCTATCGATCGAAGACGAGCGAGGAAATCGTCAATCACCAGACATATACCTTTATCGACCGCGGCGACCGAGAAGTGACACTTCGCCCCGAGCTCACTCCTACGTTTGCGCGCATGGTAGCTGCGAAGCAGCGCGAGATCCCTTTCCCCGCCCGCTGGTACTCGATCGCCAATTGTTTCCGCTACGAGGGCACGCAAAAGGGTCGCTTGCGTGAGTTCTGGCAGCTCAACGCAGATCTCGTCGGCGCCGAAGGCGTGGAGGCAGATGCGGAGGTAATAGCCATGGCGCATTCCACGCTTCGCTCGATGGGCGCCGAAGAGCGTGACTTTGAGATACGCGTATCAGACCGCAGAGTACTCGACGCGGTCTATCACTCGGTGGGCATCGCCAAGGAGTACGCCGCCGAGGTAACGCGCCTTCTCGACAGACGCGCCAAGGTGGAGGATTTTGAGAAGCAGCTTACCGACCTCATCCGCCATGAAGAGAAGGCAGTGGAGCTCGTCGCTGAGCTTGAGCGCACCACCTCGACCGCATACCTGGAAGAACTCCGCATCACTCTCGAACACATGGGTGTGGGCAACTTGATTGTCGACACGACCATTACGCGCGGATTTGATTATTACACCGGGATGGTCTTTGAAGTGTTCGACACGCATGAGAGCAACAAACGCTCCATCGCGGGCGGAGGACGCTACGACAACCTTCTCACGCTCTTCGGTGGAGAACCGGTTCCTGCCGTTGGTTTCGCTATGGGCGACGTCACTACACGTGATTTCCTTGAAGCGCATGCGCTTCTTCCCGAGTACGCTCCCGCGACGGAGGTGATGGTGTGCATCGTTGAAGATGAGGCGAAGAGCCATGCAATGCGCCTGGCACAAGATTTGCGTCGCGAAGACGTCACGGTTGCTGTCAATTTCTCCGGAAAGCGCATCGGCGACCAAATCCGCCAAGCCGACAAAATGAAAGTCCCCTTTGTAATCGCGGTAGGTTCAAAAGAGCGCCTTGAGGGCCGCTACACCATAAAAAATCTCTCGACGGGGGCAGAAATAACGCTTCCCGCTGATAGGATCGCAGAGCATTTGTTTAGCTCACTCGGATAAGACAATCCGAATCTGCTATAATCGCGCGATGCGAACCGTGGTATTTGATATAGAAACAGCGAATTGGATTACGGATACCGGTTCGTCGAATCCTGCAGACCTCTCAATAGCGATAGTGTGCATTCATGATTCTGAGACCGATTCGTACTCGAGCTACCTAGAGTCCGAGCTCGCTCAGCTCTGGCCGATACTGGAGCGCACCGACATCCTCGTCGGGTACAACTCTGACCACTTTGATATTCCCCTCCTCAATAAGTACTATCCGGGCGATCTCACTAAGATAAAGAGCCTCGATATCATGGCCGAGGTCTACAAGACTTTTGGCCGCAGATTGCGCCTCGACGCTATTGCCGAAGGCACGCTCGGTGCGAAGAAAAGCGGGCACGGCTCGCAGTCGGTGCAGTGGTGGAAGGCGGGAGAAGTCGATAAGGTGCGGCAGTATTGCCTAAAAGACGTAGAGCTTACCAAAAGACTCTTCGACTATGCGCTCGAGAATGGCTCCCTCAAATATAAAGAGCTCGGCAAGTCACGTGAGATACAGCTCGATACGTCGAAGTGGCTCCAGCCAGCTGGCAGCGCCATGACGTTTACGATGGGTCTCTAACCCTACATTGTGCCGAGAACCAGATTCGAACTGGTGACCCTTCCCTCTTCAGGGGAATGCTCTACCAACTGAGCTATCTCGGCGACGCCTCACAATATACCTGTCATCGCGTGATTTCTCAAACTGCCACTATTGGGACGATTTAAACTTCTCTTGAAACTCTCTCCACGCTTCTTGAAAGCCCGTAAACTGGGCCTCCGCCTTTGCGCCTGTTCCTTGTATTTGCTGCACGGTCTGCATCATCTGCTCGACCACGGGCGCCATATACGTGAAGTAAAACCACACGGGCACGAGGAGCAGCGCAGCGTAGAGAGCAAGTCGGAAAAGCCCACCCCAAAACGCGTTGCGGCGCATGGAGCGCAGCATGCGGTTGTTGTCTTGTGCAAGTCGGTACGTTTCTTTCAGCATCTCGTCGTGATCCATATATGCAAGTGTATCACTCACTCTTCATCCCCTGCGCAGCCACTGCTGCACAGCGAGTACGAGCCACGCCCCGGCGAGAACCCATGCGGATGCTGCAGCACTGAAGAGCCCTAGGGTGAAGTAGCAGATGCCGAATGTGGCAACAATGACCGTCGTAAAAATGCAGGAAGAGAGCGCCGGCTTGTCGGTACCAAATATCGACGGCAAGAGTGCTATCGTGCCTGCCCAACTGCATATCGCGATGACGATGTCCTGCCACTGCATGAGTGAAATCGTAGCATGCCCTGTGTTACAGTGGCGCCATCGCCCCTGTAGCTCAATGGATAGAGCAATCCCGTCCTAAGGGAGAGATGTGGGTTCGATTCCTGCCAGGGGCAATCACGATAAAGAAAAAGCAGCTGCAATTGCAGCTGCTTTTTCTTTTTGTGGCACTGTGAAAACTATTTAATTTCGAGCAATTCTCGGAGCTTACCCTCGTCGAAGCCGACTACATATGTGCCACCGACATCAATGACCGGCACACCCATCTGACCACTCTTCTCAATCATTTCCTTACGCTTTTCGAGATCAGCCGCGACATCGTAATCGGTAAACGCCACGTCATTTGCAGAGAAAAAATCCTTTGCCGCGTGACAAAAATGGCACGTCGGAGTCGAATAAATCTTTACATCTACTTTTTTAGCTACCATAGTGTCATGCGCTAACTTCTAAGAAATCCTAGTATATCACGCTGCGTTTGCGGGCGTGCGGAGAGCCTTGAGCGCCTTGGACCACGCAATAAGTTGGTCGAGCATGCCCTCTCCGCGGTCGTCATATGCGCTGAAGAGTTCCGATTCCGGCGTACCTTTATTACCTGCCATCACTACATCAAACGGCATGTGTACCGCGTATCGAATCGGTGCCATCTGGAGCTCCACCACGACCCCGCGAAGCTGCTCAATGGCACGCGAACCTAGTGCACTGCCATACCCTACAAACCCCACAGCTTTGTCACGCCATTCTTGCGCAACATAGTCGAGGGCATTCTTGAGGACAGCTGTATACCCGTGATTGTACTCGGCGGCGATGACGACAAAGCCATCCGCCTCTGCAATTTTTTTTGTCCATGCTGCCACGTGCGGCTCTGCATACGGTGCTGATTTATAGTTGGGCGTCTCAGACTCGTCGAAAAATGGCATCGGGTAATCTCGTAGGTCGAGAATTTCGGTCTCGACACCTGCCTTTTTCTCGAGTAATCCTGCAATCCACCGCGCCGGCTTATCGCCGAAGCGATTCTTGCGCGTACTACCTATGATGATTTTGATTTTGAGCGCGTCGGACATATGAGATGAGGATTTATTCTCTACTATTTACGTAGTGTATACAAAGCACTTTACTTTGTAAAGTGTATAAACCTATGCTAGCCTCTCCGTATGACACTGCGAACCGCTCAGCAACGCAAGGACCTCTGTGCCGACTGCCCTATAGCGCGTGTCGCCGACAATCTGGGCGACTCATGCACTCTCCTTATCATCCGTGACCTTATGACGGGCCCGAAGCGTTTTACGGAGCTCCAGACGTCGCTTCGGGGAATCAGCTCTCGCACGCTCACAAACAAACTCAAGAGCCTGGAGAAGGATGCGCTTATACGGCAGCGCGAGAAGGGGGGTTACACCCTCACGAAAAAGGGACTTGCGCTTCAGGGAGTCCTCGATGCCATGCGCGCCTACGGAAAGAAATATTTGTAGAGCTGCCTATATTGGATACAATGACCCCTGTTTGCGGGCGTAGTTCAGTGGCAGAATGAATGCTTCCCAAGCATTAGATAGGGGTTCGATTCCCCTCGCCCGCACCGTATCACCAGAATGGAAGAAATCTCCTTACCCACTGTCTCAGTGTCGGTGACTCCTTAGCTTGTTCGACTTGCGGCGATTCTACAATCACGATGAGTCCCTCCCC